>CAKRNG010000006.1 GCA_934370925.1 uncultured Lacticaseibacillus sp. | reverse complement strand
TCGGCCCATAAAAAAACTCCTTCCTCGGCAGACAAGCTTTAATTATTTGCTTGTCTACCTCAGTAGGAGTATACCCGCGTAGGGCACGCTGAGTTCTTGCGTTTTTTTCAGGTAGAGGCGTCGTTCTATTTTCGTTGTGTCTGCTATTTGTTTTTTGCTTGGAGTTACCAGCAAAACCTGATGTTTGGGGATTACTGAAAAACATTAGATAAATATGAGACATTATCCGAATAAGGGGACGAACGGAATCGCCAAAGTTCGCGCGATATGCGTGTAAAAGACGAATGAATTTAAGACTAACCCGTTTTAAACTTCCATAATCCGAATTTTCGGTGATTTTTCCGTGGACAATCCGCCTTGTGCCTTGCATTGAGTGGCTCGGGATTGTTATAATAAATATCGTTGGTAAGGGCGATGGATGAAATATTCTGGGACCCAAAATTTTTTACAGTCGATGGGTCACATTTTGCACCTGTTGGCCATAAAACGTCCCACAAAGAAGGAATCACACATGCAATCTGAATTCGCCTGGATCGAAGCCATAGCACCAGACATGCTGGCAGTCGCCACAAAGCGTTACCAGATTCTGCAATATGTGGGCTGGATGGAACCGGTTGGACGTCGCGCACTTGCTGACCAAATGCATACAACTGAACGAACGTTGCGGACGGAAATTGATTTCCTCCGCAAACAGGGACTTCTCGAGAGTTCCCGGAGCGGGGTCGTTTTAACCGCGAACGGGCGGAGCGTCTTTAAGAGCATGGATGGGTTCATGAATCAGCTTTTAGGGATTCGTTCTGACGAGAAGGCACTTGCTCAGCGTTTGGGAATTGACCACTGCTTAATCGTGTCGGGTGATGCAGATCAAAGCAGTCGGGTTCTCGACGATATGGGTAAGACGTTGGCACGCACCATGCAATTATTGCTACCGATGGGCAAGCAGGTTGTTGGGGTAATGGGGGGCACGACGCTTGCAAGAGCGGCTCGCCAATTTAATTACCAGATGTCAACGGGACGTGAGCTGGTGTTTGTTCCAGCGCGCGGGGGTGTCGGTGAGACGGTCGACATTCAAGCAAACTCCGTCGCAGCGGCGATGGCACAGTCAACTGGTGGCAGTTATCGGGTGCTTTATATCCCCGAAAACGTCAGCGAGGAGACCTATCAACCCCTATTAAAAGAACCAAGTGTTAAGGAAGTCTTGGAACTGATTGACAAGAGTTCCGTAGTGATTCATAGTGTAGGGGAAGCATTATCAATGGCGCGACGTCGGAACATGGCGAGCGAGATTCAGATGATGCTTCAAGAACATCACGCCGTCGCGGAAGCGTTTGGCACGTTCTTCGATTCAGAGGGACAGGTGGTGTACAAGATTCCGAAAATCGGTTTGAGGATTAGGGACCTTGATCAAATTCCGTTCGTCTTTGCAATTGCAGGTGGTCGAAGTAAGGCCAAGGCAATTGAGGCGTACATGCGACACGCACCGAAGCAGACGTGGTTAGTCACGGATGCCGGTGCAGCTAACTCGATTTTAACCGGGGGAACCCGTTAAAATAAAACTTCTCATTTCCTAAAGGAGGAAATTTTAGCATGACTGTTAAGATTGGTATCAACGGTTTCGGCCGTATTGGCCGTTTGGCTTTCCGTCGTATCCACGAACTTGGTGCAAAGAGCAGTGAAATCGAAGTTGTTGCAATCAACGACTTGACCACACCTGCAATGCTTGCACACCTTCTCAAGTACGATTCCACTCACGGTACTTTCCCTGGTGAAATCTCCGCTACCGACAACTCCATCATCGTTGACGGTAAGGAATACCCTGTTTACGCTGAAGCAGACGCAAACAACATTCCTTGGGTTAAGAACGACGGCGTTGACTACGTTCTCGAATGCACCGGCTTCTACACCTCTGAAGAGAAGGCTCAGGCTCACATCAACGCTGGCGCAAAGCGTGTTCTGATCTCAGCTCCTGCTGGTAAGATCAAGACCATCGTTTACAACGTTAACCACGAAAGTCTTACTTCCGAAGACCGCATCGTATCCGCTGGTTCTTGCACGACCAACTGTCTTGCACCAATGGCATACTTCTTGAACGAAGCTTACGGTATCGAAGTTGGTACCATGACCACCGTTCACGCCTACACTGGTACACAGAAGCTTCTTGACGCCCCTGTACGTGGTGGCAACAAGCGCGCTGCACGTTCCGCTGCTTACAACACCATTCCTCACACGACTGGTGCTGCTAAGGCTATCGGTCTTGTTATCCCAGAACTCGTTGGTAAGCTTCAGGGTCACGCACAGCGTGTTGGTGTTCCTGATGGTTCCCTTACCGAACTTGTTTCTATCCTTGGCAAGAAGGTTACCGCTGACGAAGTTAACGAAACCCTTCGCAAGGCTACGGAAAACAACCCTTCATTCGGCTACAACGCTGATGAAATCGTTTCTTCCGATATCGTAGGTACCACATACGGTTCAATCTTCGACCCAACTCAGACCGAAGTAACGACCGCCGGTGACTACCAGCTCGTTAAGACGGTTGCTTGGTACGATAACGAATACGGCTTCACTTGCCAGATGGTTCGTACCCTGCTTGCCTTCGCAAAGCTTGCTGACTAATTATTAGTCACAACTAGCGAACAATAGTTACACCGCACTGCCGAAAAGGGGAGGGAGGTTACTCCCTACCCCTTTTTGTATGTTTTCAGTAAAAAGCGAGTTGCATTTGCAATTCGCTAAACTATGACGCACAACATGTGCAAAACTAGGAGGAAATATTCGTGGCAAAACTCATCGTTTCTGACCTCGATGTTAAGGGCAAAAAGGTCCTCATCCGTGTCGACTTCAATGTTCCTATCAAGGACGGCGTTATTGGTAACGACAACCGTGTCGTTGCGGCACTGCCTACGATCAAGTACGTGATCGAACATGGTGGTAAGGCAATTCTTCTTTCTCACCTTGGCCGTATCAAGACCGAAGATGACAAGGCTAAGCTTAGCCTGCGTCCAGTTGCAGAACACCTTTCCGAACTTCTTGGCAAGCCTGTAACCTTCGTTCCTGCTACCCGTGGTGCTGAACTTGAAGGTGCAATCGACAAGATGAACGACGGCGATGTTCTCGTAATGGAAAACACGCGTTTCGAAGATCTTGACGGTAAGAAGGAATCCAAGAACGATCCTGAACTTGGCAAGTACTGGGCAAGCCTTGGCGACCTGTTCGTCAACGATGCTTTCGGTACCGCTCACCGTGCACACGCTTCTAATGTTGGTATCTCTTCCAACATGCCACAAGCAGCTGCTGGTTTCTTGATGGAAAAGGAAATCAAGTTCCTCGGTGAAGCTGTTGAAAACCCACAGCACCCATTCGTTGCTATCTTGGGTGGTGCAAAGGTTTCCGACAAGATTGGTGTTATCTCTAACCTGATCGAAAAGGCTGACAAGATTATCGTTGGTGGTGGGATGACTTACACGTTCTACGCTGCTAAGGGTCTTTCTATCGGTAACTCCCTCGTTGAAGCTGACAAGATTGATCTTGCTAAGCAGATCATCGAAGAAGCTGGCGACAAGCTGGTTCTGCCTATCGACAACGTTGTCGCAACGGAATTCAACAACGACGCGCCTCACAAGACCGTCGAAGGTGACATTCCTGACGGCTACATGGCCCTTGATATCGGCGAAAAGTCTGTTGAACTCTTCAAGGAAACCTTGAAGGGTGCAAAGACGGTCGTTTGGAACGGACCAATGGGTGTGTTCGAAATGAGCAACTTTGCTAAGGGGACCCTCGAAGTTGGGACCGCACTTGGCAAGCTTGAAGGCGCAACAACGATCATCGGTGGTGGGGACTCCACTGCTGCTGCCGTTGAACTTGGCCTTGCTGACAAGATTACCCACATCTCTACTGGTGGTGGTGCAAGTCTTGAATACCTCGAAGGTAAGGAATTGCCTGGTATCGCTGCGATTACCAACAAGTAATCACACAAAGCAAGTTTTGAGTTAGCACTGTTCGGGCTAACGCGTTGACATGCACGGAAGGACGCTTGCGTGCATGTCCGTTAGTCCGAACGGGGCCACCCTCAAGAACCTCTAATTCCCGGTCACACGGGAATATTTCGAAAGGAAGTTAGCATATTATGCGTACCCCAATTATTGCTGGTAACTGGAAGCTCAACAAGAACCCCCAGGAAACCCAGGAATTCGTCGAAGCACTCAAGGGCAAGCTGCCTAAGAGTACCGACGTTGAAACTGTTATTGCAGCACCTGCAATCGACCTGAACGCTTTGACTTGGTTTGCCAAGGACGAAGAACTCAAGGTTGCTGCAGAAAACTGCTACTTCGAAGACGAAGGTGCCTTCACTGGTGAAACCAGTCCTAAGGCGCTCTCCGAAATGGGCGTTGACTATGTTGTGATTGGTCACTCCGAACGTCGTGAATACTTCCACGAAACGGACGAAGATATCAACAAGAAGGCTAAGGCTATCTTCCGCAACAACATGCTCCCAATCATCTGCTGTGGCGAAACGCTTGAACAGCGTGAAGCTGGCGAAGCTGAAGGCTGGGTTGCAGGTCAGATCAAGGCTGCCCTTGATGGCTTGACTGCAGAACAGGTTTCCGCATCCGTTATTGCTTACGAACCAATCTGGGCTATCGGTACTGGTAAGACCGCTACTGCTGACCAGGCACAGGAAATGTGCGCACACATCCGTAAGACGGTTGCTTCCCTCTACAACGAAGAAACCGCTGCGAACGTACGTATCCAGTACGGTGGTTCCGTAAAGCCTGCTAACGTCAAGGAATTGATGGGCAAGGAAGACATCGATGGCGGTCTCGTCGGCGGTGCTTCCCTTGATCCAGAAAGCTTCCTTGCACTTGCTAACTTCAAGAACTAATTTTCTCAGCTAGTTTGGCAAAGAAGGCCTCTTTTCCAAACTGTCTGTGACAGGTTCTTGTGCAAGTGGGGCTGATGCGCGTCCGGTCTATCCAGTCGCAGCTCAGCCTTATGAAGCGACAATAACAAAATTCTCGGATAAAACGCTTAACTTTCATGTTCACAATAGGCTTAACGCCGCTAATTTGTTAGAATATGAGCTAGGGGTTGAACGCTTTGTCCACCCAACAATGCCTAATAGGCGAATATAAAGGAGAAAATCACACAATGTCTATCATTACTGATGTCTTTGCTCGTGAAGTCCTCGACTCTCGTGGCAACCCAACTGTTGAAGTTGAAATGTACACCGAAGATGGCGGTTTCGGCCGCGCACTTGTTCCTTCAGGTGCTTCTACCGGTGAACACGAAGCCGTTGAACTCCGTGACGGTGACAAGGACCGTTTCGGCGGTAAGGGTGTTCTGAAGGCCGTTGCTAACGTTAACGACAAGATTGCTAAGGCAGTTATTGGCCTCGACGTTACCGACCAGCGCCTCATCGACGCAACCATGATCGAACTTGATGGTACCCCTAACAAGGGTAAGCTTGGTGCAAACGCTATCCTTGGTGTTTCCCTTGCTGCTGCCCGTGCAGCTGCTGACGAACTTGGTCTCCCACTGTACGAATACCTTGGCGGCCCTAACAGCTACGTTCTGCCTACCCCAATGATGAACGTTATCAATGGTGGTGCACACTCCACGAACACCATCGACTTCCAGGAATTCATGATTATGCCTGTTGGTGCTAAGAGCGTTCACGAAGCTATCCGTATGGGTTCCGAAACCTTCCACGCACTTCAGGCTCTCCTGAAGGAAAAGGGCGACATCACCTCTGTTGGTGATGAAGGTGGTTTTGCACCTAACCTTAAGGACAACGAAGAAGCCTTCGAAATCCTTGTTGAAGCTATCAAGAAGGCTGGCTACAAGCCTGGTACTGACGTTGCACTTGCCTTTGACGTTGCTTCCTCCGAACTCTGGGACGGCGAAAAGAACGGTTACGTTCTCCGCTGGAGTGACCCAGAAAAGGTTTACAACACGGACGAATTCATCGACCTGATTGCAAGCTTCGTTGACAAGTACCCAATCGTTTCCATCGAAGACCCTATCGACGAAAACAACTGGGAAGACTGGCAGAAGATCACCGCTAAGCTCGGTGACAAGGTTCAGCTCGTTGGTGATGACCTGTTCGTAACGAACACCGACTACCTGCAGAAGGGTATCGACATGGGCGTTTCTAACTCCATCCTTATCAAGCTTAACCAGATCGGTACTTTGACCGAAACCTTCGAAGCTATCGAAATGGCTAAGGAAGCTGGCTTCACGGCCGTTGTTTCCCACCGTTCCGGTGAAACCGAAGACACCACGATTGCTGACTTGGTTGTTGCTACCAACGCCGGTCAGATCAAGACTGGTTCCATGAGCCGTACCGACCGTATTGCGAAGTACAACCAGCTTATGCGGATTGAAGACCAGCTTGGCACCGCTGCTAAGTACAAGGGTAAGAAGAGCTTCTACAACTTGAAGCACTTTGCATTCTAATCACGTCTTTAACCAAAAAGGCCGCCACTCAATTGAGTGACGGTCTTTTTGCGTTTTACGGCATTTGATGGTAGGGCGGGGTGGACTCCTCTTTTTTGGGAGAGGTAAAACCCTTTTCAGGCAGGACATTCGCGGCTCCGCGCGAATGTCTTATCGAGTAATCTTTGTTCACTGAGGATTGGATTGCGAGACATCCTCCGAGGTTCAATGTAACCAATCGACGAACAGATGCAACGCGAGGAGCGGCAGCGACGTTACTTCAGCAAATCACGCGATTAGGGAATTTGGAATGTCAGACTAGTTCTGTGTCAGTCCTAATTCTTCCTTCAAAGCATTCGTTAAAAGCAGTGAAAAGTTTATGCCGCGCTCATTCCCAATTTCGTTGAGGTAACTGGGAATCGTGAGGGTTTTCTTGATTGTTCGGGAGTCCGTTAAGCGGCGATAACGATCCAGATCGATATCCACGTAGGAAATCATTTGGTTCGGGCCGGGTTGAATTGACATGTTTGGTTCGGGAATAGGCAGTCCCAAGTCTTGTTTCGCCAAACCTTCCTCAGACAAAGCATTACGCGCCATCTCAATTGCAGCAACTAAGGTGTCAGCGGACGTGTTGCTGTTGAAGTCAGGCATGTCGACAAGGTAGGGGTGAACGCTTGCCTTGTCATACGTAATTAAAATAGGGTAGGCTGTTTTTACGGAGGTGTACTTTTTTTTCATCGTAAATCCTTCTTTGACTAACTATCACTTAGAGATGATTGCGACTGATAATTTTCCGAGCAAGACGTTCAGGAATTTCACGGTGTCGCTCGATGGGTTCGGTTTGATGACCGTTTGTGTAGATGTCATGGTTGGCACCGTGGCGAGCTAACCACCAACCTTTTGTCATTAGACGTTTAATTAATTCAGTCCGTTTCATTTGGAACCTTCCTAACTAAGTATACTACATAATACGTACTTGCGTTTAATGCTGTTGAGATACATTACGCAAACGAAACTGAATTTGACGCATTTAGAAAATGTGGTTGGATGTAAAACCCGTTTAAGGCAGGACATTCGCGGCTTCGCGCGAATGTCTTATCGAGGATTCGTTTGCTCAATGAAGGGTGATTTACCAGTAATGGAAACTCCGAGTTTCTATTCATCCAATCAACAATCGGATGCAGCGCGAGGAGCGGCAGCGACGTTGCTTCAGCTAAGGCGTCTTCCCCAAAGCGTGCGATTATTGTACAATGAGAATAATTAAAATTTGGAGGTAACATCATGGCATATGACATCAAGGCGGCGCTGGACTTTATGTATGGCTTGCAAGCGAAGGGTACACGGTACAGCATGGAAGGTGCACGTGATGGGAGCGATGGCACGGCTGATTGTAGCGGTTCCGTGTACGCAGCCTTGCTCGCAGCGGGTGTGCCAAGCGCGGATGAGGTGCTCGACACCGAGACAATGCACGATTGGCTGATGGCGAACGGGTTTGTTCTTATTGCGGAAGGTGAAAATGATGACACCGAGAAGCAAATCGGGGATATCGTGGTTTGGGGCAAACGTGGCCGCTCGGAAGGAGAATACGGGCATACCGGAATCATGATTGATAGCGTGCACCTGCTCAACTGTAACGGCAGTGATGCGATGACACTGGATAACCACGCGACCAACTCCGAGCACGAATACTGGGAATGGCACGGACGTCCATACTGCCATTTGTACCGGTATGCAGGGTAGTTAAACTTGTAACAGCGACCGGAATCATCTTTTACCTCGCGTGTTATACTGAACTCCAGACACATCACGAAATTCGGAGCGAGAAGGGGACAGTTCATGCGGCATGATAAAACGCGTCTTAAATTCATCTTGGGTGGTTTGGTGATTGGCGCGGCGTCGGGATTTGTTGTGGCGTTATTTCGCCTATTAATTGAAAAGATGTTGGAATGGATGAAATGGCTCTACATGCACCCATCGCCCCTCATTATTGGTGGGTTAATTGTGGGAAGTATTGCTGTAGGGCTATTTGTTGCATTCTTGCTCAAACAACAACCCAATATCAGTGGCTCTGGGATTCCGCAGATTGAGGGGCAGCTGCACGGCGACATGGACTTCAACTGGTGGGCCATTCTCTGGCGTAAGTTCATCGCGGGCGTGCTTAGTATTGGGAGTGGCTTGTTCCTGGGACGTGAAGGGCCATCCATTCAGCTTGGCGCGGCAGTGGGGCAAGGGTTCGCGGATGTGCGGGGAAAGTCGGATGCTGATCGGCGCGTCATGATTGCGGCGGGGGCGTCAGCGGGATTGTCCGCGGCGTTCAACGCTCCCATGGCGGGGACGATGTTCGTTTTGGAAGAGGTGTACCATAACTTTTCCCCGCTTGTCTGGATGACGAGCCTATCCAGTGCGGTGGCCGCGGATTTGGTATCGCTCAAGTTCTTCGGATTAACGCCGGTACTCCACCTCGTCTACGTGCACACATTGCCGCTCGCGCAATACTGGCACCTGATCGTGCTGGGTGTGCTGCTGGGCGTGCTTGGCCTCGTCTACAGCAAGTGCACCCTGGCAATGCCGAAAGTCTACGCGCTGACGCACATCCCGCGTCCGCTGCAGGGAATCGTGCCGTTATTGCTGGTGATTCCAATTGGCTTTTTGGTACCACAACTACTCGGTGGTGGGAATAGTGTAATTCTTGATTTAGGGACAAAAATTCCTGCATTATGGCCATTAATTATTATGTTTGTGGTGCGGTTTGCCTTTTCCATGGTCTCATACGGCTCTGGGTTACCTGGGGGGATTTTCTTGCCGATTTTGACGCTGGGTGCGGTGCTCGGGGGCGTGTACAGCGTGGCGATGGTCGATATGGGGCTGTTACCGAAAATGTACGTGATTAACCTCATCATCTACGCGATGGCGGGCTACTTCGCGGGAATCGGGAAGGCGCCATTTACGGCAATTTTGTTAATTACAGAAATGGTGGGCTCCATCAAAAATCTGTTACCACTTGCGCTCTTATCACTGACCGCATTCACGGTAACGGACGTTTTGGGCGGCGCACCAATTTATGAGGCATTATTGAGTCGTCTGGTGTTACCTAACCAACTGGGCCGGTTGCACGAACCCGTCCGCTTCGAACTGCCAATATTTGCGGGCGCGGCACTAGATTCGGCGCAGGTGCGCGACTTCAAGTGGCCTGCAGACAGTCTCCTCGTCGAAATTCGTCGCGGAGATGATCGGCGCATCCCACACGGCGACACACTACTACGAGCGGGGGACACGTTAATCATCATGACAGACGAGCGCCACCGCAGAGCTGTCCGCAAACAAATCGAGCGCGGCACCGTGTAGCGCGGGGCGACGCAGAAAGAAATGTGCCAAAGTGCGGCACATCCCTTTACATAGATTGATCGTGTACGCCAATCTTACATTTGAGCAGAAATTTAGACGTTTATCTCGTCAAAATGTTTGGTGCGACATCGGTGAATGTTGTCGGTTTTACGGGGTAGGTCGCTTGTTACTTATCATGGAGAATGTAGGCCGTTGCGGGGGAAAGTTCGGCGGAGGTTTTGGGGTGTCGTAAGTGGTGAAGGTATCTTGAGGCTGTGCCAGAAGACGGTTTGGCCCCGGTATACAAGGCAGGCCCGGCGGAAATCCCGAACTTAGGATTTCTGTCGGGCCTGCCTTGTATGTGTGGGGACAGTCTTCTGGCGCACGACTGGATGCAACGTTCGTGTACTTTGGACTTATGGCGAATCCTCTAGATACGGGCCGGCTTTGAGACTGGCAGGTGGGTTTCCTGACAGGCTCAAAGCGAGGTGGAATAACTTTGGCCCGGGTTTGGCCGAAGTTATGGAGCCAGAAGTTCTTAGCGCTTTAGCGGTTAGAACTCTGGACATCGTTAGTGCCGTGCCCCACCACTGGAGGCACACCAAAACCGGAGCTGGGCTTTTCTCCGCAACAGCCGTGCACATTAGTGACAACTGTTGTGAAAATTTCAGTGCAACGGCGCCGTACTTGTGGTAGTCTGGTATTAGTAATATTTGTGCGGAGTGAGCAACACCGAACCTCCGCGGTATAATGGAGGAAATTAACATGCAGTCATTACTGACAAACCTGTTGATTGTGGATTCAGTGCTCATCGTTATCGCTGTCTTGATGCAGCCAAGTAAGCAGCAGGACGCGCTCAGTGCCCTGTCCGGTGGTGCAACCGACTTGTTCGGGAAGGCAAAGTCTCGTGGTTTCGAGGCTTTCATGGAGAAGGTTACCGTTGTTCTCGGAATTGTCTTTTTCGGCTTGTCAGTAGCGCTGGCGTACCTGTCATCCCACTAACGACAGATGCCCTCCTGCAAGCGCAGGGGGGCATTTTTTATTCATTTGAATGGAGGTCGCTATGATGATACGAATACCTCACGCATTAGAATATGACGGTGACCACGGCCGTGTCGGGGTGGTACTTCTGCATTCCTACACGGGTAGCAGCCGCGACATGAAGCTGTTGGCGCCTGCGCTCAACGCGGCGGGATATGGTGTGTATGTGCCCGTCCTGCGTGGGCATCACGACCGGACCATGACGGGACCACTGCTTGGCGGGAATCCCGATGATTGGTGGGCGGATACACAAGCGGCCGTGGCGCGTATGTACCGTAGTTATCCCCGGGTGGCGGTTTTTGGGCTGTCGCTCGGTGGCGTGCTGGCATTGCGGGCGATTTCTGAACTTGATGCCGTAGCTGGTGGAGGCGTGATGGCCTCGCCAATCTGGGAAGGGTCGCCGTACTTCACGCGGACCGTACACAATTACTTTGATTACGTGCAGCACTTTACAGGTGCGACCATTGATAAAGACGCCATGGCGCCCGCAATTGAGGGGCAACGCGCTGCGATTCGCCACTTTGCACACGGCGTCATGCGCGAGGCGGACACGATTCGCAAACCAATCTTTATTGCGCAGGGCGGGCAGGATTCCGTGATTAATCCGGAAACTGCCTTGACCACGCGGGATGGGTTGCCGAATGCAGCGCTGAGCTTCCACTGGTACCCGAGTGCCGACCACATCATCACGGTCGACCCCGTGCACGAACAACTTGAACAAGACATGATTGCGTTTCTGCGCACCCTTTAGTGCCAGAACGCGTTAAATTAAACAGATAATAATGGAAATGAGGACGAAATTATGACCACTGTCGGTCACATGCGTAATGAATTATTAGCTTTATTCAAGCGGAACCCCAAAGTGAGTTACGCGACGAAAACTTTGATGAAGGCCCTTCACGTTGATGAAACAGACGTCAAGGTGTTGGCTGAAGCCTTGGCCGGACTTGAGAAGGATAACCTGTTGCATAAGGACGAAGCTGGATTGTTTGCAGCTGGTGCGGGCGAAGCAGACCTGATTACCGGGACTTTCCGCGGTAACGATAAGGGCTTTGGCTTCGTTGCGATTCCTGAAAGTGCAGACCCTGACTTTTTCATCGCCCCACCTAACACGCACAATGCGGTGGATGGGGACACTGTTGAAATCCACGTGTTGCACGCGGCACGCCCTGGCGATACCCGGGGTGGGGATGCGGAAGTTGTGCACATTACTGAGCACAAGTACACTCAGCTCGTTGGTGAATACGAACCTTTGCCTGATGGGGAAGCGATTCGCACCGGCTACATGGGGACCGTGAAGAGCCACGAGAAGAAGATTAACAAGTACAGTATCTTCGTGAAGGATACGGGGCTCATGCCACAGATGGGCGACATGGTGCTCGTTGAAATTACGAGTTACCCTGACCGCAACCATCCTGAAAGCATGGAAGGGGTCCTGAAGCAGGATCTCGGGAACAAGAACGACCCTGGTGTGGACGTGATGGCCATCGTCTATCAGAACCACATCAAGTCCGAATTCCCAACCGAAGTACTCGAACAGGCCAACCAGATTCCTGACCACGTGACCGAAGCAGATCGTGCCGGTCGTCGTGACATCACGGATGACGTGGTGGTCACGATTGACGGGGATGACTCCAAGGACTTCGATGATGCGGTCGGGCTCACCCGCCTGCCAAATGGTAACTGGCGTCTCGGCGTGCACATCGCCGACGTTTCCTACTACGTTACGCCAGGGACCGCGCTGGACGACGAAGCTTACGAACGCAGCACGTCCACTTACCTGACTGACCGGGTAATTCCAATGCTGCCATTCCGCCTGTCGAACGGAATTTGCTCCCTGAACCCAGACGTTGACCGGCTCGCGATGTCTTGCGTGATGGAAATCGATGGCGACGGGCACATCCTGAACCACGACATTTTCCAGTCCGTCATCCGTTCCCACGGGCGTCTGACATACAACAACGTGAACAAGGCGCTCGACGGGGACGTCGCAGCGCTTGGCGAACACGCGGACTTGTTCCCAATGTTGCAGGAGATGGCGAAGCTGCATGAAGTCATGTACACGATGCGTCATGCGCGCGGGGCCATCGACTTCGAAGAGAACGAAGCCAAGATTATCGTGGATGAAGATGGCCACCCAACCGACATTGTGTTGCGTGAACGTGGGACGTCTGAAAAGATGATTGAAAGTATGATGCTTGCGGCCAACGAAACCGTGGCGAAGAACTACTACGACGATCACGTCCCATTCCTGTATCGTGTGCACGAGACGCCTGACGATGACCGCATCAAGGAATTCATCGAGTTCTGCGCAACGTTTGGAATCCACGTGCAGATGGGGAAGAACAAGACCATTACGCCTGAAATGTTGCAGCACGTGGTCACAGAAGTTGCTGGGAAGCCTGAAGAAGCCATGGTGAACGTGAAGTTGCTGCGGAGTCTGAAGCAGGCGCGTTACTCACCAGATCCACTGGGACACTTCGGCTTGGCTGCCCCTTACTACAGCCACTTCACGTCCCCAATTCGCCGTTACCCTGACTTGGTGGCACACCGCATGATTCGCGAATACGCAGGCAAGGGTGAAACGGAAGAAGTGAAGGACAAGTGGCGTGAAGCCCTGCCTGACATCGCCGTGCAGACCAGTACCGCCGAACGCCGGAGCATCGACGCCGAACGTGCTGTTGACGACCTGAAGAAGGCTGAATTCATGCTCGATAAGGTGGGCGAAGACTTCGACGCCGTGGTTAGCTCCGTCTTGAGCTTCGGGATGTTCATTGAACTGCCGAACACCGTTGAAGGCCTCGTGCACATCTCCACGATGGACGACGACTACTACCAGTTCGTCGAAAAGCAGATGGCCCTGGTTGGTGGTCGCACGCACAAGATGTACCGTATTGGGCAATCCGTCCGCGTGCACTTGGAAAATGTGGACGTTGAACAGCGCAACATCGACTTCAAGCTGTTGCCAGACGAGGCGACCCCAAAGGCAGACTTCGACACGAGTGACCTGCTTCAGGCCCCACCCGTCAAGAAGACATTCGGTGGTCCTCGCAACGGCAATCGCAATGGCGGCAACCGTTTTGGTAATAACAATGGTGGTAACGGGAATGGTAACCGTAACGGCAACGGCGGGAACAACCGGAACCGTCAAGGCGGCTCCTCTCTGGGCGACCTTGCCAACAAGTTTGGTGGGCAGCGGAACGGGAACCAGAGTCACGGTGGCAGCCGGAACAACCAGTTCAAGAACAAGCGTAAGTAATCTGAATTAATCAACACGATTTTCGGGAGGATTGATTGCGTATGGCAAAGAAACAACAACCGAAACCCGATAACCTGGTGGCGCAGAACAAGAAGGCGCGGCACGACTACAACATCACGGACACCTTTGAGGCGGGAATTGCGCTGACGGGGACCGAGATTAAGTCCGTCCGGGCCGGCAAGATGAACCTCAAGGATGGCTTCGCGCGTATCCGCAACGGTGAGGTGTGGCTCGAAAACGTCCACATCAGTCCGTATGCAGAGGGAAATCAGTTCAACGTGGATCCACTCCGTAACCGGAAGCTATTGCTGCACAAGCAGGAAATCCGTAAGTTGGATGCCGCAACGGCGGGCCAGGGGAACACCCTGGTGCCGTTGAAGGTCTACCTCAAGCACGGTTACGCGAAGGTCCTCCTCGGCGTCGCGGTCGGGAAACACAACTATGACAAGCGGGAAACATTGAAACGCCGCGATCAGGAACGCGAGATTGCGAGGGCACTCAAAGACCGTTAGTTGGCGTTGTTAAATTAATTGTTCATTTAGACATTGCAGAAGGGCTTTTCACACAGCTCCTCACCGGTTCCCGGTGAGGAGTTGCGTCAAAGGCTCTTTTGTAAATTGAAATCAAAAAGGAGAATCTCAACATGATTACAGTTCGACAAGCAACCCCTGAAGATGGTATTCAAGCTGCACCTATTATCAAAATTGTATTCGACGAGATGGAAGTGCCTGAATTGATGGTGATGGCCGAAGATGACGTGAACGCCGTCTTCGCGGAGGCCTTCAAGGTGGCGCCTTACCGTTACAGCTACGCGCACACGTTGGTCGCTGAAGATGATGGCGAAATCGTGGGTGTCTGCGTGGGGTACCCATCTGCAGATGAGGCCCATATCGATGACGCCTTCCAGCCATTCTTGCCACAAGTGGGCATTCACGATGGGCGGGAAATGTTCCCCGACACCGAGAGTTTCCCCGGTGAATGGTACCTCGACCTCATCGCGGTGAAAGCCACAGCGCAACATCGCGGAATTGGGACGCAGCTTCTGCACGCCGCCATCGACAAGCAGACCGCTGCCGGTGAACGCTACATGGGTCTTGTGTGCGATAAGGAGAACCCTGGTGCGCAGGCGCTGTATGAACGCTTTGGGTTCAAGGTGGATGGTGAAGTGAAGATCCTTAGCCACTTGTACAACCACATGCGGAAGGACCTGGAGGCGTAGGATGTACGACCTCAAACTCGGTACTGCGGCGTGGCTCCGCGCCGCAGCCATCTATGTGCGCATGCAGGTGTTCGTCCTCGAACGCGGCATTGCCATCCAGGACGAATTCGACGACAATGACGTCCCTGGTGTTACGTACGCCGTGATTTTCGACGGCAAGGAACCCGTTGCGACTGGCCGCTTCTTGCGGGAGGGGGATGATGCGGGACGTCTGACCCGCATCGCCACCCGCGCGGATTACCGGGGCAAGCACCTCGGTACCCAGATTATCCGCGCGTTGGAACGCCATGCGCAAAATCAGCGCATTCATGATCTGCAAATTCATGCGGAAGTTACGGCCATGTCCTTTTATGAAGGGTTGGGGTACCACGCTATCTCGGAGGAGTATCTGGAGGATGGCGTGCCTTGCCGGGTGATGGAACGGAAGATGTGAGTGATTGGATGCAGAGAAGCCCTACCTGAACCGAAGTGCGGTTCAGGCAGGGCTTCTTTTGTGTTTGAAGGTGATATGGTCTGAAGATTACTTAACTGATTGAGACTTTTGCCATGCCTCAAAAACTGGGTAAATATCATGGCTAACAACTTCAAAGTGATAAGCAAAGAGCTGTGCTTAGTGAGTAGAATATAGCGAACTAATTCAAGAAACTGGTAAAATGTGATTTGACCGGTTATTTAGAGGGGCGGTTAAAGCAAAAGCTTTGATTGCCTGTTTTTGTAGATAATGAAAGTAATCGAAACGGGTGAGGACGAATGGTTAATAAATTAACAAATCGAGCTTTAATAGACTTTTTGAATGACTACTTTTACTTTGATGGTGGATCAGGTGGGGTGAGGTACTCAGATCGATTCACAGCTCAGGAAGTTCTTAACAGACGAGAAGAACTGATGGGAAAGAAGGACAATCTTGCACACATTGAGAATGTCTTGGGTCAAGTTAATAAGAATTATTCATTCTTGAATGTGGTTGGCAAGAATAAGTATCGAACATACCGAATTATACAGATCACGTCCTCAATATTGTGTGCAATTTCAGGCGAAATGAAGGCATCGTGCGCAAGGATGCAATCGAGGAGGGAGACCGAGACGTCGATCCGATGAGCGAACTCGTGCAAATTAAGGTGGTTAAATTCAAGCGTTTCAGCAATGACGTCTGCTGCGGAAGTCATGCCGGCATCAGAAAGTGCAATTTTGTTGTGACGATTTAGCATGGATTTTCTCCTTATGCGCGAGGAAGCTGTCTATTCCTCTAGGTCACTGATTATCCGTTTCCGTTTGCCCAGCGTCAGGCGCAACCGTCTTCCAAGCCCGTAACTTTGCCTGAATGTCGTCCCAGTCGTGTTGACCAATCATGACGGCATCCTTGGTCATTTGTGTGCCCCTAATCTGGATGGGCTGGTGCGTCGCGTTCACCTCGTTCATGAGGTCGGTGAGGTGTTCGCGTGCGTATTCAATCGTAACTTCCTTCATGGTTATCCTCCCTTACTTTGTTGCCGTGATAAGAACTGATGCCCGCAGTCTAACGCGTTTAAATCATTGCGTCAACATGTTCCGACCAATCCCCAAACCGACCGTGAAATGAGTGGTGAGGTGACGATACCGAAAGTTATTCAGGTCAAAATAACAATCTTTGCGCAACGTCTTGCGGTAGGTTGTGTTTACCGGTATGATTACTTTGTATTAGCAACGTGAACATATTTTTCGCACCGTAAACATATAATGAAGAGAACGAGGAATTTCCAGTGGATAAGTATTACATCGTTGACCGCTCCATTCTGCCTGATGTGGTTGAGAAGGTGATTGAAGCGCGGTCACTGCTTGAGAATGGTGAAGTCCACCAGGTCAGTGAGGCCGTGAAGGTTGTGGGGATTAGCCGGGGCACGTACTACAAGTATAAGGACGTGGTTTTCCGCCCATCCCAGGAGCTTTCGAATCGCAAAGCCGTGGTGTCACTGATGTTGCACCACGAACGCGGGGTGCTGTCTGAAGTCCTGAACCGAGTGTCCCTCGCGGATGCCAGTATCCTGACCATCAACCAGAACATTCCCATCCACAACTGGGCCAGCGTCGTGATGTCCCTCGACATCAGCAGCATGCCCAACACGCTCGACGCCCTCGTCGCCGACTTGCACGCATTGCGCGGCGTGAGTGCGGTGCAGCTGGTGTCGGTTGAATAACTGAATGAATTTGTGAGGCTGCTCCAGAAAACTGCCCCCTAACATACAAAACAGGCCCGGTAGAAATCCAAAGTTCGGGATTTCTACCGGGCCTGCTCTGTATACTGGGGCCAAACCGTCTTCTGGCGCAGCCTCGCTAAAATGAATAGCCAAGCGGTTGTTGCTTCATGAGGGTGCCACTACGAATTTGGTCCAACACGGCGACGGTGAGGAGGGCGAATGGCGCCGCGTCCTCATCAACGCACCACAGTCGAATCGTGTTGCCACCGGGAAGCACGTCGCTGGCGAAGAAGGCCTCGAAGCCGTGATACGCGCGGTAGTGGTTCGCCATCAGGTTGCCGGTGATGAGCCACGTCTTGCCCCGCAACATGTACAGCGGGTGGGTTTCCCCAACGAGCCGGATGAGGGTGGCGCGGTCTTGACCGATGCACTTCATTTCGTACCGGTTGTTCTCTTTGGCCGCCACGCTACCGAGGAGGTGGGTGTCGGTGTTGAGGAGCTGGAAGGAGCCGTGCGTGCCGTACTTTTGGCGCAGGATGAACCGACCCCGATTGTCTGCGTCGCGCACTGAAGTAAAGCGGCCAGCGTGCAACGTTTCCGTTTCAAAAAAAAGTTCCAAGATGACGACCTCACTTTCTATGGCGGTGGCGGTGGTTGTGGGGCAAAATTTAACTCCGATTTTGGTGTGTCTCCAGTGGTGGGGCACGGTTCCATACGGGTGACCAAGTGCGGGTCACTCGTATTCCACCTCGCTTTGAGCCTGCCTGACAAAGCCCGTCAGTCAGGCTCAAAGTCGTCCCGTCTCTAAGCGGTAAACCGCCAAGAGACTTTCACCACTTCCGCACACCAAAATCTCCGTTAAATTTTGCCCCACAACGACCTCGGCTATGCGGACTGGCGTAATCATGACTTGATGCAATTGAATCATGTCATGTATCGCTGCTAACTTTCCATCGTTGTGCCATGTACTTCAGACTTAGGTGCCAAGGGTGTGTTTGTTCTTCCGCACCATTTCCGACCCGATTATACCAGAAGTTTAGTTCACAAACTCGGTCTTGGTTTTGTTCTTCTCGCTGCGGTTTTCTTCCATTGCCTTCATGATGGCGAGTGCTACTCCGTGGTTGGTGTTGGTGGCGGTGATGAACCAGGCGAGTTCCTTGATTTCGTCCACCGCGTTCCCCATGGCCACACTGTACTTGGCGTCACGGATCATGGATTCATCGTTGAAGTTATCGCCGATGGACATGACGGATTCCATGGTGAAGCCCTTCGTTGCGGCGTACTTGGCGAGGGCAATTCCCTTTTGTGCGTCGATGTTGTTGATTTCGATGTTGTTGCGGGAAGAACTCGTCACCATCAGCTTGCCCGTCTTGAGCAGGATTTCCTTTGGTTCTACCAGCGTTTCAGGGTCGGCGGTGTTAAAGGCGATAATTTTCATCACGTGCACGTCGGGGTCGTCTACCACTTCGGCGTAACTTTCAACGTAATTGATGTTCATGATTTCTAGACGTGCGGAAGCCAGCGCAACGGCGAGCTTGTAGTTGGTGTCTGGGTTCAGGTTCACGAGTAAATCGGCCACGTTCTGAATCCGCCGCACACGGCTGTTGGAATAAATGCCGTGGTCGGTGACCAATTCGTAGTAGAGACCGCGGTCGTCGAGGAGCGTCATGGCTTGGTCAGTCATGTCGTCATCGAGGGGGATGGACACGACCAGCTTGCCGTCCGTGTCGTATACCATAGCGCCGTTCAGGGTGATGTAGGCACTATCGAGGTGCTGGTCAGCAAGGAGTGGCTTGGCCTCCGTCAGGCCACGACCCGTTGCCACGATGAACTCGATGCCGTTCTCTTCTGCTTGGCGAATGGCCGCGGCGTTTTCGTCAGACACCTGCATTTTATCGTTCAACAGGGTCCCGTCCATGTCCGATGCAATCAACTTAATCATAGCTTTTCCTCCGTGGTCATTTCGTTTGCGTACAGTTCTATTCTAGCATGGATACGGTTGTTTGTGAAAACGCTACATTGATTGTTGGTTGGCGGTGGTTATGGGGGACAGTTTGGCTCCGGTTTGGGTGTGTCTCCAGTGGTGGGGCACGGCTCCATAACTGAACCCAAGTGCGGGGTTCAGTTATTCCGCCTCGCTTTGAGCCTGTCTGACAAACCCGGTCAGCCAGTCTCAAAGCCGGCCCGTTTCTAAGCGGTAAACCGCCAAGAAACTTTCACCACTTCCGCACACCCAAACCTCCGCCAAACTGTCCCCCACAACCACCTACACAGATTGATGGGTTACTTTTTTACGAGATACCACATATTACATTCTGAAAATATAGATGATACGAAACGCAAGACAGCCCCACGAAAATCCCGAATTTGGATTTTCGTGGGGCTGTCTTGCTTGTGTGGCACTTTATCCGAAAATCTGGAACATAAACGCGAAAAGTTACTTCTCCCCTTTGTTGAAGATGAAGAGTTTGCTGAAGATGTAATTTGCCACCACGACCAGGACCTGTGTGAAGAGCTTGGCAATGAAGTCGTTGATGTGCAGCCACTTGATCAGGATAACCATCGAACCCATGTCGATAAAGAATGATAAGAGGCGGTAGAATACGAAGCGGGCGAATTCGGCGATGAGGGCGCCCATTGATTCGGAGTGTGAGTGGAAGACCCAGACTTTGTTCGTTACGAAGGCAAACAGAACGGAGCCGAACCACGCGAGCGAGTTGTTCACGTACAGGTTGTCGCCAAGCAAAAAACGTGCCGCGTAATAGATGACAAAGTTCATGACGGTGGTCAGACCGCCGAAGAAGATGTACCAGAAGACCTCCTGAAAACGGGGGTTCTGCCAAAGTTTTTTCATAATCGCGATTCCTTACTCTTAAGTGTGATGAAGTTCGTTTGCTATTATACCCGTTGCGAGGTGTTTTGGGTATCTTTGGAGGCTGCGCCAGAAGACGATTTGGCCCCGGTATACAAGGCAGTCCCGGCGGAAATCCCGAACTTAGGATTTCTGCCGGGACTGTCTTGTATGTGAGGGGCCAGTCTTCTGGCGCGCGACTGGATGTACGTTCGTGTGCTTTTGACTTCTGGCACGTCCACAAAGGCAGAGGTCGTCGTTTCAGCAGATTTTCGAGATAGGACTACCAAGCCGCTAAATTCCCGCGTACACTTAGAATTAGCGAGTAAAATGTCAGGTGTGGCGTTTGCGACATAATTCCTTATTGAGGAGTGTAAATATGAAAACATTAATTCACAATGACTGGCAGGATGTTTTGGCGCCCGTTTTTGCTGGGCCCACATACGCACAACTGCATCAGTTCTTGGCGGCGGAGTACGCGAACCAGACCGTCTATCCAGAGATGCACCACATTTTTCAGGCGTTCGAGTGGACGTCTTTCCACGACACGAAGGTGGTTATTCTGGGGCAAGATCCGTATCACGAGCCGAATCAGGCGGTTGGCGCGAGTTTTGCGGTGGCGCCGGGTGTGCAAATTCCGCCATCACTCGTCAACATTTATAAGGAACGTCAGGACGACCTCGGCTTAGCGCCCGTGAATCACGGCTACTTGAAGGCGTGGGCGGAGCAGGGTGTTCTTTTGCTCAATGCGGTATTAACGGTGCGGCGTGGGGCGGCTAACTCGCACCGCGGACGTGGCTGGGAAGAGCTGACGGATGCGGCGATTAAAGCATTGTCAGCGCGTGGCGGGTGCGTGTTCATCTTGTGGGGACGGTCAGCGCAGAATAAACGGCCATTCATTGACGAGAAAACAAATGTTGTCATCGCGTCGGCACACCCAAGTCCTTTGTCGGCATACCGTGGCTTCTTCGGGAGCAAACCCTTCTCACAAACAAACGCGGCACTGACACAAATGGGGGAGAAGCCCATCGATTGGACCCTCCCCACCACCGTGTAAGTTTTTACGAGTGCGCACTGTTTTTGCTTTTGCTTGAAAATCTTTTTAGGCAACGTCGCGCAGGCGCTCCTTTCGATTCAGCAGGTGTGCGTGGTTGATAGATTGGTGCGCGGAGGGGAAATGGGCCAATGGTGACAGCGGATTAGCGAGATGGCGCCTGCCCGGTCTTAGGGCAGGCGCTTGCGTCGACCTTTCTTTATGGTTTGATATTTCGGAAATATTTTGAGAAGTGTTGGCGCACACTTCCCCAAACGTTCTGCCCAGCCGTCCCCCCCCTTTAGAAAAAGTTTACTTTTGTGTGGGGGAAGGGATTGGTTGCCGCTTCCGTCATTGTTACAATGGAGACAACACAATAAATCGTGGCGTCTCTAGCCACATCTGGAGGTTCAACGTGGATTTATTTACGAGTTTAGAAGAAAATGTCCGGGGCAAAAACGTCTCCATCGTCTTCCCAGAAGGTGCGGAACCCCGCATCCTGGGTGCAGCGGCTAAGTTACAGAACAACGGCGTTTTGAACGCAGTTGTTCTCGGCGAACCCGACGAGATTGCGCGCGTGGCGGAAGAAAATGGCTTTGACATCAGCCAGCTTACCATTCGCAACCCTGAAACGGATAAGGCATTGCCAAAGTTCGCCAAGGCGTTTGAAGACCGGCGCAAGGGGAAGGCAACGCCCGAACAGGCAGCCAACGCAGTGCGCGATGCCACTTACTTCGGCACGATGATGGTTTACACCGGCGAAGTTGACGGGCTGGTTTCAGGTGCCGTTCACTCCACGGCTAACACCGTGCGTCCTGCCCTGCAGATTATCAAGACCAAGCCTGGTATCACGCGGACGAGTGGCGCGTTCATCATGCAGCGTGGCGACGAACGTTACCTGTTCGCCGATACCGCCATCAACATTGATCCGAACGCCGATGAATTGGCTGAAATTGCGGTGGAATCTGCCGCAACCGCCAAGGCGTTTGGAATCGAACCACGCGTGGCGATGCTTAGTTTCTCCACGAAGGGTTCCGCAGCCGGGCCAATGGTGACGAAGGTTCAGGAAGCGACCGCGAAAGCGCAGGCACTCGCACCAGATGTCCCAATCGATGGCGAATTGCAGTTCGATGCCGCTTTTGTTCCTAGCGTTGGGGCTCAAAAGGCGCCTGACTCCAAGGTGGCGGGGCACGCAACCGTGTTCGTTTTCCCAGAATTACAGTCCGGGAACATCGGCTACAAGATCGCCCAGCGTCTTGGCGGCTTTGCGGCGGTCGGCCCAATTCTCCAGGGACTGAACAAGCCTGTTTCTGATCTTTCCCGTGGTGCGTCCACGGAAGATGTCTACCAGACGGCGCTCGTGACGGCGACGCAGGTGCTCGCAGCAAATGACTAACGCAGACGAATGGGCATTTTCCGGCGAGCCCGCCATGCAGACGTTTGCGGAGAAGGTCGCGGATGTGCTCAAGCCCGGTGACGTGTTGCTCTTAGACGGTGACCTTGGTGCGGGCAAAACCAGCTTCACCAAGGGCCTCGCTGTGGGGCTTGGGATTACGGATCGCGTGAAAAGTCCAACGTTCACCATCATCCATGAGTATGAGGAAGGTAAGTTGCCCCTCTACCACATGGACCTTTACCGGTTGGAAGATTCCGGCGCTGAGGATCTCGGCCTGGAAGAGTATTTCGAAGGCGACGGGGTGAGCGTGGTGGAATGGCCAGAATTCTTGGGTGTGAGTGCCCCAGAAGAGGCCGTCACGCTCCACTTCCACCGCGTCGAGGGCGATGATGATGCGCGCCGTGTGACTGCAGATGCACATGGTGTTCGGGCCACGGAATTATTGGCGGCGATGAAACAGCTTTAAGGCACGGTTTATATTGAATTTTGAAGGCACCTGATTGGCTTGTTCAGTTAGGTGTCTTTTTGTGTCCCCACACTATTGTTAGCGCTTACTTTTAAATGGTATAATAAAGGTAACGAAAGAAGGCAGGTAAGGCAACTAACGACAGAAATGAGGGATACGATGATGGGACCACTGACCGCAATACACCGATTGATTGTTCGCTATGTTGATTTTGATGGGCGCAGTAAACGTGCTGCCTTTGTTTGGCCGATGATTGGGTTACTCATCATCACGGGTCTTTTCACGGTGTGGTTGCGAACGCAAGCGGCCGTGATAAACATGACGACCATCTTCGAATCTGGCCCGATTCTGGTAACCATGCTCTTCACGTACGCGATTCTCGCCGTTCCGTTCATTAGCTTGCACATTCGCCGCTACCGGGACGCGGGGGTGAGTCCGTGGGCGCTACTGGGGACACTCTTTCTGCCGCTGATTCTCCTCAGCCTTGATAACTTGAGCGCGCCAGTTGTGGGCGTTGCGGGTGCACTCCTCGTCATCAACGTGATTGTCGGATTGCTTCCAAGCCGGCCAGTGTACGCACAGGTTTGGCGGTAGGTTAAGTTGCTGATGACAAAGAAGACCCGTCCGACAGAAGTCCAAGTAGGGATTCTGTGGGGCTGGTCTTCTTTTTGCCTTCAGTTCACGTTCGTAAAAATAACAACATAACGTTTGTGATGATTGTTTATTAATACTGTTTGGGTTACTATTTACGAAAAGAAACGAATGGAGCGTTTGATGATGGCAAAACGGGTTGGCTTTTTCGGAGCATTAAAACTATTTTATAAGAACTATGTGGACTTCACGGGTCGCAGCACACGCGCGGAATATTGGTGGCTGCAGTTGTGGAAGTTTCTCTACGGGGTGATTATCTACGGTATCTTTGTGGGTATTTTCTTGATGTATATCAAGAATACACAGGGACAAGGAAACATGATCGTCGCGTTGGTACTGTTATTGCTCGTCGGCCTCATCATCGCGCTTGGCAGCATTGTGCCGTCGATTAGTTTACTGGTGCGGCGCTACCGAGATGCGGGCGTGAACCCCGTTTTGGTGATTGTGCCATACGTGGTCCCGAACGCGGCGTTCATGCTGCTGGGGATGCCCACAAGTTTGGGGGCAAAGGCTGATTTCGCAAGTGACGGGTTTCAGTTTGGCATTTACGCGTTGATTTGCGTTATTGTCGGGATTTTCAATCTTGTCGTGACTGTTTTACCCAGCACGGATAAGCGCCGGTTTCTGTAGGTGACTTACTGGGTTACTGTTTACGAAAAGGAACGAATGGGGGAGTAATGATGGCAAAACGGGTTGGCTTTTTCCGCGCGTTAAAACTATTTTACAAGAACTATGTGGACTTCACGGGCCGCAGTACACGCGCGGAATATTGGTGGATGTATTTGTGGCGATTTCTCTATGGACTGGTTGTCAATGGTACTTTTTGCGTAGTCTTCTTGATGTATTTCAAAAATGTACAGCGTCATGGCGCCGTACTGGTTGCTGTGGTGCTCGTACTACTGCTCTGCCTCATCATCGCCCTCGCCAGCATTGTGCCGTCGATTAGTTTACTGGTGCGGCGCTACCGGGATGCGGGTGTGAACCCAATCTTGGTCCTCGTGCCATACGTGATCCCGAACGCGGCGTTCTTTCTGTTGGGGATGCCAACGCCTTATCTTGATCCGACTGGTTTGACACCGAACAATCAATTCGGAGTTTACATTGCAATTGCGCTATTTACCGCGGCTTTCAATTTCATCGTGACCGTTTTACCCAGCACGGATAAGCGCCGGTTCTTGTAAGTTAAAGAAACTGGATTGTCCAATTAACACCTTAGGAACCAAAACAACCCCCGTTCGCGAACTTTGCGGACGGGGGTTGTTGCGTCAAGGGGGCTTAAGCGAGTTTGACGAAGGACTTCAGTTGGGTCGCCGTGAATTCCTGTTCTTCGCGCAGTAGGATACGGGCGCACGCGTAAGAATCATCCAAAGCGTTATGGTGGTTAGCGAGTTCAATCTGCAGTGCCTGACTCACCGTATCGAGCTTGTGGTTCGGCAACTGCGGGTAGAAGAACTTCGACGTCCGCACCGTGTCGATGTACTGGAATTGCACGGGGGGCAGGCCGTATCGCTCCAGGCTTTTGCGCACAACCGAGACGTCGAACGTGGCGTTATGCGCGGCCACGAGTTGGTTGGCGGTGAAGAAGCTCTGGATGTGTGGCCACAATTCCGGCCACGTGGGTGCGTCCTGGACCATGCGCTCCGTGATGTGGTGCACCTGCACGTTGTAGGGGCTGAATTTCACCTCGGGATTGATGAGGCTGTAGAAGGAATCGACGACCCGACTGTCGCGAACCACCACGAGCGCGACGGAACAAGCTGTTGCGCGCTGACCCGCAGCGGTTTCATAATCCATGGCAATAAAATTCATGGGCAATCTGCCTTTCTTTTTTGAGAAGTAATGGGGTTAAGCGAGCAAATCCACCGTTTCTAGCTCAACGGGGCAGTGGTCGGAGCCGAGAATCTCGTCGTGAATCTTGGCGTCCACCAACTTGTCGTTCAGGTCGGCGCTGGTCACAAAGTAGTCAATCCGCCACCCAGCGTTGCGGCTGCGCGCGGCGAATCGGTAACTCCACCAGGAATAAATGTCGGCCTGGTCGGGGTAGAAATGCCGGAATGTGTCGGTGAAACCTGCGTCGAGTTGCGCGGTGAAGTCCGTCCGTTCCTCGTCCGTAAAGCCGGCGTTATGGTGGTTACTCGTGGGGTTCTTCAGGTCAATTGGGTTGTGCGCAACGTTCAAATCCCCGCAGTAAATGACCGATTTCGTCTGGGCAAGCGTGCTGGTGTAATCGCGGAACGCCTTGTCGAACCCTTGCCGGAATTCGAGGCGATTGAGCTCACTGCCAGAGTTCGGCACGTACACGGTGATGAGGTAGAAAGTGGGGTACTCAAGCGTGATGACGCGGCCTTCCGTGTCGTACTCGGGCACGTTAATTCCGTAAGTCACGTTGAGGGGCTCATGCTTGGCAAAAATCGCCGTGCCAGAGTAACCTTTCCGTTCCGCATAGTTATAGAACTGGTGGTAGCCGGGCAGGTCGACCTCGGCTTGGCCCGCCTGCATTTTGGTTTCTTGCAGGCAGAAGAAGTCGGCGTCGAGGTCCTTGACGGTTTGGGTGAAGTCCTTCTTCAAGACCGCGCGGAGACCGTTGACGTTCCAGGAAATAAAGCGCATGGGGATGTCCTCTCTTTCATCATTGCATTTTATGGTTACATTATAGCAGAAATTTGGTTGGGGGCGGTCGGCTTGTGGGACTGGGTGGTCTTCGCTGCGGGCTTTTGGGGGCCGGAACGTTGCGTGGCCGGCACTGGCGATGTCCAGAGTTCTAGGCGGTAAACCGCTAAGAACTTCTGGCTCCAGCCGCTGACGCGTCTTCCGCCTGAAAAGTAAGCCTTGGCTCGCTCCGCTCCCGCAAGTCTTCCTTTTCGCCAGTATGCCCAAAGCCCGGGCATACTTCCGCAGCTTGGCCCCCAACGCCCTCCGCTCCGACCACCCAGCCCCACAAGACGACGGCCTTACATACATCGTTTAGGAAGGGAAAGGTACTCTCTCTTTTTGAGGGGAAAAACCTTTTTAGGTAAGACATTCGCGGCTTTGCGCGAATGTCTTATCGAGGATTCGTTTGCTCACTTTTGATTGATTTGCTGTGTGGGACGTCATGACGATTTGTTGGCGCAACTTTGTTAGTGGTCCGATGCGTCAGCGAGGGCTACCCGCAGATGAGCGGCGGAACATAGCAAATATGGGGGAACAGTGCGGACGACTAGACCTTTAGCTCATTGCGGGGTGCCCGCAATGAGAAGCGTGTCCACTGAGGAGTAGCGCACGGGGGAAGAGGTTGGTAACACCATCCGCGATAACGAGGAAGGGCCGATCAACCGAGGCCACGAAGCAAGCGGACGTAGCGCCCCCGAAGCGATAGCGAGGGAACCCCATAACCAGGGATGCAAAACCGCGCGAGGTATGCGAAAATAGTAAGCGAAAGTATGTTCGGTCGATGAGAGGGGGAACGTAAACATGGCAGAGCTGTTCAGGTTGGAGTTGCCGCGGGATACGCATCGCAGGATTGTGCATGTGGATATGGATGCGTTCTACGCGTCGATTGAAATGCGTGACCGCCCCGAGTACCGGAAGAAGGCGCTGGTGATTGCGCATGATCCGCGGAAAACTGGGGGCAAAGGGGTTGTGACGACGGCGAATTATGTTGCGCGGCAGTACGGCGTCAATTCCGCCATGGCCGCTCAGGAAGCACTGCGCCTCATTCCACGGCAGTTGCTCGTGTTCAAGGACCCCGATTTTGAGAAGTATCGCGCCGTGTCGGAGCAGATTCACAAGATTTTTCACCAAGTCACGGACCTCATTGAACCCGTTGCCCTCGATGAAGCCTATCTGGATGTGACGGATAACACGACTTTTTCGAATACCATTAGCCTCGCCGTCTGGTTACAACGCCGGATTGAAGCCGACACGCATTTGACGTGTGCGATTGGTGTGTCGTACAACAAATTTTTGGCAAAAATGGCCTCTGAGTACAATAAACCAGGTGGCCGAACCGTGGTGACGCCGGATGTCGTGGATGCGTTCTTGGCGCCACAAGCCATTGGGGATTTCCACGGTGTCGGGCGCAAGACGTTGCCGAAAATTGAGGCGATGGGAATTCACACGGGTGCGGACCTGCGCGCAGAGTCACCTCAGGAATTGCAACGTCGGTTTGGCAAAATGGGGTACATGCTTGCGGAACACGCGCGGGGGATCGATAATCGGCCCGTTCGTGTACGTGAGGCGAAGTCGATTGGGAAAGAACGGACGTACAACCCGCCACTGCAATCGGATGACGCGGTGCGCCGTGAGTTTACACGTCTGGCCGAGATGGTGTTCACGGCGAATCGACGGAAGGAGCGCCACGGAAAGACGGTCGTCATCAAGGTGCGCGACGTCGAATTCACCACGTTGACGCGGCGAGTGACGGCGGAAACCTTCTTCGATAGCAGTGAGACCATTTTCGCTGCTGCGTGGCAACTGTGGGTCGAACTCGGTGGCATGCGCAAGGCGTTACGGTTGGTTGGTATCACCGTCACCGCACTCGCACCGCTGACCTTTGCGAATATTGATTTGCCGTTAACGAGTGGCGATGCGGTAGATGAATGAGAATAAAGTACCACACAAGTCAGCCCGGATGCCTCGCGTCCGGGCTGACTGGCGTTTGTCGCGAAAATTCAGAAAAATGGTCTCATATTTGTTATAATTAAGCTATCTATGCGTGGGAGGCGGGAGAATGCAAAAAAGCGAACAGTTGCTACACTACATTGAGTCACTCGATGTGGGGACGCGCATTTCCGTTCGGCAGATTGCAAACAGTCAGCATGTCTCCGCGGGGACGGCGTATCGTGCCGTCAAAACAGCGCAGGCGCGGGGGCTGGTCGCCACCATCGACCGCGTGGGGACGGTGCGTACCGATCCCCGGCCACAGAGTACCAGTGCCAAGTTAACGTTTGCCGATTTGGTGCGCGTTATCGATGGCCGTGTGCTCGGGGGAACCAGTGGGCTCGACAAACCGCTCGACAAGTTCCTGATTGGGGCCATGAAAACCAGCGCCATGGGTCATTACATCAGCCGTAACTCCCTGCTCATTGTGGGGAACCGGGAAGATGCACAGGCACTGGCTTTGGAAAATGGGGCCGCCGTGCTGATT
Source organism: uncultured Lacticaseibacillus sp. (assembly GCA_934370925.1). Classification (GTDB taxonomy): domain Bacteria; phylum Bacillota; class Bacilli; order Lactobacillales; family Lactobacillaceae; genus Lacticaseibacillus. The sequence goes on along the minus strand of CAKRNG010000006.1, from coordinate 63,747 downwards.
ACCGGGGGCTTTGAAACCTCGGCGGCGGTGATGGCACAGGCCAATGCGGCGGCGTTGCCCATCATCACGACCAGCCACGATACATTTACCGTGGCAACCATGATTAACCGGGCGCTTTCTGACCAAGCGATTCGGCGGGACATCCTCACCGTGGCGAGTCTGTACACGCCACTTGAAGAGTCCAGTTACCTGAAACTACCCGCGACCGTTGCGGATTATCAGGAGCTTGCCGAAATGAGTGGACACGCGGAAATTCCGGTGATTAGCGTCAGCGGTCGGGTGGTCGGCGTGGCGAACACGGAGACGGTGCAGGGGCGTAAAGCCAGTGCACCGCTCGAACGCGCGATGGAACGGCACCCGGCTGTGGTAAAAACGGGGGAATCCGTTGCCACGGTGAACCACCTGATGCAGGGGCGGGGGCTTAACCTCGTGCCCGTTGTGGATGATGCGGGTCTCCTGATTGGGGTGTTAACGCGGGCAACCGTGCTGGCGCAACTTCAGGAAACGCCGGTGCCGGAACACTTGCCCGCAACAATTGCGGAACAACTCGATGACACGCTCAGTTCTGTTGACCCACTTCCAGGTGGCACCGTCGCTTACCGTGTCGCCACGGCACCCATCATGACGAACAAGTTCGGCGCACTCAACGTGGGCGTCTTGAGCGGTCTCATCACGAGTGCCGCCAGTCGCTACCTACACGAACTTGGCCGACAAAACGTCCTCGTCGACAATGTCACCCTAAACACCATCCGTCCCATCCAACTCTCTGCCCGCGTCATTATCGGATTAAAGCGCCTCGACCTCACCCGCCACGGCGCCACCTTCGACATCGACATCATGGCTGATGATTTGGTGGCTGGTAAGGCTTTGATTACGTGTCAGCTTTTGGAGCAGAGCTAACCTTTGTGCTCGCTCGGGAGGTTGGCTGGCGACGGGGTTCCCTCGCTATCGCTTCGGGGGCGCTGCCTCCTCTTGCTTTGTGACTTCGGTTGATCGGCCCTTCCTCGATATCGCGGATGGTGTTACCAACCTTTTCCCCCGTGCGCTACTCCTCAGTGGACACGCTTCTCATTGCGGGTTCCCCGCAATGAGCTAAGGGGCTAGTCGTCCGCACTGTTGACCTGTATTCGCCGTGTGTCATCGCTCATCTGTGGGGCCCCTCGCTGTCGCATTGGGGGTGACCATGGTTGATAGTGATGTCGTTATCAGTCAGTTTAGTTGTCGTGAGCAAACGAAGCCGCGAATGCCAAGTCTAAAAAGGGTTTATCCTTAAAAAAGAGAAGATTATTTGTACACCTAGTCTATGTGAGGCTGGGTGGTTGTAGTGGTTTGATGATGGATTTAAGTTGAAAGGGAGTATGTAGGGGTGTCTTGGCGGTCGTAGTGTAGGGCGTGGGGGCCAAGTGGTGGAAGTCTGACCGGGTTTTGGTCAGACTGGCAGATTGGGAGACTCGCGGGAGCAACGCGACCCGAGGCTTCCAATCTAGCCGGAAGACGCGTCAGCGGCTGGAGGCGGCCACACCACGTTCCGGCCCCCTAAGCCCGAAGCGAAGACCGCCAAGACACCCCGGCCTTGCCCACGCAACGTTCCGCCCCCCATAAACCCGTAACGGAAACCACCAGCACCACCCGCCTTGGTCCTGAATGAAAGGAAATTTGAAAATGGCAGTAGAAGGAATTTTGCAGGCAATTGCCCAGAATGATACAATCATCATTCACCGTCACCAACGTCCCGATCCCGATGCATATGGCTCCCAAATGGGCCTCGCCGAAACAATCCGGAACAGTTACCCCGATAAGGCCGTCTACGTGGTGGGGGAATCCACCCCAAGCCTCAGCTGGCTCGCAACCATGCAGGAAATCCCTGATGCACGGTATGAAGATGCCCTCGTCATCGTGACTGATACCGCGAACACGCCCCGGATTGATGATGACCGCTACATGAACGGGAAGCAGCTCATCAAGATTGACCACCACCCAAATGATGATGCGTATGGGGACATCCAGTTGGTTTGCCCTGAAGCATCCAGTTGTAGTGAAGTGCTGATTGATCTCATCAACGCCAGCAACGGTCAGCTCAAGATGAATGTGCGCGCGGCGAAGATGTTCTACGCCGGCATTGTTGGGGATACAGGTCGTTTCATGTACAACAACACGACGGCCCACACGCTCGAACTCGTTGCCCAGCTCTTTGGGTTCGGGTTTGACGCCAGCCTCATCAACCAGAAGATGAATGAAGTCACGCTTGAGCAGGCCAAGTTGCAGGCCTTTGCAATGGATCAGCTTGAAATCACGCCACATGGTGCGGGCTTTTACATCCTGCGTCAAAGTGATTTGAAGCGACTCGGTGTTGCCAGTGACCAGTACCAGGCAGCGGTGGGCACGGCCGGCCGTCTGCATGAGGTTCGCGCTTGGGCCATGTTCACGGAACAAGAAGATGGTACATTCCGTGTGAGCCTGCGTTCTAAGGGGGCTGTGATTGAAGGCATCGCGAAGAACCATGATGGTGGTGGTCACGCCCTTGCGAGTGGGGCAAAGGCGGCTGACGAAGACGAAATCAACGCAATTGTTAACGAATTAGACGCACTGCTCGCCAGTGCCGGAAAGTGAGATTCATGGATAACCAGTTTAACCAGTACAACCTCAAACCAGACTTGCTTGCAGCGCTTGCCGCAAACAAGTTTGTAACCCCGACACCCATCCAGACGCAGGTCATTCCCAAGGCGCTGAAGGGGCAGTCCATCATTGGGCAGTCCCAGACCGGTTCCGGGAAGACGCTTGCCTTTCTGTTGCCAATTTTGAGCCGGATTGACCGGGAAAATGACACGTTGCAGGCAGTTATCACGGCACCCAGTCGTGAACTGGCCACGCAGATTTACAAGACAGCTCAGGAATTGCTCAAGGACATCCCCGATATCCGCGTCGGTCGTTACGTGGGGGGGACTGACCGTCAGAAGCAAGAAAAGAAGCTAACCGGTAAGTCCGTGCACCTTGCAATTGGGACGCCCGGCCGGATTCGGGACCTCGTACAAGATGGCGCCCTCACCGGCTACACTGTCAAGACGTTCGTGGTCGATGAAGCCGACATGACGCTCGACATGGGCTTCTTGGACACGGTGGACAAGATTGCCAGCACGTTCCCTTCTGAACTTCAGATGATGGTGTTTTCCGCCACGATTCCCCAGAAGTTGCAGCCATTCTTGAAGAAGTACATGCACAACCCGCTCGTGATTGAGCTCAAGCCAAAGACCGTCATTGCGGACACGGTGGATAACTGGTTGGTTGCCAAGAAAGGCCGCGATACCAACGAAATCATCTACAAGCTCTTGACGATTGGTCAGCCATACCTCGTGTTGATTTTTGCCAACACGAAGGGCGCCGTCGACAAGTTGCACGCGTATCTCACGCAGCAGGGTCTTGAAGTTGCCAAAATCCACGGGGACATTCCACCACGTGAACGGAAACGTGTGATGAAGGATGTTGCGGCCGGCCGCTTCCAGTACGTAGTTGCCACGGACTTGGCTGCGCGTGGGATTGACATCAACGGGGTTTCCCACGTCATCAACGCCGAAATCCCAACGGACAACGAATTCTTCATTCACCGTGTGGGCCGGACAGGGCGGAATGGCATGAGCGGAACGGCCATCACCCTTTACGCACCTGGTGAAGAAAACAAGATAGCGGAACTTGAAAGCATGGGCATTCACTTCGCTCCTAAGGCCATCAAGAACGGTGAAATCGTGGATACGCACGAACACAACCGCCGTCAGAACCGGGAGAAGCAGTCCAACAAGCTGTCCCAGACGATGTACGGGATGTTGCAGAAGGAAAAGAAGAAGAAGAAGCCTGGTTACAAGAAGAAGGTCAAGAAGGCCATCGCGAAGGAAGAATGGTTCAACCGTCGCGTCGAAAAGCGTGCTGAATTGCGTGCTGCCAAGCGGAAGAACAAGGGGAAGGGTTTGAACAAAGCTTAACCCGACGAATTGAGGCTGCGCCAGAAGACGGTTTGGCCCCGGTATACAAGGCAGGCCCGGCGGAAATCCCGAACTTAGGATTTCTGTCGGGCCTGCCTTGTATGTGAGGGGACAGTCTTCTGTTGTTCATTTAACTATTTAGTTGCGTTTGCGTTCACGTAGCCAATCCAGTTATCCTTTGCGTCGTAGAGTGACAAGTAGGTTGATCCGTTAAAGTGCTGATAAATGCGCTTGACGTGTAGTGTCTGTTTCACGTAACTGGCGCTACTGTGGCGCTTGCTGGACCAGTCGAAGTTGCCCCAGATGGTGTAGGTTGACTTGGTGATGGTCGCCTTTTGATTAACGGCAAGTCCGTACCCTTGTTGCCCCTTGGCTTGCTGAGTGCCGTTTGCGTTAATGTAGCCCAACCAGTTATCCTTTGCGTCATAGAGCGAAAGGTAAGTCGATCCGTTGAAGTGACGGTAGATACGCTTGACGTGTAGGGTCTCTTGTAAGAATTCCTTGCTGCGGTGACGTTTGCTTGTCCAGTTGAAGTCGCCCCATAAGTTGTAACTGTCCTTTGCGACCGTTACGTAGGTGTCTGATGCAATCCCGACGCCTTGTTGTCCCTTGGCTTGCTGCGTGGCCTTGGCGTTGATGTAACCCAGCCACTTGCCGGATTGATCATAGAGGGAGAGGTAGGTCGACCCATTTTCGTGCTTGTAGTCAACCTTTACGAGGAATGTTTCGTTCAACTGGTCTGTGGAAACGGCCTTCTTCTCCTTGAAACTGAAGCTAGACCAGATGGCATAATTCTTTGTCGTGATGGTGTAGTACTTGCCATTTGTGATGGCGTTTCCTTGTGGTTTGGTCGTTGGTGTCTTCGTGTTCGTATCTGTGTCCGTCTTTGAATCAGTTTGGTCTGCGCCAGATGTGGTTGTCTCAGTCTGGTCCGTTGTGTCCGTTTGTTTGGTCTGCTTCCCGTACAAATCGGTGTACGTTGGGCTGGCCACATTCTGAACGGAGACACCGCCCTGAATCACATCGTCTGCGACTAGGGAGACATCGCCTAGACGTGCACCGTCATCGTTGAGCCCCCAGACACCGATGGAAATCGTATTTTCACCGTTTGCCTTCAAAATACCACTTGGCAGAACGAAGCGGTGCTGTGGGCCGAGGTCGTTGATGTATTGCCCCACAAGCCAACCGTTCACATAGATGAATGCACGGTACTTGTACGTTGCGTTGCCCTTAAAGAGAAGGCTAACCGGAACGTCATACCCCTTTGGCAAGTTCAATTTTGCGGTGGTGCGGTACCAACTCACGCCAGCCTTATTGACGGCGTGTGGGAGGGTAACGTCCTGCCAAGTGTCATCCTTGAATCCTGGTAGCGTCCAACCATTGCGTTCCCCAATCAGACCGCCGTAGTTGTAGGCACCACGCGTGGTGTCCTTGATGGATTCGCCGCCAGCGTTCCCCTGAATGCGCCAGTTCATTGTGGCGTCGGAGCCAAGCAGGGTGGCCTGACTCAGACCACGGGCGTGCTTCTGGGTGTCCGTGCTGTCGGAATCTTGTTCGTGGCCCATGTTGGCGACGAGGACGGAGAGGACGTTATCCTCACCCTTTTTCAGTACGTTCTTAGGGAAAGTGAAGTCATATTTGCCGTCCGAACTGCCCAAGAAGTGGCCGTTCAGCCAGACGGAATAGGCACCGTAACCTGTGTTGGCGCTTTGTCCGTTCAGCGTAATGCCGGTTTCTGACCCCGTTGCTTTGAAGTGGCCCCGGAACCAGACATTCCCGTGGTGGAAACCGTAGTCGTCAGCGAAGAGGACGGGGGATGAGTCCATCTTGGTGTTGCTGTTGGTCGTCTTGTGATCAGCGACCGTCCACTTGCTGTCATCGAACTTCAGGGCTGTTTCTGGTGAGGCCGCCTTATACTTCCAGTTCGTCAGCTTAGGCAGCGTCACTTTTGGCTTCTTGACGCCCAATTGTGCGGTGTAAACGCCCTTGTTGTGCAACACTGAGACTTCCTTACCGTTCCAAGTGACCTTGGTCAACTTGCTTGGTGCGTAGATGGTGAGTGGGGTGACGCCCTTTGTGTCCCCCGTCAGGTTGAGCGTCGTGCCGTTCATCTTGGCGGTGCGAACAAGGTAAGGACCACTTTCCATGACGGTTCCCTTGCTTGTGTCCTGCTTCCAGAACGTATCGGCTTCCTTGTCGGTCGTCAGAATGAGGTTAAATGTGTACCCGTTTGCGGAGATTTGCACCCGCGCCACGCCTTTATACTTGTTGGTCAGCTTCAAGTTGCCCGTCGCTTCATCCCAAGTATGTTTAACCTGCCCAGAAATGACCTTCACTTTTGGTTTGGTTTCGTATTTGAAGACCGTTTCGTTTTTCTCGCCCTTTGGTGAATAGAGGACCGTAGTATCGGTGTTCTTCTTGGAATACTGGGTCATCACTTCAGTTGTGGCGTAAACAAGATGTTGGTGACCAAAGCTGTAGTTGGCCGTCAGAAGTTTTGCTTCCTGTCCCTTCAGCCGAACCGGTGCGCTAAAGTCGCCATCAGCGCTCTTGATGTCAACTGTGGCTAAATCGTTCGTCGTGCTGTCCCCCTGATCGTGGCGGACAGCATAGAATTGCGTCTGCGTGGTGGGGTTCTCAAGCTGGTCCACGTGAATCGTCTTGTTACTGCTCAAGACATCGCTGGACTTCAAATCTGTTTGTGCAAGTGGCGCAACGCTGGTGGCCATGTATGCCAGCCGTTTTTGGGCGCCATACTTCGCCCACAACGTCCGGTTTTCGCTAATCATGGCGGCGTAATCATAGGACGTGTAGACGTAAGGGCAAGGCAGATATCCCCAGCTCGTCCCACCGTACCCCATGTAGAAGCTCAACAGTGTTGCGCCTTGACCGATGACGGTGCGGTTCAGAATGTTGTTGTATTCAACCCCGTATTTGGTCTTAATCTGGTCGTAGCTATCATGTGCCCACTGATCGAACCAGCCGTTTCCTAATTCACCCAGGAAGATAGGGCTCTTGTCCGCGAACTGCCGGGGGTCCGCGATGTTGGTCGGCATGTTCTTAATTTTCGTGTATAGGTCGAAGGCGTACATGTTTGGCGCGCCCTTTTTTCCTTCCGCCCACAAACCGTTTGGCGCACTCTTGTCGTTGTGGAAGGTTGGGACGTTGATGCCATCCGCCTTGACCTTCTTCTCGATGTCGGTCATGTACTTGGCGTCGGTCCCAGTATATTCATTTTGACCTGATACAAAATGATATTGCCACCATACGTAATCTGATGACGCTTAATAATTGGATTGATGTGGTCAAACCACTCCATGTATTGCTTGGTGTATTCAGCGTCGGATGTCCGCGCCTTCCCCTTATCGGTTAAAATCCAATCGGGATACCCACCCGCGTCGGTTTCCGCGTTGATGTAGGGGCCAGGGCGGGCGATGACGTACAGCCCAACATCTTGTGCCATGTCGAGCAACTTATCAACGTCACGAATCCCACTGAAATCATACTGGCCTTCCTTCGCGGAGTGGTAGCCCCAGTTGAAGTAGATGGTGACCGCATTGAAGCCAGCCGCCTTCATCTTCTGCAACACATCCTTCCACATCGAAGGACTTGGTAGGCGCCAGTAATCAAATTCCCCAGAATAAATGAATTGCCGTTCGCCGTTCACCATAAGTGAGTAGTGATCGTAACTCACTTTCAATGATTGGCCGGCCGAAACCTCAGTCCCATCGGCAGAAACCACTTGTGTGCCGTGTTGCGTACCCATCATTAACCCAACGGACAGAACAAAGCCACACAAGGAAATGCCTATTGCGTGTTTGAATTTCAAAATGCTCCTCCTCCAAAAGAAACAAAGTGTGGTGTCGAATGAAATGATTGCGACAAATGGATGATGGGGTGAAATACTCGCTTTGTAAAACGCTTACTTTTACGTTTTGACACGGAGCTGAATTAAAAAACGTGAGTAGTTACATACATTAGAATGTAAGCAGGAACGGGTAATTTAGTGGTGAAGGAATTTGCAAAAAGGGCCCATTTATTTATTTATAGCTGTTCACTTTAGTAAACGCTTTTAACTAAAAGGGTGGGCTTTTGGTTCGCAGCGTCGGTTATTTTGCTGGAAGTGAACAGCATGAACAATCTGTGTTTGGTCCCTTTGAATTAGGGAAAAATGCTTGCTGGAAACCAAATGAGCAGCTGCACGCGTAATTCTTAGTTGCAAATAAGCAAATTGAAAAGAAAGTGTCACGGCAAAGCGTGACCTGACGCGGATTATTTCTCTTGATTATGACGATGTGCGGTTAATATAGGCAGATTGGTTGTTAATGTTTCATCATGTTCACGACAATGATGTGCCCGATAAGGAAAACACCGCCCCCTGTCAAAATCCATTTGTGGATAATCACGGGGACGGTGTTCTGTTAGTGAGTGATTCAAATTAATGTAGCAACCGGTTCTTCTGCGTCAGGAGTTCTTTCTTCGTGATGACGCCATCTTGTTGCAGTTTGTGATATTTCAGCAATTCGTCGGCGGGTGTTGAAACGGTGGTTGGGGTGGCGGTGAAGTAGGCCGTGATGGAACTGGTCAGCGTACCAATTAACCCAATCCCGGTGAACATCAGGATGACGGCGACGATGCGGCCAAGCAGGGTGTGGGGGGCGATATCGCCATACCCCACGGTGGTTGCTGTCACGATGGCCCACCAGAGGCCGTTCGCAAAATCGGTGTGTTCCGCGTAAGCGTAGATAACGGACGCGATGAGGATGAGTCCAGCTGAGAGGCCAAGGTAGTAAATCAGCCCACCACCACGCAAGAAGCGCATGAGTCGGTGGCGAAAATGCTGCGTGGCGTTTTTGAAGCGTGTGGTTACCGATTCCCGAACTGTTCGCGCACTTTGAACAACGTGGCGCAAATGTTCTGGCGACATGACGCTGTCGGTGGGCACGAGTGCGGACAGGCGAAACGTGTTACTGGCCAGCATCCGCGCTTTTCCGTGTGCCATGATGAGGCGCAACAGGTAGTCGCTGGCAAAGATGAGAAGCAATAGGGAAATAACGACTTTTCCCAACGTGTAATCGAGGTGAATTAGATGACACCAATCCAAAATAACGACGACCAGCGCCACAACCGAGACGAGGGTCAACGTTGCATTATAAATACGAAAGAAACGTTCAAGTTTAGTATTCATTTTGGCTCACCCCAAAGTTTTAATTCCGCCCTATAAGTTAGACCATTTAGCCACACTTTGTCACCCCCAATAATCGTAAAAAAGGCTTACGATTACCAACGTGAAGCAGCTGGTAGAAAAGCGGGTAAACGCAAACGGAATAGGGGGTGCGCCATAAGTCCAAAGCACACGAACGTTACATCCAGTCGCGCGCCAGAAGACTGCCCCCTAACATACAAAGCAGGCCTGGTAGAAATCCTAAGTTCGGGATTTCCACCAGGCCTGCTTTGTATACCGGGGCCAAACCGTCTTCTGGCGCAGCCTCAGGTGAAAATATCCTATAATAAATAAAAACGAGGGGGGGACAAGTCATGGGTAAACGGGCATCAAGACGACAATCAAAGAAGGCCGCCAAATATTATGCGTCTGCAGAACTTGCCATCTTACTGGCAATTTTAATTCACCTATTTCGCGTGGCCTATTTACATTGACAATTGTTGACAATGACCATAGAATAAACAAGTTAGGATATGCTGAACGCGCGGGGAAACCGTACAGAAATGACTGGAACGCTGAGACAGTCAGGACCGCGAGTTGAGTGCTCCCTGATATAAGCCGAATAATAACAACTAATGAAGTGGTTAACGATCAAACATCGTTGCAATCAAGGTGGTACCGCGCATCCGCGCCCTTGAATTTGCAGGGTGTTTTTGTTTTTTCAGAGGGCTATGTACGGGATTCCCTCGCTATCGCTTCGGGGGGTGCTGCGTCTGCTTGCTTTGTGGCCTCGGTCGATCGGCCCTTCCTCGTTATCGCGGATGGTGTTACCAACGGCTTCCCCCGTGCGCTACTCCTCAGTGGACACGCAACTCATTGCGGGTGCCCCGCAATGAGCTAAGGGGCTAGTCGTCTGTGCTGTTGACCTGTATTCGCCGTGTGTCGTCGCTCATCTGTGGAGCCCCTCGCTGTCGCATTGGGGATGACCATAGTTGATGGCAATGATGATGTTGTTACCAGCCAATTTAGTCACAGTGAGCAAACGAAACCTCGATAAGACATTCGCGCGAAGCCGCGAATGTCCAGCCTAAAAAGGTTTTTCCACATAAAAAAGGGGGAATATCCGTCCCTTTAACACTATGTAGGGGCGGGCTGGCCACACCACGCACCATCAAACAAATTGTATTCCAAATTACCTAGGAGGTAGACATTAATATGAAACAACTCACCAGCGCGCAAGTTCGCCAAATGTTCCTTGATTTCTTCAAAAGCAAGGACCACTACATCGAACCCAGCGCAAGCTTAATCCCACAAGATGACCCAACGCTTCTCTGGATTAACTCCGGTGTCGCAACCCTGAAGAAGTACTTCGACGGTTCCGTCATCCCCGAAAATCCCCGGATTACGAACGCACAGAAGTCCATCCGTACGAACGATATCGAAAACGTGGGGAAGACTGCTCGTCACCACACGTTCTTCGAAATGCTTGGGAACTTCTCCGTGGGGGATTACTTCAAGAAGGAAATTATCCCTTGGGCGTGGGAATTCTTGACCAGCGACGAATGGCTGGCGCTCGATAAGGACAAGCTGTACATCACGGTTTACCCTAAGGACCAGGATTCCAAGAAGCTTTGGGAAGCAACTGGTGTGCCCGCAAGCCACATCTTTGAAGTTGAAGATAATTTCTGGGATATCGGCGGTGGTCCATGTGGTCCCGACTCCGAAGTCTTCTACGACCGTGGCCAGAGCTTCAACAATGTCGCTGAAGATGATCCTGAAAACTACCCTGGTGGCGAAAACGAACGCTACCTCGAAATTTGGAACATCGTGTTCAGTCAGTTCAACCACCTGCCAGATGGGCGCATTGTGGATCAGCCCCACAAGAACATTGATACGGGGATGGGCCTCGAACGCGTTGTTTCTGTGATTCAGAACACGCCAACGAACTTCGAAACCGACCTGTTCATGCCAATCATCAAGGCAACTGAAGCTTTGTCAGCTGGCAAGCAGTACGGCAAGAACGCGCAGGACGATGTTTCCTTCAAGATTATCGCGGACCACGCCCGGACCGTGACGTTCGCGATTGGCGATGGCGCCCTGCCAAGTAATGAAGGCCGGGGCTACGTGCTACGGCGTTTGATTCGGCGCGCAATTGTGAACGGCAAGAAGTTGGGCATCAACGAAGACTTCCTGTACAAGCTGGTGCCAGTTGTGGGCCAGATTATGGAATCTTACTACCCAGAAGTCTTGAAGAACCAGGACTTCATCCAGAAGGTGATCGAGTCTGAAGAAGCACGTTTCCGTTCCAGTCTCGACGCCGGGATGAACAAACTCGATGCCGTGATGGATCAACTGAAGGCCGACGGAAACCAGCAGATTAACGGGGACGACGCGTTCCTGCTGTTCGATACGTTCGGTTTCCCAGTTGAAATGACGAACGAAATCGCCGAAGACAATGGCCTGTCCGTGGACATGGACGGCTTCAAGGCGAACATGGAAGCCCAGCGTAACCGGGCTCGTGCTGCGCGGAGTAACGCCCAGTCCATGGGGAACCAGGATGAAACCTTGATGGCCATCAAGACGGATTCCAAGTTTACCGGCTGGACGAGTGTGGCTGAAGCAGGCGCCGTGCTGACGGACATCGTGGTGGATGACACGACGACGGATGCCGTGAGCGAGGGCACTGCCCGTGTGATTTTCGACCGGACACCTTTCTATGCGGAAATGGGGGGGCAGGTTGCTGACTTTGGGACAGTGACCGATGCGACCGGTCATGTGGTTGCGACCGTGACGGATGTGCAGCACGCGCCTAACGGACAGAACTTGCACACCCTGGCCGTCACTGGCAAACTCGAAAAGGGTGCTACCTACGATTTGGCTGTTGATACGAAGCGTCGCCACAAGGTTTCGCTTAACCACACCGCTACGCACTTGCTGGATCAGTCCTTGCGTAACGTGCTCGGCGAACACACACACCAGGCTGGTTCGCTTGTTGAACCCGACTACCTGCGTTTTGATTTCACCAACTTCGGTCAGGTGACGGAAGCGCAGTTGCGGGAAGTTGAACAGATGGTCAACGAACAAATCTGGCGTGCCCTGCCCGTGACGGCCGTTGAAACGGACATCGAAACCGCCAAGAAGCTCGGTGCCATCGCGGTGTTCGGTGACAAGTACGGTGATGTTGTCCGCGTGGTATCCATCGGCGACTTCAACAAGGAATTCGATGGAGGGACCCACCCAGCCAACACGAGTGAACTTGGCTTGTTCAAGATTACAAGTGAAAGTGGGATTGGGGCCGGGACACGACGGATTGAAGCCGTGACCTCCAAGGAAGCGTTCGAATACCTGAGCAAGCAGGCTGATGCCCTCACCGAAACGGCAGCAGAATTGAAGGCCAAGCCACTCGATACGCCAGCGAAGGTGAACGCCCTGCAACAGGACCTGCGTGATGCACAGAAACAGATTGCGGCGTTGCAAAGTAAGATTGCGAACCAGGCGGCAGCTAACATCTTCGACAACGCAGATCAGGCAGGTAAGTACACGCTCATCGCCAAGGCCGTGCAGGTTGCGGGGATGAACGAACTGCGCCAGCTGGCTGACCAGTGGAAGACTAAGAACGCCTCTGACGTACTCGTGCTCGCGACTGCCAATGATGGCAAGGTGAGCCTGCTCGTTGGTGCCAGCAAGGATGCCATCGCAAATGGCGTTAAGGCCGGCGACCTGATTAAGCAACTTGCCCCAATCGTCGGTGGTGGCGGTGGTGGCCGTCCCGACATGGCGCAAGCCGGCGGGAAGAAGCCAGAAGGAATCGACGCTGCGATGACAGAAGCAAAGAAATTACTCGAAAACGCTTAACTCAAGTTTGTACTTTCACCGCCCATACAGTAGAATAGGCGGTGAACCGAAAGAATAGAGGTGTGGAATATGAGTTCATTGGATGAAACAGTCCACTTTAATTTTCGCGATAACTCGCCGAAGAATGTTCACGAATCACTGACCACGGTGTACGATGCGCTGAAGGAAAAGGGTTACGACCCAATTACGCAGCTGGTGGGTTACCTGCTCTCAGGGGACCCCGCGTACATTCCCCGTTATAATGATGCGCGTAACATCATCCGCAAGCACGAGCGTGACGAGATCATTGAAGAACTCGTCCGCAGCTATCTCGGAGCGGACAAGAAATAATGCGACTACTTGGTTTAGATGTTGGCACAAAGACGGTGGGGGTTGCCCTATCCGATCCACTTGGCTGGACGGCACAGGGACTTGAAATTATCCCCATCGATTCGGAAGCGGGCAACTTGGGCCTCGGTCGGGTAAAGAAGTTGGTGGCAGAACATGAGGTCACCGGCTTCGTTCTTGGGTTGCCCAAGAACATGAACAACACGGAGGGCCCCCGCGTTGCCGCCACGCGCGACTACGCAGAACGCTTGAAGCAGAAGTTCAACCTGCCCGTTGATTTCATTGACGAACGGCTCACGACCGTTTCCGCATACCGCATCCTGATTGAAGAGGCCGATGTTTCGCGCCGGCAACAGAAGCAGGTAATCGACAAGATGGCTGCCCAGTTTATCTTGCAGAATTACTTGGATGCAAAGGGCCCGTTAACGCGCTCTGAACAATAAAATATAACTAGCGGCGCGCGCTTTGTGCACCCGCGTAGGAGGAAACACAATGGCAAACGACGATACGATTCACCCAGGCGAAAACGACCAGCAGATTACGCTGATTGATGACAAGGGGAACGAAGAACTCTACAACGTGCTCTTCACCTTTGATTCTGAAGATTACGGCAAGTCATACGTCCTGCTTTACCCAGAAGGCGCAGCGGACGAAGAAGACGTCGAAATCGAAGCCTTCGCGTTCACGCCAGACGAAAACGGCGACGCAAGCTCCGGCGACCTGTTCCCAATCGAAGACGATGACGAATGGGCAATGGTGGAAGAAGTTTTGAACACCTTCCTTGCCGACGACGACATGCAGTAAAAGTCTGACGAGAAGCTCCCGCGAAACTGCGGGGGCTTCTTTTTTTGTTGCTTGAAACTGGCCAATGTGGAAAAAAGGTATTTGTTGGGTTGATTGGGCATGAGTACAAGTCGTCCGTGGCCCTGCAAGTGATTTTTATAAGTGAAAAAGTTATTTATTTTCTGAAAACGGGGTATGATATCGTGGAAATGGCCCGTATGTCTGATTTTTCACTTCCTATGTCTTGCGCAAGCGGGTAAAATGAAATTATTGGGTTACAGTTAAATGGGGCGGACCGTTGAATCGCCTCAAAGAAGAAAAGGGGATTTGAATTATGAAGGTACGTAAAGCCGTTATTCCTGCAGCTGGACTGGGAACACGTTTCTTGCCCGCAACGAAGGCACTGGCAAAGGAAATGCTGCCAATCGTTGACAAGCCAACGATTCAGTTCATCGTTGAAGAAGCAAAGAAGTCAGGAATTGAAGATATTCTGATTATCGAAGGGAAGAACAAGCGCTCCATCGAAGATCACTTTGACTCCGCACCTGAACTCGAACAGAACCTGGAATCCAAGGGGAAGGATGCCCTCCTCAAGATGGTTCACGAAACCACCGATATTGGCGTGAACTTGTTCTTCGTTCGCCAGCCATACCCACGTGGTCTCGGGGATGCCGTTCGTTTGGCGAAGTCCTTCGTTGGGGATGAACCATTCGTTGTCATGCTTGGGGATGACCTCATGGAAGATGAAGTCCCACTGACCAAGCAGTTGATCAACGAATATGAACAGACCCACAGTTCCATTCTGGCCGTTAAGCGCGTGCCTCACGAAGAAGTTTCCGCTTATGGGGTAATCGACCCAAGTGCTGAAGTTCGCCCAGGTCTCTTCAACGTTACCCGCTTCGTTGAAAAGCCAGCTGTTGAAGATGCACCAAGTGACTTGGCCATCATCGGCCGTTACCTGTTGACCCCAGAAATTTTCGAAATCCTCGAAAAGCAGAAGCCTGGTCAGGGGAACGAAATTCAGTTGACTGACGCTATCGATACTTTGAACAAGACCCAGCGCGTGTTCGCCCACGAATTCAAGGGAAGCCGTTATGATGTTGGGAACAAGTTCGGTTTCGTGCAAACGACAATCGAGTACGGCCTGACGCACCCTGAAGTGAAGGATGAACTCCGTAGCTACCTCATCGACCTCGCCAAGGACCTTCAGGCAGGGGATGCCCCTAAGAAGCCAGCCGCTAAGAAGTAATGTTGCCGTTGCTGGTTACTCTTTTAAATGCTAGATATATTTCTTTGAACGCAATCTTGCTGGTTGCGTTCTTTTTGTGCATTTGAGTTTGGTTGAAATTTAACGTGTGGATGGTATGCTCTTTAGTGATAGTGTCGTGAGTGCGCCATAAGTATGAAGCAGACGAACGTTACATCCTAGTCGAGCTACGTGCCCCAGAAGTCTGCGCTTAACTCAGAATTGATTGCGGCGGAAATGCACCGCCTCCATCAATTCTACGTTAATGCTCAACTTCTGACCGGGGCACTGTGCTCTGTGATTCGTCGCGCGCCAGAAGACTGTCCCCTCACATACAAGGCAGTCCCGACAGAAATCCTAAGTACGGGATTTCCGCCGAGACTGCCTTGTATACCGGGGCCAAACCGTCTTCTGGCGCAGCCTCTGCGTAAAAAGCGCTGAAAGGGATGGTTACGGTGAAGAAGGAACAAATGACGCTGGCCGAGAAGATTAATTTGATTCGTGCCGGTGTGATGGGGGCGAACGACGGCATTCTGTCCGTTGCCGCCATTGTTTTGGGGGTTGCTGCGGCAAACACGTCGACCAGCACGGTGTTACTTGCTGGGATGGCCGGAATGCTTGCCGGAACGATTTCGATGGCGATGGGCGAATACGTCTCGGTGCACGCGCAACGGGATGCGGAAAAGCGTGCCATCGCGGATGAACAGGTGCGTCTGTCCGTGAACGCAGATGCAGAACGTGATTTTGTCATCAACAAGTACGTGACGACTGGGATCAGTCGTGAACTCGCGACCAAGGCGGTGGGGGAAATGTTCGCCCAGGCGCCCCTCAACACGGCAGTGCGGGAGCGGTATAACATCGATCCAACCGCCACCACGAGTGCTGTTGGGGCGGCGTTGACGTCAATGATTTCATTTCCACTGGGATCCATGCTTCCCATGTTGATGATTACGCTGGCGCCCGCTGACTGGCGAATTGCGGGCACGATTGGCGCCGTGATTGTTGCGCTAGCCATTACAGGATCCATTGCGGCCAAGTTGGGCAATGCAAATGCGTTGCGGGCAACTGTGCGGAACGTGGTGAGTGGCCTGATTACGATGGCTGTGACGTACGGCGTTGGGCACTTATTCGCACGGTAAAGGGGGCGTTATCATGGAATCAAAGAAGGAACAATCGCTTGCCATGCGCGCCAATACGTTGCGTGCGGGTGTGCTTGGGGCAAACGATGGCATATTGACGGTTGTTGGGGTGCTGTTCTCAGTGGGCGCAGTGACCACGGATTCGTTCACTTTGTTCATTGCGGGCTTGGCTGACTTGTTGGCCGTTGCGTTTTCGATGGCGGGCGGTGAATATGCCAGTGTCAGTTCGCAAAAGGATACAGAGGCTGCGGCGGTGTCTGTGGAATCGAACTTGTTAAAATCAGACTTTGCGGCAGAACGCGCGGCGGTCATTGCGGACTACACGGCGCGTGGCGTTAGCACCGAGACTGCGGGACAGATTGCGGATGAATTACTTGAAAAGCAACCACTGGCGACGGTCGTGGGGGTGAAGTACGACCTTGATCCGGATGAACTCATGAATCCGTGGATGGCCGCCATTGCGAGTCTTATCTGTGCGGCGATTGGGGGCGCGCTACCACTGCTGGCGCTGACCTTGCTGACGGGGATGGCGCGCTGGATTGGGACCATCATCGCGACCGTGATTGCGGTTGGGTTGACGGGACTGTTCTCGGCAAAACTTGGTCACGGATTTGTTCGTGCTGCCGTCATTCGGAACATCATTATTGGCATTATTACGATGTTCATTCATTATGGTGTGGGACGTTTGTTTTAGTTAATGCGAGATGAAACTAGCCAGGCATCAATCCAAAGGCGGGATTGATACCTGGCTAGTTATGTATTTGTGGTAATGCTCAACTTCTGAGCGCCCCGCTCCGCCCTGTGTTTTTGCGACACCTTTGTCACCACACTGCCATTAATTCGTAACGGCTATTCATGTGTGTGGTTGCGTATAATGGGGATATACAAACGTGCGTGGGGCGCGTAATGGAGGATTTGCAATGAAGGGGAAACGGCTTTTTGGCGCTGTACTTGTGCTGCTCATTCTGGGGGGATGCGGGCAACAAGCTTCAGCGTCATCGAAACAGGCCAGCGAGGCAGCGTCAACGAACCAAACCGCGACGAAGAAGGTCGAAAAGTTAGCGACGGTTAAACTAGACGGTTATCTATATCGCGTTGATCGCAAGGCCATCTTTTTGACTGGGGAAAAACTACCGGTATTTGCTAACCAGCACGCCATTGAACAATATTTTAACAATGGGGTGCACATTTCAGAAGGAATTTACCCAACGCCCGCCAAATCGGTGAACGCTTATCTAGTGCGGTACACGGATGGGCCAGCTTTCCAAAAGGTGCATTTTGTTGGGCAAATGCCACGCCGAACGTCCAGTGTTGCGTGCAGTGCAACCGTTGATTTAACGGATGCGGCAGGAATTCCAGAGATGCGGGGAAGCTACAAGATAACGGTTAGTGAATAAATAGTTTTGAGGTAATACCAAAAAGTGCCCGCCATAGCCATACATCCAGTCGCGCGCCAGAAGACTGCCCCCTAACATACAAGACAGGCCCGGTAGAAATCCTAAGTTCGGGATTTCCACCGGGCCTGCCTTGTATACCGGGGCCAAACCGTCTTCTGGCGCAGCCTTTTTTATCGAATATAAGGATTTTGTTGATGCGGGCGTGTATCCGTGTTTGTGAGCCATTGCGCGCCACCTAAGCTGAGCCAGACTTGCTGGTCAGTCTGTGTCTGCACAGCGTCGAAAACGCGCCAGAACGTCCCTATAGGCAATTTAACGGGTAACGGTTCTGTGCCAGCGGGGGTTGAAAAGACGAATTTGTCCGCAAGCAACTCAATGTACGCAACATTGGGGAGTTGAATGGGTGTAATCGGCAATACTTTATAGCGGAACGTAATGGTCTGTACACGTCGGGTGAATTGGCCGGAAACAGTTGGCTCGCTTTCGTTGAGGGATGAAAAGTAACTCAAGCACTTGGCGGTGAATTCGGCGTCTAGCTTCCCAAAAAGACGTTCCGGTGGGCTGAGCAACTGGCCGTCCTGATCACGATGGTACACAATGACGGGTGCACCGACAATGCGACTGTAATAAAGGACGATGGTTTTGCGGCGTGCAGGAAAGAACGGTTGGTAGTTCACAACGCGGTTGAAGACCCAATCCGTCAGCTGTGGGTAGTTTAGGGAAAGGCGATCGCCAACGTGCCCCCGGATAATCTTAGGGGATGCGATGCGTTCACCCGTGTCCGCGTTCCGGTAGTCAACACGGACACGAATCAAACGTGCTTTCCGAGGCGGTGTAACGGGTGTTTTTGGTGTCGGGTTTGGTGTCGCAGACTGGTCAGAGACCGCACGAAACCCAGCCGTGTTGTTTGAAGAAACAACCGGTTGGGCGGAGTCAGTCTGGCGGGAACTAATGCCCGATTTGTTTTTGTGTGGGCGACGGCGGCGTTTTGCCCCACGACGACTGGTCTCGGGGCGGGCGCGTTGCCATAAAAAATCTGATATCTGCATAGTCATATCCTAGCACATCAAAGGAAATGCAACGATAAAAAAAGTCGGCCTGTGCCGACTTTTTTGACATTAAACACTTGCTTCGAAGCTTTCAGTTGTTCGCAGGGTCACTTCAGCCAAGTGGCGAGACCGGAGAACCTTCACGTCATCGAGGTTCTTGCTGGTGAGTTCACGGAGCGCGAACTCAATCTCACTGTCTTGAATATTTCGCCGTTCATTCGTGAAGAGGAGCTCTTGATGGTGCGGCGATTCGGTAAAGACAACCGTCGTTTGCCCAAGAGAGTAGACCTGCACTAGCTGCGCGTTGGTGTTTGCCAACTGTTGGGAAACCAGGTGTGCGTATGAGTTTGTAACATCGATAAGCCGCATCGTGTATCATTCCTTTCAATTCCTTGTATAGTCTTATTATAAGTTACTGAGCCAATACTTTCCAGAACTTTTTGTAAGCGCGTGCAGATAGTGGGTACGGGGTGACGGTTGGGGCTGCATTCCGGGATGAAGGTGTCTCCGGTGGCACGCACAGAATAGATGCTGGTATCGATGCTACATCGGACTATTTGCCTCTGAACTGACCAAGCCCGTCAGTTAGATGCAAATGCGTCGTCACATCTGCTTTAGTGGCAATCATCACCAAGAACAGAGACACCCGCTCCCAGCACTGAATGGCGCTTTTTGCCGTTCAGTGCCTGTATCGACCTTATCTTTATCTGTGTCGCCCCTATAACGCAAAGAAGCACTGAAGGCTTGTGGCGGCCGTTCAGTGCTCCTTTGCGTGACATTATACTGCGGCGGCGACGGTGATGTTGCCGTCGCTGATACGTGCCTCGAGTGAATTTGTGTCTGGATGATCCAGATAGAAGTCCGCAATGCGGTCTTCGATTTGTTCCTGGATGACGCGGCGTAGTGGGCGGGCGCCCATTGCCGGGTCGTAACCCAGTTCGACTAACTTGTCCTTGACTGGTGCCGTCACGTGGATGGTTAAGCCCTGTGCCTGGATGTTTGCGTTTGTGTCCGCAATCATGAGGTCCACAATCTTCAGCAGGTTTTCCTTGCTGAGTGGCTGGAATTCCACGATGTCGTCGAAACGGTTCAAGAATTCAGGCTTGAAGTAATTGCCCAGCTGCGAGAGGATGCTGTGCGTGGTGCCCGAGATGCTAGCGCCAAACCCGACATTTGCTTCGCCGTCCGTTGCGCCCGCGTTGCTGGTCATGATGATGATGGTGTCCTTGAACGAAACCACACGACCCTGACTGTCCGTGAGCCGGCCATCGTCGAGAATCTGTAGGAACATGTTCATGACGTCTGGGTGCGCCTTTTCAACTTCGTCCAGCAAAATGAGGCTGTATGGGTTGCGGCGAACCTTTTCCGTTAACTGACCTGCTTCTTCATAGCCGACATAGCCTGGAGGAGAACCGATGAGCTTGGAAACACTGTGCTTCTCCATGTACTCAGACATGTCGAAACGAATCATGGCGTCCTCGCTACCGAAAAGGGCGTGGGCCAGTTGTTTTGCAAGCTCCGTTTTCCCGACCCCGGTTGGCCCAACGAAGAGGAAACTACCGATTGGGCGGCCAGTCTTGTTGAAGCCAATCCGGTTACGGCGAATGGCGCGGGCAACCTTATCAACTGCCTGCTCCTGACCGATGACCTTGCTTGCCAAGGTTGGGGCGAGGTCCTTAAGCTGCTGCTGTTCTTGCTGCTTCAGCTCGCCAACAGGAATCCCGGTCTTTTCTTCGACAATCTGCTCCATGTCCTTTTCCGTGACTTGGGGCTGCTGGTCTTCGGGGAGGTTTGCCTGGTCCTTTTGCATCTGCTCAAGCTTGGTGACCTGGTCGCGGTAGAACGCGGCCTTTTCGTAGTCTTCACTCTTGAGTGCGGCCTGCTTCTGGGCTTCGGCTTCCTTAATCTTGCCTTCAATCACGGCTGGATCAACCGCGGTGATGGTCAAATTCTTCCGGCTACCGGCTTCGTCCAGCAAGTCGATGGCCTTGTCTGGCAGGTACCGGTCCTGGATGTAGCGGGCGGAGAGGGTCACCGCCGCGTTGATGGCGTCATCCGTGTAGTGGACGTGGTGGTAGTCTTCGTAACGTGGCTGAATCCCTTCAAGAATCTTGATGGTTTCGTCCGTGGATGGTTCGTTAACCGTGACGGGCTGAAGACGACGTGCAAGGGCGGAATCCTTTTCAATCGTGCGGAATTCCGTACTTGTTGTCGCACCAACCAGTTGAATTTCACCGCGCGCGAGGGCAGGTTTCAGCACGTTCCCGGCATCCATCCCGCCTTCAGCATTTCCGGCGCCCACGATTTCGTGGATTTCGTCGATGAAGAGGATGATGTTGGGACGCTTCTTCAGCTCGTCCAGCAACTGCTGCATCCGCTGTTCAAACTGACCACGCATGCTGGTTCCCTGAACAAGGGATACTACGTCAAGACGAATGACCTGCCGATCTTGCAGCTTCTGGGGAACGTCACCGTTTGCAATCTTCAGGGCGAGCCCCTCAACAACGGCGGTCTTCCCAACCCCAGCTTCCCCGATGAGAACGGGGTTGTTCTTCGTGCGGCGGTTCAAAATCTCGATAACACGTGCGATTTCTTTGTCCCGCCCAATCACGGGATCAATCTCGCCGTTCCGTGCCTGTTCAGTGAGGTTCACGCCGAACTGTCCGAGAAGTCCGTTGCCACCGCCACCTTTGCCCGCTTGCTTGCCGCGCATCGGTTGGTTGCTGGTGTTGCCGCTCTGCGTTCCACCGGCTCCCGGGTTGCCACTACTCATGGCGCGGAAGATGTCGTCCAAGCTGTTGAACCCGAATGGATCGTTCGCTTGGTTCTGGGTCTGCTGGTTTGCGTTCTGCTCCTTTAATTCCTGGTAGCAGTTCTGACATAGGTTGACTTCTTTGCGGGAACCGTTCACGTTCGTGTACAAATGAATCGTGGCTTGGTTATTATTGCAGTTCTCACACAACACAATCTGTCACAACCTTTCTTTGAATGATGTGCGGCCGTTTAAGGTCAATAATCCCATGTGGGTTCCTTGACCTTTCTTGACCATATCCATAGTATAACGCGTCCCTAACTTTTTGCAAGCACTCTTGGGGGGAGAGTGCTAAAAAGCGTGGACGGCAAATTGCTGATTGTGTCCGGCAAGCGTTCATTCTGTGAAGCAGGGCGTCATCCCTGTGTGCCTTTATAGAAGAAACACGACTTTGCTGTGTTGTTGAGTCGAAACGGCCATTGATTTTATTTTGGAAGGGGTGGAGATGAGTGTGCGTCAGAAACAATCACATCGCAGTCGGGCACTGTGACCAAAACGTTCAGAATCAATGGCAGAAAATCTTCGCCATCCAGCCGCGTTTAATCTGCAACTTCTAGCCGTGGCACTGTACGGTGTGGGACGAAATCAATTTTTAATGCGTTTTAACAAAAAATAAAATCAAATTTTGCGTAGGAGAAAACCCGCATGGAATCAAGGGTGATGGCAAATTTTAAAATTTTTTCGATTGAAAATGAAAAGGTGTGCATTGTCATGTAACCGATTGCGTGTTAAACTAATCTGCATTCTGAAAGAGAGGTACCAAACGTGGCAACTGACTATGTCGATTTGATGGACAAATTACGCGCGGGTGAAATTGACGAGATTCGTATCTCGGCTGACACCTTCATGGCATTCCGAGACGCCTGGACAAACTATCCAGAACGTAAGGAAATTGTCGGCACTGCTGAGCGTGGTGGGGGAATTGTTTACCACTATGTTTCGGCAAACGCGTAACCGCTATTATAAAAAGACTTGTTAAGCGCGCGTAAAAATGGTAACCTTTACAGGAATTGATTTTAACCAGACCAAAGGAGAGATTTTTAATATGGAAACTCGTGAATACAACGTTATTGCAGCTAGTGGGATCCACGCCCGTCCAGCAACCTTGCTCGTTCAGGCAGCAAGCAAGTTTACCTCTGACGTGAACCTTGAATACAAGGGCAAGTCTGTTAACTTGAAGTCCATCATGGGCGTTATGAGCCTTGGTGTTGGCCAGGGTGCCGACGTAACCATCTCTGCTGAAGGTGCTGACGAAGCTGATGCAATTGCAGCTATCGACGACACGATGAAGAAGGAAGGCCTGGCTGAATAATGACCAAGGAACTTCAGGGGATTGCCGCATCTGACGGGATTGCAATCGCTAAGGCGTACATGCTCGTCCAGCCGGACCTGTCCTTTACCAAGACAACAGTTGAAGACACAGCAGCCGAAACGGCTCGTTTTGATGCCGCTATTGAAGCTTCTAACGCTGACCTGACGCTCATCCGTGCGAAGGCCGTTGAGTCTCTCGGCGAAGAAGAAGCCCAGGTGTTCGATGCCCACATGATGATTCTGGCCGACCCTGAGTTCACTGGCGCTGTTAAGTCAAAGATTGAAGACGACAAGGAAAACGCTGAACAGGCGCTGTCCGATGTTTCTTCAATGTTCATTAGCACTTTCGAAGCAATGACAGACAACGCGTACATGCAGGAACGTGCAGCGGACATCCGCGACGTTTCCCAGCGTGTACTCAGCCACTTGCTTGGTGTTCAGTTGCCAAACCCTGCACTGATTGACGAAGAGGTTATCGTGGTTGCCCACGACTTGACGCCAAGTGACACGGCACAGTTGAACAAGAAGTACGTTAAGGCCTTCGTTACCGATATCGGTGGCCGGACAGCGCACTCCGCAATCATGGCACGTTCCCTCGAAATTGCCGCTGTTGTGGGTAGTCAGGAAATCACCACGTCCGTTGAAAACGGTCAGCTGCTTGCAGTTGATGGATTGACCGGTCAGGTGATTGTTGATCCTGATGAAGCACAGCAGGCGAAGTTTGAAAAGGAAGCTGCTGACTATGCCGCTCAAAAGGCAGAATGGGCACAGTTGAAGACCGCTGAAACGGTTACTGCTGACGGTAAGCACTACGATCTCGCGGCGAACATTGGGACGCCAAAGGACTTGCAGGGTGTTACCGACAACGGTGCCGAAGCAATTGGCCTTTACCGGACAGAATTCTTGTACATGGATTCTGCTGAATTGCCAACTGAAGAAGACCAGTTCAAGGCTTACAAGGAAGTCATCGAAACGATGAATCCTAAGCCAGTGGTTGTGCGTACGATGGATATCGGGGGCGACAAGCACCTGCCATACATGCCACTGCCAGAAGAAATGAACCCATTCCTTGGTTACCGTGCAATCCGGATTAGCCTTGACCGTCAGGAAATCTTCCGCACCCAGTTGCGTGCACTTCTCCGTGCATCCGCATTTGGTAAGCTCCGCATCATGTTCCCAATGATCGCAACGATCCAGGAATTTGAAGCAGCCAAGAAGATTTTCACCGAAGAAAAGGAAAAGCTGGTTGCTGATGGCGTTGAAATTTCCGACGACATTCAGCTTGGGATTATGATTGAAATCCCAGCAGCTGCCGTACTTGCGGATCAGTTCGCTAAGCACGTTGACTTCTTCTCTATCGGGACGAATGACTTGATTCAGTACACGATGGCTGCTGACCGTGGGAACGAACACGTTTCCTACCTCTACCAGCCATACAACCCATCCATCCTGCGTCTCGTCAAGCACGTTATTGACTCTGCGCACGCTGAAGGCAAGTGGGTTGGTATGTGCGGTGAAGCAGCTGGTGACCCAATCATGGTGCCACTGCTGCTTGGCCTCGGTCTGGACGAATACTCCATGAGCGCAACCTCCATCTTGAAGGTTCGTAGCTTGATGAAGAAGCTATCCACGGAAGACATGAAGAAGTTGGCTGAAACGGCCATCAACGTCAACATTTCCAACGACCAAAACAAGAAGCTCGTCGAAGATAACGTTAAGTAGGCTTCTCGGAGCAGCAAAGGACCACCGCGATTTCGCGGTGGTCCTTTTTCATTTTTCGGTGTAGCTTGATGGATGGATCTCGTGTCTGACCTGCCGGACGCAACGTCGCGTGACCGCGCCTTTCGTTTCTGACGTTGGTTTTAGCGTGTGTTCGTGTCTCGGTTTCTCAAAACAATTTGTCACAACTAAAAGACCCCGGAGGCTGCGCCAGAAGACGGTTTGGCCCCGGTATACAAGGCAGGCCCGGTGGAAATCCCGAACTTAGGATTTCTACCGGGCCTGCCTTGTATGTTAGGGGGCAGTCTTCTGGCGCGCGACTGGATGTAATGTTCGTGTGCCTTGGACTTATGGCGCACTCACGGGGTCTTTTAGGTATTAATACGTCGCCATAAGAACCGAGAACTCGTCGTTACGAATAATCGAATGTGGGCAACGAAAGGAGCGTCAGCGACGTTGCGTCCAGCGAAGCACCACGAGCGCAAGTTACAGGGATTAGTCGAGGTATTCGTGCGGGGCGAGTACCTTATACCCCGTTTCGTGATAGCCACCCAGTGAGGCGGCGCGGCCCATGTATTTGCGGATTGGGGCGAATGCGGGCGTTTCCTTTAGCTTGAAGAAGTCCGTGCTGCGTTCCCATGAGGAGATTAACACGTACTGGATGTGGTTTGACTTTGCCCGACCCAGTGTGAGGTTACCAACACCTGGAAAACGGTCACGGGCCTCGAAAATCTTTTCCATGCCGTTATTGAAGAGGGGCTCTTGGTCAGACGTGATGTTGAAGTACATGAATTGGATAAATTCACCGTGTGTAATCGTGCCGCTCGTTTGGGTAATGTTGAACTGGACGGGTGCGTGAAATTGACCCTGACCGGACATATCGAGCAACATGAAGTCCCGACCATACCCACTTGGCTTGAGAAGGTAGGCGGGTTGCGGTACCTTAGAAATAAGCATATTTAGTAAGTTCTGCGATCCGAAAACGGTTTGCATGGTTTTAGTCATGTGAACACCTCCACTTAATAGTATACCGCTTTCACGAACAGATTGAGCGAGAACTTTGCGGAACAGTAAATGCTGGTTTGATTTAAAACCTGATGACACGAGACGATATTCTTTAAAGATAGGCGAAAGAAAGGATGATTTAAATGGATATTCGAATTTTGGGGTATTACGGTGGCTATCCCGCAGATGGCGTTGGTACAAGTGGTTACTTGATTGCAAGTGAAGGATTTAACTTGCTGATGGATGCGGGGAGTGGCACGCTTTTGGAACTGGAGAAAGTGTTGGATCCATTGCAACTTGACGCGGTATTGCTGACGCACTACCACCACGACCACACGGCGGATGTGGGGACATTGCAATATCTCTGGCAGTTGCGTCCGGGTGATAAAAAAGAACCCACATTGCCAATTTATGGCCACACGAAGGACCCGTTGAATTTTGCCGCGCTGACGTTCGGTAACTTCACGCAGGGCGTTGGTTACACCGCCGACAGCACATTAGAGGTGGGACCTTTCGCGTTGACCTTTATGGAAACTGAACACCCCGTGCCCGCGTTTGCCGTCAAAATTGTGGAACGTGCAACGGGCAAGACGGTTGTGAACACGAGCGACACGCGCTACTTTGCGGGCTTGGCACCTTTTGCGGCCGATGCTGATTTGTTGATGGCGGACACCAACTTCATGAACAGTAAGCCTGCACCTCGGTGGCATCTAACCGGTGGCGAAGCGGGCAAGGTGGCGGCCGATGCGAAGGTGAAACAGCTTTTGCTCACGCACCTACCACAGACAGAAGATTTAGAAGCCTTGCGTGCAGAAGCGGCGGAAACGGCAGGAAACATCCCCGTCTCCCTCGCCCCCGACGCAACGGTTATCCACGTGGGGTAATTTGCGGGTAGTGTCAGCTGGTATCCTCGCCGTTCTAGTTGCTATCGGTTCGCTGCGCTTCGCCGGACACAACCGTCGCTGGCGCTCCTTGCGTTTCTCATAGTTGATGTCCGGTTTTATTTGAATCTCGGCGGTTTTATACGTCAATCGTGTACAAAAACCACTGTTGATCAACAACGGATGTGAGGGCACCGTGGTTTTCTGTAACAGCCAATGTTCGAGGACAATCGAAGCCAATTAACAAATGTAAGCAACGAAAGGATCGCCAGCGACGTCGTGTCCGGCGAACCGAGAGGAAGTTTGGATATTCTTAATGTTGATTTCAATGTATAATGGTTTCTATATAGGACGAATGGTGGTAAACTGATACACCGAACGATAATTGCGGAAAAATGCGTTTTCGACATTTATGAAAACGCCGATGAAAGTGAGGGATGCAACATGGAAATGGAACGCATCAATGATGATACGATTCGCGTTTACATGGACACACAAGAACTTCAAGAACGAGGAATCCAGATGATGGACCTGATCGCAAACCACAAGCGAATTGAGAAATTCTTCTATGGGGTTCTTGAAGAAGTGGATGTTGATCACACTTTTACGGATAACAGTGCGGTAACGTTTCAGGTGATGCCGAGTGGTGACGGTCTCGAGATATTTATCTCCCGGACGGCACTTGGCGATGATGAAGACGGGGTCGAAAGCGATGATGAGTTTGACGACAACGCTGGCGATTTGCCGACCGATAAGTTTAGTCGCCTCGCGCGGGAAACGCTCCGTCAATTTACGGACAACAAGACGACTGATGAGAAGGAAAAAGACGAACCTGAAGACGACATTGATTTCTTCGGTGACGGTGAGAGTGCCACAATGACGCTACGCTTGCCAGACTTCGATGCGATGGTGGCAATTGCCAGCCAGTTGCGGCTTGAGGGTGGTGTGAGTGACCTTTACCAGTATGAGGGGCACTACTACCTGGTACTTCGCTTCTACAGCAACATGGTGAGCGAGGACGAGGCGAAAACGCAAATGAGTATCGCCGGTGAATATGGCTTTAACACGCCATATACGCCAGAAGTACTTGCAGAACACGCGAACCACATTATGGAAACAAGTGCGCTGGAGACAACGCGCCACTATTTCAGCTAAAAACAAAAAAGGCGCCAGTCATACATCCCGAACTTTTCGGAAATGCATGACTGGCGCCTTTTTGATAGCCATTTCAGTTAGAACCAAAGTCGGATGAGGGCCAGCGACACAACGCCGACAATCGCAATGACAAGAAGTGACCGGGTCAAGATAGCAGCGAGGAAGCACGGAATTGCCGCGAGTGTATTGGGCACGTTCAATGTTGGTAATTGGCCAAGGTGTTGGATGAAGAGATTATCGAACAACAGCGCGCTCATGATGGCAACGGGCACGAAGCTCAGGAATTCAACCATCCAACGCGGCATACCCCATTTTTTCAAAAGGACAAATGGCAATACGCGACACAGCCACGTGACGAAGCCGGTGCTGATGATGACTAGCAGCATGTAGTTAAATGTTGGCATGACGACGCACCCCCATTCCGACCAAACATGTGACAATGGTGACAACCAGCACGAGCAGGCTTCCGGGAATGAAAATCATCCCGATGTAGGTGAGCACGAGGGCGAGGAGAACGAGCTTCACTTGGAATGAGAGGGCTATACTGCGGTCACCAATCATCTGGAGGTAAAGTAGCCCAATGAACATGGCGACCAGCGCGTAATCCAGACCGAATTTTTCCGGATCCGGAATCAGACTACCGATAAGATTCCCCAGAACGGAGGCGAGCGCCCAGGCGGTATACGCGAACAGGTTTGCGGCGGTTAGCCACGGGTAGCTCAGTTTGTGGTTCGTATAGTTCAGTTTGCTCATTGAAAGGGCAAACGTTTCGTCCGTGAGTAACGTTCCGATAGCAAGATTGCGCCCCATGCTTTCTTTTGTGAAGTAGGGTGCGACCGTCATGCTGGTGAGCAACATGCGTGCGCTCATCATGAAGACGGACAAGACGATGGAAACGAGGGGACTTTGTGCGGCGACCATGCTGACGATGACGAACTGTGCGGCGCCGCTATATGTAATGAGGGCGAGAAGTAGTGCGATCAGGACGCTCATGTGTGCGGCGCGGCTGACCACCCCGAATGCGAGGCCAATCCCGATGTAGCCGAACACGGTGGGCAGGGTATCCTTGAGCCCTGTACGGAAGGTTAATTCTGAATTCAATATGAACACTCCAATCGAATAATACGAAACGAGGCTGCGCCAGAAGACGGTTTGGCACCGGTATATAAAGTAAGGCACGCGTAAATCCCGAACTTAGGATTTATGCGTGCCTTGCTTTATTATGTGAGGTGACAGTCTTCTGGCGCGCGACTTGATGTAACGTTCTATAGCACACCCACAACATTGGCCATTGAAGCCGGTGATAAATCCCAAGTTATAGGTTTGTTGCTAAGGGTTTGTCATCATATTCCACAAGATGTGACAACTTAGCCGCCTGATTCCGAATTTCATCGGGGAGCGTCTGGGCAATTGTAAATGTCGTTGTCATCTTATGTGGGTTATAGTCACTTGGCACACTTACGATAGAATAGAACGTGTTCTCAGCGTTCTCCGGAATACCGGCAAGTGTGTAGGCGGCCAAGGCGGCTTCACCCTCGGGCAATTGGGAGAGGAAGTCGGAAAGCGCGCGGTAAGAGTAGTAGACGGTCTCTGCGTAAGTTACCCCAGAAGCAGAGACGTGTGGAATATTCAAGAATTCAATTGTATAGCCACTATCCGTCTTCACATTCTTCGCAACGAAGAAATAGCGCCGTTCTGTTTTTGCTTTAGCCATGAACATCCCTCCTCCAATATCTAAAATTATAACACGGTTAGAAAAAAATAACCAACCCTAGATGTAATCTAATTATATAAAATGTAATTTTCTAATTTAGGCCAAAATTTCGTGGAATTCATTACCCACAACGGTCATTAATTATGCCACAAATTGGGCGCCAGATAAACACAATGGGATGAAAATAACCTGGTTTTAAATTTAAAAATTGGAAAAAGATGGCACGTTGACCTTACCTAACGTAACTAGCGTGTTCAAAGGCGGGAAAGATGACAGACGGAAGATTGGGAACGGCCAAACGTGAGGGTGTGGCATTTTAATTGTGTACTAACTTTTCACGATAAAGTATGGCGAGTTCATAGGGGCGACGCAGAAAGTTTTCCCGAAGACCGGGAAAACTTTGGGGCGGTGTTTGTCCGTGGCGCATGTGTGGATTTAGCGGGTCCGTCCGTTTTTGTGTATAAGATGGCATCTAATCTGGCAATTCTATATTGAAGGGGTGAAGGAGCTTGTTGATTACGTATTATGGACGTATCAGTTCTGTCTGTTGTGCAGGTTGGTTTCACTATGCGTAACAGTTACAATGATGTGGGGTAGTATCGTAGCGGACAGTTTTGCGGAGGGATAGGTGGACGGTAGGGATGGATGTAACGTTCGTGTGCTTTGGACTTATGGCGCACCCCCCTAGATACGGGCCGACTTTGAGACTGACAGGCGGGCTTCCTGGCAGGCTCAAAGCGAGGTGGAATAACTTCAGCCGGGCTTTGGCTGGAGTTATGGAGCCGTGCCCCACCACTGGAGACACGACTACCCTGGAGCTGAACTTGGCCCCCAAACCGCCGTGCCTTCCAAAACTTTTTTCACAAATGGGCTTGGCAAGGGTGGCTGATGCGTGCTACAATACATTCTGTTGTTGCGGTCGTAGTTTAGTGGTAAAACTCCAGCTTCCCAAGCTGGTGTCGCGAGTTCGATTCTCGTCGACCGCTGTAATAACACCTAATGAGAAAGAGGAACCGGACAGCGCCATTCCAGTGAGCCCACTGCGGTGTGATGTGGGCATGAGCAATCCGGAGCGCGCTTTTGAAGGTCATCTTAATCATTAAGTGGGCGGTAACGTCAACAAGAGTGGTACCGCGGACGGTGAGTTCGTCTCTTTCTTAATTGAAGGGGACGGACTTTTTTTATATTCAGGAGGTAAATGATGGATTTCAAACAACAAGTGATTGACGCAATTAGCACCACATTGGGCGATGAACTGCCAGTTGAGCAGGTTGCCAAGCTGATCGAAACACCTAAGAGCAACGATCTTGGGGACTATGCTTTCCCAACGTTTGTGCTTGCGAAGTCTCGGCACATGGCACCCGTTAAGATTGCGGCTGATTTAGCTGAAGCCGTTGACGGGACGAACTTCGACAAGGTGGTCGCAACGGGGGCTTACGTGAACTTCTTCCTTGCCAAGACCACTTTTGCCAAGGCTGTTTTGGCGGAAATCGCTGAAGCGGGCGCTGATTACGGGAAGCAGGAACTTGGTCACGGGAACGTGCCAATCGACATGTCCAGCCCTAACATTGCTAAGCCAATGTCCATGGGTCACCTGCGCTCAACCGTCATCGGGAACTCAATTGCCAAAATTTTGACCAAGATTGGGTACACGCCAATCAAGATTAACCACTTGGGTGACTGGGGTACACAATTCGGGAAGCTCATCGTTGCCTACAAGCTGTGGGGGAGCGAAGAAGAAGTCAAGGCGGACCCAATCAAGCACTTGCTTGAATACTATGTTCGTTTTCACGCCGAAGCTGAATCCAAGCCTGAAATGGATGACGAAGCCCGTGCATGGTTCAAGAAGCTGGAAGACGGCGATGAAGAAGCCACGCACTTGTGGAGCTGGTTCCGTGATGAAAGTCTCAAGGAATTCAAGCGGATTTACGACATTCTTGGTGTTGAATTCGATAGCTTCAACGGGGAAGCTTTCTACAACGACAAGATGGATTTGGTGACAAACGAACTCGAAGACAAGGGCTTGTTGCAGGAGAGTCGCGGTGCTGAAATCGTGGACTTGACCAAGTACAACTTGAACCCCGCTTTGATTCGTAAGAGCGACGGTGCCACGCTGTACATGACCCGTGATCTCGCGGCCGCAATGTACCGGCACGCTGAATACGACTTCACGCAGAGCCTGTACGTGGTTGGGATGGAACAGACGGAACACTTCAAGCAGCTCAAGGCCGTTCTGAAGGAAATGGGCAAGGACTGGTCCGATGACATCCACCACATTCCATTCGGCCTGATTACGGCGAACGGGAAGAAGTTGTCCACGCGTAAGGGGAACGTCATCCTGCTTGAGAAGGTCCTCGGTGAAGCTGTTGACCTGGCCAAGGAACAGATTGCGGCAAAGCACCCTGACTTGCAGAACGCGGATGAAGTTGCGCAGGCAGTCGGTGTTGGGGCCGTGGTCTTCCATGATTTGAAGAACGAACGTATTGATCAATTCGACTTCAACCTGGAAGAAGTTGTTCGTTTTGAAGGGGAAACCGGTCCTTACGTGCAGTACACGAATGCGCGTGCGAACTCCATCTTAGCAAAGGCGACCGCACAAGCAGACGCAACGGTGACGCTGGCTGATGAAGCTGCATGGCCTGTTCTCAAGCAGTTGGGTGCCTTCCCAGACACGATTGCGCGTGCCGCAAAGGAATACGAACCATCCGTGATTGCGAAGTATGCGTTGAAGCTCGCGAAGACCTTCAACCAGTACTACGCGCACACCAAGGTGTTGGTTGAAGACGCAGAATTACCAGCACGTTTGGCTCTGGTTCAGAGTGTCTCCGTGGTTCTGACAGAATCCTTGAACCTTTTGGGTGTGAAATCACCTAAGGAAATGTAACCTTTTTGGGTGATGAATGGACGTGAATCTGGCGTCGGGAGATGAACGCTCCTGGCGCCAGATTTATATTCAGTTGGTGAAAACCTATCAAACAAATAGTTTTATTTTTTGGATGCGTTAAGGTGAACTAATGACAGTTGCTTTATCTGAATCGTGTTATTTTGAAGCGGTTAAAAGGTAATCGACGTTAGTGAACTTGCTTGGAACTTTGGGCATTTTGTTTCCTGGAGTCGCCGTCATTCGCCTTACTATTCGTATGTTTAATTAAATTTTATTGACCAGGCATGCAATTTTGTTGGTTGATAGTGTATGCTAAGTAAATGTAAACGGCGCGAATCAGACGCTGGAAAAACAGGGATTGAGGGGGCACCGACATTGAAGAAGGCAGAACGGCAAAAGGCCGTAGCCAGGATTATCGGCACCAAGGTTGTCCAAACACAGGAACAGCTACTGAAGGATTTGCAGAAAGCGGGCATTTACGCCACGCAAGCAACCGTCTCGCGTGATATTCGTGAGATGCGCATTGTGAAGTCGAAGGATGTAGAAGGCGGCAGCCGATACATCATCTTGCAACAGGGGAACATGAGCCTGACTGATCGACTTAACAATACGGTTCGTGAAGTGGGCGTCAGCATTACGCGCGTCATGTTCATGAACGTTATCAAGACCGCGCCAAGCAATGGAAACTTGCTCGCCGCTTTGATTGATGACGCCAATTTCCCACAGGTGGTTGGTACCGTTGCGGGGCACGACACCATTGTTGTCATCAGTCCTGATGAAGATGCAGCCATCTGGTTTTACGATCAGTACCAGCACGCCCTCACGACAGAAGGCTAAAACCGACGCTTGAGATGTGGCCGTGCGCCACATCTCGTTTGGTCAGTCAGTTGGTGGGCACCTGAGTCATCCTTTCCCTGTTCGGAAAAGGATGACAGCAAACCGATTTGTGTTGCGCGTGCCATTTTCTCGGGTTTTGCAACATTTTCAAATAATTACCGAAGACGTTGAACCGTCAAGCAATATACCACGTAAAAAAGGACCGACATGAATGTCGGTCCTTTTTACGTCTCAAGCGTCAGGAGTCAACTTGAACGGGGACGTGAGTGTGAGAATGCGGTGACTAAAGGGTGCTGTGAGCGTCATGGACGTTGCGTGAAGATACATGCGCGAGGTGCCGTCCATGTTCGCTGTGTCTGCGTAAAGCGGGTCGCCGAGGATGGGGAAGCCGATGTGGGCGAGGTGCACGCGGATTTGGTGTGTGCGCCCCGTTTCGAGTGTCAGGTGCACCACGGCGTATGTTGTGTGTCGTTCCTGCACGACATAATGGGTGACGGCGGGGAGGCCAGTTGCTGCGACACACCGTCTGCGGATGTCATTTGGCATGTGGTCGATGGGGGCGTCAATCGTGCCGTGATCTGGAATGTCAGGCGCAGTGAATGCCGTGTAACTGCGCGCCGCCGTTTTTGTGGCGAGCTGCCGGTTGATGATGGCCTGGCTAAGCGGGTCCTTGGCCACGAGGAGGAGGCCACTTGTTGCCATGTCGAGCCGGTGGGTGATGAAAGCGGGGCGTCCCAGGTACCCACCGATGCGCGCAATCATGGTGTCGGTATCATCCGCGCTGTTCGGGTGTGTTTTCAGGCCCGCGGGTTTATTCACGGCGAGGAGCTGATCATCCTCGTACGCGATGTCGAGGGGAACGTGAACGGGCGCGATGGTGGGGTCAACGCCCGTGTAATGCAGTGTAACCGTCGCATCCTCGGGCACGGGTTCCGAAAGGGGGAGGTAGCGCCCATTAATCTGAATGCCCTCGTGCATGCGTAATTCGCCCTGAACACGCTTGGGAATGAGCCAGTCCTGCATTAGCGCCCGTACGGAAGACGTCGCGGGAACGTGGTGAATAATTTGTGAAAAATCAGTCAAAAGTCGCACCTCATTTTGGTAATAATTATGTAAAGTAATGAGTGGCAGTAAAGGCACTTAGAAAAGGTATGCTAAAATAAGCTGTCACGGTCACCCGAAAAGGTTAGGGATAAAAATGATGGGGCAGTCATCTAAGGTAATTTTACCAGAGATTGGTGAACCAAGCCTGATACCAAGTGGCGAAAATAAACGAATAAGGTGACGGTAAAATAGGCGCCGGGCAATAAAGTCGCAACGTAAGCAAGTGAAATCGCGAAAAGCCGGATGTAGGGCGCAACAAAAACGCGTAAGCTGGCAAAATTCACCGAACAGGGGAATTTTGGTCAGGTACTCAAGATGAAATTAACTAAGAGAGACGAGGCGCCGGCCGAGTCTCAAGCGTCCGCCCGCGCACTGAAGCGGGCGACTGGAAATATGGCAATAAAGAACAAAAGAAAAAACGAACAAGCGGTACAAAAAGCATCAACCTAAAAACCTCGGAAGGGAAGTGACGGCGTGGATTGGCATCAAATATGGGCATATATTCGACAGGGACTTGTGAACGTCTGGCATTTCCTGGGGCGGATTCAGCGGCGGTTCCAATTAATTCGCTGGGCAATTCTCCTCGTCCTCACCCTCGTGCTCGCGTTATCCGCATACCTGACCTACGAAGCGAAAACAGCGAACGTTGAGAACATCAAGAGCAGCCTGCAGACGAAGACGACGATATACGATAAGAATAATAAGTCGGCCGGCACGTTGTATTCGCAAAAAGGGACGTATGTTGAGCTGAAGGACATCTCTGTGAATGTTCAAAATGCGGTCATTAGTACGGAAGACCGGAGCTTTTATTCCAACTGGGGATTTGATATTAAGGGGATTCTGCGGTCGGTGGTGAAGTTAATCATCAATCGTGGCGCCATTACGGGTGGGGGGAGCACGCTCACCCAGCAGTTGGCGAAGAACACGCTTCTGACGCAGAAACAGAGCTTTGCGCGTAAGGCTCAGGAACTGTTCCTTGCCGTTCAGATTAACAAGGTTTACTCCAAGAAGGATATCTTAACGATGTACCTGAACAACGCCTACTTCGGGAACGGGGTCTGGGGCGTCGAGGATGCGTCCAAGCGCTACTTCGGTAAGTCCGCCAGTGAATTGACGGTGGGGGAAGGGGCAACGTTAGCGGCAATGCTGCGGAGTCCAAGTTACTACAACCCGATTGACCACATGGACCACGCCATCAGTCGCCGTAACTTGGTGCTCGACCTTGAAGTTGAGGCGGGACACCTGAGTGAAAGCGAGGCGAAGACGGCCAAGACCACCACGCTGACACTTAAGAACTCGTACAAGTCAGACGCAACCGACACGTACCCTGATTTCTTCGACGCGGTTATCAGTGAAGCCATCGACGTTGGTGTTTCTGAGAACGATATTGTGAATAAGGGCTACAAGGTCTACACCACCCTCGACACGACGTACCAGAAGAAGATGAACGAGACCTTCCAGAAGAGTTGGTTGTTCCCCGCAAACGCGTCTGACGGCACCAAGGCGCAAGCCGCGTCAATTGCGGTTGATCCCGATACAGGGGGTGTGTTGGCGGTTGTCGGTAGTCGGGGCACCCATGTGTACCGGGGACTCAACTACGCCACATCCATGTCTGGCCGCTCGCCGGGCTCCACGTTGAAGCCACTCATGGTGTATACGCCAGCGCTGGAAAAAGGCTACCATTACGACTCTGAGCTTTCTGACAAAAAACAAAGCTTCGGGTCCGACAACTACACACCAACTAATCCAAATGGCCTGTACAAGGACAGCGTGCCCATGTACAGCGCGCTCGCGTACAGTACGAACGTGCCCGCCGTCTGGTTGCTCAACAAGATTGGCCTCCAAACTGGGGTGAACAGCCTGGCACGCTTCGGCATTAATCTGAAAAAGGCCGACCAGAACCTCGCTGCGGCATTAGGTGGCGTTAGCACGACCGTCACGCCAGAGATGCTCGCGCGGGCTTACTCGGTATTCGCAAATGGCGGGAAGCTACCCGAAACCCACTTCATCCGCAAGATTGTGGACGCAACGGGGACGGTGGTGTACGAGAATAACGCGACCAACAAAACCATCATTAGCAAGAGTGTTGCCAAGGAAATGACCAGCATGATGATGGGAACGTTCAACTATGGTTCTGCCGTAACTGGGAAACCAAGTGGCTTCACGGTTGCCGGAAAGACCGGGTCGAGCCAAGTATCCTGGACGAATACTGGGGAGAAGGATCAGTGGGTCGTTGGGTACACGCCAGACATCGTGGTTGCCACGTGGACGGGTTTTGCCTACACCGACAAGGATCACTACCTGAATGGCTCTGGCGGCACGGTGAAGACCATCTTCAAGGACGAAATGGAGAACATCCTGCCGAATACCGCCCAGACGAGCTTCAACACAACTGATGCTCAGTCCCTCGTCGAGAGCAAGGGCACGGACACGTCCGATGACAATTCAGACAGCAGCGATGTCTGGGATAACATTCAGGACGGCGTGGAGAAGGGCGTCGAGAGCGCAAAGGACACGGTAAGCGGCTGGGTCGACGGCATTAAGAACTTCTTCAACTAACTGTATTGTAGTGGGGGATGTAGTGGCCTCGGTTGATGCTGAACGTTGTTTGTTAAGGGCGACGCGGTAGCTTACGGAAGAACGTCGTAAGCTGGGCGGGTAATATTCGGTGGTGTCCGTTCTTATATTGATGTTTGTTGCCCGGTTTGCGCCGGTTTGCAGTTGATGCATGGTATACTTTTGTTGAATGTATGCAGATGGCTAGTCGGTTACTTTAGGAGGACTTTTTTACATGGTTAACATTTACGATAACGCGAACGAGATGGCAAGTGCTTTGCAGGAAACGCAGCAGTTTAAGGACCTCAAGCAGGCCTTTGATATGCTGAAGTTGGACACGGTGGCTTACACCTTGTTCCGTCAGTTCCAGGACAAGCAGATGGAATTGCAGCAGAAGCAGGCACAGGGAATTCAGTTCGCCCCTGACGACATCTCGAGCCTGCAGGAAATTGGGGACAAGATTAAGGATATCGACGTCATCAAGACCCTCATGACCAAAGAACAGGCATTGGCACAGCTGATGGACGAACTCAACAACGTCATCAGCAACCCGATTGCGGCATTATACAAATAGCAACTAAAGCAGAAACGGCAGACACAAAAATCGTGTCTGCCGTTTTTTGAACAACTAAAAAGGCGTCCCTCAATAATACGTGATGTATTGCGGGGGGACGCCTTTTCTAGTGTGCGAGTATAAATTGCCGGAGACGAGGCGAACGCCGAGTCTCAAGCGTCAGCCCGCGAACTGTGCAGGCCATTGGGAAAATGGATACGGTGGCTAATAGAACAAAGAATGACCACCGTAAAAATGCGAGTCGCAACCTTACGCGAGGGCGCCCATTGGATCCCATGGTGCCAGCAACTTAGGCTGATCGTATTCTGCCTTGATGGTTGCCTGCTGGTCGTCAGTGAGGAACTTCTTGTTGACCACGACCTGGTAGACGTATTCGTCGAACCAAGCGTCGGAAGCAACGAAGTAACCCTTCGTCCCAACCTTGTCGCCCCATGAGTTTTCAACCTTCCACTTGGTTGGCTGGCCGTCCACGATGTCAACACCCGTCAGAACCATGGCGTGGGTCATGAGTGACTGTGCGTAGTCGAGGCGTTCGCCCTTGGTCATGGCGAAGCTGGTGTTGAACAGGCTGTCCTGGTCGTAAATGCCAGGGTTCATAATTCCCTGCTGGCGGTTGGATTCCTTACCAACATCACTACCGAACCAGACAGATTCGCCGGCTTCGAGCTGACGAACTGCGGCAGCCTTGAAGTCCTCGATGGTGAGGTTCAAGTGACGAACTTCACGGCCGCCGATGACGTTCCCAAGCATTTCAACTGTGTAAAGGTGGTCGAATGGCTTGTCAGCAGTTGGGGAGTTGATGAGGGACTGGTATTCATCGAGGTTCCAGCCGATGTACTTGTCGTAGAAGGACTTAGGCGTGAGACCACGGTCAAGGTGGTATTCCTTGTCGTCATCACGGTATTCGAAGTCGAATTCCGTTGGTGGGTTACCCAGCGTGTAAGCCAAGATGCGGTAAACTTCGGAGAGGAACTTGCGCTTTGTGTCTTCGATTTCTTCTTCGCTGGCACCGTCGTTCACAAGCTTGCGGAGTGCAACGGCATCCTTACGCAACTTCAAGTTCAACGTAGCGTTCAATTCGCTACTCTTGGAAGAAGAGTACGTTTCAGGCATGACGGATTTAGGCGCAACGCCATACTTGTCGATCAAAGCCGTGAGCATATCCCACTGACCACCATCCTGCTGGGGGGTAGTCAAGAGGAAGGCAACTTTACGTGAGTCAGTTGCCTGATCTGCAGTTGCAATCACGTTTTCATAGAAGTAGTTGGACTTTTCAAACTTGTCCCAGAAGAAAGTGTAGTTCTGGGAGAGTTCGAAGTCCTTAAGCTTGTACTGTGCCTGAATTGAGTGGCGCATCGTGTTCAATGCGGCGAAAATCCAGCAACGACCGGACTGCTTCTGGTTCGCAACGGCACCCGTGGAGAGGTCGATGGAGAAAGTAGGGGTCATGTCAATCTTGCTGGCGGTATCCTCGGAACTAGCCAAGATACCGTTGTTCATAACGGCTTTCTGCAGAGCACCGGATGCAGGCGTTTCAGCGAGGTCCTTAGCGTACTGAGCAATGTTTTCTGAAGAAATTGCTTTCGTCATTAAAAGTTCACTCCTTAGTTTTTGAAACTGATGATAGATTCATGAAATAGTGTAACACAATTAACGCAAACTGTCCCCAAGCGGGGAGGGTAATTGCTTCCTTTTCAAGCGCTGCGGTAATTTCTGGGGTCAAAAGGGACTTCTTGACCACGACCTCATAGGCGTAATCCTCAAACCACTGCTGGTCCGCCACGAAGTAACCATCGTGGCCGTTTTCCTTACCCCAAGAATTCTCAACCTTCCATTTTGTTGGCTGGCCGTCAACTAAATTGACACCCGTCAGCACCATGGCGTGGGTCACTTCGGCTTCGTGCGTTGCGAACCGGTTTGCCTTATCTAGCGTCAAATCGGTGCCGAACAAACTTGATAGGTCGTACAGGTTGCCCTGCAAGGTCCCACTTTTACGTTCAGAGTTTTGCCCCACATCATTTCCGAACCAAACTGTTTCGCCGGACTGAATCTGGGCGATGGCGGCTTTTTCAAGGTCTTCGCGTGGCACATTGACGAAGGTTAGTGGCCGGCCACCAACAACCGTGTCCTGACTTGGCAGGTGGTAAGGCTGGTAGTAGTCCTTGCCGGCTTCTGGGGTGCTGACCAGGGTAACGTATTCATCGAGGTCCCAACCCACATATTTGTCGTAGAAAGACTTCGGTGTGAGGTCGCGGTCAAGGTGGTACTGCTTATCTTTGTCCCGGTATTCGAAATCGAACGTTTGGGTGGGTTCCCCGTACGCGTAAGCCAGAATACGGTAGATGGTGCTGAGTTGGGTCTGCTTCAAGGCCTGCAAGTCATCCGCGCTGGCGTTGTCGGCGACAGCGGCACGCAATTCAATGGCATCCTTACGTAACTTGAGCTGGAGAGTTTGATTCAGTGCTGCCGTGCGGGAACTGTGGAACGTTTCGGGCATCACGGACTTAGGGACAATGCCGTACTTGGCGATTAAAGCCGCTGCGTTGTCGAATTGCCCACCATCTTCATCGGGAGATGCGAGGTATTCCGCCACGGTTCGGTCTGTCAGTGGCTTTGTGGCGGTCTCGAGGATGTGTTCGAGGAACAAGTTCGCCTTCTCCAACCGGTCGTAAAAGGCGAGGTAAGCCTGGGAGAATTCGAGGTCCTCGATACCGAGCTTCTCACCCGCGTAATGGCGCATGGTGTTGAGTTCGGAGAAGAGCCAGCAGCGGCCGGACTGCTTCTGGTTCGTTACGCTGCCCGTCGTCACTTCATCAGAGAAAACGGGCGACAATGCGGCTGTATCGAGCTGTGCGCGGCTTGCAGCGAGGGGGCCCACGTTCTGGACGGCCTTGGCGAGTGCCGTGCTGCCAGGCGTCTGTGCGAGGTCCCGTTGATAGCTGGCGATTTGCTCAAAACTAATGGATTTTGTCATAAACACACCTTCCTATGTATTACGTCGCACTCACTTATTTTTCATTTCAACGTGAGACACGGTTCATTTTAAATAACCAACAACACCAAAGATTTTACGCCATTTATGAGAAATGGGGAACCTGTTTGATTAAAGAAACGGGACGAATATACCGGATTTTGGACAGATAATTAAAAGTGTCTGCTCGGTGCATGGTGCGTGTCTAGGAGAGAGAGACGCGTGTACAAAAAACACGAGGCTGCGCCAGAAGACGGTTTGGCCCCGGTATACAAGGCAGGCCCGGCGGAAATCCCGAACTTAGGATTTCTGTCGGGACTGCCTTGTATGTTAGGGGGCAGTCTTCTGGCGCGCGACTGGATGTAACGTTCGTGTGCCTTGGACTTATGGCGCACCCCCGTGACTGTGAAATCTTAGGAGTCTGAGCACTGCTAGTTCTTGCGATTCGTCTTGCGCAACCGTTCGCGTCCGTAATAGAAGGCGTAACAAGCGAGGACGAATGGCACCATGTAGTAGAGCGAAGGGCGCTGCGTTGGGTCGAACACAATGAGCACACATGAGAGAAGGCTCATGATGAATGCTGCCCACGGAATGAATGGATAAGCAGGTGTTTTGTAAGTCAGCTCCGCAACCGTGTGCCTGTCACGAAGCCACTGTTTGCGGAAGTTGATTTCGGAGAGGGCAATCACCATCCACACAATTACCACGGCCAGCCCTGAGATAGAAACGAGCACGAGGTATACGGTGGATGCTGCGATGACACTGGAGAGAAGTGCAAGGAGGCCACCAATCATGCTGAGGCAGAGGGCAATCATTGGCACCCCATGATTATTGGTTCGGGCATAGCGCTTATTGATGGTGCCTTCGTTGGCGAGTGACCACAGCATCCGCGTTGAGGCGTAGAGCCCCGAGTTTGCGGCGGACATGATGGCGGTGAGCACCACGAAGTTCATGATGTCGCCAGCGAAGGGCAAACCGATGCTGTTGAAGACGAGAACGAATGGGCTTTGATTAACCCCAGCCTTTTGCCACGGAATCAAGGCCGCCATGACGAAGATGCTGCCGATGAAGAAAATTACGAGGCGCAGGAGCGTGGTGTGAATGGCGCGGGGGATGTTGTGTTCTGGATCCCTGGTTTCGCCCGCCGTCACCCCAATGAGCTCAGTTCCAGAGAAGGCGAAGTTTACCGTGAGCATCGTGGTGAACACGCCCTTAAACCCGGTGGGAAACAAGCCGTCTTTGAAAAGATTCGTGAGTCCTGGCGCGTGGGAATAGCCTTTAATTGGTAACACCCCTACAATCGCAAGTCCCCCGAGGATAATGAAGGCGATGATGGCAACCACTTTTATGCTTGAGAACCAGAACTCGGCCTCAGCGAAGAAGCCCACCGATAACGCGTTGATGGTAAAAATGACCACCATGAAGAGCGCACTCCAAATCCACGTTGGCGTGTGTGGGAACCACGTCTTCATGATGAGGCCGGCAGCGGTGAACTCGGACCCCAGCGCAACGGTCCAGGTCAGCCAGTACAAGATGGCGGTGGTAAAACCAGTGCCGGGTCCGATGAATTTATTCGCGTAAACGTGAAAGGACCCGGTCTGTGGCATGGCGACGGAGAGTTCCCCGAGGCAAAGCATGACGAGATAAACGACAATGGCGCCAATTGCGTAGGCAAGAATGGTACCAATCGGGCCAGCCTCATGAATCGTGTAGCCAGAACTCAGAAACAGGCCGGTGCCGATAACGCCACCAAGCGAAATCATGAGCAAGTGACGCGATTCCATCTTGCGTTCGAGTTTTGTGTTAGGTGCTTGTGTTGCCAAGATATGTCCTCCTGATATGTAGTTGGTGATGAAAGGGCGACACGGAAAGTTTTCCCCAAGAGCGGGAAAACTTTTTGGGCTGTCGAATGTGCTTGGAATTCTAGGTTTCGCGATACAGTTTGTTTGAAGTGGATATCGATTGTGAATGGACGATACGCATCAACTGCCGCCCTGAGTTTCTTATTTGACATGAAACTAGATTAGATTAACATTAATAAAGATTGAAATCACCTCAAATTAAACAATGCACAATTGATTCAAGGGAAGGAACCCACACATGAACAACCCACTAGGAACCTTGTTAGAAGAAACACAAGTGGTCATTAACGACGGCGCAATGGCAACTGAGCTCGAAAAACAGGGCGTGAACACCAACAACGCCTTGTGGTCCGCCATGGCGCTAATTGATCGTCCCGAGGCAGTCATTCGCGTGCACCGGAGTTATTTCGATGCGGGCGCCAACATTGCGACCACGAATTCTTACCAAGCCAACCCGGATGCATTCGCCAAGATTGGACTGACGGAAGCACAAAGCGACCAGTTGATTCGGCAGACCGTTCTTTTAGCGGATGCAGCGCGGCGTGAATATCTGGCTGAACTTGCACCGAAAGCTAGATTCGCCCGCGAACGTCAACTGCTGATTGCAGGAAGTGTCGGCCCGTACGGTGCATTTTTGGCGGATGGGAGTGAGTACACAGGTGCCTATTCGTTAACGGATGCGGCTTTTCGTGACTTTCATTGGCGACGGATGGCTTTGTTGGAATCGACGGGTGCGGACTTCTTTGCCTTCGAAACGATGCCGAATTTTGCTGAAATCAAGGCGCTGACGGGGTTATTACACGACGAATTCCCCGACATGACGGCGTGGGTCGCGTTATCAGTTGGAGATGACCCTACGCATCTTTGCGATGGTACCTCAATTGCGACCGTCGTGGACTACCTTAATCAACAAGCGCAGGTGGTCGCTATCGGGGTGAACTGCACTGCTATGCCGAACGTAACGGCTGCCATCCGTCAAATTGCGACGGTGACGGCCAAGCCCATCGTGGTGTATCCGAATAACGGCGATATTTACAACCCAGTCGACAAGAGTTGGCGTGCCAATCCGGACGCGACAACGCTGGCAGATTCAGTCACAGAATGGCAAAAAGCGGGAGCGAACATCATCGGTGGGTGTTGCAGAACAACCCCAGCGGATATTAAAGCATTAAGTGAACGCATATAAAGAGGCTGCGCCAGAAGACGGTTTGGCCCCGGTATACAAGGCAGGCCCGGTGGAAATCCCGAACTTAGGATTTCTACCGGGCCTGCCTTGTATGTTAGGGGACAGTCTTCTGGCGCGCGACGAATCACAGAGCGCAGACTTCTGGGGCACGTAGCTCGACTAGGATGTAACGTTCGTGTGCCTTGGACTTATGGCGCACCCACAAAAATAAAATGATGACACGCAGCGCGAACTTAGCGCTGCGTTTTGCGTTATTTTGAAGTGACTAAGAAGCGAAAATAAAGAAGTGGCACGAATAGCGTGGGCGATACTAACGCAAGAATGCCGAAGCGTTAGTGCCCATCCAACACGCGGACGCCATCTTGCCCCCCGACGACAACCGTATTCACCAGGTCGAGGAACAAACCGTGTTCAAGGATGCCGACCTGACCGTCCAGAAACTGCTTCAGGAGGTGTGGGTGCTTGATGGTCCCAATGTGGAGATCAATCACAAAGTTTTTGTTGTGCGTCCGTACGCGTTCACCGTCAGCGTCGAGTCGGAAGTGTGGGTGCAGTCCTTCTGCTTCCAAACGCTTGAAGACCTGTTCGCACCCGAATGGAATTACTTCGGTAGGG
Organism: uncultured Lacticaseibacillus sp.; assembly: GCA_934370925.1. GTDB lineage: Bacteria > Bacillota > Bacilli > Lactobacillales > Lactobacillaceae > Lacticaseibacillus. The sequence goes on along the minus strand of CAKRNG010000006.1, from coordinate 19,627 downwards.
AGGGGGAACTTGCCGAGCACTTTGACCAGCTTGCTCTCGTCCACAATCCACATGTTGCGACGACTGTTAATGGCAACCATCTTTTCAAGCGTGTGGGCCGCACCACCACCCTTGATACCTTGAAAATGGGCATCGATTTCGTCGGCACCATCAATCGTGAGGTCGAGGTGGTCGACATCGTTCAGGTCGAGCATCGGAATGCCGAGCTCGCTTGCCTGCGTTGCGGTACGGCTGCTGGTTGCGACACCACGAATGTGCAATCCCTCCTCACGTACACGGCGGGCAATGGCTTCAACCAGGAAGAAAACAGTTGAGCCGGTTCCAAGTCCAATCGTCATCCCATCTTCAACGAATTCAGCAGCACGATCGGCCGCCATCTTTTTCAATTCACTTTGATCCATGATAAGTCCTTTCAACAGTTACTTGGTGGGGCGCAAAACGTCGGCGTATTCTGGTCGCCGCTGAAATTCACCCGCAGCGAACGTGCAGAGGGGCTCAATCTTGAATCCTTCTTCGCGTGCTTCCTTCACAACGAGCGAAACAAGCTTACCGGCAACACCTTGACCACGCAAGCTTGGATCGACATAGGTACGGTCAATCACCACGTTCTCGCCGTCGTCAATCTTGGGGTAGACAATCTCGGCAAGCAAGTTATCTTGGGTGTCCTCGATGTAGTACCGTCCTGGTTCATGTTTGAATTCCATTGCTTTCTCCCACCTTCCTATTCTTTAGTTTACCATAGCTGGACTTTTGGTGTGGTTTTGGCCGGTGCGCACAGGTGGTCTCTGTTGCGGGCTTATGAGGGCCGGAACGTGGTGTGGTTTTGGCCGGTGCGCACAGGCGGTCTCCGTTACGGGCTTATGAGGCCGGAACGTGGTGGGGCCGGCACTAACGATGTCCAGAGCTCTAGGCGGTAAACCGCTAAGAACTTCTGGCTCCATCCGCTCCGCGTATTCCGCCTAGATGGGAAGCCTCGGCTCGCTGCGCTCCCGCGAGTCTTCCCATCTGCCAGTTCGACCAAAAACCGGTCGAACTTCCACCACTTGGCCCTCAACGCCCACTGCGATGTCCATCGTTCTAGGCAATAGATTGCTAAGAACGATTGGCTCCACTCCGACCACCAGTACGCACCTACATAGATTAGGTGGAGAAATCCCCCCTCTTTATTTAGGGGAAAACCTTTTTAGGCAGGACATTCGCGGCTGTGCGCGAATGTCTTATCGAGGATAGATTGGCTCACTAAAGTTTGATTTACTAATACTGAACGACCGAGTCTCAATGTTACCAATCATCAAACGGATGGAACGCAAGGAGCGACAGCGACGTTGCGTCAACATCTTTTCCCCGAACTGCCGGCATGTGCCGCGACACCGTCTGGGGTTCCGTGGTAGAATTGGGACATTACACTGAACGGACAATTAGGAGGACGAACGGCTTGGCAAAACGTGGATTTGAGATTGTGAGTAAGTATGCGGATGAGGGGTTGCACTTGCCCGTGCGCTCGACGAAAAACGCGGCTGGGTATGATTTTTTTGCCCGGGAAGATTTTGTGCTGAAGAGTATTTGGCGGTATGATTTCATTCGTCTTTTCCGGTTGATTCGCAACGAACACCCACTGACCGGAGATGATTTTGCCCGTGCCAGCAGTGTGCTCAAGCCCATGCTCGTTCCAACTGGCATCAAGGCGTACATGCAGCCCGATGAAGTCCTCATGTTGGCGAACCGGAGCAGCAATCCGCTGAAGCGTGGTCTGGTTCTGCCAAATGGGGTTGGCGTAATTGATGCGGATTACTATAATAATGAAAACAACGAGGGGGAGATTTTCTTCCAGCTCGTCAACTTCAACCCGCGCGATGTTGTCATCAAAAAGGGCGAACGGTTGGGTCAAGGTATCTTCATGCCGTTCCTCAGTGCGGATGGTGATGATGGCCAGGCTGCCGGCGAACGTAAGGGTGGTTTTGGGTCAACAGGATTCTAATTCGATAACAGGATGGTCAGGAATTGCGGCGGGAATCTGTCGCATTTCTTGACGTTAGGGGGATTTTTTTGGCAAAAGCAAAGACACGGTACATGTGCGAAAACTGCGGCTACATCTCTGCCTCATACTTGGGGCGCTGTCCGGAATGTGGTGCGTGGAATACGCTTGTTGAAGAAACGGTTGCACCTGAAAATACTGCCAGCAAGCCACGCGTCACGGCCACTGGTCAGAAGGTTGCACCACAACGGATGAACACGGTCACGGCCACGCATGAATCACGCGTGACGACCAAGTTGCAGGAACTCAACCGCGTACTGGGAGGCGGCATCGTTCCCGGATCGCTGATTCTCATCGGGGGGGACCCTGGTATCGGGAAGTCCACGTTGCTCCTGCAAGTTTCCGGTCAACTCGCCGCCGATCACGGAACGGTTTTGTACGTGTCCGGGGAAGAAAGTGCCAGTCAGATTAAGCTACGGGCAGAGCGTCTGGGTGTGTCGAATTCGGGGATGTACCTTTACCCAGAAACAGACATGCCTAGCATCATGTCTGCGGTGGATGACATTCACCCCGATTACCTCATCATTGACTCAGTACAAACCATGAACGTGCCGGATATGAATTCCGCTGTCGGCTCCGTTTCTCAAATTCGGGAAGTCACGGCTGAACTCATGCGGTTGGCAAAAAGCAAGCAGATTACCATCTTCATCGTGGGTCACGTTACGAAGGAGGGGGCAATTGCGGGGCCAAAGATTTTGGAACACATGGTGGATACGGTGCTGTATTTCGAAGGGGACATGCACCACACGTACCGGATTCTGCGTTCCGTGAAGAACCGTTTCGGGAGTACGAATGAAATCGGGATTTTTGAAATGCGGCAGAATGGCTTAACAGAAGTTGCCAATCCGTCTGAAATCTTCCTCGAAGAACGGTTAGCGGGCGCAACGGGGTCAGCCGTCGTGGTCTCAATGGAAGGAACGCGGCCAATTTTGGTTGAAATCCAGGCCTTGATGACGCCCACGATGTACGGAAACGCCAAGCGTACCAGTAGCGGCATTGATCACAATAAGGTCAGTCTGATTATGGCAGTGCTGGAGAAGCGGGCGAACTTACTCTTGCAGAACCAAGACGGCTACTTGAAGGCAACGGGGGGCGTGCGGCTTGATGAGCCCGCAATTGATTTAGCGGTGGCGGTTGCCATTGCAAGTTCATATCGCGATGAAGAGATTGGCGCGACGGATTGCTTCGTAGGTGAAATTGGGCTGACGGGTGAAGTGCGTCGGGTTAGTCGGATTGAGGAACGTGTGCATGAAGCGGCAAAGTTAGGGTTCAAGCGCATCTTCGTTCCCAAAAATAATTTGCAGGGGTGGGACGTGCCAACAGACATCGAGGTCGTCGGCGTCACGAGCATCGCCGAAACCCTCCACAAGGTTTTCCGGCGGTAGCAGTTGCGGGGGAAAGTTCGGCTCCGGTTTTGAGGTGTCTCCAGTGGTGGGGCACGGTTCCATAATTATGACCAATTATTCCACCTCGCTTTGAGCCTGTCTGACAAGCCCAGTCAGCCAGTCTCAAAGTCGTCCCGTATCTAGGCGGTAAACCGCCAAGATACCTTCACCACTTACGACACCCCAAAACCTCCGCCGAACTTTCCCCCGCAACTGCCTACATTTTCCTCTAATCATCTTTAGTTTTGAATGAAAAGATGTTGACGCAACGTCGCTGTCGCTCCTTGCGTTGCATCCGTTTGTTGATTGGTTACTTTGATACTCGGATATGCAGTGTCAGTAAATCAAACTTTAGTGCGCAAACCTGACCTCGATAAGACATTCGCGCAGCCGCGAATGTCCTGCCTGAAAAGGGTTTAAATCCAAAAAAAGAGGGGGTTATTGCCTCCACTAATCTATGTAGGTGCGTACTGGTGGTCGGAGTGGAGCCAATCGTTCTTAGCAATTTATTGCCTAGAACGATGGACATCGCAGTGGGCGTTGGGGGCCAAGTGGTGGAAGCCTGCCCGGGGTTTGGGCAGGCTGGCAGAAATTAAGACTTGCAGAGAGCACAGCGAACCAAGGCTTAATTTCTAGCCGGAAGACGCGTTAGCGGCTGGAGGCGGCCACACCACGTTCCGGCCCCCAAAAGCCCGTAGCGGAGACCGCCAGTACACACCGGCCTTGCCCACACCACGTTCCGGCCCCCAAAAGCCCGCAACGGAGACCACCTGTGCGCACCGGCCTTACCATTTCTGCCGAACTTCACAAAAAATTTAAAACAAAAAGGGAAAGAATGCACAAAATCGGCCCAAAGACGGGTCAAATCTTCCCAAGTAAGCGGTACAATTGAGAGTATCAAGATTAAAGGAGGCAGCAAATGCAGCAAAAAGTAAAACGAAGAATCGTGTTCGCTCTGTTCGTTTTAATCGGTATTTTTGCTGGGGGCGGCGTGTTACCCAGTGTTTGGGAACTCGTTGGTCTCGCAGATAACCGATTTATCAACAATTTCTTAGTAGACGCCATTATTGGGGCAGTTCTGCTACTGATTGTGGCGGCAGTTAGCGCACATTGGATTCTAGAAGTTATTTCACGTGCTGAAAAGGCACTTAGTACAAAGTCGACATCTTACCTACTATTCGGCAGTCTTTCGACCATTATCGGTCTTATTATTGCCACATTAATTTCGCAGCTATTATTCTCGCGACTTCCGAATGGTTTTTGGTCGACAGTTCCACCCGTTATTCTGATGATTATCTTTGGATATCTCGGATTTCGTGTGGGAACGACGCGACGGCATGAATGGGGACAGCTTTTTCTGTCGCTACGTCGCAATGATGATCAGGCCAAGAAGAAGGGACGCGACGGGGTAACCGAAGACGCACCTGATGTGACAGCAGCCGATTTAACCGATAATTTTCACAAGTACAAGATTCTGGACACCTCCGTCATTATTGATGGTCGGATTCAGGCGCTTGCGCGAACTGGGTTTATCGAAGGGACGCTGCTCGTGCCGAATTTCGTTGTGCACGAACTGCAACTGATTTCTGATTCTGCTGATGCACTCAAGCGGGAACGTGGCCGGCGCGGATTGGATATTTTGAACCAGATGCAAAGCGATATCCGCATCCGTCTTGAGATGACGGATAAGGATTTTGAAGGTTCGCGCGAAGTGGACGGTAAATTACTCAAACTGGCGAAGGAAATCGACGGGATTGTGGTCTCGAATGATTTCAACCTGGGAAAGGTGAGCCGTCTGCAGAATGTGCCAATTCTGAATATTAACGAGTTGGCTAACGCACTGAAGGCAGAAGTATTGCCAGGTGAGACGTTGCTTGTGAAGGTTGTGAAGGCCGGTACCGAGCGCCAACAGGGGGTTGCATATCTTCCTGAAGGCACCATGGTGGTTGTTGAAGATGGGCAGTATTACATGAACCAACAGCTGTCCGTCATTGTCACCAGTTCACTCCAGACGAACGCGGGTCGCATGATTTTCGCCCGTCCTGAGCACAGCGCACAGAATATTCGGGAAACAGAAAAATAATAATGTGGTTTTGATAGTAGCGCCCCGGCAGAAAATTCCGTTGAATTTTCTGCCGGGGCGCTATTTGTGTTGCTTTTTCCGTTAATCCTCGTGAGCAAATTTGTGATGGACCGTCAATTCTGTTGTCAGAACGGTGAATTGATGAATACGACCGTTGAACTGCCACGTTTTTTTAAGATTAACGGGTCGCTATTGGAATCGATTACTAAACGTCCTTCATTAAAGGAATTTATGCGTATCTAGTTATTTAATCAGATGAGTGACTGAATTGTGCACATTTCAGTCACATTGTAGATGCACGAGGGTGGGGCAACTTGGTATGATTATATTAAGAAACAGATAGCGGTTGCACGGAGTTGATTTAATGGGTTGATTGTATTGAAGTTTTGTTATTTTTGTATAACTAAAATCTGTTTCGAAATAAAGGGAAAGAAGTGATCAATATGGCTGACCGAGCGAAACAACTACGATGGTATAACGTCGCACTCATCGCGTTTGTTGCTGTTTGGGGTTTGGGGAATGTCGTTAATAACTACGCGCAACAAGGGCTATCAGTAATTACTTCATGGATACTGATAATGTTGCTCTACTTTGTCCCTTATGCTTTGATTGTGGGCCAATTAGGGTCAACGTTTAAGGATGCCAATGGGGGTGTCTCGTCCTGGATTAAGCAGACGAGTACCAAGAAGTTAGCGTACTACGCGGCTTGGACGTACTGGGTGGTGCACATCCCGTACTTGGCGCAAAAACCACAGGGGATTCTGATTGCGCTAAGTTGGCTGTTTAAGGGTAACGGCTCTTTCGTCAACACGGCGTCGTCCATGACGGTTTCATTAATTTGTCTGGTCTTATTCTTACTGTTCTTGTGGGTGGCCGCACGTGGGCTTGCCACGTTGAACCGTATTGGGAGTTTGGCGGGGACGGCAATGTTCATTATGTCCATTCTGTTCATCATCCTCGCCGTTTCTGCACCGTTCATCACGAAGGGGGCACACATCGCCACGCCGGATATGGGGAAGCTGAGTACCTACATGCCGAAGTGGAACTTTAACTACTTCACGACCATCTCCATGCTGGTGTTTGCAGTTGGGGGTGCAGAAAAAATTTCGCCGTACGTGAACAACACGAAGAACGCCTCCAAGGAATTTCCACTGGGGATGCTTTGTCTGGCCGGGATGGTCGCGCTTTGTGCCATTCTTGGATCTTTCGGAATGGGGATGCTCTTCAACAGTAACCACATTCCACAAGATCTGATGGCAAACGGGGCGTACGAAGCCTTTGCACGCCTGGGAACGTACTACCACGTCGGGCCTGTCTTCGTGATTTTCTACGCCATTGCGAACACGATGGCACAGATTTCTGCGCTAGCCTTCTCCATTGACGCGCCCCTCAAGATTATGCTTGGGGATGCGGACAAAGAATTCATTCCAAAGGGCCTCACGAAGCTCAACAAGCATGGCTCCCCAATTAAGGGGTACTACCTCACCGGGATTCTGGTAAGCATTCTGATTGTGGTACCAGCGCTCGGGATTGGCAGTATGAACGAACTCTATAATTGGCTGCTGAACTTGAATTCTGTGGTTATGCCAATGCGTTATCTCTGGGTTTTCCTGGCATTCTTCCTGCTGAGCAAGAACATCGAGCGGTACCACTCCGATTACATGTTCTTGCACAATAAGACGGCCGGCATGATTGTCGGGGGCTGGTGTTTCTTCTTCACCGCGTTCGCCTGCATTCTGGGGATGGTGCCGAAGATTGACTTTAGTGCAAACCCAAGTGCTTGGTGGTTCCAGTTGATACTCAATGTGATTACCCCAATTATTTTGATGGTACTCGGTTTAATCTTGCCAGCCATCGCCCGTCGTCAGAACAAGAACGTGACGATGTAGGTGGGATGAACCGTGTGATTTGGTACGTGAATTTTGGATGTGAGGTCACCCAACCGTTTTTTTTGCGGTTGGGTGACCTTTTTTGTCTCCCTTAAATTTTACGGATGACGATGCTTGGGGTAAAATGGAACTACTATAGAAGGTGGGGGATCCACAATGCCAAAGCGCTTGTTTGAGTACCAAAACGGCGACGACATGAAATTGGCCGTTCTCATTAAGTCGGCAGATGTTCGCATCGCAAAAAACGGTAAGAAGTTTATCGCGTTTGTTTTCCAAGACACGTCCGGTCACATTACGGGGATGCTGTGGGATGCAAGTGCGGATGCGATTGCGCAGTTCAAGCCAGGAATGGTTGTGCAGTTGAACGGGAAACGTGAAATTTATCACGATAGCCCACAAGTGAAGATTTATAACCTGCGTCTTGCCACGCAGGAAGAAGGGGCTGACCCGAAGATGTTCATGGAACGCGCACCTGAATCTGCGAACACGATGGAAGAGGAAATCGGCACGTTTGTGTTTGACATTCTGAACCCCAACTGGAACCGAATTGTGCGGCGGATTATGAATGACCACCACAACCAGTTCTTCAGCTACCCAGCGGCAAAGTCCAATCACCACGCCACTTCAGGGGGGCTGGCGTTCCACACGCTCAGTATTCTGCGTCTTGCCAAGCACATTGGCGAGCAGTACTCAGGCATTAATGTGTCACTCCTGTACGCCGGTGCGATTTTGCACGATATGGGGAAGACCATTGAGCTGAGTGGGGCGGCGTCCACGGAATACACCATCGAGGGAAACCTCATTGGGCACATTGTTCTCATTGATGAGGCAATTGTGAAAGCTTGCGCAGACCTCAACATTGACCCCGCACAAGAGGATGTCATGATGCTGCGGCACACCGTTTTGGCGCACCACGGACTGATGGAATACGGCTCACCTGTCCGGCCCGCCATTCTGGAAGCAGAAGTGCTGCACGATCTGGATGAACTTGATGCATCGATTAACATGATGAGCAACGCCCTTGCACACACGCAGGACGGCGAGTTCTCGGAACGGCTATTCGGCATGGATAACCGGCGTTTCTACAAGCCAGCTAAGTTGCAGCATTACACCAAGAAGAACTAACTATTTAATCAGAAAAGGACAACAGAAGCGGCCACAATCGCCGTTCCTGTTGTCCTTTTTTCGTCCCGTTTTGGCGGATTACGGTGTTTTGGTCGCGGACAAATGACTATACAATAATCGATTAAAGTTTGTGTTTACCTGAATAAGTTGAGTAATCATCCGTGTTCGTTAGTGGTTAGTGACGATATCATAATTTTAATGTCGCCCAGGTTCAGTGTGTCGTTCGTGATGGATTGAGACTGGTGGTGGTTGGTGGGGCATGGAGGGATAAGGGGGGCGTAAGTGGTGAAAGTTTCTTAGCGGTTTACCGCCTAGAACCGTGCCCCACCACTGAAGCACCCCTTATCCCGGAATGCCCCACCAACCACCACCAGCCGTGCCCGTGCATTACCACAAAAAACCGCCCCGTACACGGTTGCGTACGGGGCGGTTGTGGGATTAATTAGTTGGAGCTAGAAGTTGAGCTGGAGCTAGAAGAACTTGTGCCAAGGTAAGTGGAAAGGACATCCTTAAGATCGTCGTCCTTGATGCTTACGTTAGCCTTCTTCAGAACCTTCGCGATGATCTTGTTCATGACCGTCGTGTTCGATTCCCATGTGGTGTAAAGCTGGTTGGTAAGCGCGGTCTGAACCTTCTTGCTGGAGAAGCTGCCCTTACCTGGGTTCTTGATGGAGCGGATAACGTGGTAGCCGTAAGACGTCTTAACAGGGGTCTTGGTGTATTCGCCCTGCTTAAGCTTGAAGGCAGCCTTCTTGAAGGTGCTGTCGAGGCTCGTGTCCGTGTTATCGAAGGCGGTTAACTTACCACCGTTGCTCTTGGAACCAGTATCCGTGGAGTTCTTCTTAGCAAGCTTGCTGAAGTTTGCAGTTGTGTTGTCCTTGGCGAGCTGTTCGATAATCTTCTGTGCTTCAGCCTTGGTCTTAACCAAGATGTGCTGAACCGTAATTTCAGGTTCGTAAGATTCGTACTGCTTCTTAAGCTGCTTTGTGGTAGGCTTCTTCAAGTCTTTCAGTGCAACTTCGGAAAGAAGGGAGGTACGAATCTGGTCCTTGAAGGAAGATTCCGTGTAACCGTTCTGGCTTAGTGTTGAGTCGAAACTTGACCCGTACTGAGACTTCACGCTGTTGAACTGCTTGGTAACCTTTGCCTTGGAGACCTTGTCGCCGTACTGCTGTTCAAGCGCCTTGGAAACAATCAAGCTACGCAGTTCTGCCTGACCAGAAGTGCTCTTCTTCATTGCATCGTAGTATTCCTTCTGGGTAATCTTTTCGCCCTTCATGCTGGCAACCGTGGAACTACCACACCCAGCAAGGAGTACAGCAACGGCTAAGCCAGTGAAGCCAACGATCCATTTCTTCATCTTGACACATCCTATATCTTTTTGTTTTTCGCATTGCGAATCTGGAGTCTAATATAACACATCTATCGCGAACATGCCTTTATTCACACAAGTTTCAAACTTCCTTCACTTTCTGAATTTAGTTCGTGAGAGAAAATTTGGCAAGAAAACAGTGGGAAAAGGGCGCGTTTGCGGTCAGTAAGGACAATTTTATTCATATTGGGAAGAAAATTGTCGTTTTGCCTAGTTCATTAATTTTATGTTAATACGGATTAATCTCGCTGAACAGGTGGCGGGTGTAACGTGCTTGTCCGTGGAAAATTCAGTGAGACTTTTAAACCCCTGCAAACAGTGACACAGTTTTGGCCCCCTAGTCCTGGTCCGTTTCCGGTGTCGCCTCGGCGTCATCCTTGACTTGTTCAGGCACGGCTGCTTCGATACGCCCTAAACTTTTCTGGATTTCCGTCAAGTGTGGGGCAATTCGGAATTGGTAGTGTTCGACGGACTTGTTGATATCGGCCATCGCGGGTTCTAGGTGCGTGTGCAGTGTTTCTTGTAAATGGGTGGCTGACTTTTGCAGGCGGTCGCTGGCGTTGGTGACCGCCTTGACGTCTGCGGTGGTGCCATCGACCCAATCCTTCAAGTCCTGTTGACGTTCCCGCCCCGTCTTGTCACTTGTTGCGAGGGCAAAGAGTGTGCCGAATGCGGCGCCAGTGAGGAAGCCTTTCATCAATCCGTTCATAATTAGGCCTCCAAATGGGACCGGATGCCGTCTGCAATCTCGTTCAGGATTTCGGGCGTCATCTGGTCGCTGTGGTCGCCGAAGTGGATGGAGAAGTCATCGTCGCTGGTGTAGCGGGGGATGAGGTGGATGTGGGAGTGGAAGACACTCTGGTAGGCCACTTCACCGTTGTTGTTAATGATATTGAGGCCGGCAATGGCGGGGTCACTTGCCTTAATCGCCTTGGCAATCTTAGGCAAGCGGGCGAAAACGCGGCTCGCTAAGTCGGCGTCGTATTCGAAGATATCCTTCACGTGTGTCTTGGGGACGAGGAGTGTGTGGCCCTTCGTTGCCTGGGAGAGATCCAGGAAGGCTTTGACCTCATCGTCTTCATAGATGGTGGTGCTAGGAATGTCGCCTGCAATAATCTTACAAAAGATACAATCTGTCATGATTTGAAACTCCCTTCAACGTCTGAATGTTTATGTGGTTATGGTATCATATTCAAAGAAGAAAAACGGCGAATGGCGCATTGTTTCGCGAATTAAACGCGATGTGGTGACCGATTTTTAAAATGGGCTGGGGACGAAAAGGTGCCCCTGCATGCCGTTAAAAAGGTGGGAATAACTAGTGAGTTTAGAAATCGAATCGTTATCAGGTGGTTACGGACAGGTGCCCGTGTTAAAAGACGTCACGTTTACGGTCCCGGATGGCCAAGTAATCGGCCTCATCGGGTTGAACGGGGCGGGGAAGTCCACCACAATTAAGCACATCATCGGCCTCTTAACGCCACGTGGGGGCGCCATCAAGCTCGACGGTGCAACACTGAAACAGGACGAGAACGCGTACCGCCAGAAGATTGCGTACGTCCCCGAAACGCCCGTATTGTACCCCGACCTGACGTTACGGGAACACCTCGAACTGACCATGATGGCGTACAGTCTGAATCAAGAAAAAGCGTGGGTGGATCTTGCCCCGATTCTGAAGAAGTTCCGGCTCGACAACAAGCTGGACTGGTTCCCCGATAATTTCTCCAAGGGGATGAAGCAGAAGGTCATGATTGCGGCCGCCTTCATGACGAATGCACGCTTGTTCATTATTGACGAGCCGTTCACCGGCCTTGATCCCTTAGCGGTGCACGACCTGCTTGATTTAGTGCGCGCGAAGAAGGCAACGGGCGCCAGTGTGCTGATGTCCACGCACGTGCTGGCAACGGCGGAAACGGCTGCGGATGCATTTGTCCTGCTGGGTAATGGACAGGTGAAAGCCACCGGAACGCTGGATGAATTGCGTGGCCAACTGAATATCGCCGATGCCAGTTTGGACGACATCTACATGACCATGACGGAGGACGCACGCTAATGGATAAGTTGTGGCAAACACGGCTGCGACGTCACCAGAAGGAACAGGCGAAGTACCTGCAGCGTGTCTTTAATGATCATTTCGTGTTGGTGCTTCTCGTCCTGTTTGGTGCCCTGCTCTACGCCTACAGCCAATTCGTCCAGGGAATCGTCGGCCGTCCATGGTGGGTGACCGTGGTGATTGCGGGCGTCTGCGCGGTGAGTTTACCGTTTGGCCGGCTTGCAACGTTACTCGTCCCAGCCGATCAGGTGTTCTTGTTGCCGCAAGTAGGCGCCATGCAGGGCTATCTGCGGCAGGCGGTGCGGTATAGCTTGTTATTGCCGTGTGTCTTGCAGCTGGGACTAAGCTTTGCACTTTGGCCCCTCATGAGCGTGGGAACGACGGCGCAAGTCACCAGTGTGGTGGCGCTCATCCTCACGCAACTGGCGCTGGCGGTCGCTGACATGCACCTCCAAGCCGCTAGTCTGTACCAAGCTCGCTTCCAAGCATGGCGGCGTTGGCTTATGGTGCTTGATTTTGTGCTGGTTGGTGCAGGATTACTAACCACCATGATGGGCGCGATGCTGATTGCCATCATCATTATGGCAATTATCGTGATGACCACAAATCGGGTTCGGCAGCAGGAACATTTGCACCTTCCTCAGATGATTACCCAAGAAGGTGCGCGGATGGCCACTATCTACCGGTTCTACAACCTATTCACCGATGTCCCCGGTTTGGGCGGCGGGGTGTCAAGGCGCCGGTACCTTGACGGCCTCGTACACCGCGTCCCCGCCAAGCATGATGCCAGCTGGTCGTACCTGTTCGTCCGCGGATTGATTCGCAGCCAGGAATACTTCGGCTTATGCGTTCGTTTAACCATTGTGGGTGCCATCATGGTCATCATCAGCCCAACTTGGTGGCTCATCTTGTTGATTAACCTTTTGTTCAGCTACCTGTTAGGCTACCAACTGCTCCCCCTCGCAACGCGCTACCGCGACGTGGTGTTCACGCACTTGTACCCCTTACCAGTAGGCGCCCGCGCAGCTGCATGGGCAAAGTTGGTGACCATTGTCCTCCTCGTACAAGCCATCATCATCGGCCTTGTGGGGCTAATTCATTCACCAAGCTTACTCACACTTGCAGCCTTCGCAGCGGGCGTGGCATTCGTACCACTGCTGGTGCGTGGGTATTTGGTGCGAAGGGTCCAGTAGAACGTGTGGATTTTGGGTGAATACGATAATTAAAAAAATCGGGTACAAAACGATAAGACCTGCAGATAGATTTCTTGATATAAAGTTTGAATCAGTGTGCATAGTTTTTAATGTGTACGATTGTAATAACTAAATATCGTTTAAGGTAAATGGAGGCAGTTGTCGGAAAAAGTTTGGCGGAGGTTTGGGGGTGCGGAAGTAGTGACGGTTTCTTAGCGGTTTACCGCTTAGAAATGGGCCGACTTTGAGACTGGCAGGCGGGCTTCCTGGCAGGCTCAAAGCGAGATGGAATAATCTTGACTGGGTTTTGGTCAAGATTATGGAATCGTGCCCCACTACTGGAGACACCCACAAACCGGAGTCGAACTTTTTCCGACGAGTGCCGTGCCCCACCACTGGAGATACCCTAAAACCGAAGTCAAACTGCGCCCGACAACAGCAGTGCTTAATTTGCCTTTTACCCGAGTTTTCTTTAAGATGCATTGAGTGGGATTTAAGTCATATCAGCTGGTCTTACGCCAACCTGATTCAGTTAGACCAAATATAGGAAGAACGAAGAGGAAACAACATGAGATTGAGGAACAAGTCGTGGGCACGTCCGCTCATTACGGCGCACCCAGACATGATTAGCGTGACACCAACAGGCATGCAGGGCAAGTGGCAGAGCCGTTTTGCCAAGAACCAGCCATTGATGCTTGAAGTTGGGTCTGGAAAGGGTAAGTTCATCACCGAGATGGCTGCGGCACACCCAGAACTGAACTTCATCGCGCTGGAACTTCAGGAAGTGGCGATTGCGTACGTGCTGCGGAAGCAAGTTGAGCTGAACTTGGACAACCTCCAGTTAATTTTGGGGGATGGCGCTAACTTAACCGAATACTTTGCACCTGAAGAAGTGACGGGCGTTTACCTGAACTTCTCCGACCCATGGCCAAAAACGCGCCACGAGAAGCGGCGGTTAACGTACAAGTCCTTCTTGGATCAGTATAAGGCCATCATGATGAAGGATGGCGTGTTGCAGTTCAAGACGGATAACCAAGGATTGTTCGAATATTCACTCGTGAGCATGAACAACTACGGGATGAAGTACGACCTCGTGAGTCTTGATTTGCACAAGGACACGCGTGTTGAAGGCAACATTGAAACTGAATATGAACACAAATTCAGTAGTCGCGGTGGTCGGATTTACGAGTTGGTTGCACGATTTTAACTAAGCAAAAAGACCCGGGTCAGACAGCATAATTCGCTGCGTGACGCGGGTCTTCGAAGGTCATTAGCCGAACGTAATGGTTCGTTTGATTTGTCCTGTGGTATCGTTAAAGCTGAAGGGAAGAACATCCCGCGTGCCGTCACGGTCGATGATGATCCCGCCGCGATAAGTCGCGCGACCATCGTCAGTGATGCTGGGGATGTGGTTCAGGTAACCACCCAGAACGGGAAAGCTTGTCTGGGCCTTCGCGGTGGCAAGTGCCTGCCGCATTTTCCGTGCCTGCACAATCTTGGCCCTTGTGACGCAACATCCCGTGATAATGGCGGCACCCGCTGTCATGGCGAGTGCTGCTGCTGTGGATTTTTGCAAATTGTTCGCCTCGTTTCTGCGTAAGCTGTCGCGTTTGCAAATTCAGTATACCAGAGCCGACTCAAAATTGAACCTGTTGGATGAAGGAAAGGATTATTCATAATGTTGATTACAAGTTACAACCCTGAAGCACTTGGGGACACGTTGATTGCCGTTGTTGCACAGGATGAAGTTCACCAGACGAGTAAAAAGTCCGGAAATGTCGCCGTTGTGACGGGTGAATCTGGTCAGTTACTCGGGGTGAACTTCTTCAACGTGAGTGACATCTTGGGCACCATCGATGCACGAGGTCAGGTATTCTTGACGGCTGAGCAAGTTGCAAAGCTCAACGAAGTACTCACGTCGGCCGGATTCACGGAACAGCTTGAAGCCGACGACCAGCCAAAGTTTGTGATTGGCGTGATCACCGAATTCGAAGCACACCCAGACTCTGACCACTTGCACGTCACGCAGGTAGACTTGGGTGGCTACACGAAGCAGATCGTTTGTGGCGCACCAAACGCTGCACTTGGTCAGCACGTGGTTGCAGCGTTGCCTGGTGCAATGATGCCAGACGGAAAGATCATCTGGCCAGGTGCATTACGCGGCGTCGACAGCTACGGCATGCTGTGTGCAGCACGTGAATTAGCACTGCCAAACGCACCTAAAGAACGCGGCATCTTGGTACTGCCAGAAACAATTCCAGCGGGCACACCATTCGACTTCAACAAAGCCGCCGCTTTCCTGGCAAAGTAGTCGATGCTGGGCGTTACGCTTGATAAAACGTAATACGACGAAAAACAAAGTTCGACGCAGAATGGCACCAGTCCCGGAGAAAAGCGCTCCGGAACTGGTGCCATTTTAGTTACGTTTGATTATTCGTGTGTAACTGGCAAAGATAGGCCTCGTATTTGTTTTAACGAAGGACAGTTGGAAAGGCATTTGAAGGCAAACTTTTTCTCACAATCGCCCTGCGCAGACAATGGGCGATTGGGGGGAAATGTGATATTATAGACACCAGACGAAAGGCGAGGAGGCATGAAGATGGCACACTATGACGGACCCGTTTTCCGAACGGATGAGCAGGACAAACAGCCGAGTGAATCCACCATGAAGCAGGGGTACCAACTGCCACCCCAAAAGCATTCGGTAGACAAGCACGATGATCAGCCTACATATCACTCTGTTGACCCCATGTCCCAGTTTGTGACCCCGCGCAGCACCGCGCCCCGACGCAAACAAAAGACCGTCAACTTTGACTTGATTCAAACCAAAATGCGGCGTGTCGATGCAGCGGTGGTGCTGTTAGCCACGGATGCGGACGATGCGGTGCCATTTACGGATGCAGCCGTTACGGTGACACCCGCAGCACCGTCAGAAGTTGCCCCAGTGACACCTGCTTCCGAAGTGCCGTCCGTTGATGATGAGACGCCTGTACCTGCCGCAGCACCGGTTGAGGAAGTCGCGCAAGCACCCGTTACGCCTGTTGTCGTGGACGATCCCATCGTGGCACCTGATATTTTAACGCAGGCGGCCAAGGATGCTGAAACAGACCACATCCCGGCAACGTTGACCGAATTGGCGGAACAGGGACAACGTCAGCGGGAACAGGCACGGAAGCGACAAAAGCCTGCTGAACGGAAGCAGGCGCAGCGTAATGCCGTTACCCGTCAGTCAGGTGGGTTGCGGCCGAACCGGTTGAACATCCACCAAGCTTTCAGTCAGTACAAATCAGGCAAGCACTAACCAGCGCGCCACTTTAAAAAGAGATAGACCGGAAAGAGGAAAAGTATTCATGACGCAAGAAGTTGACTATTTCATTGGTATTAAGGGATCAGGGATGAGTGCCCTTGCATTGATTCTCCATGACCTAGGACACACGGTATTGGGCAGTGATATCACCCAGTACACCTTCACGCAACGTGGCTTGGAACAGGCAGGAATTGAAACCCTGCCATTTGATGCGGACAACATCAAGCCTGGTTACACCATTATCGCCGGGAACAGTTTCACGGATGAACACCCCGAAATGGTGCGTGCCAAGGAACTGGGCCTGACCGTTTACCGGTACCACGAATACTTGGGTAAGTTGATTGGCAACTACACGAGTATCGGGGTTGCCGGTGCGCACGGGAAGACCAGTACGACTGGGCTACTGTCCCACACGCTGGGTGGCGTGGCGAAGACCAGCTACCTGATTGGTGATGGGAGTGGGAAGGGTGAACCTGATTCCCAGTTCTTCGTTTTTGAAGCCGATGAATACCGCCGTCACTTCTTGGCGTACAGTCCTGACTACATCATCATGACGAACATTGACTTCGACCACCCTGACTACTACACCGGGATTGAAGATGTCTACGATGCCTTTGAGACGGAAGCAAAGCAGGTGAAGAAGGGGATTTTTGCTTGGGGCGATGATCCTTGGCTGCGTAAGCTCAAAGTTGACGTGCCCGTTTACTACTACGGCACGACCGACAAGGATGACTTTGTGGCAAAGAACATCCAGCGGGGAACGGAAGGCTCTGAATTTGATGCCTACTACCACGATGAATTCATTGGTCACTTTAGTGTGCCTTTGTTTGGCCGTCATGGCGTGTTGAACGCGCTCGCGGTTGTGGCAGTCGCCTACACGGAACATTTGGATGCCTCCTTCATTGCGCGCGAATTGGCAACGTTTAGTGGGGTTAAGCGTCGTTTCTCCGAACAGACGGTTGACGACATGATTATCGTGGATGACTATGCCCACCACCCAAGCGAAATCGATGCGACGCTTGACGCTGCCCGTCAGAAGTACCCTGACAAGCAGCTCATCGCCGTTTTCCAGCCCCACACGTTTAGCCGGACCATTGCGTACCTTGATGAATTCGCCGAAAGCCTGAACAAGGCGGACGTGGTCTTCTTAACGGACATCTTCAGCTCTGCTCGCGAACAGAGTGGGAGCGTCAGTTCTGAAGACCTCGGTGCGAAGATTAGCCACGGTGGAACGGTCATCAAGCTGGACAACATGGCACCTCTGATGGCTTACAAGGACGCTGTTGTGGTCTTCATGGGCGCCGGTGACGTGCAGAAGTACGAACGTGCCTACACGGACTTGTTACACGCAGAACGAGATTAATCTAGAAGGTCACTCGTGCACGTTGCGAGTGGCTTTTTTATGTGACAACGACTTTGAATCTAACAATATCAGTCTTTAGTCGGTGGACTTCTAGCGATGGAATCGGTATACTTTTCACTAATCATTATGATACACAGAAAGGATTGGTTACATGCAAGAGCGGCGTTCCGTTAATGAATCTGGAATCGCACAGTTTTTCGGTCGGGTTTACGGAGTGATGGGTATCGGAATGGTGGTAACCGCCATTGTGACCTTCATTCTGGGGTATGTCGTCCGGGATCAGTACGTGATGTTCCTTCAAAGCAATCAGTTTGCCTACTGGATTATGCTTTTCCTCCCCTTAGTCTTTGTTCTCTTCGGGTCGAGCGCAAAGTCCATCCAGAATCCAGCGCGAGCCTTGACGATGTTCTTGCTCCTGTCAGCGAGCGAAGGGACTACATTGTCCGTGATTATGACGTTCTACTCTGGAACCACAGCGGTTGCGGCATTGCTCGTGACGGCGGTTATCTTCGGCACCATGGCCCTTGTTGGGGTTTACGGGAAGAAGGACCTCAGCCGTGCGGGGGGAATTGCCACGATGGTATTGTTTGGCGCAATCCTCATGAGTGCCGTCAACATGTTCCTTGGTGCTGCGGGCATGGCCATGATTATCAATTACGTGATTCTGGGCGTCTTCATCGTCCTGGTTGCGTATGATAACCAGCGGCTGCGTCAGTACTACAGCTACGCGGAAGCACAGGGCGATGTCGCCATTAACGCTTTAGCAATTCAGGGTGCAATGATGTTGTATCTGGACTTCCTGAACCTGTTTATTGTCATCCTGCAGATCTTCGGTGTGGGTGATTCGGACAACTAAAGTAACGTGAAACTGGGGTGACCCAGTTTTTTTGTGCGAAAAAATGGTTGCAAAGAGATGGGTTGCAGAGGGGAATTGGGGATGGTTGTGGTGACTAAAAGTAACGTTGTGCCCGGTGAAATTTGTGGGTGCAAATGTTTTTTGTCCCCGCAAGCATTAGGTATGCCCGCTTTTGTGCAAAAGTTATTTAATCATTGATGAAATTTGATGTGTTGAGCGGGTAAAGAAAACAAAAAAGTTAATGAAAATTATTTTTGAAAGTTGGTACAGTTAGGCGGGGCGACCTGCACAATTTCGCGCCAAAATGTGAGCCTGTTGTGGTTACGAAAAATTTATCTTATTAATAATACTTAAATAGTGAATAACGGATGGCAAAGGGTGATTCTTCTTTGAATCCGCTTAGTTTAATAACTGTTAATGTTCATAAATCATAGTTGTAATAATGGGGCGGGCACCCTCTTTTGTGCAATGTTTTTGCCGCTTTAGGCGAAATTGTCATGAAAATAGGCTTGAAAGTCATAAATAAATTTGTTATTTCTGGGCAATCTGTCTTTTTTTTAAATAAACCAAACAAAAAAGAAGTTTATTTAAAGTTCATATTGATTCATAATAACAGTGCATATGATTAAAGTTTTTAAAATCGATAACCGCATTAACTAATGCTTTTGCGGTTGGGGGGATAGTCATGTACTTTAATTTCTTGTTAAATAACGTTGACCGAATCTGTTTAGGCATTATCACACAGCTTTCGTCTCCAAATGTCCACAATCTGGAGCGGAATAAATTAATGGATCAATACGATTTGACGAGTTATCAGTTAAATAAGTACATCGAGTTGCTGAATGAAGATTTGTCCGTTGTTTCAGAACGTGAATCGAGCTTCGTTGAGGAAATGTCAAGGGCGGTTTTGAAATGCAGGTTTATGGCGGTTTAAAAATGTAGGTTTTAGGCGGTCAACCAACACCTTTC
>CAKRNG010000005.1 GCA_934370925.1 uncultured Lacticaseibacillus sp. | reverse complement strand
CCCTCCGTGCTTCATTCCTCTATGGAAGTCATTATACTTGAGAGAGGCCTTGTCTCACATATGACCTTACCACCAGAACGCGGGTTTTCACATAATCAAAGTAGTTCTATATATTTATCTTGGCTGACGAATGATATATCAACAATTAATGACTATGGATTCGATTGCTTAGAGGTAGCAGTCACACAAGCACTAATGATATTCATGAGCATTGTTGCCATTATTAAATTTCACTACTCATTGGTAATTTCCACATTAATATTACTGATTATTATGTATCTTGTTCCTAAAATCTTTACACGAATGATGGCAAAAACAGCACTCAAATCAACAAAGGCCGTCGAAAAAGGGACGAAAATAATTGCTGATTTTTTGTCAGGATTTGACGACTTGTTAATGATTAACCGACAGAGCTTAATTACAAAGGCAACTCAAAAGGCTTCAAAAGGAATATCCACTGCCAAGGTACGACAATCATCAATTAGTGGTGCTATGCATGGCTCCAGTAATTTAACCAGTTTTTTAAGTCAATTATTTTTGATGGGCCAGTCGTGTATTTTATTTTTAATGAACATTGTCCCTATTGGTGCAATTAGCGCAGCGCGAGATTTTTCATCAATTATTTTCTCCAGTACAACTGGATGCCTTGCCAACCTTATGGAAGTTAAAACCACGAAGCCTATTTTTGATAAGTTTCTTAGTATAAGTAATCACAGTGAGTCTATTCCATATAATCAGTTGCACCCCTTACAAGAAGGGATTGTATTTAACAATGTAAGTTTTATGTTTGAAAATAAATCTGTCTTAAAAAATGCTAGCTTTACTATAGAGTCAAACAAGAAATACATTTTAACAGGTGATTCCGGTAGTGGAAAAACTACCATGTTTGATTTGATTTCTAAAAAGATAAAACCAGATTCGGGAACATTAGAATATGATGGTCAAGACTATCAGCAAATAAGTTCCGTTGCCTTAAGAGAGCAGCTAATTTATATTAATCAATCTCCTCATCTGTTCAATGAAACATTGAAATTCAACATCTTACTGGGGGAAGATGTTGCTAATGAAAGATTCAAGCAGATTATTATTGATAGCGGACTAGAACAACTTGTTGCTGAACTCCCAGATGGTGTTGAAACCATTATTGATGAAGGTGGAGCAAATCTTTCAGGTGGCCAAGCACAGCGTATATTTATAGCACGAGGATTGGTTCAAAATAAAAAGATATGGTTGATAGACGAAGCAACTTCAGCACTAGACGCCAACGCCGTATTGGATATTGAGAACCGATTATTGGCTCTAAAAAATGTAACAATGATTATGATTAGTCATCATGTTACAGACAATTTGATAAGCAAAACAGATGTTGAGTTACACCTTGTAAATGGGACAATAGATCAAAAGCCGATCAATTAAAAATAGATTCAAACTGGGCAGATACTTTGACAGATTAGTCCACAATTTAGGACGTTTAGAAAAAGGGTTTGGCGTAGACTTTTATGTGCGGAAGTGGTGAAAGTTTCTTGGCGGTTTACCGCCTAGAAACGGGATGCCTTTGAGACTGACAGGCGGGTTTCCTGACAGGCTCAAAGCGAGGTGGAATAACTTTGGCCCGGGTTTGGCCGAAGTTATGGAGCCGTTCCCCACCACTGGAGACACATAAAAGTCGGAGCCAAACCCTTTTTCTAAACGTCCGTGCCCCCGTCCACTTACTAATGGTATGCAAAACGGCATTTCGCTGGTATACTAAAGGATACTGGAATTCCGACCTTCAAATCGGTGATTTTAGAATCTAATTGAAATGATGGTGATGATTGTGGACAATTCCAACATCCGCGTTGTTGTCGGGATGTCTGGCGGGGTCGATAGCTCCGTTTCGGCACTCCTCCTGAAGCAGCAAGGCTATGACGTGGTCGGTGTGTTCATGAAGAACTGGGATGATACGAACGACGATGGTGTCTGTACCGCAACGGAAGATTATGAAGACGTTGCAAAGGTTGCGGACGAAATCGGCATTCCGTACTACGGGATTAACTTTGAAAAGGAGTACTGGGACCGTGTGTTCACGTACTTCCTTGAAGAGTACAAGGCAGGACGGACGCCTAATCCTGATGTGATGTGTAATAAGGAAATCAAGTTTAAGGCGTTCCTCGATTACGCTGAGCAACTTGATGCGGATTACATTGCAATGGGGCATTACGCCCAGGTTGAGACGGACGCAAACGGTGTGACGCACATGTTGCGTGGCGCCGATAAGGGGAAGGACCAGACGTACTTTCTCAGTCAGCTGTCCCAGGATCAGCTGAAGAAGTCGTTGTTCCCAATTGGCCACCTCGAGAAGAAGGACGTTCGCGCCCTAGCTGAAGAGGCAGGACTTGCGACGGCAAAGAAGAAGGACTCAACGGGTATCTGCTTCATCGGTGAGCGGAACTTTAAGCACTTCTTGAGCGAATTTTTGCCTGCACAGCCAGGGAAGATGATGACCCGTGATGGGGTGATTATGGGTGAGCACGCTGGCTTGATGTACTACACGATTGGTCAGCGTTCGGGTCTTGGTATTGGTGGTAGCAGCGAGAATTCTGAGCCTTGGTTTGTGACGGGTAAGGATATTCAGCAGAACATTCTGTACGTGGGTCAGGGGTTCAACAACCCAGACCTGTTGGCAACCAGCTTGGATTGTTCTGGGATTTCCTTCACGACGGGCGCAAAGCCTGGTGACGAGTTCCACGTAACGGCAAAGTTCCGGTACCGCCAGCCAGATACGGGTGTGACGGTGAAGATGACGGGGGACGATAGCGCCATTGTGACGTTTGACGAGCCTGTTCGTGCCATCACGCCAGGTCAGGCCGTTGTTTTCTACGACGGGGCAGAGTGCCTTGGCGGGGGAACCATCGACCACGCGTACAGCGAAGCAAAGGAACTGCAGTACGTGTAAAATTAAAAACAAGTGAGATATGAACGATAAGGAAGAGACACAATTTTTGTGTCTTTTTCTTATTGTCTAGGAAATGTCGTTAACTGCCCCGTTGACGATTAGGCGTCGATAGGTTGATTTAAAAAATGAACAAACAAAAAGATGCTAATGCGCCGCGTGGCAAAACTATGATAAAATGTTCTTACGGTCAGCCGAAGAATCGTGCTGACAAACAATTTTTTATAGAAGGAATGTGATTGAATGGACTCTTCTGAGTCAAAATCCGGAAGACCGGATGGGGAACAACAAACTGCAAAACCACCGTTATGGCAGGCGAGCAGCGACAAATTAGCCGCCCTTTTCTCAACGGACATCGAGGAGGGGTTGAGTAGCGAGGAAGCCAAGAAGCGCTTGCGTCAGTATGGGCCAAACGCGTTGGTTGCAAAGAAGCAATCCAAGATTCTGCGGTTCCTGCGCCAGTTCAACGACAGCATTAACTATATTTTAGCGGCTGCCGCAATTCTGACGTTCATCATGCAACACTACTCTGACTCTGCGGTTATCGCGCTCGTGATTATTGCGAACGCATTTATCGGTTATTTCCAAGAGGAGTCTGCTGACAACGCACTCGCGAAGATTTCCGAGTTACTCGTTGCTAGCAACTATGTTTATCGAGATGGCGACAAGCTGGAGCTATCTTCACACGACTTGGTGCCCGGGGATATTGTGCAGCTGGAGGCCGGAGACGCGGTACCTGCTGACATGCGCCTTGTTGAAGCGGACAACCTGAGTGTGATGGAATCGGTTCTGACGGGGGAAACGAACTCGGTTGAGAAGACGGAAGATCCGTTACCTGACGCCGAAATTCCGCTGGCAGAACGCACCAACATGGTGTTTGCATCAACCGCTGTCACGCAGGGCTCCGGACTCGGGGTGGTTGTGGCAACGGGGATTGATACTGAAATTGGGCACATCCAAAACAGTGTGAAGACCATCAAGGCAAAGCCAACACCACTGGTCCAGAACCTGAATAAGTTGGGCTTGCAGCTCTCACTCGCAATTGTTGCGGTGGCTGTTCTGCTGTTCGTTGTTGGGCTGATGACACACGTCTACAGCCTGCCAACGCTCACGATTGCGGTTATTACGATGGTTGTGGGATCCATGCCAGAAGGACTACCAGCAAGTACTTCTGTTGTTCTCGCAATGGGGACCCGGAAGTTAACGAAAAAGAACGCAATTGTGAAGACCTTACCAGCTGTTGAAACGCTGGGGGCCGTGGATATTGTCAATAGTGATAAGACGGGGACGCTCACGAAAAATGAGATGACCGTCACCGATATTATTGCCAACGACACGTTCTACACGGTTGATGGTGTTGGTTATGCGGATGCCGGTCACGTGATGACTGCGGATGGTCAGCCTGTGCAGTGGACAGAAAACGCTGATTTAAAGTGGTTGGTGACCATTGCCGGTGAAACTTCTGATGCCCAGTTCCACGATGAAGATGGCCAATGGGTGCTGACGGGTGAACCAACAGACGGTGCGCTCACCGCTTTGTACCACAAGTTGACGGGGAATGAACCTGACCCCGACGAAATTGACTCATTGCCATTTGACTCGCAGTTCCGGTATTCCGCACGACTGGCGAACGTCGATGGCCAGCGTGTGCTGATGGTCAAGGGGGCACCACAAACCCTCGTTCGGATTGCCAATGAGCATGGTGAACACATTGATGGGGATGCCATTGAACGTCAGGTTGCCCAACTTGCTGGTGCCGGGAAGCGTGTGGTGGCTTTGGCCTACCAACCAGTTCCGGCTGACCAAGAAGAAATTGTGCAGGAAGATATTGGTTCTGGTTTGCGCCTTGTGGGGCTTGTCGGCATCATTGACCCACCACGTCCAGAAGTTGCAGCCGCAATTTCTGAACTCCGCGTGGCGGGGGTTAAGGTCAAGATGATTACCGGGGATGATCCGCGGACGGCGAGTGCGATTGCCCAACAGTTGAACATGGGTGAAAGCATTAAGGCGATTACGGGACCAGAACTGGAAAAGTTAACGGACGATGAATTACAGAAATCCATTGATCAATACACCGTTTTCGCACGTGCAACGCCGGAAGATAAATTACGAATTGTTCGCGCACAACAGGCACAGGGTCACGTTGTGGGGATGACGGGTGATGGTGTTAATGATGCGCCCGCACTGAAGCAAGCTGATATTGGGATTGCCATGGGGATTAAGGGGACTGAAGTGGCCAAGGGTGCTGCGGATATGGTCCTCGCCGATGATAATTTCACGACAATTCTGACGGCGGTGCGTGAAGGGCGGCACGTCTTCGATAACATTCGCAAGACGATTCGTTACCTGCTACCAACGAGTTTTGCGGAAGGACTTGTTGTGGTGCTTAGTATCGCGTTCCAGCAAGACTTACCACTGTTCCCAACGCAACTGCTCTGGATTAACATGGTGTCTGCGTTGACCATCCAGTTTGCGTTCATCTTCGAGCCACCCGAAACGGGCATTATGACGCGTGGTCCACGTGATGTGCACGAAGGGATTCTGACGAAGTGGCACGGGGTTGAGATTGCCTACGTGGCGCTCATGATTGCGGGGATGGGGTTAGTGATTTACGACTGGCTCCACGGCCGTGGCTTTAGCGCCGCGGTTGGATCCACCGTCACGCTGCAAGTGGTGATTTTCGGGAAGATTTTCTACCTCTTCAACTTGCGGAACAGTCACCCAGCGATTTCGAAGTACTTCTTCCAAAACAAGATGGCTTTCTGGATTATTGGGGTCTTGCTCATTCTGCAATGCGGAATTATCTACTTGCCGTTCATGAACACGATTTTCCACACGACGGGTGTTGGTTTCTTCAATGGTTGGGTCATCCCAACGATTGCGGGGATCATTGTCCTGATTGTGACAGAAATTGTGAAGTTCGGTCATTTAGCAATTCAGCGTCGCGCAGCAAATAAGTCAACCATCTAATTGCGTCGTTTAAGAAACGTTCCCAGGCTGAAAAGCGGGAGCGTTTTTATTTTGTGGTTGTGCCAGAAGACGGTTTGTCCGCGTTAGACGAAGTAATAATCGACCAGGATGTCACTTGCGAGTAATCGAGTAGGACACTTCAACATTTTCAACTTCATATTTCGCCAACCGCGTGGGATAATAGAAGCTATCTAGGTAGGGGGAAAGATTTTGACGCGCTTATATTTTATTCGCCACGGAAAGACACAGTGGAATCTGGAAGGTCGTTACCAAGGGGCGGCCGGAGATTCGCCATTGTTACCAGAAAGCTACGTGCAGATTGCTGCACTCGCGAAATATTTGAAGGACACACAATTTGCCCACGCCTATGTGAGCCCGTTGCAGCGCACCCGAACAACGGCGCAGACACTGCTTAAGGAACTGCCTAGCCCAGTGCCGCTCTCTGTCATGCCCGCCCTGCGTGAGTTCAACCTTGGGCTCATGGAGGGGCAGACGTTCGTGGCAGTGGCCGAAAAATGGCCGGAAGAGCTCCACGCGTTCCGTCATGACCCTGCAAACTACGATCCACGTCCGCTCCATGGGGAAAGCTTCCCGCAATTGCTTGAACGGATGACGCCAGCAATTCAGGAAGCGGTCGCCGCTGACACGACGGGTGACGCAAATCTTCTTTTTGTCGGGCACGGCGCTTCATTGGCTGCGCTGATTCAGCACCTCGTGGGCACGCCCATTGCCGACTTACGTAAAGACGGGGGACTGACGAATAGCAGTTTGTCCGTTGTCGAGACGGCGGGACCAGACTTGCCATACCAACTGGTGAAGTGGAACGACACACACTTCTTGCCAGGAAAGCGGGATGCATCCGATACGATTTAATGGTGGAGGTGACCAACATGCAAGATATTATTGATTTATTTAACAACGGGGATAGGGAAGCGGCCATCAGTGCGGCCGTGGCCAACATCGATGCACACCCAGATGACGTGGGTGCGTACCGGTTGCTGGTAACCATGCTAATTAACATGCGGGCATATGATCAAGCGGATGAACTCACGGTGAAGGCGCTTGGTTTATTTCAAGATGACCCAGAGCTACGTTACAACTGGGGACTCTCCGCGTACCAGCAGGGTGATTTCAAGAATGCATTGGCCCGCCTACTCCCACTGACGGACAAGCAAACAACGCCATCATTGCGAACGGATGCGGCCTACATGGTGGCACTTGCGTATCAGGCATCAGGTGATAATAACCGGGCCTTGGCTTTTGCGATGACGGCGCACGAATTGAACCCGGAAGCAAAAGATGCGGCGGTATTGACGGCAAATTTGATGCTCGGCCAGGGCATCACCACGCAGGCGAAGGATATCCTGACGCCATTTGTTGCCGGTAATGACGCACAAGTGCTGTTGGCTTACGGCATGGCAGTTAGCGCGACGGGTGAAGATGGCACGCCATATTTGGATCAGGCCAAAGATGTGGATCCAGATGCCTACCAGCGTGCACGAGAACTCGTTCATTTGTTGATCCGGCAGGAGAATCAAGATGAACGATGAGGCGGAGACTGTTAGCGGGAAGGTGAAAAGTGTTTTCTTTGCCAGTCCGAACAGTCTGTTTAAAATCCTGCTCATCCAAATCACTGCCATTTCGGTGAAGTGGATGGAACCCGAGATTGTCGTGAAGGGTGACTTTGCGGACATGAAGGAGGAAGAAACCTACACCTTCACGGGGCACATGGAGAATCACCCGAAGTATGGGCAACAATTTGCGGCGACCAGCTACAAGAGCGACCAGCCGACCAGTCGGGATGGGCTGATTAACTATCTGGCAAGCTCACGTTTTCCGGGTATCGGTGTGAAAACCGCCACGAAAATTGTGGATGTGTTGGGGATGGGCGCCATTGATGCCATTCTCAAAGACAGTACGGTGCTGGATAAGGTTGGCATTCGCGCTGAAAAAGCAGGCGCGCTAATTGCATCATTAAAGGAAAATCTGGGCATGGAGCAGGTTGTGATTGGCCTGAGCCAGTTTGGCATTAGTGGGAATCTCGCGGGGAAAGTCTTCAACCAGTACCATGAAGATGCACTGGAGATTATCAAAACAAATCCGTACCAGCTTGTCAGCGACATTGTTGGGGTGGGGTTCGCCACGGCCGACCGTATCGCTGCTAGTCTAGGCTTCGCTTCCGATGCGCCAGAACGACTTGCCGGCGCTATTCTGGCCGCACTAAATGAGCGAACGGAGAGCGAGGGCGACACGTATGTTGATCCTGACGTATTATTCAACCTGACGCGGAACCTGCTGGGAAATCGTGGCGTTCAGGACGATGACTTACTCCAAGTAATCCAGGACTTGGTGGCGCACCGTGAACTGGTCGTGCATGACGGGCACCTTTTCCCGAAGCGCCTGTACGATGCCGAGGTTCAAATTGCACGGCAACTGGCGGTCTTGGCGAACGCTGCCGGGACGCATATTCCGAGCGAAAAAGCCGTGGATAAGGCGATTGATCACGCAAAGGATGCACTAGGCATTAATTATGATGTCACACAGTTGAATGCCATCAAAACGGCACTGACGAGCACGGTCTTCGTGTTGACTGGAGGACCGGGAACGGGGAAAACAACCATCATTAATGCGGTTGTCCACGGGTTTGCGGAGCTGCACGACATTGACCTTGACCCAAATAAGTATCGCGGTTCGGAAACTTTTCCAATTATGTTGGCAGCGCCCACTGGTCGGGCGGCTAAACGAATTGCGGAAACAACGAATTTGCCAGCCAGCACGGTCCATCGCCTGCTTGGGATGGGGATTGATGATGCGACATACGAAGAACGTGACCTCCCAGACGGATTGCTCATTGTCGATGAAGTGTCCATGGTGGATACGTATCTGCTACGGACGCTGTTGAACGCTGCACATCCTGGAATTACCATTGTGTTGGTGGGAGATAAAGATCAGCTGCCTTCAGTTGGGCCCGGGCAAGTGTTCGCGGATATTCTAACGAGCCACGCACTACCAAGCGTTGAGTTGACACATATTCACCGCCAGGATGATGAATCCTCAATTGTACCCCTTGCACATGCGATTAATGAGGGGCGCCTACCCGATGATTTGTTGACGCAAAGGAAGGACAAAAGCTTCTTTGCTTGTTCTGCTGACCAGGTCCCCCGCGTCGTTGAACAGGTCATTGCTGCAGCCAAGCGGAAGCAGTTTGATCCGTTGCAAGTGCAGATTTTGGCGCCGATGTACCGGGGCAATGCGGGTGTGGACCGGTTGAATCCACTCGCACAAGAAATCTTTAATCCGGCCGCTGCGCATTCGAAGCAAGTGGAAACGGCAAACGGCATGATTTTCCGCATTGGCGATAAGGTGCTGCAACTGGTGAACAATCCAGAGCAGAACGTCTATAACGGCGAAATTGGGAAAGTTGTGGGCATTACGCTTGGGGAGAAGGGGCACGGCGACTCGCTCACCCTGGACTTTGACGGCAATGAACTCCAGTATGACCGGGCAGATTGGACAAAAATTACGCTGGCATATGCCACGAGTATTCATAAGGCGCAGGGGAGCGAGTTCGACATGGTCATTCTCCCCTTGACGCTACAAAGTCGGCGAATGCTGAAACGTAACCTCGTCTATACGGCCATTACGCGCGCCAAACAATTTCTGATCTTGGTGGGCGAACCCAGTGCCTTTAGCCTGGCCGCCACAACGTTAGCGGCTAACCGGCAAACGGGACTGGTTGCCCAGCTGCAGTTGGCGTTTGGGGTTGAGACGGCAACTGAGCCTGCTAAGAAAACGGCAGAAGCTTCCGAATCGTCAGCAGATGCGATGGTACAGGCGACCAAGTCTGAAATGGATGACATTGCCACGCCACCCATGACGGAACCGCAAATCTTGAACGCGGGTGTCCTCACGATGGCGATGGTTACGGAGAATCAGGTCGACCCATTGATTGGGATGGCCGGGGTCACACCACGAGATTTTATGGATTAGTGGAACGCCTAAAATAAAAAAATCCTGATGCCAAGTGCGGCACCAGGATTTTTATTATGCCTGAATGGGGCTCACCCAAAGTTGTTCGGGAACGGTCGTGAACTCAAGGTCGAACAATCGACTGCCCAATTCGTGACCATCAACGTGGCCAAACTCAAGGGTGTTCGTTGTGACGCGTAATTTGTTGCCCTTATAGTGGCGTACGACGTCTGTTTCGTTTGAGTGCCCTGTGACTAAGCGGAGCAAGAGGTAGGCAAGATGCAAGAAATTGACGTTGCGAATGGCGACCAAATCTAGGTTGGGCGCAGTAATTGGGCTAATTGATGCCAATTCAGTGCCCGCGTAGTAAGGATGAACGACTGCGGTACAAATGAGCAGGTTGTTCAAGAGGTCGTTACCGCCTACATGATGAATGGATGCGCCAAAGGGTTGGCGGTTGAGGAAGGCGGGGAGTAGTTGTGCAATACGCAGGCCGTGTTTATAGCGAAAACGCCGAAGAAAAGGAATTTCATCGTCTCCGCCGTTTGCATAAACGACAGCTGCATCAAGACCGACCCCGAATGTACTAACGAAATAGCCGGAATTATGATAGGTCAGCTCATTGTAGTGCCCAATATAAATGGTTTTTGAAGTGGTTGCGTCTAAGACTTGGTTGATTGCTTTGTGGGGATCCGTGCTAATGCCGGCAGCCCGGGCGAAATCAATATCATTACCCGCGGGAACGTAGGCGACGGGCATGGTGGTGTTGCCGGAAGACCGTAAACCAAGGATTGCCTGATTGAGTGTGCCATCACCACCAATAACGACCAACACGCCATCTTTGTGTGCAGCAAATGCACCAACTTGGTGGGCAAGTTGTGCGGTGTGTCCGTGATGTTTGACGACCCGGACCGCATAATCAGTTTTTGTCTCCGTCAGACGTTGCTTAACCACCTGCCAGGCCGATTGTGCGGTTCCCGAACCGGCGCCTGGATTGAAGATAATATACAGGTACGGCATGGTGAACCCTCCACGATTTTTACTCTACTAAAAAGTATACCGGTCGATTCTTTGAAACACAACTGTAACCGACGTGCCACGTAGAAGTAATAGACATCTCGCAATGGGATGTTTATTTAAGTCACACCGTAAATTAATTTTTGTCACGTTGTGCAAAAAAAGAGGCCGCAATGACTGCAACCTCTTTTGGTGTGAAACTAATTTTTAAAGGGTAATCAACATCGGAATGATGATTGGTCGACGTTCGGTTCGTTTGAACAGGAATTCAGACAATGCGTTGGTAATGGCTTCCTTCAGCATCGCCTCGGACACCTTCTCGTTGTCGTTAAACGTATTTTTAATCGTGCGGTATATCTGGCGTTGTGCCTGATTAATCAGTTCTCCAGATTCACGCATGTAGACGAAGCCACGAGAAAGTAGGTCAGGCCCCGCCAAGACGGTGTGCTTTTGCATGTTGATGGTGGCGACCACCACGACAAGACCTTCTTCAGACAACATCCGCCGATCGCGAATAACGGCATTGCCGATATCACCTATACCGCTGCCATCAATGTAAACATCGCTAGCGGGGAAGTGACCGGCACGTCGCGCAGAATTTTCGGTCAACGCGAGGACATCACCGTTTTCCATGATGAAGCAGTTATCTTCGGAAACGCCACAAAGCTGGGCGAGCTCGGTGTGAATCTTCTGCATCCGATATTCACCGTGGCAAGGCATGAAGTACTTTGGCTTGATGAGCCGAAGCATGAGCTTCTGTTCTTCTTGACCACCATGACCAGACGTGTGGATGTTGTTGACCTTCCCGTGAATGACATCAGCGCCTGCAGCCTCAAGCTGGTTAATCACCGCGTTCACGCTGGTGGTGTTCCCAGGAATTGGGTTACTGGAGAAGATAACGGTGTCACCAGGTTGAATGCTAATCTGGCGGTGCGTGCCGTTTGCAATCCGAGAGAGGGCGGCCATGGGTTCACCTTGTGAGCCGGTACATAGAATCATGACTTTATCAGCGGGGAGGCGGTTGATTTCATGGGCATCAACGAGCACGTCGTCGGGAATGTCCAGGTAACCAAGTTCACGACCATTCACAATTGCATTTTCCATTGACCGACCGAACACGGCGATTTTACGGCCGTTGTTCATGGCAGCTTCTGCAGCTTGTGCCACACGGGAAATGTTGGAGGCGAAGGTGGCGAAAATGATTCGGCCTTCGACGCCTTCAAAAATATGGCGAATGGAGTGACCCACGAACCGTTCGGACTTCGTGAAGTTAGGAACTTCCGCATTCGTACTGTCGGACATGAGGAGCAAGACGCCCTCTTCACCCAGACGGGCCATCTTCTGCAGGTTAGGGGAAGGCTGGTCACCGACTGGGGTGAGGTCGAACTTGAAATCACCCGTTTCAACAATTACGCCGTTTGGTGTGTGCACTGCGATCCCAAGCGTGTCGGGAATACTGTGGGTGGTGCGGAAGAAGTCAACGGACATGTGGTCGAACTGAAGAACCGTGTCTTCAGCGATTTCTGTCAGTTTCGTTGACCGCAGAATCCCGTGTTCCTCAAGCTTGCCACGAATGAGGGCAGCAGCCAAAGGGGGAGCGTAGACGGGCACATCAGGCAAGGCCTTCAGGAAATAAGGAATCCCTCCGATGTGATCTTCGTGTCCGTGCGTGATGACGAGACCCTTAATCTTATCCTTGTTTTGAACGAGGTAGCTGTAATCAGGAATGACGTAATCAATCCCGAGCAGATCGTCTTCGGGGAACTTAATACCGGCATCAATCACGATGATTTCGTCCTGATACTGGATACCATACGTGTTCTTCCCGATTTCCCCCAAACCACCGACGGCAAATGCCGCCGTTTCATTTTTTTTAATGTTGAGCTTCATAGATTATAGCTCCGTGATTTTGAAGTCAGGGGACTGCTGTTCGTAGTCGAGGAAATCACCTGACAGTTCCTGAATCAATTCAATGTTGTAGTCCGTTTTTTCTTCAACGGTTGCACGTGCTGCAACGGAAGATTCGGATTCGATGTAGATTGACTGCGTGTTTTCACGACGAGGGTTCTCAATCTTGTTTGGTTGGAATAATACTTTGTAAATCATGTTTAGTTCTCCTTTCAAGTACACAAAACTAGTCCTCATTTATCTCGAGGATTATTGTGTCTATACCCGCACATTGTTGGCGAATGCCAAACGTTATTACTATTTTAGCATAACCATTCGTGGCGTGCCATATGGAGGATAGGCGTGGGGCGGTTGTGGGAAAAATTTAGCGATGCTTTGGGTGTGCGTGCTGGTGGTGGGGTACGGTGCTAACGCTGTCCAATTTTTGACCGCCAAAGTGTTAAGTGCTTCTGGCTGCTGAATCTTCCGTAAAGAATAAGCCAAAAGGTGACGGTGCGGGTGGTAGATGTGCGATAATAATAGTAGATGAATCAAAGGGGGGGCACGGAATGAATGCAACGGTTGAATTATTAATTGTGACGGCGGTGCTTTTGGTCATTGCCTTTGTTGCCATTCGTTTCTGGCAGCGACACCGTGAACGTCAGTGGTTAGATGAAACGAACGCAATCGTGCAACCTATTTTAGCGATGTTGTCACTTGCACAGGTGGACGGACAGCCGGTTGATAAAGTCTGGGGACGTTCGCTTGCCCTCATGAATTATCGCATGCCTGTTGTGCCGGATATTACGGTTGATGCGGTTCGTGCGGCGTTTACGTCTGTGGATGCGAGCCGACTTCAATTAACGGATGTGTGGATTCGTAATCATCAAGTGAATATTGACGTGGCGCTCATGGTGAATATGAGCACACGAGGTTACGTTGCAGATTTGAAACGCTTGAATTAGTACGATGTAAACAAAAAACGTCCGCCGTAAATTCGATCGTGAATTTACGGCGGACGTTTTTAAAGTGTTGCGTGAATTTTTTTAATTAGCCGAGCAAAACACCATTAGGGTCTTCGAGTTCAAATGGCTTGTCAGCGCGAATGTGATCATAGAACAGAATGCCATTGAGGTGATCGATTTCGTGTTGAACCACAATGGCGGGGTAATTCTTGAGGCGCAACTTCTTTTCCTCGCCGTCAAGTGTGTTGTACTTAATGGTCACGCGGTCGTGACGCACAACGTAACCGGGATGTGGGTCATCGACGGACAGGCACCCTTCCCCTTCAGAGAGGGCGGCGGTCTGAACGGAGTGGCTCACAATGCGTGGGTTAACTAGAACGTCCTGAAGAAAAATACCGTCTTCGTCATCTGGAATTAAAACAGCAGTCATGGCAACGGAACGGTCAACTTGTGGTGCAGCCAACCCGACACCTGGACGTAACTTGTACTTCTTGTTTTCTTCTTCGTCTTGGCTAATGACGAGGTATTCCATTAAGTCATGAGCTAACTGTTTATCCTCGTCGCTGAGGGGAAAGGTCAGCTTCTTTGCTGTGGCCCGCAAAACGGGGTTTGGGTCACGAACAATATCTTTCATTAAAAACACGCTGGTAGCCTCCTGAAAATTATTTCTACCCTTTAGCATAGCACAAAACATGTTGTTGAGCGAATGCTAAAGGGCGGCGGTTGCGGGGGCAAGCTTGACGCCACAACTGCCTACACATCTCGCTAATCATCCTCTTGTTTGAATGGAAAGATGTTGACGCAACGTCGCTGTCGCTCCTTGCGTTGCATCCATTTGCTGATTGGGTGAATAGAAACTCGGAGTATCCATTACCGTTAAATCAACCTTCAGTGAGCAAACCAACCCTCGATAAGACATTCGCGCGCAGCCGCGAATGTCCTGCCTAAAAAGGTTTTTCCCTAAAAAAGAGGGGGATATTCCATCCAACTATTACATCTATGTAGGTGCTTACTGGTGGTCGGAGTGGAGGGCGTTGAGGGCCAAGTGGTGGAAGTCTGACCGGTTTTTGGTCAGACTGGCGAAAAGGAAGACTTGCGGGAGCGGAGCGAGCCAAGGCTTCCTTTTCAGGTGGAAGACGCGTCAGCGGCTGGAACCGGCCACACCACGTTCCGGCCCTCAAAAGCCCGCAATGGAGGCCAGCAGTAAGCACCGGCCCGGCCACACCACGTTCCGGCCCCCAAAAACCGTAACGGAGACCACCAGCAGACCCGTCCAACTAAGAGCAAAACGTTTGACGTGTCCGTGTGAAAAGGCGTATAATTACTTATGAAAAGTATGCGACTTTCACGTTGATGTGCACGTGAAGCCCTTGAGGAGGTGAGTACAATGACACATGAAGCAAAACCTGGAAGTAGTTCGGACAACGAGGACCCCGGAAGTCATGACGTTGTACCGCCTGCCTTATTGGGCTGGAAATTTTAGTTAAATAAGCAAGCGGTCATCGTCACGCTCCGGGATAAAGGAGGGTATGACGATGCTGAAGTTTGTAAACAGCGGACTTACCCAGACCGAAGTGCGTCGCGCACGTCTTGAACAGACGGCGACACCACTCGTTGCGCACGCTTGGAAAGTATTGTTGCCTGTCGTTCTATTGACAAGTGGCGTGAGTGTGCTTGCTGGACTGGTTTGGGGAATTATCGCATTTGTTGGCATGATGCTTGTTGGCGGCTTTTTCGCCTACATGATTGGTCGTCAGGTTTTTCTGCTGGCGAAGAAACTTGATAATGGTGCGGAACAGGCAACCGTGGTTCGTTCGGGTCTGACGCGAACGGTAACAGTTGACGAACTCGTACCAGGTGACACAGTTGTTTTGCGTGCAGGGCGAATGGCTCCCGTTGACGTTCAAGTTGATGGTGAGGTCATTCTTGCCGGTGCCCAAATGAACACGGATGTCACCGCAGCGGTGGTTGCAATTGGCAACGATCGCGTTTTGGCGCGTAACCTAACCACAGATGCACACGCGATGACCATTCGGGATGTATTTGTACTTGGGCGGGTTGCGTTCATTGTTCGTCTTGCGAAGATGACAATGCCCCGGATTTTCTGGCGCGGCATGCTTGAAGAAACAGCGATTCGCTCGCGCTTTGTGATGCTGATTCTTCGGGTACGCGCACTCGTTAATGGGGTTGCACGACAACAAAGTACGCGAAGACAAATTGCGTTCTTATCAAATCAGGGGACCGTTTCGTGGTCGCCGGTGAGATGAACGCGATATCTTTTAGAAGGGTCGACCTGCATGCGGGACGACCCTTTGTTCTGGAAAAGTTATATAATAGGGGAGTATTCATTTTGAAGCCAAACTACACGTATCCGTTAGACTTTGATTGGACAAAGGACGAGATGGTTGCGGTCACCACGTTCTATTCACTAGTTGAGGACGCTTATGAACGTGGCGTTAACCGGGAGAATTTGCTGGCTGCTTATCGTGGATTTAAAAAGGTCGTGCCTGATAAGGGGACGGAAAAACAGTATGATAAGCAGTTTGAAGAATTGACGGATTACTCAACTTACCGGGCTGTTCAGGCAGCGCGAAAGGCGGATCCTGCAACCACTGTGCACCTCCCGCAACCGGGAACGGGAAAATAGTGAAAGTTTCAGGTGAATTTTGAAGTTTATTTTCAGTAAGTCGCACATTTCGTTGAGACTGTGCTATACTGCTACTTTGTATGTTGGGGTTTAAGCACCCCATAATCACGATAAAAAAGATATATTGCTGAGAGGAAGGCCACCATTGAAAACACGCGACGACATTCGTAATATTGCGATCATTGCCCACGTTGACCACGGGAAGACAACCTTGGTTAACGAAATGCTTAAGCAGTCCGATACACTGGACCAGCACACCCAGATTGGGGATCGTGCCATGGACACGAACCCCATTGAAAAGGAACGCGGGATTACCATTCTGAGTAAGAACACCGCTGTTAAGTACAAAGACACAACTATCAACATCCTGGACACCCCAGGACACGCCGACTTCGGTGGTGAAGTTGAACGTATCATGAAGATGGTTGACGGTGTTCTGCTCGTCGTTGACGCTTTTGAAGGGACCATGCCTCAGACACGTTTCGTTCTGAAGAAGGCCTTGGAACAGCACTTGACCCCAATTGTTGTCATCAACAAGATTGACCGTCCAGGTGCACGTCCTGAAGAAGTTGTTGATGAAGTGCTTGAACTCTTCATCGAACTTGGTGCT
The DNA here is from genome assembly GCA_934370925.1 of uncultured Lacticaseibacillus sp. GTDB lineage: Bacteria > Bacillota > Bacilli > Lactobacillales > Lactobacillaceae > Lacticaseibacillus. The sequence continues at coordinate 79,816 of CAKRNG010000005.1, read as the reverse complement.
GACGATGATCAGCTCGAATTCCCAATCGTGTACGCTTCTGCAATTAACGGAACGTCAAGTCTTGATGAAGATCTTGATACGCAGGAACACACGATGGAACCTATCTTCCAGACAATCGTTGACACGATTCCTGCGCCAATTGACAACTCTGACGAACCATTACAGTTCCAGGTTTCAATGTTGGACTACAACGACTATGTAGGTCGTATCGGGATTGGCCGTGTCTTCCGTGGTAGCATCAAGATTGGTGACTCTGTTACCGTTATGAAGCTTGATGGCTCTACGAAGAACTTCCGTGTGACCAAGCTCTTTGGTTTCTTCGGTTTGCAGCGTGTTGAAATCAACGAAGCCAAGGCTGGGGATTTGATTGCGGTTTCCGGGATGGATGACATCTTCGTTGGTGAAACCGTTACGGCAAGCGATCACCAGGATGCATTACCTATCCTGCGTATCGACGAACCAACACTGCAGATGATGTTCGTTGCCAACGACAGTCCTTTTGCTGGTCGTGAAGGTAAGAATGTGACCGCCCGTAAGCTTGAAGAACGTCTTCGTCAGCAGTTGCAGACGGACGTTTCCCTCCGTGTTGAAAACACCGACACGGCCGGCATGTGGGAAGTTTCTGGTCGTGGTGAACTTCACTTGTCCATCCTTGTTGAAGAGATGCGTCGTGAAGGTTACGAACTCCAGCTTGGTCGCCCTCAGGTTATCTACCGCGAAATCGACGGTCAGATCTGCGAACCATACGAAATGGTTCAGATTGACACGCCTGAACAGTACACCGGTTCCATTATCGATGCAATGTCCCAGCGTAAGGGTGAAATGCAGAACATGGAAAACGAAGGAAATGGTCAGACACGTTTGACCTTCCTGACACCTTCTCGTGGTCTGATTGGTTACTCAACCGAATTCCTTTCCGCTACTGGTGGTTACGGCATTATGAACCACACGTTCGAAAAGTACGGACCAAAGATTACGAACTGGGAACCAGGCCGTAACAACGGTGCCCTTGTTTCCATCAATGCTGGTAACGCAACGACCTACTCCCTCCAGAGTGTTGAAGATCGTGGTGTGCTGTTCATCGATGCCCAGACCGAAGTTTACGAAGGCATGATTGTGGGTCAGAACTCACGTGAAAACGATATTGCCGTTAACGTTACGAAGGGGAAGAACCTGACGAACACCCGTGCTTCTGGTAAGGACCACGCGGCTGCCATCAAGACGCCTAAGCAGATGACGCTCGAATCTTCCATCGAATTCTTGAACGATGATGAATACTGTGAAGTAACACCTCAGAGCATTCGTCTCCGTAAGAAGATTTTGAACACCGGCGAACGGACGAAGGCTGACAAGCGTCGCAAGATGTCCAAGTAAGCTTAATGAAATAATGGGGTCGAACAACCAATTTCGTTTGGAAGTTCACCTAACAGAAAGCTAGCCAATTTTGGTTGGCTTTTTTGTTTTGTTCGAATCAAAATCATCATTGTTCGTGTTTGGCTACGTGTCAGCCGTTAAATTGCGTAAAAGACGTGCCGACACCTTCTCATTTTCGCGGCGATATGAGTCGTATATGATATAATTAAGCCTAATTAGCATATCGAAAGGGCGATTCCCGTGAGCTGGAAAAAACGTTATATCGATTACTACGTGCTAGTGCCTTACGTTGTGCTTTGTCTTTTCAGCGCCGTGATGGTTTTCTCAGCAAGTGGTGCGTATATTGAATTACTCCGACACCAGAAGGCATATGCCATCCTGGTGAAGCAACTAATCTACATTGTTCTTGGATTTATGGTTTGTGTCCTTTGTTATTTTGCCAAGTTGCGGCTGTTTAAGAGCAAGGGAATCCTGAGTATTGGTTTGGTCGGGGTTATTGCAGCGCTGATTTACCTGTTGCTGTTCGGGCGGTCCGTGAATGGGGCTAGTGCCTGGATTTCAGTTGGGGGCTTCAACATTCAGCCATCTGAAATTGCCAAGTTGGTTGTCATTTTATACCTTGCCCGAATTTTGGATCGGCGACAGTCGATGATTGGGCGCAATAAGTTTCTAAATGCCCTCAAGCGATTAGGTTGGCCACTAGGGGTGGTTGCCGTGATGACACTCCTGGTTCTGGCCCAACCGGATACGGGGGGGATGTTCATCTTAAGCTCGATTATCCTCGTGATGGTTGTGGCGAGTGGGTTCCAAATCGGTTATGGGCTGAGTCTCGTGGTCGGGGGGCTTGGGGCGCTCGGGACCGCATATTACTTTGCGGTGACTTATCTGAGTGGCTTTCTTTCAAAGAGCTATCAGGGACAACGACTTCTCGCTGTGTTACACCCATTTGAAATGCAGGCGGGTGTGGGGCGCCAATTGGTCAACTCACTTTATGCGATTAACCACGGCCAATGGTTTGGCGTTGGGTTGGGGAATGGCACGATGAAGTTGGGCTATATTCCTGAACCTTACACGGACTTCATTCTGTCAATCATCAGCGAAGAACTCGGCATGGTTGGGGGCATGGTTGTTGTGGGACTGATTATCTTCCTTATTTGGCGCATTCTCCGCATTGGGATTCGGGCGCACAGTGCGTACCGAACGATGCTGATGTACGGAATCGCCACCATGATTTTCGTCCAAATGAGCTTTAACGTCGGCGCCGTGCTTGGGTTGCTTCCGATTACTGGGGTGACGCTCCCATTCATCAGTTATGGGGGGAGTAGTATGATTGTGCTGGCCGCTTCTATCGGAATTGTCTTGAACGTGTCCGCTTCGGAGGCGCACGACCGTGATCAACAAGAATTGAAGGAGACGCAAAACTAATGCAAAAAGTATTAATTGCCAATCGTGGCGAAATTGCTATTCGAATTATTCGTGCCTGTGAGGAATTGGGTCTCAAGACTGTTGGTATTTACGCAAAGGAAGATAGTCTTTCAATCCACCGTTTTAAGGCGCAGGAATCGTACCAGGTTGGGGCAGGGCGTGAACCCATTGCCGCATACTTGGATATGGATGATATTATTCGGATTGCGCGGGAAAGTGGTGCCGATGCCATTCATCCAGGTTATGGTTTGCTCAGTGAAAATGCAGAATTTGCAGAAAAGGTCCGGGCGGCAGGCATGACGTTTGTTGGACCAAGTACGGACTTACTGAAAACGTTCGGGGATAAAGTGGCGGCGAAACAGGCAGCCGTTGCGCATGGTTTGCAGACGATTCCTGGCACGCCGGAACCAACGCGCGATTTTGTAGAGATTCAGGCGTTCGCCGACAAGTATGGCTTCCCACTCATGTTGAAGTCTGCGAGTGGTGGTGGTGGTCGCGGGATGCGTGTGGTCCGGAATCAGTCCGAATTGGAACACGTCTACCCATTGGCCAAGTCTGAAGCATTGACGAGCTTTGGGGATGACCGGATGTACATTGAACGGTACATCGAACACGCGAAGCACATTGAAGTGCAGATTATGGGGGACGGTCACGGTAACCTGGTGCACCTCTTTGAACGTGACTGTTCGGTTCAGCGACGTAATCAGAAGGTCGTTGAAGTTGCCCCAGCTGTGGGCTTACCGCAAGCGCTCCGCACCCAGATTTGTGAAGCGGCCGCGACATTCATGGCCGCAATGGGTTACGAGAACGCGGGAACGGTCGAATTTTTAGTTGAAAATAATCAGTTCTATTTCATTGAAGTTAATCCGCGTGTCCAGGTGGAACACACCGTCACGGAAGCCATTACGGGCCTCGATATTGTGCAGGCACAGTTACAGGTTGCTGCGGGTGCGGACTTGTTTGCTGATTTGGGCTGGCCACATCAGAATGAATTGGCATTTCACGGTGCGGCAATTCAGTGCCGAATTACGACGGAAGACCCACTGAACAACTTTATGCCGGATACTGGCACCATCACCACTTACCGGTCACCGGGTGGTCTGGGCGTGCGTCTGGACGTGGGGAATGCTTATGCGGGCGCCGTTGTGAGTCCCTTCTTCGACTCCCTGCTGGTGAAGGCGAGTGTTACCGGTTATGACTTTGCGGCCGCCTGTGCCAAAATGAACCGGGTACTCCATGAATTTCGCATTGTTGGCGTGAAGACGAACCTGCCATTCCTGGAAACAGTGATTAGCCACCCAACTTTCTTGAGCGGTCAGGCTGAAACGCGGTTCATCGATAACAGTCCAGAGTTATTTACGTTCCACCCAGATAACAATCAGTCTAATGAAGTACTGAGTTACATCGGGGATGTCACGATTAACGGATTTCAGGGGAAAGACCCGAAGAAGCCACGTGTTTACCCAGAAATTCAGTTTAGCAACGAATTACCGGATACGAAGCCAGAAACAGACCTCGTGCAACTACTTCACGATGGCGGCGCTGGTGCGGTGACGCGCTGGATTCAGGAACAGCCACAGCTGCTCTTGACCGATACGAGCTTCCGTGATGCACACCAGAGCCTCTTTGCAACGCGTATGCGCACACATGACATGTTGCAGGTGGCTGGTGAGTACAGTCGTGCATTGCCAAACCTTTTCTCCGCAGAAATGTGGGGTGGGGCAACGTTTGACGTGGCATACCGGTTCTTGAATGAAAATCCATGGCAGCGTTTGGCGCAGATGCGCAAGGCTTTGCCACACACGCTCCTGCAAATGCTTTTCCGTGGGAGTAACGCGGTGGGCTACAAGAACTATCCCGACAACGTGATTAAGAAGTTCATTAACGAAGCCGCAAGTACGGGGATTGATGTTTTCCGGATCTTCGATAGCCTGAACTGGCTGGATCAGATGGCGCCAAGTATTGCGGCCGTGAAGGAAACGGGCAAAATTGCAGAAGCAACAATCTGCTATACCGGGGATATTTTGAGTGATGCCCACCCACACTACACGTTACAATATTACGTGAACTTGGCGAAGAACCTGGAGGCGGCTGGTGCGGACATTTTGGCTGTGAAGGACATGGCCGCCTTATTGACACCAGGGGCAGCACGGGTCTTGATTGGTGCGCTAAAGGACGCCGTGACGATTCCAGTACACTTGCACACGCATGACACAACCGGTACGGGGCTGGCGACATACCTTGCTGCTGCTGATGCAGGCGTGGACATCGTGGACGTGGCGCAATCGAGTTTCTCCGGCACGACCAGCCAGCCAAGTATGGAAAGTCTTTTCCACGCAATGACTGGGGATACACGTCAGCCAGAACTTGATATTGACGCTGCAGAACACGTGAACGATTACTTCCGTCAAGTACGTCCTTACTACACGGACTTTGCGAACAGTGTGGCGGGGCCGCTGACACGGATTTATGACGTTGAAATGCCGGGGGGGCAGTACACGAACCTCCAACAGCAGGCACAGGGAGTTGGTGTGACTGACTTTAACGCCGTGATGGCTAAGTATGCGGAAGTGAACAAGCTGTTCGGTGATATCATTAAGGTAACCCCAAGTTCAAAGGTTGTGGGGGACATGGCTTTGTTCATGGTTCAAAACAAGCTGAGCGCCGAGGATGTATTGGCACGAGGAGGCGAACTGGATTTTCCTGAGTCCGTCGTTAACTTCTTTAAGGGTGAATTGGGCCAGCCACCATTTGGCTTCCCTGAAAAACTCCAGAAGCTCGTGTTGAAGGGGCAAGAACCTCTTACCACGCGTCCGGGTGAAGTTTTGGCGCCTGCTGACTTTAATGCGGTTGCCAGTGAATTACGTGAGCTGGGTCTGCTAGAACCAGACGACAAGGATGTTCTGAGTGCCATCTTGTATCCTGATGTCTTCACGAAGTACCTGCAGAATCAGAAGCAATTCGGCCCCGTGACCAATCTCGACACGCCCACATACTTCCAGGGGTTGCGTGTTGGCCAGCAGATTAGCGTCACAACGGCACCGGGGCGTGCATACGTTATTCGGTTAGACGCGATTGGTGAGGCTGATGCAACGGGATTGCGTAACTTGTACTTCACTGTCAACGGGCAGAAGCGTGAAGTTGAAATTGTTGATCGTGGTAGCAAGCACAGCAGTGGCACCCATCAACTTGCAGAACCAAATGATCCAAAGCAAATTGGTGCCCCAATGGCGGGTCGCGTGCTGACAGTGCTGGTCAAGCCAGGACAACACGTGGCGAAGGGGGACGAACTGTTTGTCTCCGAAGCCATGAAGATGGAAACCACCGTACACGCACAAGTGGCGGGAACGGTGAGTCACGTTTATGTTGAAGCGGGTGCACTTGTCGCGAGCGGCGAACTACTGGCTGAGATTAAAGAATAGCGTGCAAAAACTGCACCGGTGTGTTAATCGCACGGGTGCAGTTTCGCTATGCAGGAGGGTATATGCTGGAAATTAAACAGAGACGAGAAATCGTGGTGTGGGTTCACAGCCTCCGCCAAGTACGACAGTTGCGTCGGTACGGGAGCGTTCTGTACACTTCTCGGCAGATGAAGTACGTCTTGTTGTATGTTGATGCGGATGCAGTGGACGACACGTTAGCCAAGTTGGCACATTTACGGTTTGTCCGCAGTGCAGAAGTGTCGAACCGGACGGAGATTGATCCAGACGCGGGCAAGGCAATCGAACGGGGCACGCTGGCAACGCCCAATGTGGGTGCGGACGATGATGATTAAACAGAAGGGACGTGGCAACATTGCGCGTGATTAGTGGCGAATTTAAGGGACGACGGTTGGCGATGGTGCCAGGAACGACAACGCGCCCCACAGCGGACAAGGTGAAGGAATCCATGTTCAACATGCTGGGGCCTTACTTCGAGGGCGGTCAGGCACTCGATTTGTACGCAGGCACGGGTGGTTTGGGCATTGAGGCCGTGTCGCGGGGGATGGACCACGCGATTCTGGTTGATTCAGCGTTTGCCGCAATCAAAACGATTCGGGAAAACGTGGCGTTGACGAAGGCTCCAGACCGCTTTGACATCAAGAAAATGCCGGTTCAGCGTGCACTGGATGACTTTGCGGCACAAGAAACGCAATTTGACCTCATCATGATGGATCCACCCTACGCGAAGCAACAGGTGATGAAGCAGTTGGCGCAGATTCGTGCGGCCAAGCTGGTTCCCGAGGGTGGTCGCGTCATGGTCGAAACCGGATTGGATGTTGATTATCCCGAGGTGATTCCGGGATATGAGTTGTTGCGCCATCAAACATATGGGGTGGCCCAAGTGGTGATTCTGGAGATGGGGGCAGCGACAGATGACTAAAACAGCCATTTTTCCCGGTAGTTTTGACCCCTTCACGCTTGGACACCTTGCAACTGTCCGTCAAGGGTTGCGGCTTGTGGACGATTTGATTGTGGCGGTGATGACGAATACCGGTAAGACACCACTTTTTACCGCTGAAGAACGTGTGGCGCAGATTCAACTGGCAACAGCGGGGATGACGGGTGTGCGTGTTGTGGCGGCCCCCCACTTATTGACCGTCGATTTTGCCAAGTCAGTGCATGCGGATGTGATTATTCGTGGGTTGCGTGATGCGGGCGACTACACCTTCGAGAACGCCATTGCGGTTGCAAATGCCAAATTGGCACCAGAAATCACCACGGTTTTATTGCCCGCAGAACCCGATAATGTTGGCACGTCTTCCAGTATTGTGAAGGAAATTGCCTCATTCGGGGGAGATGTGACGCACTTTGTCCCAGATAACATTGCGACAGATTTAAAACAGAAATTCGGTGATGCGAAGTGACGAAACGTAAACGTAACCGACTGCTAGCGGTTATTATTGGGTTGGCGGTCGTTCTGGGGTTATTATTTTTTCCAACCAAATATTACGTTGAGATTCCTGGCGGTTCCGATAAACTTAGCCAATTTATCAAGGTGGCGGGTAAAAAGGACCAAGAGAAGGGTAGTTACCGGTTAATGACGGTTGGCATTGTTGGTCCCGCATCTCCCGCATTGCTCATCTGGGGACACTTCCAGCCATTTTCCGAAATCGTTAGTAAATCCGATTTAATGGGTGAATCGACATCTGCCGAGTATACTGCGCTACAAAATTTCTACATCAAAAGCGCTGCTAATTCAGCGGTCGTGGCAGCCATGACCCAGGCGGACAAGCCGGTTCAAACAACCTACAAGGGGATTTACGTCATGTCCATCATGAAGAAGTCCCAGTTTGCACAAGACTTGAAACTTGGCGACACGATTACGGCGGTCAATGGGCACCATTACAAGCGGTCGGCGGATTACATTAAGGCGATTAGTCAGTATCAGGCGGGAAAAAGGGTAACCATTACGTTTGTGCGCAATGGTCAGACGAAGACCGCAACCCGGAAGCTGATTCATTTATCTGGCACCAAACGGGCAGGGCTCGGAATTACGCTCACGGATCACACTGAGGTGACGAGTTCGCCAAAGGTCAAGATTGATGCGGGGAGTATCGGTGGGCCGAGTGCCGGCTTGATGTTCGCGCTTCAAGTTTATGATCAGGTATCGGATGTCGATTTGCGTCAGGGACGCACGGTTGCCGGCACCGGAACCATTACGGACAACGGAACGGTTGGCGTGATTGGTGGTATTGATAAGAAGGTGTACGCCGCGGCCAAATCGGGCGCGACCATCTTCTTTGCACCTGACGTTCCCGCAACCAAGGCAATCTTGAAGGCGGATCCCAGTTACGTGAACAACTATGTCGAAGCGAAACGTGCGGCGAAGAAGCTGAATACGAAGATGAAGATTGTGCCAGTGCGGAAGTTAAGCGATGCGATTAATTACCTGAAAGAAACGGGTAAGTAACAACCAACGTGCGACGGTTCGCGACATCGACCATTCAACCAAAATGAACTGAGGCTGCGCCAGAAGTCCAAAGCACACGAACATTACATCCTAGTCGAGCTACGTGCCCCAGAAGACTGCCCTCTAACATACAAGGCAGGCCCGGTAGAAATCCTAAGTTCGGGATTTCCACCGGGCCTGCCTTGTATACCGGGGCCAAACCGTCTTCTGGCGCAGCCTCGGTTTTTTAATTAGTATACTGAAACTTATAATTTTTTTTGGGGGAACTTACGGGGATGACGCCTTGAATTGCGTAATGTAATTTTGAGGTGATGAAGATGACGCGAATTTGGGAGTGGATACGGGGCTACTGGCAGTACGGCGCGCTGGCTTTTTTGGCAATAACAGCCTTATTTGTTTGGCTTTTGGCCGTGCGCAGCCCAGATGGCACACAGGTTGCTGAAACTCAGATAAGCGCTGGTGGGCCATCAGTGAGTTCGTTTGAATCGATGTTGCGTGGTACGGGAAGTCAGGCGGTGGCGGATTCCTCTTCGGTTAATAAAACAGGGTATGTCTACATTTCTGGCGCAGTGAAGCACGCCGGCCTGTACCACGTGGGCGCCACCACGCGTTGGGCCGATGTGGTACAGGCGGCGGGCGGACTCACGAAGGATGCAGACCCGGGACAGGTTAATCTCGCCCAAATTGCGCATGATCAAGAAAATATGACCATTCCGGTGCAGGGGACAACCGTGAGTACCACCAGCGGGTCGGGAACAGCCACGCCCACTGCGACATCATCGGGTTCCGGAACGGCAACAGCGACGACGGGGGCACCAATTAACCTGAATACGGCAACGGTGACGGACTTGCAGACGATTTCCGGTATTGGCTCGAAACGTGCGCAGGACATTATCGATTACCGGGATCAGCACGGCGGTTTTACCTCGGTGGATGAGTTAAAGGAAATCAGTGGGATTGGAGATAAAACTTTCACTGATTTGCAGAGCGCCGTGATGGTGGCCCCATGATTCTAATCTACGCGGGTGTTTGTGTCCTTTTGGGGGCGCAACTAATTTGGTTACAGTCGATTTGGCTGGGTGGCACCCTAATCTTGGTTGGCTTTTATAAGGGGTGGCACGTTAAATGGCACTGGTTACTAGTGCCCCTCATCGTTGGGTTGGTTAGCGGCTGGCATGAGCAACAACTGACGCAACATCCCCCTGAACCGGTGGGCGCCATTCGGGTCCAGGCAACGGCGTGGAAAGTGGCAAATGGTTTCGCGTCATACACAGGGACAGCGGCAAATGGGGTGGTGGTGGCGGGTGGTGGTAATGTCAGCGCAGCGGTGGCGACCAAATTGGCCCATGTGACAAGTCCCGTCATGATTGATCAGCCAGGTGATTTTGAAACGATTGAAACACCGCGTAATTTGTATGAATTTAATTACCGTGATTACGCGTGGGCACAGTATCACCAGGCTTTTCGTGCAACGACCGCACACCTGACCATTCGACCCGTACCGACGAGCGGTATTATCGACCGACTCTATGCACTTCGCCGACAGTTACTTGCGCGAATGAACCAGCTGCCAGAGCATGTTGCGACGTACGCAAAGGCATTACTATTGGGGGTGATGGATGACGATGATGATTTGCGCACGGTTTTTAGTCGCTTAGGTATTATTCACTTATTTTCGGTTTCTGGTCTGCATATTTTTGCGATTGTTGGCATGCTCTACACGTTGACGAATCGATTACGTATTCCGCGGGAGTGGACCGATGCAATTTTGCTGTTAATTCTACCGGCGCTTTTGGTGGTCATTCCACCAGGTGCGGGCATTGTGCGGGCGGTTTGGATGCGGCTCTTGCAGGTGGTTGGTGCGCGTATCCACATGCCGCTGACAACGCTCGATGGGTTGTGCCTCACGCTGGCAGGCAACTTGCTGGTGCAACCCCGCGTTTTGTGGACGCTGGGTGGACAGATGACCTATCTGCTGACCTTTGTCCTCATTGCGGGTGAAAATGTTGGTACGTTGCGTCAAAGTTTCACCATGGCTTGTGTCAGCATGCCCCCATTGCTTCATGCAGTTTTCGGAATGCATTTGCTGACCTTCGTTTTCAATTGGTTGCTGATGCCACTGTTCGAGGTGGTGATGATGCCAGCATTAATGGTGGCGTGTGCGTGGCCACAAAATCCGCTTGTTTTTGGACTTGACCGGTTGATTGCGTGGGGAGAGCGGGGGCTGTCATGGTTGGCGAACTGTCCAGGCTATCTGACTTTTGGCGCGCTACCGTATGGCTTGACGTTATTGTTAACCGTGTTGGTGGTACGGGCGGTCGCCATTAACCGGTATGCACTTGTCGTTGCAGCTCTCATTGTGAGTTACGCAGTGGTCAATGTTCACCCAGCCTGGCGGGTTACCGTCATTGACGTGGGGCAGGGAGACTCGATTTTGATTGAGGCACCGTTTAAACAGGCCACCGTTTTAATTGATACAGGTGGTCGCGGATTCGGTCAGTCAAGTAACCCGCCGGCCAAAAAAGCCACGCTGAATTATTTAGCTGCACGGGGAATTACGCGACTTGATGCGCTTGTTTTGACGCACCCAGATGCCGATCATGTGGGGGATGCATCTGTGATTACAAAGGGAATTCATGTGCGGGAAATTGTGACAACCCCGATTTCCGCGCAGGCAGATTTAATTCAACAAGCACAGGCAGCAGGAAAGACGGGGATGCACCTCGTGATGGCGGGGAACCAGTTGCGTTACGGACCGCTGAAGTTGAAGGTGGTGGCCCCAAACGTCACGCACACTGAGGATACAAATCCGAATTCGGTGGTGCTGTATGGTACAATTGGGGACAGTAAGTGGCTCTTTACGGGGGATGCAGATCAGTCTGTTGAAGAGACACAGTTATTGCCCCAACAACTACAGGTTGATTTTTTAAAGGTGGGGCATCATGGCTCCAAAACGGCGTCTGCGCCCGCATTTATTAACCAAATTCATCCCAAAGTTGGGTTTATCTCGGCCGGCGTGGCCAATCGATACGGACATCCCAACCAAGAGACGCTCGCAACGTTTGCAAAAGCGGGAATTCCGTTGCTCATGACGAACAAGTCGGGGATGCTATGGGTGGACGCAACACAGAAAACGCATCAATTACACACCTTTTTGGGTATACAGTAGGATTTTAGGAGTGATCATTTGAACCTCATTCAGCTGAATCAAGAAATCAAGGCGGGAAAAATCGCCCCAGTTTATGTGATTCAAGGGGTAGAATCGGCAATTGTGAATACTGCGCGCGACGCACTGCAAGCGCTCATCCCCGAAGATTTACAGTCCATGAACTTTGCGAAGTACGACTTACATGAAGTGGTGCTTGGGACGGCGCTCAATGAGTTGGCTGAACCCCCTTTTTTTGGTGATTATCGCGAAATTATGCTGACCAATCCAGATTTCTTAACGGGGAGTGGAAAGGCTGACAGTGACGTTGACGCGCTAACGAATTATTTGAAGGCGCCTGCCGATTCGACAATTTTGGTGATTGTTGCTGATTTTGCAAAGATGGATGCGCGGAAGAAAGTCGTAAAGGCCCTCAAGAAAGTGGCGACGTTCGTTGACGCCGCACCACTCAACGAGGGGCAGGCGACCCAAGCAATTCGACAGAAGCTACGGGAAGCACAGGTGGACGTGACGGCAGATGGGTTATCCGCGTTGGTCGCCCGAACACAAGGGGATTATTCCGCCATGATGGCCGCCTTGCCCATTCTGGCAACTTACGCGATGTCATCTAAACATTTGGATGCGAATGATGTTGAACGCTTGGTACCCAAACAATTGAGTGACAGTGTATTTGACATGGTGAGTGCGGTGCTAAAACGTAATGTGACGGAAGCACTCACCATTTATCGGGACTTGCTGGCACAAAAGGAGGAACCGTTACGACTCATTAGCCTTTTGGAGAGTCAATTTCGGTTGTTGATTCAAGTTGAAACGTATGTGGCACGCGGATACACACAGGGTGCGGCGGCGGAACAGTTGAGCGTGCATCCTTACCGCGTCAAGTTAGCGTGGGGGGAAGTACGCCGATTGCGGCGTGCAGATATGGATGCCGCTTATATCATGCTCGTCAACACGGAGGCGGCCATGAAGCGGGGAAGTGTGGACAAGGCTCTTGGATTCGAACTCTTCGTGCTTCAATTTGCGGGGCAGGGCAAAGTGTATCAAAGATAAACCGATGTCGCGTAAGTAACGTAGCTAATCGTTAATGTAAAAAGGTAAAAAGACACCCCACACCACCACCGGAAATTCCTTTGCAAATTTTCGGTGGTGGTGTGGGGTGTCTTCTGTGTGACTGATATTTGTTAAGCAATAAAAAAGGATCGATGCCCGCAGACATCGATCCTTTTAAAAATTAGTGACGCAGACCCAAGCTGTTGATGAGGTCACGGTAACGGATAACGTCCGTCTTACGGAGGTAAGCAAGGAGGTTACGACGCTGACCAATCTTCTTCATCAGACCAACGTAAGAGTGGTGGTCCTTCTTGTGAACACTGAGGTGATCGTTGAGTGCCAGGATGTCAGCAGTCAAAACTGCAATCTGAACTTCTGGTGAACCCGTGTCGCCTTCGTGACGTGCGTACTTTGTGATGATTTCGTTCTTCTGTGTCTGAGAAATAGCCATTTTGCTATTACCACCTTAATTAGATTTTGATATTGCCCGAAACTGAGTCAAACGCCGGTGGAGCGTTAAACTAAGTAAGGGTTCGCAATACAGAAACCAGTTTACATGAAACCCGCCTATCTTGCAAGATGTGTTGTACCTGACGCTTTCCAAGAAAGATTTCAACTTGCAAACTTTTGGCGGGTACGGGTTTTGACCATAATGTCGTCTTCACCATTTTTGGGACTTGTCGTGCTACCTTAACGGAAATAATTGTGAAAATTGGCTATTGTTTAGAATCAATTTTCTGATAGACGGTCGTTTTGTTGACACAAACTTCACACTAATCGCGTTAAATACCCAGTACGGCGTTGCAAGTGATTCAATCCTTCGGTATAATGGCGTATGTTGAAACTTGGCAGTTTGCAACTTAATAAAAACCACCAATGTGGAGGTGAATCACATGCCACAGATTAAATCCGCTAAGAAGCGTGTTTTGACTCAGGAAGCAGCTCGTCAGCGTAACGCTGCACAGCGTAGCGCATTGCGCACCGCTGTTAAGAGCTTCAAGACCGCTAAGGCAGGCAATGCCGAAAACGCAGACGACCTTTTCAAGGAAGCAACTCGCGCAATCGACATGGCTAAGAGCAAGGGTCTTATCCACGCCAACAAGGCTGGTCGCGACAAGAGCCGTCTCGCAGCAATTAACAACAAGTAATTAAAAAGCGTCCTTGTGACGTTTCTAATACCTTGTACCATGCTAAATGGTGCGAAAAGCCGTCTCCCATAAAGAGACGGCTTTTTTGTGCTGTGAAAAATGTTGCGTGCAAGCGAGGGTGCGTCATAAGTCAGAAACACACGAGCGATACATGCTAGTCGAGCTACATGTCCCAGAAGCCTGCGCTTAACCCAGACCCGGTTGCGGTGGTAAACCCGCCACCTCCACCGGGTCTATGTTAATGCTCAGCTTCTAACCGGGACACTTCGCTTTGTTTCTAGTCGAGCTACGTGCCCCAGAAGCCTGCGCTTAACCCAGACCCGGTTGCGGTGGTAAACCCGCCACCTCCACCGGGTCTATGTTAATGCTCAGCTTCTAACCGGCGCACTGCACTCTGTTTCGTCATTAGCGCGCAGCCGCTAATGACAGGTGTCGCACTTTAATCGGCAACAATTCACAACCCCAAATGTCAAAAGCCTAAAAATACCCACCCCGCTATCGTTGTGGTACACTGGTCATAAGTGATTTAGTTTCGAGCCCGTAAAATGCGGGAATAATATCTCTGAGGTGAAATAATGACTAAGATTAATCTGGTCGCCCTCGGGGGGGTACGTGAAAACGGAAAAAACATGTACGCCGTCGAGGTAGACGACCAAATTTTTGTATGTGATTTCGGGTTAAAATACCCGGATAACGATTTAATGGGGATTGATATTGTCATCCCTGACACAACGTATCTGGTTGATAATATCGACAAGGTCGCCGGCATCTTCTTGACGCATGGTCACGCAGACGCAATCGGTGCGTTGCCATACTTCCTGAGTGAACATAACGTTCCCGTTTATGGGAGTGAACTGACCATTGCGCTCGCGCGGATTATCACGAAGCAAACGCCAAAGACGCGTCGTTTCAAGAACTTCCACGTGATTGATGAGAAGTCGAACCTCAAGTTTGGCAAGACGAGTGTTAGTTTCTTCCGGACCACCCATTCGATTCCAGGATCGCTGGGGGTTGTCATCGGCACGCCATCCGGCCAGATTGTCTACACGGGTGACTTCAAGTTCGACCAAAGCGCGTCAAAGATGTACCAGACTGATTTTGGTCGTATTGCACGAATTGGTGAGAAGAAGGTTCTGGCACTGCTCTCAGATTCAGCAAACGCCGAATCACCTTACCAGATGGCAAGCGAACGGGAAATTGCGGATAGTATCAACGAATCCTTCAAGTATCACGTTGGCCGTGTCGTGGTTGCGACAGTTGCCAGCAACATTATGCGGGTGCAACAGGTTCTGAATGCGGCTGCTGCCACGAACCGGCGCGTCGTTTTGACTGGGCGGGATGTTGAGAAGATTGTGCGTACTGCAATTGATCTGAAATATCTGGTATTGCCAAATCCCGATATTTTGGCAACCACAAAGGAACTAAAACAGCTCGCACCCGAAGAAACGGTTATCCTTGAAAATGGTCGTATCGGGGAGCCCCTGAAGTCCTTGCAGCGGATGGCAAGTTCACGTCACCGCCTCGTGCACATCGGGGAAGGAGATCTTGTCTACATCGTTTCAACACCTTCACACGCGATGGAAACGACCTTGGCAAAGACAAAGGACATGATTTACCGAGCAGGTGGCGAAGTGAAGGCTGTCTTTGACGACAAGCACGTATCCGGCCACGGTGCCCGCCAAGATCTGCAGTTAATGCTGAATCTGCTTCACCCCCAGTACCTGATTCCAATTCAGGGGGAATACCGACAACTTGCTGCACACAAGGATATCGCTGAAGAAGTTGGGATTGATGGCGCACGCGTAATCATTCCTGCACTCGGTGACATTATTGAGTACACGAAGGGCCAATTACGCGTGACGGGAACAGCACCAGCTGGGAACACCATGATTGATGGAATTGGTGTCGGCGACATCGGGAACATTGTGCTGCGCGACCGGAAGATGCTGTCTGAAGATGGGATCATGATTGCCGTTGTCACGATTGACCGCAAGAAGAAGCGCATTGTTTCACGGCCTAAGATTCAGAGTCGTGGGTTTGTTTACATGAAGACCAGCAAGGATTTGCTCGCTGAATGTGGCAAAATTGTTGGGGACACCGTGCAGAAGAACCTTGATAACAAGGAATTCGACTGGAGTCACCTGAAGCAAGACGTTCGTGATGGCCTGGCACATTACTTGTTTGACCAGACAAAGCGACGTCCCGTGATTCTTCCGGTCATCATGGAAGTCAATCAGAATAGCGCAAAACGCCAATAGAACAGCTTGATTTGCGTTCTTTGACAATTGAGGGTGTCCCAGAAGACGGTGTCCTCACATAAAAAACAGCGCACGCATAAATCCTAGTTTGGGTTTGTGTGTGCGTTGCTTTTTATTCCGGGGTCAAACGGTCTTTTGGCGCAGCCTCTTTTTTGAACTGATGGTGATAGGAGGCCACGAAAATGGGTAAAGTGATTGAATTTCCGATGAATGAGGAGCGGAGCACTGTTTTACGTGAGCAGGGATTTGCCGCGGTTGCGTCTGCGAATTACGGTGTGGCTGTAAAAAAGTTTGAGGAATATTTAACGGCAGTGGCGCGCGAAAAAGAACCGCCTGATAGTCAAGCGCTTATTCAGCTGGGCCAGTCTTACCTTGAATTAGGACAAAATGAAGAATCTGTCATCCTGAGCAGTGAATTTGCGGCAGTGCTATTAGCGGATGCGGCCGGCGTTGAATTTATTTATCGGGTTGGTGTGGCCGCACCACACTTCATGCTGATTAAATTAGCCGTAGAAGCTGCCCGAGGTGAACATCAGAAACAATTAACGGCACGTGCTGCTGCATTTAATGAAGAATTCTTAGCAACGCATGAAGTTGCAGTTGCAAATAATGTGCGACGGTTGTCACATATTGGGGGATTGAACCTATTTGAGCAAGAACGTTTTGTGCAGGAGGTTTTGCCAACAATTCCGCTGACACAGGCCAATGAGGGGCTGCGTCGGGCGCTTAACGACCCAGATTTATTACCGTTTATTCGTGCCACATTTGTCAGCTGGTTGCAGCAACAGCACCTAAATGAAGCATTTGACGTCTATGTTTTTGATCAAACCTATTCGTTTAATCCAGCAAAGATTACGTCGCCGTATACGGATCCAACCATCATGGATATCGTTCAAAAAGCGGTTCATCAGAAAAATCTTGGCGAAGATGCCACCGAGTTAACATTTATTTATATGTCGCTTCTTTATCCGGTGGCAGATCAAGTAATTCCGAACATTGATGTCTTTGTGTCGCAGTTGGTGAACCCAGAAATCGAAACGGAATATGCCGATTTGAAGCGTTGGTTGGACCAACAATTCAACTTTATGAGCAGTTTGGTGAACAAATAGCTTGAAAATCGTGTGATATCTGCAAGGTGCCGGTTTACATGTGGCCGAAAAATAGTTATAATCTTTCTCGGAATTGATTCCAGCACAAGGATTTACACTTTGTATTTCCGCTTATGTGTAGTACACTAGAATGTAAAGAATTCTCGGGATAGACGACTGTCCTGGTTTCTTACAAAATACTCAGGAGGTTCGTTTTTTCATGGCTGAAAAAGAACACTACGACCGTACCAAGCCACACGTTAACATTGGTACAATTGGACACGTTGACCACGGTAAGACCACTCTGACCGCTGCAATCTCAAAGGTACTTGCTGATAAGGGTCTGGCAAAGCAGACTGACTTCGCAAGCATCGATGCTGCACCAGAAGAAAAGGAACGTGGTATCACCATCAACACGGCCCACGTTGAATACGAGACCGAAAAGCGCCACTACGCGCACATCGACGCTCCAGGACACGCTGACTATGTCAAGAACATGATCACCGGTGCTGCCCAGATGGACGGTGCAATCCTGGTTGTTGCCGCAACTGATGGTCCTATGCCACAGACTCGCGAACACATTCTGCTCGCTCGTCAGGTTGGTGTTGACTACATCGTTGTCTTCCTCAACAAGACTGACCTTGTTGATGATGAAGAACTGGTTGACCTCGTTGAGATGGAAGTTCGCGAACTTCTTTCCGAATACGATTTCCCAGGTGACGATATCCCTGTTCTTAAGGGTTCCGCTCTCAAGGCTCTTGAAGGCGATCCTGAACAGGTTAAGGTTATTGAAGAACTCATGGACACGGTTGACGAATACATCCCAACCCCAGTTCGTGAAAACGACAAGCCTTTCCTTATGCCTGTTGAAGACGTATTTACGATCACTGGTCGTGGTACGGTTGCTTCAGGTCGTATCGACCGTGGAGAGGTTAAGATCGGTGACGAAGTTGCCATCGTTGGTTTGAAGCCTGAAATCCTTAAGTCCACTGTTACGGGTCTTGAAATGTTCCGTAAGACGCTTGACCTTGGTGAAGCCGGGGATAACGTCGGTGTTCTGCTTCGTGGTGTTGGCCGCGAACAGATCGAACGTGGACAGGTTCTGGCAAAGCCAGGCTCTATCGAAACCCACAACAAGTTCAAGGGTGAAGTCTACATCTTGACCAAGGATGAAGGTGGCCGTCACACGCCATTCTTCTCCAACTACCGTC
Source organism: uncultured Lacticaseibacillus sp. (assembly GCA_934370925.1). GTDB lineage: Bacteria > Bacillota > Bacilli > Lactobacillales > Lactobacillaceae > Lacticaseibacillus. Next base: position 61,204 of record CAKRNG010000005.1, on the reverse strand, counting down.
CTCAGTTCTACTTCCACACCACTGACGTAACCGGTGTTATCGCCCTCCCAGAAGGCGTTGAAATGGTTATGCCTGGTGACCGTGTGACCTTCGAAGTCGATTTGATTGCACCAGTTGCTATCGAACTCGGTACGAAGTTCACCGTTCGTGAAGGTGGCCGTACGGTTGGTGCCGGTGTCGTTACCGAAATCCTCGACTAATTACACCTGCACAACAAAAGAAAGTCTCCGCTTGCGGGGGCTTTTTTTGTTGGCAAAAATTGTTTTGGAGTGTGATGAAACCTGCGATAGAGTGGGTGTAACACGAATCTATAACGATAAATTAGGTTTGGTAGGGACACAAACGAGACGTATTCTGTAAAATGTCCATAAAAACGTTCAATTATTTTACAAAAGGGGCAAATTCGGGTATCATAATACGGTATGTACAGCAGCGATTGCCATAAGTGCATTCGCTGACAACACCAATGTCGGAGGAATACCATGACTGCAAAGTGGAACAAGACGGACGCCATTACTGGCGACCTGACTTTTGAAATTGACGAAGCAACAATTAAGGAAGGCTTGGACAAGGCCTTTGCTAAGGTTCGCGGGAACATTACCGTTCCTGGTTTCCGTAAGGGTAAGGTAACCCGTAGCATCTTTAACAAGATGTACGGTGAATCCGCACTTTACGAAGATGCATTGAACATCGTTTTGCCAGATGCTTATGAAGCAGCTGTTGACGAAGCTGGCCTCGAACCAGTCGATCAGCCACAGATTGATATCGAAAGCATGGAACCAGGGGAAGCCTGGACCATCAAGGCAACGGTCACCGTTAAGCCTGAAATTAAGCTTGGCGAATACAAGGGCGTTTCCGTTCCTAAGCAGGACAGCACTGTTAGCGATGAAGATGTTGATGCTGACCTCGAAAAGAAGCGTCAGGACCTTGCAGAAATGGTTGTTAGCGAAGAAGCTGCTAAGAACGGTGACACCGTTGTGATTGATTACAACGGAACTGTTGATGGCGTTGAATTCGATGGCGGCTCAGCTAAGAACTACAGCCTTGAACTTGGCTCAGGTTCGTTCATCCCTGGTTTTGAAGACCAGCTTGTTGGTCACAAGGCTGATGAAGACGTGACGGTTAAGGTTACCTTCCCTGAAGACTATCAGGCAAAGGAACTTGCCGGTAAGGAAGCTGAATTTGCAACGACGCTTCACGAAGTCAAGGTGAAGGAATTGCCTGAACTTGACGACGAGTTTGCAAAGGATGTTGACGAAGATGTTGACACCCTCGACGAATTGAAGGCAAAGGTTCGCAAGGATCTTGAAGACAAGAAGGCAACGGCAGCCCAGGAAGCAACTGAAGAAGCTGCAATCAAGGCCGCAGTTGACAACGCTGAAGTTGAACAGATTCCTGATGCCATGATCGACACCGACGTTCAGCAGCAGATGGATCAGTACCTTGGCAACATGCAGCGCCAGGGTATCAGTGCTGACATGTACTTCAAGTTGACGGGGACGAACCAGGACACCTTGCGTGAACAGTTCAAGCAGAACGCTGAAACCCGCGTAAAGACCAACCTTGTGCTCGAAGCAATCGTTGACGCAGAAGGGTTGACCGCAGACCAGGCTGACATCGATGCAGAAATCGACCACTTGGCTGATGACTACGGGATGGAAAAGACTGCCGTACGCAACGCACTCAGCGATGAAATGCTTGCACACGACATCACCATGCAGAAGGCAATCGCCGCAATTCGCGATGCCGCTGTTGAAGAAGCTTAATAAGCTAGCCCAGTAGCGAAAGGGGAGTCGGGAATTTCTTCTCGGCTCCCTTTTTATGACAAAAATACGAAACTTAAACGAGTCAATGAAGTGGGACAGACCGGGATGCGTGTCCGTTGGCGACAGGCAGAAACTTGTGTTAGCATGAATTGACAATCGGGTGAATAGTCTTATTCACGCGGATTAATTTAAGGGGTGAAATGAATGTATGACGATGTAGATACCAAGGAAACCGTGACGTGCTCGTTTTGCGGCAAATCACAGGACCAGGTAAAGCGAATCGTTGCGGGCCCTGGTGTATATATTTGTAATGAATGTATCGACTTGTGCAAGCAAATCGTTGACGAAGAATTCAAAGAAGAGTCCATTAAGAACTTAACCGAAGTGCCAAAGCCACTTGAAATCATGAAAATTTTGAATGATTACGTGATTGGCCAGGACGCGGCGAAGAAGGCCCTTGCTGTTGCGGTGTACAACCACTACAAGCGTATTAACCAGATGGCGATTGCGCAAGAAGGGGACACGGAACTCCAGAAGAGTAACATTGCGCTGATCGGGCCAACTGGGAGTGGGAAGACCTTCCTCGCGCAGAGTTTGGCACGCATCTTGCAAGTGCCATTTGCGATTGCCGACGCCACCACGCTGACTGAAGCTGGTTATGTTGGGGAAGATGTCGAAAACATCTTGCTTAAGCTCCTTCAGAATGCGGACTTTGACGTTGAACGTGCGCAAAAGGGTATTATCTATATCGACGAAATCGATAAGATTGCCAAGAAGAGCGAAAACGTGTCTATCACGCGTGACGTTTCGGGTGAAGGTGTGCAGCAGGCCTTGCTGAAGATTCTGGAAGGAACCATTGCTTCTGTTCCACCACAAGGCGGCCGGAAGCACCCACAGCAGGAACTGATTCAGATCGACACGACCAACATCTTGTTTATTGTTGGGGGTGCGTTTGACGGCATCGAATCCATCGTGAAGAACCGTATTGGCGAGAAGACAATCGGTTTTGGAACGGATAGTGCTGAAGACATTGACGAAACTGAGAGCTTGATGCAGCAAATCATCCCAGAAGACCTGATGAAGTTTGGGATTATCCCTGAATTCATCGGCCGAATCCCAATTTTGGCAGCCCTTGAAAAGCTGACGGAGGATGATTTGGTTCGGATTCTGACGGAACCGAAGAACGCACTCGTCAAGCAGTACACAAAGCTGATGGCCTTGGACAACAAGGAACTCGAATTCACACCAGATGCACTTCAAGCGATTGCGCATGAGGCCATCGAACGTGACACAGGTGCCCGTGGTCTGCGGTCCATCATTGAAAAGGTAATGCAGGACATCATGTTCGAGTTACCAAGTCGTTCAGACGTCACAAAGGCAGTCATCACCGCTGATACCGTTGAGGGAACTGGCGCTGCTGAACTAGTTGTCGTTGAAGCTTCATAATTCGATACGGCAACAGAAAAGACTTCATCCGTGAAGTCTTTTTTGTTTGCCTTGGCGAGAAAATCTTTTTTTGGCAGGACATTCGCGGCTGTGCGCGAATGTCTTATCGAGTTTAGGTTGACGCACTGTGATTTTATTCTCCGAGGTCTAATGTAAACGGCAAGCAGAAGGATGCAACGCAAGGAGCGACAGCGACAATTGCGTCAACATCTTTTCATTCAAAACTAAAGATGAATAGCGCAACTGCCGGCCCGTGATGTGTTAAACTGTCTTGAGTAGGAAAGGACGGAAATTATGCAAGTCAACGATGTCGAAATCATTATTAGTGCTGTTCGTGCCGAGCAGTACCCAGATACAAACCTGCCTGAGATTGCCTTTGTCGGCCGCTCAAACGTCGGGAAGAGCTCCCTCATCAACACGCTGCTCCAACGAAACAAGGTGGCGAGAACGTCTGCTGTGCCTGGTAAGACGCAAACAATCAATTTCTACCGTGTGAACCAGGATCTGCACTTTGTGGATGTGCCTGGTTACGGGTACGCGAAGGTCAGCAAGTCAGATCGTGCAAAGTTTGCAACCATGATTGAGCAATATCTGCAGACGCGACAGCAGTTGGCAGGCGTTGTGCAACTGGTGGATGCACGTCACGAACCCACCGAATTGGATCAGTCGATGTTCGAATACCTGAAGTACTACGATGTACCAATGCTCGTGGTCGGGACGAAGATTGATAAAGTTAAAAAGAGTCAGTGGAACAAGAGTGAATCCCAAATGCGTAAGGGATTGCATTTAAACGCCGCAACGCCGTGGATTCCGTTCTCTTCCCAGACAAAGGTTGGGTATGAGGAAGTTTGGTCATGGATTGAGCAGCAGTCAGGGTTAAATCAGTAATTTAAAAAATTTGAAAAGGGGGCGCCAGGATTTTTCTGGCAATGTTACGATGGACTTTAACGACTATCAGCATCTTGCAAACCGCACACTTGAGGGTAATGAGCATGTTTTAACGAATTTATCGTTGGGATTGGCGAGTGAATCCGGTGAAACGATTGATTTAATTAAGAAGTATACGTTCCAGGGCGCCGAACTGGATAAAGAAGCGCTTAAGCACGAAATGGGCGATGTTCTTTGGTACCTTAGTCAGATTGCGCTTTGGGCGGATATTGATTTTGATGACGTGGCAAAGGCAAATATTGCAAATTTAGAGAAGAAATATCCAAAAATAAAGCGATAATATACATTTAAAAATGTATATATACAAAAAGGGCCGGAAGATTAATTCCGGCCCTTTTTGTATTGGGTGAATGTGGCTTATTTCTCGTCCTTTTCGCCCTTTTTATCGAGACGATCATAGGCTGCCTTGCGTTCTTTTTCTTGTTGTTCCTTACGTGCATCAATGTCAAGCTTGGGGGTCTTTTCGTCTGGTAATGAGGCGAATTTGTCGAACAGCTTATTCATATCCATCTGCATATTCACTTTAAGTCCCATTGTTTAATCTCCTTTAGCGCCGATTGTTTTTGGGCGACATTCAATTTGTTTGTATTATATCACGAATAGGACTGAAATCGGCGAACCGTAATCTTTTAGCACCGCGGATGAAAGCTATTACACACAAATTAATGAATTTTCTTGCGATTTTTGTTGCATAAAAATCGATTTTTGTGTATAGTAGTCGCATACACAAATCAAAGGGGATTTTTGGTTATGAAGAAGATTAAGCAGATCGTCCTGGCGTTCTTGCTTGGATTGGTCACGGTGATGAGTTTCAGCACCGCCAATCAGGCAAACGCAGCGACGGACGACAGTTTACAGAAGATTAAGGACAAGGGCACCATCGTGATGGGCACGAGTCCTGACTACGCACCCTATGAATTCTTGGTGAACGTTGCTGGGCAAAACCAAGTTGAAGGGATGGACGTTGAGGTTGGGAAGGCCATCGCGAAGGATCTTGGCGTGAAGCTCAAGATTAAGCAGATGGACTTCGATCAACTTCTGGTTGCCCTTGAAACGGGTAAGGTTGATATGGTCATCTCTGGGATGAGCCCAACCAACGAACGTGCGAAGAGTGTTGATTTCTCACACGTTTACTACCAGGGTGGTCAAGATATCTTGGTAAATAAGGCGGATGCAAAGCTCTACAAGAAGGGGCACACCGCTTTGCAGGGCAAGAAGGTCGGCGCACAGACCGGGAGCCTGCAGTATGATTTAGCCAAGAAGCAAATTAAGGACGTTCAGGTTAAGGGGCTTTCCAAAGTCACAGACCTGATTCTGGCCCTTAAGAGTAACAAGGTTGATGCCGTTAACCTTGAAAAGCCAGTTGCTGAAGCCTACGCTGCGAATGACAGTCAGCTTGTTGCAATTGATGGGAAGTACGAACTTGGGGACGACATGCAGGGAACTGCAATTGGTTTCCAAAAGGGTTCCACAACGCTTGTGAATGCGGTCAACAAGACGCTGGACAAGATTAAGAAGGAAAACAAGACTAAGGATTACCTGGCAACAGCCGGGAAGTACATGGCTGGTAACACGTCTAACACGTCCATGTGGCACTACTGGAGCTACTTCGCACTCGGGGTTGGCTACACGCTCTTGATTACGGCCGTTGCGGTTGTCTTCGGGATTCTGCTTGGGATTATGTTTGCCCTGATGCGTTTGGGTAAGAGCAAGGTTCTTCACGGTATTGCGGTGGCATACATTGAATTCATTCGTGGCACACCACTGATGGTTCAGGTAATGTTCGTTTACTTCGGAATTGGGATGGTTGTCCAGATTCCTGCACTGGTTTCTGGGATTATCGCTGTTGCCATTAACTCTTCGGCGTATGTGGCTGAAATCATCCGTGGGGGGATTAACAGTATCCCTGTCGGTCAGACGGAAGCTGCACGGTCACTCGGATTGTCACAGAAGCAGACGATGCAGACAATTATTCTGCCACAAGCCATCAAGAACATTTGGCCAGCACTTGGGAATGAATTCATCTCTCTGATTAAGGAAAGCTCCATTGTTTCCATCATTGGGGTGACGGACCTGATCTACCAACTCAAGGTTGTGCAGACGGCAACGTACCGTGGGATTGCGCCAATTGGGGTTGCGATGATTCTCTACTTCATCATGACGTTCACCTTGAGCAAGATTCTGTCACACTTCGAAGGGAAGATGAAACATGTTGGATAATGCATTGTTAGAAATCAAGGACCTCAAGAAGTCCTTTGGTAAGAATGAAGTTTTAACCGGAATTACGGAAACCATTAACCAGGGTGACGTGATTGTTGTCATCGGGGCTTCTGGTGGTGGTAAGAGTACGTTCCTGCGTAGCCTGAACGGGCTGGGCGAACCAACATCCGGCGAAATCCTGTTTGAAGGGACGAACTTGGTTGGTCTCGGTGAAAAGGAACTGGACAAGGTGCGTGAAAAAATGGGGATGGTGTTCCAGCAGTTCAACCTGTTCCCACACAAGACGGTGCTTGAAAACATCACTTTGGCACCTATCAAGGTCAAGGGGATGGATACGGCGGCGGCCGAAGCCAAGGCGAAGGAACTCCTCGATCAGGTTGGTCTTGCGGATAAGGCAGATGCCTACCCAGCAAGTCTGTCAGGTGGTCAGCAGCAGCGTGTCGCCATTGCACGTGCACTTGCGATGGAACCAGATGTAATGCTGTTTGACGAACCAACCTCCGCACTGGACCCAGAAATGGTTGGGGAAGTGCTGAAGGTAATGCAAGATTTGGCAAAATCCGGGATGACCATGGTCGTTGTGACCCACGAAATGGGCTTTGCACACAAGGTAGCCGATCAGGTGTGGTTCATGGACGGCGGTCAAATCGTCGAAAAGGGGACGCCTGAACAAGTTTTCGATCACCCAACGGAAGAACGGACAAAGAACTTCCTGGGCAAAGTATTAGCACAGTAATAAATGGAGAGACACCTTTAACTTTGGGGGTGTCTCTTTTTGTCTGGTTATTTTTTTTGAGACCGGGTATTCGCGGCTTTGCGCGAATACCTTATCGCGTGTGGGTTTGCTCACTGAAGTATGATGTGCAGGTGTTCTATCCTCCGCGTCGCAATGTCACGAATCATCAAGCTGATGCAGCGCAAGGAGCGACAGCGACGGTTGCGTCAGTATCTTTTCATTCAAACAAGAAGATGATTAGCGGTATATGTAGGCAGTTGTGGGGGAAAGTTCGGCGGAGGTTTTGGGGTGTCGTAAGTGGTGAAGGTATCTTGGCGGTTTACCGCCTAGATACGGGACGACTTTGAGACTGGCTGACGGGTTTTGTCAGACAGGCTCAAAGCGAGGTGGAATAATTATGACCGGGCTTTGGTCATAATTATGGAACCGTGCCCCACCACTGGAGACACGCCAAAACCGGAGCCGAAATTTCCCCCGCAACTGCCGGCCCGTGCCCCACCACTGAAGACACTCCCCAACCGCCGCCCTCACAGCAAAGCTTGAAAAACCAAACAATGCCGGATACAATGAAACACGAACAAACGTTTTGTCTAATTATTAAAGGAGGAAGTGCACGATGGCGTCCGAACATATTGAACAGAAGTTGTCTCTCCTCCCTGACTTGCCGGGGAGCTACCAAATGAAGGATATTACCGGCAAGATTATTTACGTGGGGAAGGCCAAAAACCTTAAAAATCGCGTACGGTCATACTTCAAGAGTCACCATGACGGGAAGACGGCAAAATTGGTTTCGGAAATTGCTGATTTTGACTTCATCGTGACGAGCACGGATAAAGAAGCTTTCCTCCTCGAAATTACATTAATCCAGAAGTATCAGCCTTACTACAATATTAAGTTAAAGAAGGGGACGGGCTACCCCTACATTAAGATTACCAATGAACGTGATCCCCGGACGCTGATTGTTAGTGATGTGCGTAAGGATGGTGCCTATTACTTCGGCCCATACCCCAACGTTTACGCGGCGGAGGAAACACTCCAATTCATTCAGCGCGTCTACCCGTTACGGCGGTGTAATGGGTATCAGGGACGTCCCTGCTTGTATTACCACATGGGCCAATGTTTAGGTGCGTGCTTTCAGGAAGTGCCTGAGCAGGAATACGCCACGCAAATTGCCCGAATCAAAAGTTTTTTGAACGGCAACACGGCGAAGGTCAAGGCTAGTCTGACGAAACGGATGATGGCGGCTGCTGAGGGCGAGGAATATGAACGCGCGGGCGAAATTCGCGACCAGATTAAATATATTGAGGCAACGGTTGAAAAGCAGAAGATTATTTCAACTGACCACACGACGCGCGACTTATTTAACTTTTACTGGGATAAAGGGTGGATTTCCATTCAGGTATTCTTCATTCGGCAAGCGCGACTCATGAAGCGGGAGAAGCGGTTGTTCCCAATCGTCAACACGGCTGAGGAAGAATTTGAGTCCTTCATCATGCAGTTCTACAACCGGAAAAACAACGTGAAGCCACGAGAAATCCTGGTGCCCGCGGGGATGGATAATGACGTGTTGAGCGACGTGATTGGGGTCCCTGTGCGCACGCCGCAACGTGGGGAGAAGCGGGCCCTGATGGAACTCGCCGCTAAGAATAGCCGGATTACGCTGGAAGAAAAGTTTCGGTTGCTGGAACTGGACAACCGGAAGACGGTGGAAGCGCAAGCTGAAATCATGACGGCGCTTGACTTGCCCCGGGATGGACACGTGATTGAAGCATTCGACCATAGCCACATTCAGGGGGCCGAACCTGTTAGTGCCATGATTCAATTCGTGGACGGACGGCCAGAGAAGACGAATTACCGGAAGTACAAGCTGGCGCAAGATGAAAACGACCACAGCGCCAATGAAGATGCGAACACGCGGGAGGTTATTTTCCGCCGCTATTCCCGTCTGTTGAAAGAAGAAAAGCCACTTCCAGACTTGATTTTGATGGATGGGGGCGCAATTGAAATGAATGCAGCCAAGGATGTCTTGGAGAATGAACTCAACTTGGACATTCCGGTGGCGGGGATGGTGAAGAATAATAAGCACAAAACGGCGGCATTGCTTTATGGTGATTTGGATCAGCCGATTGAGTTAAATCCGCGTAGTCAGGGCTTTTATTTACTTGAACGGATTCAAGATGAGGTGCACCGATTTGCGATTACCTTCCACCGGCAACTGCGCAGTAAAACAAGTCTGACGAGTCGCCTCGAAGAGATTAAGGGCGTAGGTCCGAAGACGCGGGCAAAGTTAATGCGCGAGTTTAAGACGATTAATAACATCAAGGCTGCCAGCATCGCGGAACTGCAAGCAATCGGAATTAGTAAAACAACGGCCCAGACGATTCATCTGGCCCTCCTTTAATTGTTGTTTTTCTCTAATGTCGACGCTTTAAAGGGGCGACACATGGCGGTTGCAATTGATTTTTGCACGCGGGGTCTGTATTCTGTAAGGTAGGAACAAGAGAGTGCACCATAAGTCGATCGGTATCTGGTTGCCGCAACAAGCGGACACGTTTTGAACCGCAACTTATGGCCCAGCGAGTGAGGATGGGGATGCGACGAATGACGCATCCCCGTTACTATTATGGGGCTGGTCGCAGTTTCTTGTGCGTCAGAACCGCCGGATGGATTATCCGGTCGACTACGGTTGTTAACGTGAGGGTGAGAAATCACCCTGAAAATGACTTCAAAAGGAGAGTGCTCGTGCAAGCTGGCGAGCCAAAGAGAAATGTTTGTAGATCAGGTGACAGTTGAAGTACGTGCGGGTAAGGGGGGCGACGGGGCCGTTGCTTTCCGGCACGAAAAGTTCGTTCCATTCGGTGGCCCGTCTGGCGGTGATGGTGGTCGCGGTGGAAGCATTGTGTTCTACGTGGATTCAGGGTTGAACACCTTGATGGACTTCCGCTACCACAAGCACTTTAAGGCCAAGGCCGGCAGTAACGGGTTGGCGAAGGCGATGTACGGTCGTGCCTCTGAAGACACGCGTGTGGCTGTGCCAGCTGGGACGAGCGTGGTGGATGCGGACACGGGCGAATTCATTGGGGACTTAACGGCACCCGGTGAAGAACTCGTCGTCGCACGAGGTGGTCGTGGCGGTCGTGGGAATATTCACTTTGTTTCCCCAAAGAACACGGCGCCAGAAATCGCTGAAAATGGCGAACCAGGTCAGGAACGTTATGTGACCCTAGAACTCAAGGTGCTTGCTGACGTTGGGCTGGTTGGGTTCCCATCCGTTGGGAAGTCCACCTTGCTCGCTGCTGTGACAGGCGCGAAGCCAAAAATCGCGGCTTACCAGTTCACGACCTTGGTGCCTAACCTTGGCATGGTCCGCTTGGATGACGGGACGGACTTTGTTATGGCCGATTTGCCAGGGCTGGTTGAAGGTGCCGCAACGGGCGTCGGGCTGGGTATTCAGTTCCTGCGTCACGTTGAACGGACGCGGGTGATTCTGCACCTTGTCGAAATGGACCCACTGAATGGTCGGGACCCATATACGGACTACCTGCAGATTCAAAAGGAACTGTTGACGTACGATGACAACATGTTGGATCGCCCCGAAATTGTGGTGGCAACCAAGATGGACGCGCCAGGTGCGGATGAACGGTACGCAGAATTCCACGAAAAGCTTGTGGCAGATGGTGTTGAAGAAGACCGGATAATGGCAATTTCCAGTGTGACGCACAGTAACTTGCAGCAGTTATTGCGGAAGACGGCAGAAATGCTGGCGACGGCACCAGTTGTGACGGATGACCACCACAGCGAAGAAGAGAAGAATTACACCATGAAGGATGAGAATGCCTTCACGGTCACTGAAGATGAATACGGCTTCACCATCAGCGGGTCACGGATTGAACGTGTGGCGGCGATGGCGAACTTGGCGCACGACGATGGGGTTCTGCGCTTTGCCCGGACGCTACGGAAGATGGGTATCGACGAGGCGCTGCGTGAAGCGGGTGCCGAGAACGGTGATCAGGTCACGATTGGCGAATTGACGTTTAACTTCGAAGAATAGTTTCGTTGGGTTAACACTGATTTTATGGAAGATTGAGAGTATTGTGTATGCAACAGCAAAAGAAGCGCCGGTACATCACCGGCTTTGACGGCTTGCGCACAATTGGGGTTTTGGGGGTTATTCTTTACCATCTGCGTCCGGATATTTTCCGGGGCGGGTACCTCGGTGTGCCGATATTTATGGTTGTTTCCGGATACTTGATTACTGACGGGTTGAATATGGAATTCGACCGAACCGGTGGCTTTGACTTTAAGGGCTTCTGGCAGCGGCGAATTCGACGCCTTTATCCGGGACTTGTCCTGATGCTCATGGCAACGAGCGCGTACATCACCCTGTTTGATCGGGGGTTGTTGCACCAGTTGCACCAGATTGTCCTAACGAATTTGACGTACGTTTATAACTGGTGGCAAATTGCAAACGGACAGTCTTACTTTGCGCAATTTGCACAGGGTCAGAGTCCGTTCACGCATTTGTGGACGTTGGCAATTGAAGGCCAGTTCTACCTTGTGTGGCCACTGCTTGTGCTTTTGTTGCGGAAACGAACGGGGAAGCAGTTTAAGCAACGTGCCTTTCAGGTGGCAGTCGGGTTGGCTGTCATCTCAGGTTTGATTATGGCAGTGCTTTACCAGCCAAAAGCAGGGGTGCCGTACGATCCTAGTCGTCTTTATTACGGAACGGACACGCGGGTATTTAGCATCCTTCTTGGGGCGGCACTGGCATTTATTTGGCCAAGTAGCCGGTTAGCACAGAACGTTTCACGAACGGATAAACTAGTTTTGAACGTCACGGGTGGCGTCACGCTTATCTTGATGTTGCTCATGGTTATCTATACAGATGACCAAAGTGCGTTTCTTTATCGCGGGGGGATGTTCATCTTCTCCTTGCTCGTCATGATTCTGGTGGCGGTGGTCGCACATCCAGGGGGGATTTTTAACCGCCTCCTGACGAACCCATTCTTTACCTGGGTGGGCAGTCGTAGTTACGGTCTGTATCTGTATCAGTTGCCCGTGATGGTGTTTGTGGAAGCAAGCGTCAGCAACTTCGCCGACCACCAAGTGTTGTACCCGCTCATTGAAGTTGCCTTGATTGTCGCGCTAACGGAATTGTCGTATCGGTTTGTGGAGCAACCACTTGCCCACGCAAAGTTCGGCCGACAGCAAATGCGTACGTTCTTCAAGGCAATCAAATTGAATCGGCAGCAGCAGATTCGGGCGGGGGTGTTGGCCGTGATTCTGTTGGTTGGTTTCGTTGGCATTGTCCAAGCGCCAAGCGTGAAGACAGCAAACACGGAATCACCACTGGAAAAGCGCCTGGCTGACACGAAAAAGAGTAAGGCCGACAGTAAGCGTCGACTCAAGGCACTGAAAGAAAGTATTAAGGCTGAAAAGGCGCGTAAGGCGGATGATGCGAAGCAAAGTTCGAGTACGAGTTCGTCAGCGCCTAAGGATAAATTTGCAACCCAGCTAACGCATTACGGATTGACAGACAAACAAATCACGCAAGCCCGCACGATGGGACTAACGGCGATTGGGGATTCCGTGATGAAGGACGGCCAGCCGGTGCTTGAAAAAATCTTCCCGAAAGCCTTTATTGATGCCGTACCGTCTCGCCAAGTGAGTGACGGTGTCGCGGGACTCAAGCAGTACGCACAGCAGGGGGCACTGGCAGATAATATTCTGGTGGGCTTAGGAACAAACGGCCCGTTAACCAGCAGTTACCTAGCAGATGTCATGAAAATTGCAACGACGAAACGTCAAGTGTACTGGATTAACGTCCGCGTCCCAACAAAGGCGTGGCAGAACACGACCAATGACGCGTTGAAGGCTGGCGCGCGCAAGTACAAGAACTTGCACGTGATTGACTGGTTTAGCTATTCGAATGCGCATGACGAATGGTTCTACAAGGACCGCGTTCACCCAACGCCGAATGGGGCGATGTATTACGCCACCTTCGTCACGAAGCAGATTTTGAAGTAGTATGTCTTACAGATGAGCATCAGGACTGACACGTTCACGTCAGTCCTGATGCTTTTTTGGTGGGTGGGAGGCAGGCCGGTGCGTACTGGTGGGGTGGATAAATATACCCCCTTTTTTGAGGGGAAACCCTTTTTAGGCAGGACATTCGCGGCTGCGCGCGAATGTCTTATCGAGGGTAGGTTTGCTCACGTGTAGGGTATCCGCCGAGGTTTAACGTAATTCATCAACAAATGGAAGCAGCGCGAGGAGCGACAGCGACGTTGCATCAACATCTTTTCATTCAAACAAGAAGATGATTAGTGAGAGATGTAGGCAGTTGTGAGGGGAAGTTCGGCGGAGGTTTTGGGGTGCGGAAGTGGTGAAGGTATCTTGGCGGTTTACCGCCTAGATACGGGACGCCTTTGAGACTGGCTGACCGGGCTTTGGTCAGAATTATGGAGCCGTGCCCCACCACTGGAGACACCGCAAAACCGGAGCTGAACTTTCCCCCACAACTGCCGTCCATGCCACGCGAACTTTCCCCCGCAACTGCCGTCCCCGTGGTTTTATGTTAGACTGGTATGTAAGGAAATAACGCAGATTTAGAAATGGATGGCAGAAATGGAAATTTTGTTTTTAGGCACCGGTGCCGGCTCACCCGCCCGTAACCGCAATGTTAGTAGTTTAGCCCTGAAGCTTTTGGACGAGCGGAATGAAGTCTGGTTGTTCGATTGTGGTGAGGGAACCCAACACCAAATTTTGCGGACAACCGTACGGCCCCGCAAAGTTACCAAGATTTTCATCACGCACCTACATGGGGACCACATCTTTGGGCTTCCTGGATTCTTGGCCAGCCGTGCGAATCAGGGCGGTGACGAGAAGCTGACGATTTATGGTCCCAAGGGAATTGAAGATTTCGTTCGGACGAGCTTGCGCGTGACGCAAACTCGTTTGTCGTACCAAATTCAATTCGAAACGCTGAAGCCAGGGGTTGTCCTCGATGACAAGACGTTCAAGGTAACGTGTGATCACTTGGACCACCGCATTGAAGCGTTTGGTTTTCGGGTCGAGGAGAAGGACCACGCTGGGGAGCTGCTCATTGATAAGGTTCGCGAAGCGCAGATTCCGGCGGGACCACTTTACGCACAGCTGAAGGCCGGCAAGACCGTTACGTTGCCAGATGGACGGACATTTGCGGGAACAGATTTTATTGGTCCCGCGCAAACTGGACGGACCGTGGCAATTTTAGGGGATACACGGCAGGTGAAAACAGAACTGGCACTGGCAGAAAATGCGGACGTGCTGGTTCACGAGAGTACGTTTGCGGGTCACGAAGCACGGCTTGCCAAGCAATATTACCATTCCACCAACGTTCAGGCCGCAAAACTCGCGAAGCAGGCTGGCGTTTCGCGGCTCTTCTTAAACCACATCTCAGCGCGTTACGTTGGGCGTATGGCGCACGACCTTGAGACCGAAGCAAAGAAAATTTTTGCAAACACGCGAGTCGTGGGGGATTTGAACGAGTTTGATATTCCGTTTGTGAAAACACACCTTGAAGACGTGGAGGCACATGATGAATAATAATCGCTGTTTAATGGGTCAGGTCGTCGTGATTACGGGTGGCTCGAGCGGAATAGGCCGTGCGATTGCATTACAGGCGGCAGCAGAGGGCGCCACGGTCGTCTTGTTGGCACGGACGCTAGCTAAATTGGAAACAGTCCGTGTGGCGGCGCAGAAGCGCTCACACCGGCCTGCATTTGCCTTTCAGTTAGACGTAGCGGACCCAGCGAACATTGAAACTGTCTGGCAAGAGATTCTCGCAACCGTGTCGCACGTTGATGTTTTGGTCAATGCGGCTGGGTTTGGTGTCTTCAAGGAAGCGTTGGCAACACCGATGTCTGTTGCGGAAAGTATGTTCCGCACGAATGTACTTGGTATGATGTACATGACGCGGTTGGCCGGCCGGCAGATGATTTCACAGGGGAAGGGGCATATCCTGACGATTGCCTCGATGGCGGGAAAAATTGCCACACCGAAGTCTGCAGTTTACGCGGCAACAAAATCTGCGGTGATTGCGTATGATAACGCGTTGCGGATGGAACTGAAGCCAGCAGGGGTGCAGGTGACAACCATTAATCCTGGTCCCGTGGCAACCAACTTCTTCAAAACAGCCAAAGCAGAGGATTACGAACAGGCTATCGCGGCGTTTGCCCTCGATCCAGACAAGCTAGCGGTGCGCATCGTTCGGGCCTTCAACCGCCCCGTGCGTGAGATTAACGCCCCTGCCATCATGAATGTTGCGTCAATCGTTTACCCAATGGTGCCACGGGTGGGTGACTGGTTGGCGGGAACAATTTTTAACCGGAAGTGATTATATGAAAAATCAACGTCGATTCGTTATTAGCCTCGTACTCGTTCTGTTGGTGGTTATTTTCGCCCTGCAGAATAGTCAGAACGTGACGGTCAACATTTTATTTGCACACTTTGAATGGCCGCTCATCATTGTGATTGTGGGAAGCCTGCTTTTAGGTGCGCTCATTACGCTGCTTCTCTCTGCCTCGAGCATCGCAGCGGCACGTAAAACAACCGCACGCCTGCAGGAAGAAGTGAACCGTCTACGGACCCAGCCGAAGAAGGCGAAGGGGGTCATTGAGACGGATAGCAAGGATACGCAAGAGAACTGAACAAAGTAGGAAAACGGGCTGTCAAATGGCCCGTTTTTTATTATTTTTAATTTTTTGACCTTTACTGACCATTGCGAAGTTGTTACAATTTAACTTGTATAGAGAACACGTAATGTGAAAGGAATGGTGAACCCGTGAATCCAGAAAAGTTAACCCAAGCCGTTACGGAAGCGTTGAGCGGTGCCCAACAGGTAGCCCAGACGCGACACCACCAAGACATTGAAATTGCGCATTTGTGGCGTGTGTTGGTGCAACCGAACGAACTTGCACAGCAGATTTATACGGCGGCAGGCGTTGACCTGACACAATTGAATCAGGTGATTGATAGCGAAATTGATAAAATCAGCGTCGTCGAGGGCGTTTCAGCGTACGGACAGAATATGTCGCGTAACCTGTACCAGCTCTTTCAGGATGCTGAGAAGATAATGGGCGAGTTACAGGATCAGTTTATCGCCACAGATACACTGATTTTGGCCTTGATGCGTCAGAAATATAATCCAATTGCGGCTTTCCTGACCCAAAATGGGGTGGATGAAAAGAAGCTGCGTGTCGAAATTGACAAAATTCGGGGAGGACAGCACGTGACAAGTCAAACGGCAGAGAATCAATACCAATCCCTCAAAAAATACGGGACGGACTTGGTTGCGGAAGCACGTTCTGGCAAAATGGACCCCATTATTGGGCGTGATGAAGAAATTCGCAATGTGATTCGTATTCTTAGCCGGAAGACCAAGAATAACCCCGTACTGATTGGGGAACCTGGTGTTGGTAAAACCGCGATTGTGGAAGGTCTTGCACAGCGGATTGTCCATCAAGACGTGCCCGATAACTTGAAGGATAAGACCATCATCAGCCTCGATATGGGGAGCCTGATTGCCGGCGCGAAGTATCGTGGTGAGTTCGAAGAGCGACTCAAGGCCGTGTTGAATGAGGTCAAGAAGAGTGAAGGTCAAATCATCCTGTTCATTGACGAAATCCATACGATTGTGGGTGCTGGGAAGACAGAAGGGTCAATGGACGCGGGGAACCTGCTGAAGCCAATGCTCGCGCGGGGTGAGCTGCACCTAATTGGGGCGACGACGCTTGACGAATACCGGGAGAACATCGAAAAGGACAAGGCGCTTGAACGCCGATTCCAGAAGGTGCTCGTTCAGGAACCAAGCGTTGAAGCCACAATCAGTATTTTGCGGGGACTTAAGGAACGGTTCGAAATTTACCACGGTGTGCGCATTCATGACGCGGCACTCGTTTCGGCTGCAACGTTGGCTGATCGGTACATCACGGACCGTTTCCTACCCGATAAGGCGATTGACCTGGTTGATGAAGCGAGCGCGAACATCAACGTGGAGATGAACTCTCGGCCAACTGAGCTAGATGTTGCGGAGCGTAAGCAAATGCAACTGGAGATTGAGGAACAGGCGCTCAAACAAGAAACGGATGCGGCGAGTGTTGCCCGTTTGCAGACCACCCAGGCTGAATTGGCGGACGTTAAGGAAGAAGCCAACCGACTTAAGGCGCAGTGGCAGGCGGAGAAAAAGGACATCAATTCGCTGAACGACAAGAAAACTGAAATCGAAAAGGCCAAGCAAGAACTCGCGGATGCGCAGGCGAAATACGATTTGGAAGCTGCGGCACGCCTGCAACACGGGACAATTCCACAACTTGAACAAGAATTAGCCGATATGGAAGAGCAAGACCGCCCTGAAACGTGGCTTGTTCAAGAATCGGTGACCCCAGAAGAAATTGCTGAAGTCATTAGCCGACAAACCGGCATTCCGGTGGCTAAATTAGTCCAGGGCGATCGCGATAAGTTACTTCATTTGAGTGATAACCTGCACGAACGGGTTATTGGTCAGGATCAGGCGGTCCAGGCTGTCAGCGATGCGGTTATTCGCTCCCGTGCAGGCTTGCAAGACCCAAGTCGGCCACTGGGAAGTTTCTTGTTCCTTGGTCCAACCGGGGTCGGGAAGACAGAACTGGCAAAGGCACTCGCTGAGAACCTGTTTGATTCCGAAAAGCACATGGTTCGGATTGATATGTCTGAATACATGGAAAAATACAGCGTCTCCCGCCTGGTTGGGGCAGCGCCAGGGTATGTGGGTTACGAAGAAGGGGGCCAGCTGACAGAGGCTGTACGCCGGAACCCGTATACCATCGTACTTTTGGATGAAGTTGAAAAAGCACACCCAGATGTATTTAACATTTTGCTACAGGTATTAGACGATGGCCGGTTAACGGACGGTCAGGGACGGACAGTTGATTTCAAGAACACCATCATCATCATGACGTCCAACTTGGGGAGTGACTTACTCCTGGATGGTTTAGTTGACGGCAAAATGACGACTGAGGCTAAAAATCAGGTGATGCAGTTGGTTCGGAGCCACTTCAAGCCAGAATTCTTGAATCGAATTGATGACATTGTGACGTTCAATCCGTTGCAACAGGCTGATATTCGGCGAATTGTGGTGAAGGACATTGCTGGGTTGCAACAACGCTTAGCGGATCAGCAAATCACGTTAACGTTTAAGGACGCGGCGCTTGATAAGCTTGCGGCTGATGGGTATGAACCTGCTTATGGGGCACGTCCATTGCAGCGTTTAATTACGGATCGGGTCGAAACGCCACTCGCAAAACAAATTATTGCGGGAATGATTTTACCAAATAGTGCGGTAACGGTTGACGTTGACGCCTCTGGCAAGTTATCATTTGAAGCGCAGGTTGAAAACGTAACTACTACGGAAAAGTAATTACGCAGGCGATTTAATCGCGTTTAAAGTGTGAGAATCCGCGTGTTTACACGGATTGACCTTGCATTTTTTGAAAAGTCCTGTATAGTTAAAAGGAAATCCGAGTAATAAAGGAGTTAATAAACATGGCAGTTCCAGCACGCAGAACTTCAAAGACCAAGAAGCGCATGCGCCGTGGTCACATCAAGCTTAATGTGCCAAACTTGCACTTTGATGCAACGACCGGCGAATACCGCGTATCCCACCACGTTTCCCCTAAGGGCTTTTACAAGGGCGAACAAGTGGTTGACGTTAAGTCAGACGCTAACGCTTAATTAAGAAGGAAGTACACCAACGTCATCGTTGCTGTACTTTTTTTTTGCCCTTCACTTTGCAACGGACTGGCCGGTGCGTACTGGCGGTCTCCGTTGCGGGCTTATGGGTGCGGAAAAGGCCGGTACGTACTGGTGGTCTCCGTTGCGGGCTTATGAGGGCCGGAACGTGGTGTGGCCGGTTCCAGCCGCTGACGCGTCTTCCACCTAACTTTTTAGCCTTGGCTCGCTGCGCTCCCGCAAGTCTAAAAAGTTGCCAGCCTGCCCAAAAACCGGGCACGCTCCCACCTCTTTATTTAGAGAAAAACCTTTTCAGGCAGGACATTCGCGGCTGCGCGCGAATGTCTTATCGAGGGTTGGTTTGCTCACTAAAGCTTGATTGATAACCTTGAACACTCGAGTATCAAGGTTGTCAATCAACAAATGGATGCAACGCAAGGAGCGACAGCGACGTTGCGTCAATATCTTTTCATTCAAGCAAAATGATGATTAGCGGAAGATGTAGGCAGTTGCGGGGGAAAGTTCGGCGGAGGTTTTGGGGTGTCGTAAGTGGTGAAGGTATCTTGGCGGTTTACCGCCTAGATACGGGACGACTTTGAGACTGGCAGGTGGGCTTCCTGACAGGCTCAAAGCGAGTTGGAATAACTTCAGCCGGGCTTTGGCTGAAGTTATGGATGCGTGCCCCACCACTGGAGACACGCCAAAATCGGAGCTGAAGTTTTTCCCACAACTGCCGCCTGATTATCTTTCGTGGTTTTAAAAACTAGATAAACTGTTATAATGTGAATAGTGATGAAACCAAGATTGGAGGCTAGAAATGATGGGGACGGATGAAGTGTTTGATGCATACCTAACAAAGCTAGCAACAACCAAGTGGCCGCGGTGGTCTGACCTGCCACAGTTTGACCTTTACATGGATCAGGTTGTTCAATTTGCCAACGAGCTGGTGGTTCCAGCTGGTTTGGGGGAATTAACCTCAACGATGGTGAACAATTACGTGAAGAAGGGCATTATTAAAGCACCCACGAAGAAAAAGTATTCGCGGAGTCAGCTGGCGAACGTCATCGTGGTGGCGATTTTGAAGCCAGTCTTTAGCCTCGATACGATTGCGACGGGGATTAGTTACCAAATGCTCAATCGGCCACCACACCAGGCGTACGATGCGTTTATTCTGGCGTTTGCCGGGGCAATTCAGAAGGCAAGTTCTGATTTTCGCGGGGAAGTTGTGATTAGCGGTGTGACGCGAGGGGATACCACGAAGGTTCAAAGTGCCATGGTCAACCTTGCCATTAACGCGGTGATTCAGAAGCTTTTGGTTGAAACGATGACGCGAATTACCGCGCCGGCGAAACCAAGCGAAAAAAAGAAGTAAAAGTGATTCGGTCGAAATGTGACACCGAGTCACTTTTTGCTTGCATGAAAGTCGTCGAGGCGATAGACTGGTGCTCAGATTGCCGGTGGTTGTTAGTTTAGCCGATGATTGCCGACTGATAATGATGATTTTAAGGATGGTTACGAAGAAATGAAGAAACTTTTGACGGCCGTGATGGGGCTCGGCGTATTGCTGACCTTGACGGCGTGTGGGAACAAGTTGACGACGACCAAGACAACGTACAAGCAGAGTGGCCTTGTTGCGATTGTGAAGGGCGATGTGAGTGGTGCTGACAAGGTGACGTACACGGTTGGCGGCACAACAGGAAAGGTGAAGGCAAATGGTGGGACCTTTGCCATTACGTTGCCAATGACGGACAAGAAGCAGACGGTGCACTTGACGGCGGAGAGCCAGAAGCAAACCGTGTCGATTGCGGCGGCCAAGACGTTGGGCAACTATAAAAAGGCAGCAACGGCCTACAATCAGGCGGTAATCGGGAGCGCATTACCCGCATCCATTCAGAAGCAGTTGCAGGCCAAGCAGCCAACCAAGGCCGAGATTGCCAAGATGACGCCGGCGGAACAAATGGCGATGGCAACACAGGCGAAGGAACTGCAGGCGAAATATGCGGCAGCAACGAAAGCCACTAAGGATCAGCAACTTGACCTGAACGCAAAAGACGGTATTTCTCAGGTG
Source organism: uncultured Lacticaseibacillus sp. (assembly GCA_934370925.1). Taxonomy (GTDB): domain Bacteria; phylum Bacillota; class Bacilli; order Lactobacillales; family Lactobacillaceae; genus Lacticaseibacillus. The sequence goes on along the minus strand of CAKRNG010000005.1, from coordinate 40,272 downwards.
CTGAAAAACGATAACGCCATTGTTCGTGCCAATGTGGCGAATGATGAACTCGTCGGATTTGCGCTCATTGTGCCCGTAAAGATTCTGAAGGACAGCAAGAAGGCCAAAACGTTCGGAACAACCCTTGCGCTCTTAGGCAATGCGGTTGGGGCGGACGCTGAGACGGTAATGAAGAAGTTCTCCAAGGCCATCAAGGACCAGAACAGTTCACAAACGACAATGGACACGATTAAGAGCAATGGTGTGAAGTTCGATGTGGGGTACTCAACAACTAACCTGTATATTTACATCACCAAATAAAGAGGCGGCGACATCGCGTGTGCTTAGACTCATGGCGCACACGGTTTAACCCAGATAACAAGAAAAGCGTTGCGGAAAATCCAATTCAGGGTTTTTCCGCAACGCTTTTCTTGTTGGTCGTGCGTGCTGGCTAATGGTGCACCGTATAAAAAAAGGATGATTGCACGTGGCAACCATCCCTGAGTGGCTTATTCAGCCTGAGTATCGAAATGCTTTAGGATTGGTGGAATCACGAACAAGATAATGATGAAGACCACCGTGAAAATAAGCGTCGTTTTAGGGTCGTAGGAGGTGCTTGTCAGCGCGCCAGCGAGAAAACCCATAAGCTGTCCGAGGATGAGTCCCCAGAAAAGTGTAACAACATAGCGCATGTGAATTCGTCCTTTCTTTGCTTTTGGTGCCCCTTACCCAGCAGCACAAATCATCTGCGGGTATTGGTTGTCAACATCCCATGTCAGGGAGTCAGGCAAGCGCGATGGGGACGCCGATGCATGAAAACATGTGTGGCATTAATCCACTTCTGGGTAATCTTACCACGTAATTTTGCGAATGCAAATGAACAGTCGTTAATTTTCGTCATGGTGAAATGGGGAATTAGGCTATAATGGACAACGAGGTGGAACGCGATGAGCTTTACGCAACTACGAGTGATTTCAAGCGGAACATTATTGGCTAGCCCGATTCGGGTGGCCGATTTAGTGCGCGCAACGAAAGAAAATGGCTACGACGCAATGGCGTTGACGGACGTGAATGTCGTTTATAACTTAGTGGCGTTCTACGATGCAGCCCAGCAGGCGGGCATCAAGCCGTTGCTGGGGATGCAGTTATCACTAGAAGACGATCAAATGGTCCTGATTGCAGAAAATCTCCAGGGCTATGAACAGTTGCAAAAAATTAGCACCGCCGTTCAGTTTGATCACCAGACGTTGGCTGAATTACCAGATTTTACCGGGTTAGCCGTCATCACGACTGAACAGGGGGCGGTTGAACAAGCCTTCGCGCAGGGCGATGGCAACGAAGCAGCGCAGGTTGCCGCACACATTTTGGCAAAAGCGCCTGCAAGCTTCAATATTGGTCTTGCAAATTTGCAAGCAGATCCAGCGCTCATCCAATTTGCGGAGATTCATGGTTGGCATGCGGTGATGCTTGGCGATGTGCGCGAACTGACTGAAGCGGATGGGCAGTTGCGGCGGGTGTTGACCGCAATTCATGATGACCAAAAGTTAAGCCAAGTGACGGATGACGTGATTGATTACAGGCTTCCTGAACGGCAAATGTTCGTGGATGTGTTGGAGAACGCGGGTTTTGGCGCGGCCGTTGCGGGGACGATGGCACTGGTTGACCGGTGTGACGTGACATTGCCGGTTCGCCATCCTGAGTTACCCGCATTTCCGCTTCCCGAAGCAACGACGAACGCGCAGTACTTACGGGAACTCGCCGTTGCGGGACTACAGCGACAGGTTGGGCCGACGCTGCCGGCTGCTTACCAGGAACGGTTGGATTACGAATTGGGTGTAATCGACCAGATGGGATTTGCTGATTACTTCTTAATTGTGCAGGACATTATCCAGGCGGTTAACAACCAAGGAATTATGACGGGGCCAGGGCGTGGGTCAGCCGCTGGATCCCTAGTGGCGTTCGCGTTGGGCATCACGGCCGTTGATCCGTTAACGTACGGGTTACTTTTCGAACGGTTCCTCAACCCGAACCGGGGGCAGATGCCTGATATTGACATTGATGTGCAGGATGACCGCCGTGCGGAAGTGTTGGCATACGTGCAGGAAAAATACGGCAACACACACACCGCGCAAATCATGGCGACTGGGACGTTTGGCCCCCGCCAAGCCGTGCGTGATGCGGCGAAGGTAATGGGGATGGCGAGTTACGCCATCGACCAGCTTGCGGGGGAGATTCCAAGCAAGGCCGAAACGATTGCCGAGGCATTGGCAGCGAACCAGCGCTTACGGGATATGCAGCGTGATGAGGTGCAGGTAGCGGCAGTTTTGCAAGTGGCGGCCAATATGGTTGGCTTGCCGCGTACGGTGACGACGCACGCGGCGGGAATTGTTTTATCCTCAGAAGCAATGACCGATGTGATTGGTCTTCAGAAGAGCGGCGTCGGCATTGGGGTTCAGACGCAGGTGACGAAAGAATACGTTGAACGACTGGGTCTGTTGAAGATTGATATTTTAGGGTTGCGGACGCTGAGCATGTTGACGCAAATGCAAAACTTTGTGCGCCGTCAGTTCAACACCGCGTTTAACTTAGATGCGATTCCGTTAGATGATTCCGAAACGCTTCGTCTTTTTGCGGACGGGAACACGGTCGGAATTTTTCAATTTGAAAGTCGCCCGATGCGCAGCGTTTTGCGGAAAGTTCACCCTGAGTCATTCGGGGATGTGGTGGCGACAGCTGCTCTGTATCGCCCGGGTCCAATGCAATATATTGATGAATTTGCGGACCGCCTTCATGGTCGCCAGCAAGTTGCGTACGCCACCCCGTTGCTTGAACCACTTTTGGCACCCACGTACGGCATTATTGTTTACCAAGAACAAGTGATGCAAGTTGCGAACGTGGTTGGGGGGATGAGTCTGGCCGCCGCCGATGACTTACGCCGCGCCATGAGTAAGAAGAAGCAGGCGGTTATTGATGCAGGATTGACCACATTTGTTGCGGGTGCCGCTGAACGCGGGGTTTCGGCGGCTGACGCCAAAGAAATCTATTCGGACATTGAGAAATTTGCGGGGTATGGGTTCAACCGGAGTCATGCCGTTGCGTACGGGGTACTTGCTTTTTGGATGGCATTCATCAAGCAGCATTACCCCGCGGCTTTTTATGCGGTGCAACTGAACGCCAATCTGGGCAATCAGGGAAAAACGCAAATTTTCGTGAGCGAAGCCAAGACGGCAGGGGTCAAACTACTGCCACCAGATATCAACGCATCAACGCGGGGCTATCGGATCGTAAAGGGAAAAATCCGGGTGGGTCTGAATGCGATTAAAGGGTTACGCCGTGATGTGAGTGAAGGCGTGATTGCTGCGCGCGGTGACACGCCTTGGCCATCGATGCAGGCGTTTTTGCTTGCGCTTGCACCTGCGATTAGAAATGAGGGTGGCCTCTTACCGTTGGCGCAGGCGGGAGCGTTCGATCAATTCGCGCGAAATCGGGCCCACCTCATCGCGGGACTCGCGGGGATGCTAGACGCGGTTAACTTAGCGGGTGGTGATGCGCAATTACTTGCAGCAGTCTGGCCGAGTGATCCCGATGTTCCCGATATGACGCAAGCGGCCTGTGACGCGATGACGGCGGATAAGCTGGGCTATTATTTAGCGGGGCATCCAGTTGATCGGTTTGCGGTGCTTAAATCTTTCTACCAAATTGACCCGTTAACCACGGTTAAGGGACGCGCACAGATACTTGTGGTGATTTCGGATAGCCGGGTGATTACAACAAAAAAGGGGACCAAGATGGCCTTCCTGACGGTGCAAGATGCCACTGCTACTGCGGAAGTGACGGTCTTCCCGCAACAGTATCTTCAGGCGGGGACACTCACGCCTGGTGCCATCTATCTCATGACAATTGAACTGGATCGGGGGAGTACGCAAGCCGAACCACGCTTCGTTGCGCGGACGATTCGGGAGGCTGTCAAGGTTGTGGCGTCACTTCCAGACCGCTTGTTTCTGAATCTTGGCGAAAATCCAGATGTAAATATGAAAAAAAGTGTTTTACGAACCCTTATGAATCACCACGGGCGGACGCAGGTAATTGTCGTGACCAATGGAAAACCAGTTTTACTTGGAGAACGCTATGCCGTTACACTCAGTGCCGATATGGAGCGGATATTGAAGGATTTACTTGGTGAAAACGCAGTCGTCATTCAGAAGCCGACGATTGCGTGAGAATGACGTTAGAATTGTCATAAATTTGCGCGACTTTATTTCTGAAAAGTGTTAAGCTAATTCTTGTGTGGAACGAACGAGTGATCCACGAGTAATCACGTGAGGTGAAACAATGAAACGCATTGGTATTATGACCAGCGGCGGGGATGCCCCCGGCATGAACGCCGCGGTTCGTGCCGTAACGCGTAAGGCCGAACACGAAGGCCTCGAAGCATACGGTATCAACTACGGTTTTGCTGGCCTTCTGGCTGGTGACATTTTCAAGATTGACTCCCGGACGGCTGATGACATCATCAACCGTGGCGGTACAATCTTGTACTCAGCACGCTTCCCTGAATTTGCTGAAGAACCTGTTCAGTTGAAGGGGATTGAACAGCTGAAGAAGTTCGGCATCGACGCAATTATTGTTATCGGTGGCGATGGCTCTTACCACGGTGCATTGCGCCTGAACGAACACGGCTTTAACGCGGTGGGTCTGCCAGGTACAATCGACAACGATATTCCATTTACCGACTTCACCATCGGCTTTGACACAGCATTGAACACCGCGGTTGACGCGATGGACAAGCTGCGTGATACCGCTGCAAGTCACGAACGGACCTTCGTCGTTGAAGTCATGGGACGTAACGCCGGTGACATTGCAATGTGGGCAGCTGTTGCGAGTGCAGCAGAAGACGTTATTATTCCTGAAAAGGATTTTGACGTTGCAGCCGTTGCAGAGAAGCTCAAGAGCAGTCGAGCACGCGGCCAGAAGCACGCAATCATCGTGCTTGCTGAAGGTGTGATGACAGCTGCTGAATTCGCTGAAAAGCTTGAACCTTATGGCGACTTCCAGCTTCGCGCAACGACCCTTGGCCACGTTCAGCGTGGTGGGGTGCCAACCGCCTTTGACCGTGTCCTTGCTTCCCGCATGGGTGTCTACGCTGTAGAACTCCTGATGCAGGACAAGGGTGGCGTTGCGATTGGGATTCAGAACAACAAGCTTGTTCAGCACAACATGCTTGACCTGTTCGATTCCAAGCACGAAGCCGACATGGACCTTTACAAGGTTGCAAAGGACCTTGCGTTCTAGTCATTAACTTATTGGGTACTATTGTTTAAAAAAAACACATTTTTAAAGGAGCGTTTTCTTTCATGAAAAAGACCAAGATCGTCAGCACGCTTGGACCTGCAAGTAACTCAACCGAAACAATCGTTAAGTTGATTGAATCAGGTGCAAACGTCTTCCGCTTCAACTTCTCACACGGTGACCACGAAGAACACTTGTCCCGTATGACGATGGTTCACGAAGCTGAAAAGATCACCGGTAAGACGGTTGGTATTCTCTTGGACACGAAGGGTGCGGAAATCCGTACCACAGTTCAGGACACACCTAACCACAAGATTGAACTTCACACCGGAGACGTTCTCCGTATCTCTATGGACGAATCCCTCGATGGTAACAAGGAAAAGATTGCTGTTACCTACCCAGGCCTTTACGATGACACGCACGTGGGTGGCCACGTACTCTTCGATGATGGACTGATTGACGTTCTCATCACCGAAAAGGATGAAGCAAACCGCGAACTCGTTACCACCGTTCAGAACGATGGTATTCTCGGTAGCCGTAAGGGTGTTAACGCACCTGGCGTTTCCATCAACCTGCCTGGTATCACTGAAAAGGATGCTGATGACATTCGTTTCGGTCTTGACCAGGGTATCAACTTCATCGCTGCTTCCTTCGTTCGTAAGCCTCAGGATGTTCTTGACATTCGTGAACTGCTCGAAGAAAAGCACGCTGAATACGTTCAGATTTTCCCTAAGATCGAATCACAGGAAGGTATCGACAACATTGACGATATCATGAAGGTTTCCGATGGTCTGATGATTGCTCGTGGGGACATGGGTGTCGAAATCCCATTCGAACATGTGCCAATCGTTCAGAAGGACCTTATCCGCAAGTGCAACGCTCTTGGCAAGCCAGTTATCACGGCTACCCAGATGCTTGACTCCATGCAGGAAAACCCACGTCCTACCCGTGCCGAAGTTAACGACGTTGCAAACGCCGTATTCGATGGTACCGACGCAACCATGCTTTCTGGTGAATCTGCTAACGGTGACTACCCTGTTGAATCTGTCGCAGCAATGTCCCGTATCAACGAATACACCGAAAAGGCAATGACCGATCAGGACGCATTTGCCCTGAAGAACTACGCCAACCAGTCCGTTACGGAATCTGTTGGTCAGGCTGTTGCTCACACTGCACGTAACCTTGGCGTTAAGACCATCGTTGCTGCAACGAACTCCGGCTACACTGCACGTATGATCAGCAAGTACCGTCCTAAGGCTGACATCCTTGCCATCACCTTTGATGACATCACACGTCGCGGCCTCATGATCAACTGGGGTGTTTACCCAGTTGTTTCTGAAAAGCCAGGTTCTACGGATGACATGTTCGAACTTGCAACCAAGACCGCAACAGACCTTGGCTTTGCAGAAGAAGGCGACCTCATCCTCATCACTGCTGGTGTTCCAGTTGGTGAAACTGGTACAACCAACGTAATGAAGGTTCAGATGATCGGCTCCAAGCTGACTTCTGGTTCCGGTGTTGGCGACCAGACGACAGTTGGTAAGGCAGTTGTTGCTGCTACCGCTGGCGAAGCTGTTGCTAAGATGCAGAAGGGTGACGTTCTGGTTGTTAAGACCACGGACAAGGATTACCTTCCAGCTATCGAAAAGGCTGCTGCTGTTGTTGTTGAAGCTGGTGGACTTACGAGCCACGCAGCTGTTGTCGGCATCGCAATGGGAATTCCTGTTGTTGTTGGTGCTGAAAACGCAACGACCGTTATCAGCGACGGCCAGGTGGTTACCGTTGACTCCCGTCGCGGTATCATCTACAAGGGTGCTACCAACGCCCTCTAATCTGTAAACGCGTTTACGATTAGAATTAAAAAAGAGAAGTCCAGAATCTATGGTTCTGGGCTTCTTTGTTTGTTAAAGTTGAAAGCAGCACCCACATAGGTTGACTTAAGTGGGATTGCGCCGTCAGTCAAAAACATGCGAACGGACAAGGTTAGTGTGTCACCTTTAAATGTGCCGTTCGATACCATGTGCCGACTTTTGGTGCAATCCCGTACATATAAAAGATAAAGGGAGATTTTTAATAATGGAATTCAACGGTCAATTTGTTACCGGTAAAGTATCAGACGTCAATGACGACACTGTTTTTGTTCAATTTGCGGGGATTACCATGCCTGTGAATATGACGGAGTTCGAAACAAAAGTGCCCGAACTAGGCGCCTCTGTGACGGGATTTGCATACGAAGATGAACACCACAATCCCCGCATGACAACGCGGAAGCCTAAGATCAGCGAATCACAGTATGCTTACTGTGATGTTGTAGCGACGCGTCGTGATTTAGGCGTGTTCGTGGATGCGGGTCTTGAAGAAAAAGATATTGCGGTGAGCTTGGACCAGCTACCTCTTGAAGGCTACTTGTGGCCACAGCGGGGTGACCGATTGATGGTGAAGCTCAGCATCGACAAGAAGAACCGGATGTGGGCGGTCATTGCGGACGGCAACATTATCAACCAGCTCTCTCGTCGTGCACATGCGGACATGAAGAATAAAGACGTGACCGCAACGGTATACCGCAACAAGATTGTGGGGACCTTTGTCTTTACGGACGAACATCAGCTTGGCTTTATCCACCCGAATGAACGGGATCGTGAACCACGCCTTGGCGAAGTTATTCACGGGCGTGTCATTGGCGTGCGTGATGATGGTGGCCTTAATATCTCCCTGAAGCCACGCGCGTTTGAAGCAATCGATGATGACGCGGGCATGGTCCTGGCAGTTTTGGAACACAGTCGTGATGGCCGTCTGAACCTGACCGACAAGTCGGCACCTGAAGAAATTAAACGGAAACTTGATATCAGTAAGGGCGCCTTCAAGCGCGCGGTGGGTCACTTACTCAAGGCACGGCGGATTACCTTACACGAGGGTTATATTGAACTCGTACCCGGCGAAAGTGAAGAAAATGCCGAATAATTAAGGAAAGAATGGGGGACTCAGGACGTGGATGATTTAATTGCGAACTTTGTCCATTATTTGGATGCGGAACGGGGATTGGCGAAAGCAACACAAGCCAGTTACGCGCGGGATTTAGCACGGTTTCAGGTGTGGTTGGGGGATCAGCAATTGAAGGCGATTCCCGAAACGCGTGACACCTTAGCGGATTTTTTTGCGCACGAAGCGGATGAATTGGCCCAGACAAGCATGGCGCGCGAACAGTCAGCGTTACGCAAGTTCTACCGTTTCTTGTTGCGCCAAGGTGTTATTCACGCGAACCCTATGGAACTTATCGATGCACCGAAGCCTGCGAAGCATTTGCCCACGACACTTTCGGCGGATGAGATTACGCAACTATTAGCGGCGCCCGATTTGGCAAAACCCATTGGCGTGCGTGACCGGGCAATTTTCGAGTTGATGTACGCGACAGGGATGCGTGTCTCCGAAATTGTGAACTTACAACTTAGCCAGTTGCACCTGCAGTTACACCTCATTCAGGTGATTGGGAAGGGGGACAAAGAGCGCTTAGTGCCCGTCAGTCCCCAAGCCGCAACGTGGGTGGACCGTTATCTCAGTGTTGCGCGTCCCAAGTTAGTTCATGGTCGGGGTCCCGAGAACGTCTTCGTTAATTTTCATGGGCAGCACCTGACGCGCCAAGGCATTTGGAAGAATCTAAAGGCGTACATTACGCGAATTGGGATTACAAAAGACGTGACACCGCATACCCTGCGCCACTCTTTTGCCACGCAGCTGCTGGAGAACGGTGCTGACTTACGTGTGGTGCAAGAAATTTTGGGCCACGCGGATATTTCGACAACGCAACTTTATACCCATCTGTCGAATGAACACGTCGCGGCTGTTTACCATAAAACACATCCGCGTGGGTAGGGTAAGATGACGATTCGGTGAATTAGATTGTTGTCTGTTCATGGATATGGTAAAGTTTGTCTTAAGTAGGTGATAAGTGTGCTCGTTAATTATAAGCAGGATTATCAAAAAATCGCGATGGGGTTTCTTTCCTTTGAAGAGGACCTCAAAGATTTAACGAATTTGCAGACAGAGCTGGCGTCCTATCAAAACGATGAGGGGCACGTGTTGTACCTTTATAAGGAGAATACGGACGTTAACTGTAATTTCAGTGGAATTGTGGGCATTGAAACCGGTGATGATTACGTGCTCGTGCGTCATCTTGATTTGTCCCCCGCGGTTCGTAGTGCGAATGAGCTAAACCGTGTGCTGGATGAACTGCAGGCGAAGGTGCCCGATAAGAAGATTATGGGTTCCATTGCAGTGACGCCCGTGATTATGCGGTGGAAGGAAACCAAGAAGGAGTTACCAGATGGGACTAACACTCGTTCTTGATGAGTTCTCAGGGCCCCTTGATTTGTTGTGGCACCTGATTAAAGAAAATAAGGTTGATATTTACGATATCCCAATCGCCCGAATCACAGAGCAGTATCTCGCATACCTGCACGCCATGCAGGAGCGGGCGCTGGATGTGGCCGGCGATTATTTTGTTATGGCCGCGAGCTTGATGGCGATGAAGAGTCGGATGTTATTGCCTGAACCAGAGATGGAAGAACCGGATGATGATGCATTTGATCCGCGGGCAGATTTGGTTGCACAATTGCTGAACTATCAGGTTTATCAAGAAGCGGCAGTTGAGATGCGGACGTTGGCTGAAAAGCGGGCGGCGTTATACGCGAAACCCGCCTCTTTGCCGCCTGAAGACGTGATTTCACCCCTGGCACCTGGTGCGGTGAAGCTACGTGATTTGACCGCGGCAATGAACCACGTGTTGCGACGAATTGCGTCCACCCAGCAGGCGGTGCGGCGAATTGAGACGGATAGTGTCTCGTTGGAAGATAAGATTGCGACAATTCGAACGCAATTAATGCAGGCGGGACCGTGTGAATTTGTGGCGTTGGTTAGTGCGCCAACTGTCCAAGAAGTTGTGACGACATTCTTGGCAATCCTTGAATTAATGAAGGAAGATGCCATTACGTGTGAGCAGGAAGATATGCACGCACCAATCGTGGTTTATCTGAATTCATCAACTGAGGCGATTTCCTAAAAATTGAGAGGAGGGTGACGATGTTCGCAAAAATCGAGGCGATTTTATACGCAGCTGGCGAAGATGGCGTTGATCTCGTTAATCTGGCCCAAATATTAGGCCTGAGCGTTGCGGCGGCAAGGCAACAAATGGCGCAGTTTATGGCGCGATTAGCAGATAATACCGAATCTGGTCTTTGCTGTCGGTTGGCGGGAGAACGTTACTATTTACTCACGAAACCCGAGACGGCCGCCGTTTTACGTCAGTATTTCCAAGGTCCCCCCGCAACGGGGCTTTCACAAGCAGCGTTAGAAGTATTAGCGATTGTCGCGTATCAGCAGCCAGTGACCCGAATCGAAGTTGACCAGGTTCGCGGTGTGCAGAGTTCTGGGGCACTTCAAACGCTGGTGGCACGTCAACTAGTGAGTGAAGCGGGCCGATTAGATGCCCCGGGGCGGCCAATTATGTACGCAACGACGCCTGAATTCCTAGATTATTTCGGCCTGAAGCAGTTGGCCGATTTACCACCGCTTCCAGAGACGGGAGCAGAAGAAGCAGATCCTGAGAACTTGTTTAACCAGGAGCCGTTAGTTACGGATCCGGTGGAAACGGAGAATACAAATGAGTGAAGAACGTCTACAGAAGGTCATTGCCGCAGCGGGGGTCGCATCGCGTCGTCACGCTGAAGAAATGATTACAACGGGTCGGGTTACCGTGAACGGTGAAGTAATCCGCCAATTGGGTGTGAAAGTTTCCGGCAGCGATGAAGTGACGGTTGATGGCATTCCGTTGACCAAGGAAAAGAAGCAGTACTTCTTGTTCTACAAGCCGCGCAGTGTGATTACCGCCGTGACTGACAATAAGGAACGCCGGACCGTGACCGATTACTTCCCAGAAGTGCGGGAACGTCTGTACCCCGTTGGTCGCCTGGATTACGATACGTCAGGTGCGTTGATTATGACCAACGACGGGGAGTTCGCAAACATGCTGATGCACCCGAAGTTTAATGTGGATAAGCGTTACGTGGCGAAGGTCAAGGGAATTCCTTCTGGGGTTGCGCTGCGTCCACTGCGCGATGGCATCACGATTGAGGGTCGGAAGTTGGCCCCAGCTCGCGCCCGCGTTTTGAGCCGTGACCGTGAGAAACAGACGGCAATCGTTGAATTGGTGATTCACCAAGGCCTTAATCACCAGGTCAAGAAGATGCTGAAGGCGGTTGGTTTTCCGGTTCAGAAGCTGGCACGTGAAGCAATCGGACCCCTTGAACTGACTGGTTTACAGCCTGGTCAGTACCGCAAGCTCACGCACACAGAAGTCGTTGCGCTGCGTCAGTTAAGTGATCCACAATAAGCGTCGTCGCTGTTTCGTTCTTGCATTTTCTGGTCAACGCTGATATATTGAGTTTGTAAGTGAATTACTTACAAAAAATAAATAAACGGTTCGTCTTCAGGGCAGGGTGAAATTCCCGACCGGCAGTAAAAGTCTGCTACCCGCGTTTGCGGTTGACCCGGTGTGATTCCGGGACCGATAGTTAAAGTCTAGATGGAAGAAGATGGGGCTTATTTGTATTTGATGATGCAAAAGACACCCATCACGTGGTTTTTTAGTGATGGGTTTTTATTTGTCGTCATTGGCCTCCCAGGGACGAACCACCTGGAGGAATTGTGATGCGTAGTTCTAAGTTACACCGATCTGTCGGAATGGCTGTCTTAGGAGCGGTCGGGTATGTTTTAATGTTGTTCGAGCTGCCCATTCTACCGGCATTTCCGTTCTTGAAGCTCGATGCTTCAGACATTGTCGTTTTACTGGCATTGCTTCTGTATGGTTGGCGTGGTGCGGTTGGCACTGCTTTTGTGCGTAGTCTGCTCCATTTTGTTTTGACGGGCGCGGGGTTAATTAACCTTGTTGGGGATAGCGCCGCATTCTTAGCGAGCGTGGGTCTGATGATTCCGTTAGCGCTTCTCGTGCGACGTGAATATAACTGGCCACGTGCGGTGTTCGGCATGATTGGGGGCACCCTCAGCATGACGGTCATCATGTCTGTGCTCAACCTGGTGCTGATTATGCCGATGTATCTTGCGGTGATGAATTTTCACTTAGGAATGAGTACGATACGGTATGTACTGATTGGCGTTGTGCCGTTTAACCTGATTAAAGGGGCATTTCTAACAGTCCTCTTCCTGATGGTCGCAAAGGCGCTTAACTACTGGTTGGCCAAACATGCAGCGACACAAACGAGATAATTTTTAATTTGCCATTTTTTCTTAAAACGGCGGGTAAAAGTGACGTAAATAGCTTAATCTATAGTCGTGGGCATTTGTCTGCGACTATTTATTTTTGGCAGAAAGTAGGGCAACACTGTGTATGAAGATATTGTTCTCCAGCTACTAGATACGACGCCGCGACGTCCCCTCAGTGTTTTTGGTGTGTTGCGGGGACGAAAAACGGCGTCCGTGCTGTTTGCAGGACTAGAATACGGCATTCTGCAATGGCGTGGGTTACTTGAAGGCTTGTCTAGGCAGCAGTTTCTGCAACAGATTGAACAATTGACGCAGCGGGGGCTCACCGTGATGGCTGATGAGCGGGTTTACCTGACGCCACTTGGAGTACGTGAGCAAGTGGCAGCTCGAGAGCGGACAGTGTTGCCTGAGAATTATCACCGTGAATATGACGCAACGAAATTTACGGATCGCTTCTTTTTGGGCGTGCAAGTGGTGTCGGAAGGGTTAGCCCAGAATCGCCAATATGCCCCCGTGACCTCAGATTGGGGAACGCAGACTTGGGTGCGTAACTGGTACCGACAGTGGCATAAGCAATTGTCAGCGATTGTTGATGAGTTAACGGCGGCGTTTACGGCGCTCCCAGAAGCACAGGCAGATTATTTAGCACGGCAACTCGTGGGTCATGCGTACAACGGATCCCTGTCCGACACGGCAGAGACACCGTTGACGGGGATCACTGCGATGTCAAGTTTACTGAATGAAATCGCGACAAAAACAGCGCAGTATCCGGCCTTGGCGATGCTATGGGGTGGACCAGTGACCAATCTGTCCCAAGGTGCGTTAGCTTGTGTTGCTCGTTTCAAAGAGGGCGTGCCCGTTGCAACCATTGCCACACAGGTTCGGCGTAAAGAAAGTACAATTAATGAATATATTCAGCTAGAAGCCATGCTGGGAACGCCAATCAACCCAGCGGAATTAATGCCCCAAACGACATTAGATGTGTTGACACAGGCTTGGCAGCAAGGTATCCGGGATTATCAGACGTTGATGCAGCGAGCAGAATCGTTGACGTTTATGCAGGTTCGATTATTCCAAATTTGGCAGTTACGGAAGGAGTCCCAGGATGAGTGAACAAATTGAACGGGCACTGGGACAACTAGGCCTTTCCAGTTTCAAACCCGGTCAGGAAGCCATTATTGAGGCGGTACTGGCGGGACGCGATGTTTTGGGTATTCTGCCGACTGGTGGGGGGAAAACCCTTTGTTATCAGTTGCCAGAAGTTATTCGTGGCGGCTTGACAGTGGTCGTTGAACCATTACTAGCGTTAATGCGCGATCAAGTTTTACGTTTGCAGAGCCTTGGCGCAAAGCACGCGGTGGCGTTGAATTCAACGTTGGCGCCAGAGGGTATCCGCGAAATATTGGCGCAGGTCAACCAGCTGAACTTCTTATTTATTGCGCCCGAAATGTTGCAAAGAGGGGATGTGCAAACTGCATTGCGGCAAGCACAGGTGCAATTGCTTGTGGTGGATGAAGCCCATTGTATCTTTCAGTGGGGACCAGACTTTCGCCCCGCATATTTACAGTTAGGGCGTGTGCGGGAGGCGATTCGGCCGCGCTCAGTTTTGGCACTAACCGCTACCGCACCTGTTTCCGTGCAGGAAGTGATACAGCGTGAATTGCAGCTACAGAATCCAAAGACGGTGACGTTAAGTGTGGATCGCCCCAATCTATTCATGGGCGTTGAACAATTGATAACGCCAGCAGAAGTGAGTGCACGGGCATTAGGACTGCTTGAACAGTTAGAAGGCCCCGCAGTGATTTATTGCAACACCAAACGACTGGCAGAGGAAATGGCCGTGCGGGTGCAGAAGACGGGCAAGCGTGCTGCCTTTTATCACGCGGATTTAGATGCCCATACGCGTATGTTACGGGAGCGTCAGTTTCTCACGAATGAAATAGACGTCATTTGTGCCACGAGCGCGTTTGGGATGGGGGTCGACAAGCCGGACATTCGGCTCGTTATTTATCTTGGGGTGCCAGAAACATTGACGGCATACATTCAAGCCATTGGACGGGCGGGGCGTGACGGGGCGTTTGCTGTAACGGCACTTCTCTATACGCCTAGTGATTTGCAGCGCGCCGTGCAATATGCTGCCGCGCTGCCCACCAAAACGTTGATTGACGCGGTGTATGCGAATCCGAATGCGTACGCGATGAGCCCTGATCCGCAGTTACAGTTGATTGGTAGTTATCAACGGCTCGGCTTCCCAAAGTCGCGGGTTGAGGCGGAATTACAGCAACGATTAGCCATTCGTGCGGAGAGTGTGCAGGAAGTGGCAAGCTTCTTGCAGACGCCAGATTGTTTTCGGGCAGCGTTGATGCAGGTCTTTGATAGTGCGTCACGCCCACACGATGACCAATGTTGTGGGGGTGTCCCAATGAGTATGCGGACACAAACAACGGTCAAAAGATTAAAAAATCACGAAAAAATGGGCTGGAAAGACGTTTTTCAGCAGATTTTTAAGAACAATAACTAGTTGTGGCCCGTCCATGTGCTACAATGAATCCAGACAAATTTGGGGAGGCATTGTTGTGCCAAAGCGACCAACAGATAAAGATACCGCCAAGAGTAACCAGGAGCATACTGAAGCGCCCTGGAACAAACAGTTTGAAGATGATCGTGACGATGACGGAAGTTTTTCACGTGTGCAGAAACGCAAGCATACGCGAGGAAACACGATTCTAACGGCAGCCCTCGGGTTGATCCTTGTCCTTGTGTTCCTGATTCCAATCGTGTGGTCAGCCGTGAATAAACGGATGGAGAACGCCTCGGAAACCCCAACGCGTATCTCCGTGACGAGTAAGAGTAGATCCGTGAAGGATATCGCTTCTTCCAGCAAGAAGTCGAGTTCCTCCTCGAAGAAGGCTTCTTCCTCAAGCAGTAAGGCCGTTTCTTCCAGCGAAAAGGCTTCTTCTTCGAGTGTTGTTAGTTCCTCGAGCTCAGCTGTCAGTTCCGCTGCATCATCCAGTAGCACCAGCACGGCAAGCAGCAGTAGTAGTAGTAGTTCAACCGCGACGAGCACTTACACCGTGCAGTCAGGGGACAACTTGTACCGAATTGCGGCAAACCACGGGATGACGCTGAGCGAGATTCAGGCGCTGAACGGTATGGGGTCAAGCATTACGGTAACACCTGGCCAGGTATTGAAGGTTAAGTAGGATAACTGATAGAATGAAGCAATGATGAGGCGGGAGAACTCCTGCCTTTAATTGTGTTCAGGCTAATTTGCACAAAAAGTTTTTGGAGGTTGTTATGCAGATTGCAATTGATGGACCGGCAAGCGCTGGCAAGAGTACCATTGCGAAATTGGTCGCAAAGAAGTTAGGTTACGTTTACTGTGACACGGGCGCGATGTATCGCGCAGTAACACTGATGGCATTACGTCGTGGTGTTGCACCGGATGATGCGGATGCGGTGACTGCCTTGTTGCCAGAGATGGCATTGAAATTCGTACCGACAGCGGATGGCCAATTGGTCTACATGAATGATGCGGATGTTTCATTGGCGATTCGTCAGGAAGATGTGACGAATAATGCCAGTGCCGTTGCCGCAATCCCAGCGGTCCGTGAGAACTTGACGGCATGGCAGCGCGATATTGCGGCTGAAGGCAACATCGTGATGGATGGGCGTGATATCGGAACGACCGTCTTGCCAGATGCTGAACTGAAGGTCTTCATGATTGCGAGCGTTGCAGAACGTGCCCGTCGTCGTTTCTTGGATAACAAGGAGAAGGGGATTGATGTTTCAATCGAAACCCTCGAAGAAGAAATTGCGGCGCGTGATCATAAGGATTCGACCCGTGCAACCTCACCACTTCGGCAGGCGGATGACGCAATTTTGCTGGACACAACCCACATGACCATCGATGAAGTGGTCGAAAAAATTATGACATTAAAGGCAGAACGCGAAGCCTAAAACTATTTCGCCTTTATGGTGGTATTTAAGTTTGAATTCGGGTATACTAACATTTGATGATAGTCGTTAAGGAGGATTTTTTGGCATGAGTGAAAACAGCGTAAACCCAGAAACAATGGCAGACGCACTGAACAGCGTCAGCACGGTTAAAGTCGGTGACGTGGTCAAGGCAGAGGTTCTTGCAATCGAGGACAAGCAGCTGACAGTCGGCATCGAAGGTACCGGTGTTGAAGGGGTTGTGCCACTTAAGGAATTAAGTACTCAGCCAGTCGACGATATCCACGCAGAAGCTAAGATCGGTGACGAACTTGAACTTGTGGTTATCAGCACGATTGGTAAGGATAAGGAAAACGGGCAGTACCTGCTTTCCAAGAAGCGCCTGGAAGCTCAGAAGGTTTGGGCTGACATTCAGAAGGAATACGAAGCTGGTAACACCATTACCGCACCTGTAACTTCCGTAGTTAAGGGTGGTTTGGTTGTCAACGCTGGCGTGCGTGGATTCGTTCCAGCATCCATGGTAGCAGACCACTTCGTTGAAGACCTGAACCAGTACAAGGGCCAGGAACTTGAATTCAAGATTGTTGAGATTGATGCAACCGAAAACCGTCTCATCCTTTCTCACCGTGCAGTTGTTGAAGCAAGCAAGGCAGAAGCCCGCAAGGAAATCTTCGGCAAGCTTGCTGTTGGCGACGTTCTTGAAGGTAAGGTTGCTCGTCTCACGAACTTCGGGGCATTCGTTGACCTTGGTGGCGTTGACGGTCTGGTACACGTTTCCCAGATTTCCTTCGACCGCGTTGACAAGCCTAGTGATGTTCTGAAGGTTGGCGAAGATGTTAAGGTTAAGGTTCTGAACCTCGATGAAGAGAAGAACCGTATCAGCCTTTCCATCAAAGCAGCCCTTCCAGAACCATGGGATGACATCGAAGACAAGGCTCCAGAGGGCGCAACGCTCACTGGTACCGTTCGTCGTTTGACCACATTCGGTGCATTTGTCGAAGTATTCCCAGGTGTTGAAGGTCTGGTTCACATTTCCCAGATTTCACACGAACACATCGGCACGCCTCAGGAAGTTCTTTCTGAAGGCCAGGAAGTTCAGGTCAAGGTTCTCTCTGTTGACCCTTCCGCACACCGTTTGCAGCTTTCCATCAAGGCGCTCACCGAAGCACCTGCTGGTAGCAGCGAAAGCAACGACCAGCCACGTCGTAGCAACAACAGCAGCAACAACCGTGGCGGCCGTGGCCGTCGTGAAGGTGGAAGCCACACCCAGATCCCAGCTGAATACCAGCAGGACGACTCCGGCTTCTCCCTTGGTGACATTCTCGGTGACGCTCTGAAGGACGCCGCTAAGGACTAAACCTAATTTGATGCGATAAGCAAAAAGTTGAGCCTTGGCTCAACTTTTTTGTTTGGAAGGAAGGGATACACATGAGTTTGCCAACTTTGGCAATTGTCGGCCGCCCCAACGTAGGTAAGTCGACCATCTTTAACCGTATTGTCGGGACGCGCCAGGCAATTGTTGAGGATACCCCAGGTGTGACGCGTGACCGTTTGTATGGTCGTGCAACCTGGTTGGCCCGTGAGTTCGCCGTGATTGATACCGGTGGGATTGATATCGGTGACGCGCCACTTGTGACGCAGATTACCGAACAGGCAGAAATCGCGATTAACGAAGCGGACGTCATTCTGTTTATTGTAAACGTTGAGAATGGGGTAACCGATGCGGACGAACGCGTAGCCCAGATTTTGTACCGTGCAGACAAGCCGGTCATTCTGGCAGTGAACAAAGTCGATAATGCAGAACGACGTAATGAAGTCTTTGATTTCTACAGTCTTGGTTTTGGCGAACCATTGCCATTGTCCGGGACGCACGGGATTGGCCTTGGGGACGTGCTGGATGCCGTCTTCGCTAAGTTCCCTGAAGAAGACGATAACGAAGATGATGATTCCATCAAGTTCTCCCTGATTGGGCGGCCAAACGTTGGGAAGTCATCACTCGTGAACGCCATCTTGGGTGAGAATCGTGTGATTGTTTCTTCTATGGAAGGCACAACGCGGGATGCCATCGATACAAAGTTCAATGCGGATGAAACCGACTTCACCATGATTGATACAGCCGGCCTGCGTAAGCGCGGGAAGGTGTATGAAGCAACGGAAAAGTATTCAGTGCTGCGGGCCATGCGGGCGATTGATCGCTCCGACGTGGTGCTCATGGTTCTGAACGCTGAAGAGGGGATTCGCGAACAAGACAAGCGGGTTGCGGGTTACGCGCACGAAGCTGGTCGCGCCGTGATTATTGTCGTGAACAAGTGGGATACGTTGGAGAAGGATACACACACGATGGGCGATTTTGAGAACCTCGTGCGGAGTGAATTCCAGTATCTGGATTACGCACCAATTATCTTCGTTTCCGCGAAGACCCATCAGCGTTTAAGCAACATTCCTGCGCTTATCATTCAGGCAGCTGAAAACCAGTCACGTCGCATTCAGAGCAGCGTGCTGAACGATGTGCTGAACGATGCCTTGCTGGTAACGCCAACGCCAACCGTTAACGGGAAGCGACTGCGCATTTACTACATGACGCAGGTTGCCATCAAGCCACCTACGTTCATTGTGTTTGTGAATGATCCAGATTTGCTTCATTTTTCCTATCAGCGTTTTCTCATAAACCAGCTACGCGACACCTTTGACTTCACGGGAACGCCAATTCATTTAATTGCGCGGAGTCGCCAGTAGTTTAGGAATTTTAAGTTGTTTCGTGTGATTTACGATTTATATGACAGTTGCGTGATATTTCACGCTTTTAACAACAAAAAAGCGCGGAAACCCTTGATATGACGCTGTTCCTGTGATATTTTTAGTTGTGAAATGGTGATGCTTCGGCTATCATTATTTCCTCATTCTTGAACCACACATTTAGTGGGCATTTTGGGTGTTCACGCATCTAATTGACGGAGGTGAAATAATATGGCTAACAAAGCAGAGCTTATCGATAGCGTTGCTACTTCAACTGGTTTGACCAAGAAGGACGCAACGGCTGCAGTAGATGCAGTCTTCGCATCCATCCAGGACAGTCTGGCTAAGGGCGACAAGGTACAACTGATTGGTTTTGGTAACTTCGAGGTACGCGAACGCGCATCACGCAAGGGCCGCAACCCACAGACCGGTGCCGAAATCGAAATTCCTGCATCCAAGGTTCCAGCATTCAAGCCTGGTAAGGCATTGAAGGACGCCGTTAAGTAATTAACGGAGATGTAGCATAACGAGAAGGGTTTTGAGACGTTCGCGTCTTGAAGCCCTTTTTTCGTGCAGAAATCCTTGATTTGCGGTAAGGTAGTAACTGGACGCATATTGCAGAAAACGGCTAACAACAGGAGGCATCCTTGATGAATTACGCAGAACAAATGCTTGATGCATTGGAGAAGGGGAACGTTGATCAGTCACGTGACCTTTTTCGGCAAGTGCTTGAAAATGAAGATGACGAAACGAAATTTAACCTGGCTGAGGAACTCTACGCGATGGGCTTTACCGGTCAGGCCAAGCGCCTCTATCAAGAATTACTGGGCCATTACCCTGATGACGGCGACATTCTGACGGCACTGGCTGATATTGCGGTTTCTGATGGGGATACGGACCAGGCGTTGACCTACCTAGAACGGATTACCCCGGAGAATCCCGCATACGTGCAGGCACTCATGGCGACAGCGGATGTTTACCAAACGCAAGGGCTCTATGAAGTCAGTTTGCAGAAACTCACCCAGGCACGTGAACTCGCACCCGATGAACCCGTGATTGTTTTTGCGCTCGGTGAATTGCAGTTTACGTGGGGGCACTTTACCCAGGCAGCTGCGGCTTACCTTGAGCTGTTGGATATGGATGAAACGACCATTGCGGGTGTTAATGTCCGGTTGCGTTATGCGGAGAGTTTGGCGCAGACGGGACGGTTTGAAGATGCCGTGAGCGTCTACCAGGAAGTGGGTGAGGACCACCTACCAATCGATGACCGATTCCAGTTGGGGGGCCTGTACGTACAATTGGAAGAAGCGCAGCGTGCGACCGATGCGTTCCAGGCAGTTCTGGACGCGGATGAAAGTTACACGAACGCCTATCTTCCGTTGGCGCAGGCACAGCGGCAGTTGGGTTTGCCGGATGCAGCGCTGATGACAATCCAAACGGGACTGGCACACGACGATACGAATCCCGAACTGTTCAGCATTGGGGCGGAGCTGGCCTTGGCACAGCAGGATGACGCACTGGGCGAACGGTTCCTTCGCGGTGCACTGAATCTGGAACCAGATAACCAGCATTATGTTTTGGCATGGTCGAACTTCTTGTTGCATGCTGGGCGCCATCAGGAGAACATTGATTACTTGGGTGATCTAGACGCAAGCGGCGAAAGTGACCCGCAACTGTACTGGAACCTGGCGCGTTCTTACGAGCAGGTGGAAAACGATGCACAAGCACGTTCGAACTATTTGCTGGCATTCCGCACGTTCCAGGATCGGCCGGACTTCTTGCGCGAGATTGCGGGCTTTTTCCGCACAACCGGGGCGCGGGCTGAAGAAACAGCGGCGTTGACGCGGCTTGTGGCACTTCAGCCTGATGACGACGATGCGCAAGACCGGCTTGATGAATTAAAACAAGATTTGTAATTTTTAGGAGGACTCGCTCGTGGACGTTGATTTAACCCACCCAGAATTTCAAGCAGCAATTCCCATCTTAAAGCGAATTGAGGATGCGGGGTTTGAGGCCTATTTTGTTGGCGGTTGTGTGCGGGATGCGCTACTGGGCTTGCCTATTCATGACGTGGATATTGCGACTTCGGCCTATCCTGAAGAGGTGAAGGGGTTGTTTCGGCGCACCGTGGACACTGGCATTCAGCACGGGACGGTGATGGTGATGGACCACGGGACGGGATACGAGGTGACGACTTTCCGGACGGAGACGGGCTACCAAGATTTTCGCCGTCCCGACCAGGTCACTTTTGTTCGATCGCTGAAGCAGGATCAATTGCGCCGTGATTTCACAATCAACGCGTTGGCTGCGCGACATGATGGGGAAATTATCGATAACTTTGCGGGCCTTGCTGACCTTGATGTCCATGTGTTACGGGCGGTTGGGAATGCACAGGACCGTTTTCATGAGGACGCCTTACGGATGATGCGGGCGGTGCGGTTTGAGAGCCAGCTTGGGTTCCGCTTGGAGGCGAACACGGCAGCTGCGTTGCGGGATAATGCGGCACTGCTGCAACACATCGCGGTGGAACGTATTGCGACGGAGTTTGGCCGGCTATTACTGGGAATCAATCGACGTGCCGGCTTGACCAGCATGATTGATGCAGGGTTGCACACCTATTGTCCGATGCTTGCGGGAACTGAACCCCAGCTGCGGACACTCGCTACGTTGCCTGACCGTCAGTTGCCGGATGAGGCGAGTGCGTGGACGTTGCTCACCGCAGTCCTTGACGTGCCCGTACAGACGTTTTTGAAGGCATGGAAGCAACCTAATGAACTGACAAGTGTGGTGGCACGCGCAGTTGCGTTACTCCTCAAGGTACTGGTAGACGATGTGACGCCCGCAGACCTTTATCTCGCGGGGCAAGCGGGCGTCACCGCGGCGGCAACGGCGGCGACATACTTGCAGACGACGGTCGACGTGGCATCCTGGCAGGTACGGTATGCGGCGCTACCGATTCATGACGCGCGTGAGCTTGCGTTGACGGGCAAGATGCTGATGGATTCGGGGATGAAACCTGGACCGGCACTTGGACGTATTCTGGCAGCTGTTCGTGATCAGGTGATTGCGGGTGCGTTGCCGAATGACGCCAGTGTGCTGCTTGCAACGGCACAAACAATGACAGAATAAACGGAGGAAATCGTCGTGCAAACATTAACGGCAAGTGGCGTTAGTAAGGCTTACGGGGATAAGCAACTACTGAGCCAGATTGACTTTCTGATTAACGAAGGCGATCGGATTGGGCTCATTGGGGTCAACGGAACGGGGAAAACCACCCTGCTTCGGGGGCTTGCGGGAACGGATGCCTTTGATGCGGGCGAAATCCAGACACCGAAGAACTATAGTATTTCCTTCCTTGAACAGCAGCCACCATTGGATAACGAAGCCAAGATTATGGACGCGGTCTACGGTGGGGATTCGCCTGTATTCCAGGCAATTCGGGACTATGAACGTGCACTGGATGCTTACACGCTGGCACCCATGGACGAGACGGTGCAGGACCGCTATACACGGGCGGAACAGCGAATGGATCAGTTGGATGCGTGGGATGCGGAAACGAACATCAAGACGATTCTGACGCAGTTGCACCTGACGGATTTAACCCAGAAGATTGGGGTTTTATCTGGGGGGCAGAAGAAACGTGTGGGACTCGCACAGGTGCTGATTGAGAACCCAGATTTGCTGATTCTGGACGAACCAACGAACCACTTGGACTTTGACTCCATTGCCTGGCTGGAAAAGTACCTGGCTGCGTATAAGGGCGCCTTGCTGGTCGTAACGCATGACCGGTATTTCCTTGACCGGGTGGCAAACCGCATTTTCGAACTCGACCTCGGTCGGCTCAACATTTTCCCTGGTAACTATCAGGCCTATGTCGAACAAAAGGCCGCGCAGATTGAATTGGAAACGTCGGCGGCCCACAAGCAGGCACAGCTCTATAAGCACGAACTGGCCTGGATGCGGGAGGGAGCGCACGCACGCTCCACGAAGCAGAATGCGCGGATTAAGCGATTCGACGCCATGAAGCCCGGCACCGTTGCGCCAGAACGCGGAAAGGTGGCCATCGATATCGGTGGTCAGCGTTTGGGGAAAAAGGTTATTGAGTTGCACGACGCAAGCCTGAAGCTCGGCGACCACCAAATCCTGTCCCACTTCGAACTCCTCATTCAGCGGAACCAGCGAATTGGGATTACTGGGGTGAATGGTGCCGGGAAGTCTTCCTTACTCAATGTCTTCTCCGGCGACTTGAAGCTGGATGGGGGGATTTGTGACGTTGGGGACACCGTGCGCCTCGGGTACTACCGCCAGCAGATGCCACCATTGGATCAAGATATGCGGGTGATTGAATACTTGCAGGCGGTTGGCGAAGGGGTCACGAACGGGAACGGCGAACATCAAAGTGTGACGCAACTGCTCGATGATTTCCTCTTCTCGCGCGCGAGTCACGGCACCCGGATTAACCGGTTGTCCGGTGGGGAACAGCGCCGGCTCTACCTGCTGCAAATCCTGATGCACCAGCCGAACGTCTTGTTACTGGACGAACCAACGAATGATTTGGATATCGCCACGTTGACGGTGCTTGAAGACTATCTCGACCACTTTGCAGGAACCGTCATCACCGTTTCCCACGACCGGTACTTCCTGGATAAAGTGGCGGACCGTCTGCTGGTTTTCGATGGGGATGGTGCGATTACGCCTGTTGCGGGGCTCTTTACGGATTATTTAGCCCGTCAGGATGAAACGACCGCCCCCGCCAAGGAGAAGGTTACAGTTCAGAAGGCAGAAGCGGCGCCGGCTGCCCCTAAGCAGAAGGTCAAGCTGACGTATGCGGAGCAAAAGGAATACGAAACGCTGATGCCACAGATGGACAAAATCGATGAACGAATTGAAGCCATCAACGCAGAAATGCAGACGTGTGGGGATGACTATGGCCGCCTCGGGACGCTGCAAGCAGAACTTGATGAACTCACGGTGATGCAGGATGAATTGCTGGACCGGTACGTTGAATTGGATGCTTATGTGAATTAACATAAAAAAGTGGTGCGCCAGAAGTCCAAAGTACACGAACGTTACATCCAGTCGCGCGCCAAAAGACTGCCCCCTAACATACAAGGCAGGCCCGGTAGAAATCCTAAGTTCGGGATTTCCACCGGGCCTGCCTTGTATACCGGGGCCAAACCGTCTTCTGGCGCAGCCTCATTTTTTTATTATTTATTAAACGAAGAAGTAAATTGAAAAGAACATGAACGCGGATCCCGCGAGCACGAACAGGTGCCAGATGACGTGAATGTATGGAATCTGACGTTGCGTGTAGAGTAGTGCGCCGAGTGTGTAACTGACGCCACCCGAAGCGAGCAGGCTGATACCGGTCACGCCGAGGTGCATCATGAGTGGCCGGTATGCCACAACGCACATCCATCCGAGAATGATGTAGATGGCAACTTCAAGCTTCTTAAATCGCCCAACGAAGAAGCAGTCCAGTGTAATTCCGAGTGCACATAGCGTCCAGATGACGGCGAGGAGGATTTTCCCCTTCGTGCCCCCAATGGCAATGAGGCAGTATGGCAGGTAAGACCCTGCAATCAGGATGAACACACCAGAATGATCCATGACCTGGAAGATGTGGCGTGCCTTCGTGAAGTAGAGTGCGTGGAAGAGGGTGGAGGCCGTGTACAGAAGAATTAAGGCAAGTCCAAAACCCGCAAACGCCGCAATCCGGACGGGGTCCCCCGTTGCGGCCGCCTTCACGATAAGTAAGGTCATTGCGACCGTTGCAAGAATAATCCCAATCCCGTGCGTAATGGCACTCCATATTTCGTTATAAAGGGTATAAAACTTGTTCTTTGTCTTTGGTGCGGTTAATTGCATCATACGCGCCTCCTTTTGCTTTCTAGTTAATCATACCGTCATTCTATGTACGGGTCAACTACATCTGGTTTCCAAAACCAAATGTAACGGTCTGGTCTTTTTCAATTGAATTCGGTATACTGACCATAACGAATAAATGACCAAGAATTAGTAGAAAGCGTGGCGTTCACATGTCTAAAATCAAAATTGTCACTGATTCATCGGCTCAGCTGACAGATGAAGAAATCAAGCAGTTAGGGGTAACGGTGATACCGCTGACCGTCATGATTGACAATACGGTTTATGTTGACGGTGAAACCATCCAACGAAACGAGTTCGTTGAGAAGATGGCGACAGCAGAATCATTACCGCAAACCAGCCAGCCCGCAATCGGA
The DNA here is from genome assembly GCA_934370925.1 of uncultured Lacticaseibacillus sp. GTDB lineage: Bacteria > Bacillota > Bacilli > Lactobacillales > Lactobacillaceae > Lacticaseibacillus. The sequence goes on along the minus strand of CAKRNG010000005.1, from coordinate 14,794 downwards.
ACGGTGCTTGATTGCTTTAACAACCTGACCGCTGATGGGAGTCAGGTGCTGGCAATTTTCATGGCTGAAAGTCTGAGTGGAACCGTGAACTCTGGACGTCAGGCAGCAGAAATGTGCGAGGGCCAGGTAACGGTCGTTGATTCTGGATTTATCGACCGTGCAATGTCCTTCCAGGTGATGGAAGCCGCAAAACTGGCTGCAGAAGGAACTGAAATCAACGCGATTGTGGATGCAATTGCGGAGGTTCGGGCGAACACCATCTTGCGGATGGCGGTCGTGAAGCTGGACAACTTGGTCAAGGGTGGCCGGTTGTCACGTGCTGCGGGGTTAATCACGTCCGTGCTGAACATCAAGTTGGAACTCATGGTGGAGAGCGGCAAACTTGAAGTCGCGAAGAAGGTTCGCGGGATGAAGGCAATTCGGGCGTTCAAGGATGAAGTGATTCAGCAGATGAGTCAGCAGCCGAACGTCAAAGGGGTTGGGGTTTCCTACGTTGCCATTCCGGAACAAGCGGAAGAAATCGGGCAGCAGATTCGTGACGCCGTGCCGGACGTTCCCGTACTTGTTCGGCCAACGGGTCCCATTGTGGCAACGCATGCAGGTGAAGGTGCCTTCGCCATCATGTACTACATGGGCTAAACGAACACGAAAACGCATATAATAGGAGGGTGGGGCGAAGGCTTCACCCTTTTTCGTCAGATGTAGGGGGAATGAGTTCGTTGAAGAAGAAAATACTGGCAATTGGACCCGCACTGGTCGGACTTGTGGCGACCGTGATTGTGGGCGCCGTCTTAGCTAACCACTTGATGCCGCACGCGGGTGCGCTGGATACATCGGGTACGCTGACGGCAGACCACCAACTTGTCCTCACCGCTGTTGGGGATTCGCTGACGCACGGGGTGGGCGACACCACCGGTCAGGGCGGCTATGTCCCCCTGATTGCGCAGGATATCAAGGTTGAAACGGGGATGACGGTCACCACCAGCAATTTTGGGGTGACGGGTGATACGTCCCTGCAAATTAAAAAGCGCGTCTTGACGGATCATAAATTAATCAAACAATTGAAGCGGGCCGACGTCATCACAATGACGGTCGGCGGGAACGACCTGATGCATTTACTGCAGAGTAACCTGCTCGACATTAACACCAAGGACGTCACCAAGGGAATCAACAAATTCCAAACGCACCTGAAGCAGTTGGTCGCGGCAATTCGGGCGGATAACCCGAACGCGCCGCTTTACGTCTTCGGTATCTATAATCCGTTTTACGTGTACTTCCCGAACGTGACGAAGATGCAGACGAGTGTGCAACGCTGGAATAACCAGACGCAGAAGACAATTGGGAAAATGAAGAACGTTTATTACGTTGATATCGATTCCGTTCTGACCAAGGGGGATGGGACGAGTTCGGCGAGTGCCACGGATGCTTCGAAGGCGGTCAACCGGCTGATTTACGGGAAGGATCACTTCCACCCGAACAACGCCGGGTATGAACGAATGACCTCACAGTTGTGGGACGTTATGAAGCAGTCAGAAGAGAACTGGGAGGAATAAGCAGTGGCTGAAACAACACGCGCAAAGAACAAGCAGCAACAACCCAAGCAGCCGCGGGTCAAGAAACCACGCGGCCCCATCAACTGGTGGAAGTGGGCAACCATTATCATTGTGGGGCTACTCATTGGCACCAGCATCACGGTGTGGACCCGAATTCAGGCCCCGGTGACCCAGACAACGAAGGTCACGGTTCCCCAGAGTAAGGGCGACGTCATGAGTGCCAGCTTCACGAAGAAGGAATTGAACCGGCTGATTGATAACTACCTCAGCAGTTACCTCACGCAGGACGATGTGAAGTATACCCTGACGGTGGGCAATCACGTGGTGGTGAAGGGGTCATTCAAGTTCTTTGGGGCCAAAATCAACTTTGGGCTCGAATGTGACCCGTACGTGCAAACGAACGGGAACATCTTGCTGAAGGCCACCAAGTTGAATGTGGGGACCCTTTCCGTCCCAATTACCTACGTGATGAGCTACTTGGCGAAGAATTATAAATTGCCGGATATGGTGACCGTGAATAGCAACGCGCAAACCATTGTGCTAAGATTGAACCAATTTGATTTAGGTAACGGTCTGTATGTACGTGCAGATCGAATCGATTTGAAGAACGATGAGATTAATCTGACGGGCTATTTGGCCAAGTAGTCAGGTAAACGACGACTTGTGGTCACTACGACGCAGGTGAAATGGGGGAACTTAGTAATGGAAGAAACAGCAATTTTCGCTGGCGGTTGCTTTTGGTGCATGGTGGAACCCTTTGAGGAACAACCAGGTATTTTGAACGTGCTGTCCGGTTACACGGGTGGTCACGTGGCCAACCCAACGTACGAAGACGTGAAGGCGCACACGACGGGGCATACTGAGGCCGTGCAGATTACCTTTGATCCAGACGTGATTTCGTACGCAGAACTCGTTGATATTTATTGGCGTCAAACCGACCCGACAGATGCGATGGGGCAGTTTCAAGACCGCGGGGACAATTACCGCCCCGTCATTTTCGTGAGCTCCCCGCAGCAGCGCGCCATTGCGGAACAATCGAAGGCCGCATTAATTAACTCGAATCGTTTTGACGCGCCGATTGTGACAACGATTGAGGATGCCAAGCCATTTTATCCCGCCGAAGACTACCACCAGCAGTTCTACGCGCGCAATCCACGGCGATACGCGCAGGAACATGCGCAGCGGGCAGCGTTTGGGCAGGACCACTGGCAGGACGGAGAATAGAACATGAGTGACTCTTTTTACCGCTACCTAATGACGTTGCGGAACCCTGCTGACCATGGCGAAGTTGCGAATTTTGCAAACAACGCGTTTATGGATCATGCATTTCCCAAACAGGCAACGGATTACCATGAGATTTCTGAATATCTAGAGCTGAATGCTGGTTATTTGCCAAGCATGGACATTTTTGATCAGGCCTACACGTTGTACCAAGAAGCGCGTGGCTAATTACGGAGGAAAACACGTGGCAGATAATAATCACGAGACACCCGAAGACGTTACGGAAACAGACAGTCAGGCCACAACGCCAACTGAAACGGCCCCAGCCAAGACGAAGAAGCCACGGAAGCGCGTGCCACTTTGGGTAACGATTTTGCTCGTTGTCGTTGCCCTCGGTGGTGGGGGTGCGGTGGGATACTTCAGTCGCCCGCAGACGCAGACGGTCAAGATTGACAGTAGTAGTCTGCCTTCTGGATTCACGAAGGTGCTTAAAACCTTCATCACCATCCGGGACAGTTACGTCACCAAACCAAGCAACAAGAAGCTCGTTGATGGCGCCATCAACGGGATGATTAAGTCCCTGGATGATCCGTTCTCGAACTACCTACAGGATACGGACGCAACCAGCCTGAACACGGAGATTTCCGGTGCGTTTGGCGGGATTGGCGCTACGATGGTCCAAACCGCGGATGGCGTGCAGGTGGACTCCGTGAACCCAGGGAGTGCCTCACAGAAAGCCGGGATTAAGGCGAACGACCAGATTGTCAGCGTCAACGGCAAGTCGATGGCGGACAAGAACATCAATCAGGTCGTTGCTAAGATTCGCGGGAAGATTGGCTCCAAGGTCACCGTGGTTGTGAAGCGGGATGGCAAACAACTCAGCTTCACCATGACGCGGGCGAAGGTCACCGTGCCAAGTGTGAGTGGTGCCATCGACAGCACGAACAAGAAGATTGGGATTATTACCTTCACCACGTTCACTGAGACGTCCGCAAAGCAGATTAAGTCCACCGTGAAGAAGCTGCGGAAGCAGGGCGCCACCAAGTTTGTCCTCGATTTGCGGGGCAATCCGGGTGGGGTGTTGGATCAGGCACTGGCCATCGACTCCATGTTCTTGAAGGATGGGCAGACCATTTTGCAGGTCAAGCCACGTAACGGTACGACAGAGGTCTACAAGGCCGGTAGCGAATACGACAATGGCTTCAAGATTACGGAACCAACCGTTGTCCTGATTGACGGTAACTCTGCGTCGGCCAGTGAAATTACCGCGGCCGCACTGAACGAAAGTGCCAACGTGAAGCTCATTGGAACGAAGAGTTACGGGAAGGGCACCGTCCAGACCGTTGCGCAAATGGGGAAGAACGCTGAGTTGAAGTTGACGATTGCCAAGTGGCTCACCCCAAGTGGCAAGTGGATTCACCACAAGGGCATCAAGCCAACGATTGAAGCTGACTACCCAGACTATGCGTACATCAACGCCATTTCTGCGACGAGTCTGAAGCCAGAACAAGTCAGCTCCGACGTGAAGTCCCTGCAGAAGATGCTGAAGGCGCTCGGGTACACCATTAACACGGTGAACGGGTACTACGGGGATGACACTACCGCCGCAGTGAAGGCCTTCCAGGAAGACAACAAGCTGACGGCAGACGGTACGGCATCCAGTGCCACGTTGACGAAGCTGGAGGAAAAGTTAACCGCAAAGATTAGCGCCAACGACAACGCCATGAAGAAGGCCGAGTCTGTATTGAAGTAAACTGGGATATACAAATTAGGCTGACCAGCAATTTTCGGAAACTCGAGGGTTGTTGGTCAGCCTTCTTTTGTTGATGGGGGCTAGATGAAGTCGGGACACGCTCGCGGTGCACGCCGCCCCCTTGGTTATGTTTGGTTATTGGTTACGACAATGAAAGGCTTGTCCTCAGCAAAAAGCGCCGAGGACCGTGGTTTTTGTTTCTTTATTTAATGCTTTGTTGGTTGTTGCGCGAAATGGCTTTTTTTGTTTGACTTGAACTGGATTCATGGTTGAAAATGAATTGATTGTAGATTGTGAGGGGGATTTATGGATAATTTGTATCAGCAGGCGGCCGACTTTCATTTAGTGTTTGATGACCGGCAACCTAAGCAGCCAACTGCACTGAATCAGTCGGACATGGTGGATCGCGTCGGTTTTATTTTGGAAGAATTGACGGAATTTGCGACGGTGGGGCACCGGGAGCCGGAAGCGATTGAGGCGACATTTGACGCCATTGAATCGCGGTTGATGATGGCAAAGAAGAAGTTGCTGCAGAAACAACCGAGTGAGTTTGCGCCCATTGTTCAGCAGGCCGATGCGTTGGGCGACCTAACGTACCTTGTTTTTGGCGCCTACGTGTTGATGGATGTGGATCCAACGGCGATTCTTCCCATCATTCATGCGGCGAACATGAACAAGCGGTTTCCAGATGGGCAGACACATCGCGACCCCGTGACACATAAGGTTTTAAAGCCTGATACGTGGGCGGAAAATTACGCACCAGAACCACGGATTGCGGCGGAAATTTTAAGGCAAATGGAAGCGCGGGATGCTAATTAATCTCTGATGGGCTACGTCGATATTGTTAGATTGATGGTGTTTGGTTACCCTTGCGTTAAAAGACACGCTTGTCCTCGGCAAAGAACGCCGAGGACCCCGGTTTTCTCGTGTGGTGTAACGGGTGAAGGTTGAGCGTTTTAATGTCCACCTCGACCAATCATGTGATGATTTTCCTCCACAATTTCTTTTTGTTTCTCTGACGTATTTGTCTTTTCCTCCATCACTAATTCAGTTATGATTAACCTTTAGTTACGGTTGTGGGGAGGAATTAGCGTATGCTTGCAGATGGATTATTGGTCATTGATTTACAAAAGGGGGTCGTGGGGAATAATCCCGATATCGATTCGTTTATGCAGCAGATTAATCGACGGATTGCGTCTTATCGTGAAGCTGGCCGCCCCATTATTTTTATTCAACATAATGACGCCGACCTCAAGCGCGCCTCGGCAGACTGGCAGTTGATGCCAAGTTTGGATTATCGCACCGGCGATCCACTCGTTGAGAAGACGCACGCGAACTCGTTTTACCGCACGAACTTGTTGTTTGAGCTCAACACACGGGCAATTATGCAGTTGGAAATTTGTGGGGCGCAGACGGAATTTTGTGTCGATACGACGGTGAAAATGGCGCACGGGTTGGGATTTGAACTGCATATGCAGCCAGGGTTCACCACCACAGAAGATAATGCGTGGATGTCACGTGAGGAGACGGTGGCGTTGTACGAACATATTTGGCGAGACCGGTTCGTTCAGTTCGGTGCATCAATGATAGAAGAAGCGTAGAACGACAAATAAAGCGGTTGTCCCCGGCAAAGTGCGCCGAAGACAACCGCTTTTTAGTTAACGTATGAGTAAACTCCGCGCCTCCACGGAACCATCGTGTGGATCGTTGAAGCGCAAGGAGCGCCCGCGCGACGTTGCCTCCCTGTAGCGTCAGCCGCCAACAATCAAGTACGCCGTGGTTCGAAGATGAAAATACTGAGGATGAACAGCCACACAAACGGACAGGCGATGCGGTAAGGGCGAATGAAGGCAGCAGTAATTGCGGTCTTGACGGTTTGCTGGAGGTGGCACTGATAACGAGCAACTTGCCGGTTGATGCGTTGAACGTGGTGGGTAATCAGTTTGGTCACTTGGTCACGCATGGTTGTCTTTATGGCCGCCGAATGTGGTAGAGTTCGCTTTAGCAGCTGTGTCAGCTTTTGTTGAATCAGCTGCTTTTGTTGTTTCTGCGTGATGGTGGGGGCGGCGTTTGCCGTCGCAGTTGTCGTGTTGTTTAGCCGTTTGCGTGTTTTGTCCAGAATGATTGCACGCTGATTTGACGTCACGTCCAGTTGTGCCGCCTGCCGTTGTGCGGTGTGCCAAACCGCGGCCTTCGCAGTGGTGAGGTTCGTTGAGAGTGCTGAAACGAAGATGGCGACGGCCAGCACCGTACCGATTTGACGGAAAACACCCGTGACGCTCTGGGAGGCGGTGAGCAGGTCGCCCGTGAAATCCCCCGCACTCAGGACGGTGATGGGACCGATGACGACGCCATAACCAGCGCCAATGAGGAGAAAAGCAACGACCATCTGCCCGTACATGGCCGGATTCAGCCGGGTGAGAACGGTATAGCCCGTTGCCATGGCCGTCATGCCGAAGCCAATCAACCAGCGCGCCCCAACCTTTTTCAGCAACAGCCCACTAATCGGCGACAACAAGAGCACCATCAGTGTCGCCGGTGTCAGCATGACTGCCGCGGTGAGCTCTGATACGCCCTGAACGCGCGTGAAGAAGGTGGGCATGAGTACCATGAGGCCCGCGAAGAACACGCCCGACGCCACAGTGGTGAGAGTTGCGCCCACGAAATGGCGGTACTTGAAGAGGTCGAGACGAATCATCGGGTCGGGACAGTGCGCCTCCTGCAAAATAAACGCGGCAAGGCTGACGAGGCAACTGAAAAAGAGCGCAAGGGTGCGCCAATCCAGCCAGCCCCACGTGCTTCCCTGAACGAGGGGGAGCGTGAGGGTTAGGAGGCAGATACTCGCGAGCACCATCCCCAGAACGTCAATGCGCGCCGTAACGGTTGGTTCGTGACGCAGCGGAAGTAACGTGAGGCACGCAATGCCGGCAATGAGAATCAGTGGCACATTGCCGAAAAAGAGGGTGCGCCACCCGCAAAATTGGGTGATGAGGCCACCAAACGTGGGACCAAAAGCGGCGGCGAGACCCTGCGTGAGACCGAGGATGAGGATGGCCCGCTGACGCTTTTCGGCCGAAACCGCGTTAATCCCAATTGTCATGCTGGTGGGGAAAACGATGGCGGCGCCCACGCTCTGGCAGGCGCGCCCCGCGATGAGTACCGCCACATTCGGGCTCAGACCGGAGATGAGGGAGCCAAGAAGGAAGCCGGTCAATCCGAGGAGATAGACTTTGTGCCGCCCAAGTTGATCGGCGAGACGGCCGAGGGGGATGGTGAGTGTGGCGAAGACGATGGTGTAGGCGTTCAGTGCCCACTGCAGGGTCGCCAGATCTGTGTGCAGTCCCCGTTGAATTGCGGGGAGGGCAATGTTCATGACGGTCGTGTCGAGCATGCAGAGGAAAACCCCGAGGACCATGGTGATGAGGGTGAGTCGTTGTTTTGCTTTCAAAAGTATCGCTGCTTTTCTGTATGAAGCGAGTATAGGGTGTGGTAAACTATCAGGAAATCAACAGGTTACAGAAAGCCGGGAAGTTGTTAACCATGTCGCCAGAAGAAACGAAACGCGTGAAGTTGAAGCAAATATACGAAGCCCTGTTACGACTGCTGCGTGACCAACCGCTAACGGACATTACGGTTGCCGCATTGTGCCGGGAAGCGGGGGTGTCCCGTACCTATTATTACCGCAACTTTGATTCCTACCAGACCATCATTACGCGTTTTCAGGAACTAGCCATGCGCAACTATCTGCGGCGGGTTCCCCGGAAGCGTCACTTGAACTTTTCCGCGCTCATGACGACGTACTTCGCGTTTGCGGCTGACCGCGCGGCGCAAACCCGCTTGCTTGTGCAGGCGGGACTCACGGCAACACTCATCGACACGTTCCGAACTGTTTACACATTTTTGGCAAATGCGGACTTCATTGACTCCCTGGCCTCCGCACGTGGACGCAATCCGTACTTCGCCACGTACTTAGCGGGTGCGGTGGTGGCGATTGAAGTGAAGTGGATTGACGAGGGAATGCGGGAGACACCAGCGAATATGGGGGCGATGCTGGGGGTGCTGTTTGGCTTCGATTGACGGTCGTGCGATGCTTGTCCTCGGCGGAGGGCGCCGAGGACCGTGGTTAATCGGGGTTGGAACATGACGCGAGAAAGGAGAATTATCATGAACATACGACCGATTCAAGAACAAGACGATGCACCACTGTACCAAATCATTCGGCAGTGTTTGGCGGATGCGCATTTGAATCAGCCTGGCACCGCGTATTATGATCCAGAACTTGCCCATCTGAGCCGTTTCTACCAGGCGGCTGGCCGAGCCTACCTTGTTGCGACGAATGACGCGGGTCAGGTGCTTGGTGGAATCGGGTTTGGGGAATATGAACCTGAAAATGGGATTGCCGAGGTGCAGAAGTTGTACCTGAGTCCCAATGCGCGCGGGCAACACGGTGGTCGGCAGCTTTTGCAGGCGTGTGAGGAAGCGGCGCGGGTGGCTGGTTGGCAAACCCTCTATCTTGAGACGCACACGAATTTGGGTGTGGCGATTCATTTGTACGAAACGTCAGGTTATAAACGCATCCCGACGCCCTTACATGAGGGACCACACACGACGATGGACCACTTTTATGTGAAGGGGATTGGATAGTTCAGTTCGAGATATTTATAATTTAAGTTGGTCTTGCAATTTTACATTTACAAACGTTTGCAAAAGGGGTATAACGCATAATGCAAAGTACGGGAAAATCGCATTCGAATGAACGGTGAAAGACGATGACCGAAATTTTTGCAAACATTGACTTGTTGAAACAGCGTAATGCTGAGGAAATAGCCAATAATTGGCATTACGATGGCGAATATTCATTTTATGATATGGAAAATGATCTCGAAGATTATGAGGAAATCATTTCGCCAAATCAACGTCGCGATAACTATTTTCAAATTTTAGATAAAGATGGGCATTTAGTCGCCTTTTTTTGTATAGATCCAGAAGATAAAACGCGCACTGAGGTTGGGTTGGGAATGACGCCCGCTTTAACAGGTAAAGGTCTGGGTTTAGAACTGATGCGTGTGATTGAGGAATATGTAAAACAACACACCGATTACAAAACCATCATCTTGTCTGTTGCTAGTTTTAACAATAGGGCTATTAAAGTCTACAAACGCGCGGGCTTTGAACAAGTTGGTGTTGAAAATGAAAAATCTAACGGTGGCGCGGGGGTATTCCTGTTCCCCACATCCCCCTATCCATCATGTTACAATTAACATAACGATAAGCAACACGGTATGCCACCAGGATTGTTCGCGTGAAGGAGGGGGCGACATGCGCAAAGTCTGGCAATTTATGACCCTAAGTACGCCATCTGCTAAACGGGTGACGCGGGGGCTTTACGTCTTGTTTCGGCTGGTGACGTTGGGGATGTTGGTGAATCAGCTTTACCTTCAGCGGTGGGGTGGCGTGGGGATTCTGCTCCTCGCGCTCCTCTGTTTTGCCGTTCCGTGGGGGATTACCAAGTGGCTGCGCATCGAGATTCCGAACCTGTTTGAAGGCTTCATCATTTGTTTTATCTTTAGCGCCATGATCCTAGGTGAAATGCACAACTTCTACAACACGTTTCGGCTCTGGGATACGGCATTGCACACGGTGAACGGATTTCTGGCTGCGGGTGTGGGGTTGTCTTTGGTGGAGCTTCTGAACCATAATGTCAAGCATTTGAAGCTGTCGGCCGTTTTCGTTGCCGTTCTGACCTTCAGCTTCTCAATGACAATTGGCGTTCTGTGGGAGTTCGGCGAGTACGCGGCGGACAGCTACCTCGGGCTGGACATGCAAAAGGACCGGATTGTGCGGCAGATTAACACGGTCGCATTGGGGGATGATGATACGCGTGTTCACATTCCGAACATTGAGAAAACTGAAATCTACCATCGCGGCAGTGACGGGCAAACACAAGTCACCACGGTTCCGGGGGGCTATCTGGACATCGGCCTCCACGACACAATGAAAGACTTAATCGTCAACCTGGTTGGTGCGGTCGTCTTTTCACTTTTCGCTTACTTCTACGAGTTGTCGAATACGCAACGTTTTCGGTTTATCCGCCATTTTGTGCCAAAGCGGGTGCGGAAATAGTCGGCATTTAAATGGAAAAATTAATCTCCAAAGCACCCCACAACGACCGTGAAAACGTCTCCCTGTTGTGGGGTGTTTTTGTTTATCTCTCAAAACAATAACGTCACCAATTTTAAAAATAATAATCAATTATTGTTGCACGTATCTGGGGCAACCTCGTATAGTTAAATTAAGATATATCTTTTGGTTATGATTCAGGAAACGTTTTTTGAGGATAAGCTGCCTCAATCACGCAACATCGTCACTTATCAAAAGGGGGTTATCGTTTTGAAAGAAGATCACACCGAAAACACGGAGAAGCTCGGGTTTCCCGCGCTCACCGCGATGGTCATTGGGTCGATGATTGGTGCCGGTATCTTCATGCTGCCACGGCGATTTGCGGAGGCAACGGGGGTGTATGGCACCTTGCTGTCCTGGGGCATTGCGGGGTGCGGCATGCTGATGCTGGCCTTCGTGTTCCAGTCGTTGGCAATCCGCAAGCCTGACCTTGATGCGGGGGTGTTCGCCTACGCAAAGGCGGGGTTCGGTAATTATGTGGGGTTCATCGCCGCCATCGGGTTCTGGGCGAGTGCCTGCGCGGGGAACGTGACGTACCTGGTTCTCATCAAATCCACGCTGGGGACGGTCTTTCCGGCACTAGGTGAAGGGGACACGGTGCTCGCGCTGATTCTGTCGTCAATTCTCATCTGGCTGTTCGTCTGGCTCATCCTGCGTGGTGTGCAGCAGGCAACCACGATTAACACAATTGCGACGGTTGCGAAACTGGTACCCATCGCGCTATTCCTCTTAGTCGTTGTCTTCGCGTTCAAACCGGACGTGTTCATGTACAACCTCATGGGGACGCCAGCGGGAAGTCAGGAGACTCTTTTCTCACAACTGAGCGCCGCGATGTTGATTACGGTGTTCGTGTTCCTGGGAATTGAAGGGGCCAGCATCTACTCCCGGTACGCCAAGAGTCGCAAAGATGTCGGGCGTGCAACCGTGCTTGGCTTTCTCTCCGTGCTGACCTTGCTGATGCTGGTGACACTACTTTCATACGGGGTTCTGCCACGTGAAGAGATGGCGCAACTGCGGCAACCATCGCTCGGCGGCATTCTGGAGACGGTCGTCGGGTCGTGGGGGAGCATCCTCATTAGTATTGGTCTCATCGTGTCGGTGCTTGGTGCCTACCTTGCGTGGACGCTGATGTCGGCGGAAGTGTTATTCGCCGCCGCAAAGAATCGCGATATGCCGAAATTTATTAGCAAAGAAACCGCTAAGGGGGTCCCGAAGAACGCATTATTAATGTCAGCGGGCCTCACGCAGCTGATTCTGCTGGCGACATACGCATCAGATGGCGCGCTAGACTTCGCGCTGGACCTGACGAGTACGTTGGCTCTATTGCCATTCTTCCTCACCGCACTCTACGCCGTGAAAATTGCGGGCACACGTGACGGTTATGCAGGGATTGCGCCTCGTCGCCGCCACACAGAGATGGTTACGGCAGCCATCGCGGTCGTTTACACCGCATTCTCCCTCTACGCTGCGGGCACGCAATTCATGTTGCTGGCGTGTCTGTTGCTGGCACCGGCGACGATTTTGTACCGCCAGGCGCGTCGGGAACAAGCGGTGTTACTGTTCAAGAACTATGAAAAAGTCATTCTGGTCGTCCTCACCGTGGGGGCGCTGGTCGCGATTGTCGGGCTTGCTACCGGCTGGATTTCAATTTAAGGAGGCACTACCATGACACAACCAAACGGATTTGGCGTTTATTCAGAAGTCGGTCAGCTGCGAAAAGTGTTGGTATGTAAACCTGGATTAGCCCACGAACGGCTCACGCCATCCAATATTTATGATTTATTATTCGATGACCTGCCATGGGTGCAGAACGCCAAGCGCGACCACTTCGATTTCGTGACCAAGCTGGAGGCAAACGGAACAGAGGTACTGGAACTGCACGCGCTGCTAGCCGAAACGTTGGCGATTCCAGAAGCGAAAAAGTGGTTGTTGGATCGCAAAATCACGGCGAATGAAGTCGGTATCGGATTGGTAGAAGGCACGCGTGCCTTCCTGGAGACGCTGGACAACAAGATACTCGCCGAATATTTGATTGGTGGGCTGTCGACACGTGAACTTCCGGCAGACTACCGAACGGATTACATTTCCTTGGCACGCGAATCGACGGGGATTAACGAATACTTGATGCCACCACTGCCAAATACGTTGTACACGCGGGACACCACGTGCTGGATTTACAATGGGATGACGTACAACTCGCTGTACTGGCCCGCTCGGCATGACGAAACGCTGCTGATGAAGGCCATCTACACGTTCCACCCAAGTTTGGCGCAAGAAGATATCAATATTTGGTGGGGTGACCCTGAACAGTCATGGGGGCAGGCAACGCTGGAAGGTGGCGACGTGATGCCAATTGGGAACGGCGTCGTGCTGATTGGGATGAGCGAACGGACGTCCCGGCAGGCCATCACGCAGGTAGCGCGGTCGTTGTTCAAGTCCAAGGCAGCTAACCGGGTTATCGTGGCGGGGATGCCGAAGTTGCGGGCGGCGATGCACCTGGACACCGTGTTCACTTTCGCCGACCGGGATATCGTGACGACCTATCCCGAAATCGTGGACAACCTGCACACCTTTTCCATCTACCCCCTCGATGATTCCGGCAAACTGCAGGTCGTTGAGGAGAAGGAACCGTTCTTGCAGGTTGTGGCGGAGGCGCTCAACCTGAAGAAGTTCCATGTTGTGGAGACAAGCGGCAGTATGTACATCAGCGAGCGCCAGCAGTGGGACAGCGGAAACAATGTCGTTGCGCTACGTCCAGGCGTCGTGATGGCGTACGACCGCAACACGCAAATCAACACGGCGTTGCGGAAAGCCGGTATCGAAGTCGTGACCATCACCAGTGCCGAACTGGGTCGCGGTCGTGGCGGCGGTCACTGCATGACTTGCCCAATCTGGCGGGATGCGGTGGAATACTAAATTGAGGTAGCCGAATAAAAAGGCCGATTCCACGCGGAATCGGCCTTTTTATTCGGTTTCGTCAACATCCTACGCATCAGCTGGGGGATTTGTAATTGAATTAACGCTACAGAATGACGTACGAGTTCATGCTGTGACAGATGTTGCTACATGTTGGTTAACGAATGTATTTGGGTGACTTTTTCGTGGCGGGTGGGTGTGATATAATGGGGATGTAAAAAGAGCGACACTCCCGGTAAGGGTGCCACTCTGACAGAAGTTACCGTTTAAAGAACGGTGGCCTAGAGACGACTACAAACAAATTGCCGCAATCATCTTGGCGAAGACTAGTGCGGCTTTTTGTTTGCCCTTTTTCCTCGGAATTTTCCGAGTACGTGCTTCAGTGCGTAAATTGCTTTTAACAATTTCGTCAGCTTTTTGACCACGCGCGTTAACTTGTGGATTATTAGCTCGACCGCACTGAGGCAAACGATGACTGTTGCGAGTGCAGCAACCATCGATGAACATGTGCTCCTTTCGTTCAGATTTTGGAATCCAGGCTTTTACCATAGACACCACCTCTTTCTAATCGGGCACCACCGCTCTTCATCTATTCACTTCTGCTGGTGTCAGTATACCAGATGCTAACTCGACTGGCTTGCGAAATAGACGGCGCTTTTGCCGATTTTATGCGTATTTGCAAAAGTCGGCAAAGCAAATTAAGGAAAGTGATTCAGTGAAAATGTTTGTCATTTTTACGTATTTGGTGATGGTAGTTGTGTTACAATCTTGGTGTGAAAAGAACGACACTCCCGCGAAGGGTGTCGCTCTGACAGAAGTTACTGTTTAAAGAACGGTGGCCTAATGATAACTACAAACAAATTCAACATGCAAAAACGCCACAAGATGACAATCTTGTGGCGTTTTTGCATGTTGTTAGTCAGACTGAGGTATCAGGACTTTTGGATCTAAAATTTTTGGTGTTGATAATAATCGACATCAAGGATTCTAGGCCCTTTTTTATAACAAACAAAAAAGACACCTGGTCTCCCTCAGTGCTATGCTTTTAGCGACTAAACCTAAACAAAGCGAGGAAATTCAGATGTCCTTCTCAGATACTACACTTAAATTAGTCGGAATTACAGATACAAATATCCATATTACAGATACTTTTGAAGCTTATCATGGTCGC
>CAKRNG010000004.1 GCA_934370925.1 uncultured Lacticaseibacillus sp. | reverse complement strand
GGCCCGGTAGAAATCCTAAGTTCGGGATTTCCACCGGGCCTGCTTTGTATACCGGGGCCAAACCGTCTTCTGGCGCACCCACTAATTATTAACGACGAGTAACTCAAAAGGACACCTATCCGTTTTTTGATCGGATAAGTGTCCTTTCTGATTCGCGTTTCCAATGTCTGCTCGTGTCTGCTCGGATTTCGGACAAGCATTCATGGCACACATCAATCGATTAGTGCTCCGCTGCCTCAATGTCCGCAATAATTTCCGGTCCCGAGAAGTCTTGCGTTAGGAATGGCTTGGACGTGGTTGGCAGATGTAGGTTGAAATCCGTAAATGTTTGCACGGCAACCGACCCCGTCACATCTGCTAAATCCAGAACGTGCCCGCCGAACTGGTGGTCATCGCTCAAAAAATGAAGATGAAAGCCTGGCGCAACCGCACCTGCGTACAATGCTGGTGAATAGTAGCCCATTAAGGTTCCTGTCACACCGCTTGCCTTAAATTCACTTTGCGCGGTTGCGGTTGCCAGTAGTGTTGGGTAAGGCTGCTGTTGCCCCTGAACCGCACGCGTATGCATTCGACCGAACGTTCCCCGCACCATGACGGCCGCAAATAGATTTGGCGAGGTTAATGCGCCCTGCATTTTGACCTTCAAATCCGCCATGTTCGTTGCCGTTATCGCAGCTCCTTGGCCAAAATCTGCTTTGTGGACGTTCGCAAAGGGGACGCGCGCATCCCCCTCAACGATGCGGACCCGGCCTTCATGGTTGACCTGATATACCACGCCGTCCAGAATAATGAGTTCGCCATCTAATCCGGTCAGCGTCCCAATGCCAGTATTCCCATGCTGCATGAGTTCCGCAACTGTCTGTGTTCCCTCGAGCAACCCTGGCACCAATAATGCCAACGTGCCGTGCTGATAAAGTGTTGCTTCTTCCGTCATCATTATTACCGCCCTTACCATCTAGAATTGATCATCCAGCAAGTTATCTGCCAGCTTGCTATTATCGCTATAGTCGACCGGAATATCCACGACAACTGGTCCCTCCGTGGCAAATGCCTCGGCCAATACCCGCTGCAAATCTTCTGGCTGGTCAACGCGCAACCCGCGTGCCCCAAAACTTTCGGCGTACTGTACAAAATCGACGGGGCCAAAATCCACCCCTGCATCACGCCCATACTTCTTCTCTTCTTGGAACTTCACCATGTCGTAATGACCATCATTCCAAATAATGTGCACAAGATTACTGTGCAAGCGCACCGCTGTTTCCAGTTCCTGGCCGGAGAACAGGAAGCCCCCGTCCCCAGAAACCGAAACAGCCTTGCTCTCGGGACGTACCAGGGTTGCGGAAATTGCCCAAGGAAGTGCGACCCCTAACGTCTGCATCCCGTTACTAAACAACAGGTGCCGTGGTTCGTAGCTCCGGAAATGCCGGGCCATCCAAATATAAAAGCTTCCGACATCAACCGCGACCGTCATGTCATCCGTCACGAAACGCTGCAATTCTTGAATAATGGACAGCGGGTGCACCATGCCGTCCTTAACGGTTGCGGGTGGCATATCCCGAACCTTCAATTCTTCACGCAGGTGATCCAAGAAGCGCTCTGCCCCCTGCGCAACCCGATAACCACGTAGCTGTGGTTCCAGAAAGGCAAGTGTCTGGGCAATATCCCCAATCAGTTCCGTTTCAGGCTGTAAATGTTGGTCAATCTGGGCGGGCTCGCTATCAATCACGATAACGCGCGCGTCACCCATATCGTTCCAGTTACGGGGTTCGTATTCAATGGGGTCGTACCCAATCGTGATAATCAAGTCACTTTGCTTCAGAAGCACATCCCCAGGCTGGTTATGGAACAACCCCACGCGACCAAAGAAGTTTTGTTCCTGCGCCCGCGAAATAATTCCCGCACCCTGGAACGTCTCCACAACGGGCAGTTCCGTCACGTCCAACAAGTCCCGCACGGCAGCCGTCACTTCAGATGAAGAAGCACGCATCCCGAGCAACAGAACGGGCAATTCTGCGTCCTTAATCGTTTGTGCTAAACGGGCCACATCCGTGGGGCTTGCGGGCCCGAGCTTAGGTGCAGGAAGCATCTTAATCGCCTGCGTCGTCACTTCGCTGTCAGTGACGTCTTGAGGGACAGACACAAAACTAGCGCCCTGTTTGCCTGATTCAGCTGCTTGGTACGCGTTCGCCACCATTTCGGAAATGTTATCCGGATCCTGTACTTCCGCAGAATACTTCGTGACGGGTGCCAATAAATCTGCATTACGCATACTCTGGTGCGTTTGCCGCAACAAATCCTTACGTTGAACTTGCCCAGAAATGGCGAGTACCGGGTCCCCCTCCGCATTCGCCGTGAGCAGTCCCGTTGCCAGATTGGAAACGCCAGGACCGGATGTGGTTAACACGACACCAGGCTTACCCGTAATTCGGCCAACCCCCGCCGCCATGAATGCAGCATTCTGTTCGTGACGCGCCACGATGAGTTCCGGGGTGCCTGGTGTTCGCGGATGGTCGAGACGGTCAAAGACACGGTCGATTTTTGCACCAGGGATGCCAAAAACGTACTTCACCCCGTGATTCGCCAAGCTCTCCACAATCAGGTCCGCGCCGTAACGCTTCTGCTTTTCATCAGTCATTTTTTAGTCCTCCACCAACCGCATGTGCCGGTTGCTTATTATCTGTAAGTTGATAATCTAACAGTACCATAGACGTGTTCATTTGAAAACGGTGTTAAAGGTAATTTCTGTGTTATACAGCTTTGTTTCTGTACCACTTACGGCGTAGTCCTGTTCCAAATTCGGCTTTTTCGACCACAAAAAGACACCGATTCCTCGTTATATTCACGCAAGGAATCGGTGTCGCTAAGAAATTCTATATTTCTGGATAGTTAAATTGACTCTGACTCGACTCATATGCGGGCATCCCCGTCAATGCACGGTAGATTGCCCGTTCAACCGTTAATGGTGCGTCGCTATTGGCAACAGCGTACGGCACCTTCAAGCTCTTCGCGATTTTAACACTCGTGTTCGTCGTGATGTGGTGAACTTCATCCGTAATCAAAATGGCGACATCCGTTCGCGCCAACTTGTGCTTCAGTTGCGTGCCCTTCGTCGCGGCAGTCGCTGTGGTGTCGCCCCCATGATGGGCATCGACCACATTCGTCACATCCTGCAAACTCGCAACGTTTCCGACAAACAGAACGTTACGCGAGGCCAAATCATACCGAATTCGTGGCGCGTAAGTCTTCACCGTCGTCTCCGTGACTGCCTCTGATGTCTGATTCGCAATCGCCGCCTTTTTCTTCGGCTTCGCGACGTGCTTTTGCTTCGGCTTCAGCCCCTGCTTATCCTTATAGACCCAGGTAACCGTGGCGTGTTCAGGCCCCTCCGTCCGGTACCAGGCCAAATCCACGATATCCCCTGGGCGTAACGCAAGGCGTGCCACATCTGTTTGCTTAATCAAAAAGGTAACGGGTAAATGGTCGCGCGTGCGCATAATCACATCCCCGTGCACATCCTTAATGGCCACAAATTGATAACCACTGGGCAAATTCTCATCCCGTTCAATCACGGCATGTCGTAGGCGCGTAATGCGCGGGCTGGACGTATCAGTGTTCCGCCCCACAATTGTGACACCCGTGCCATCGTCAAACTCATCCGTGCTGAGACGCACTGTATCCCCGTCAGCGAGGTCTAAGTCACGGACGGCCGCCTCCGTAAAGAAACGGCTCCCCGCAATCGCACCAATCAGTTTACGTTCAACTTTCACCAAGTCATCTGCTGCTGGCGCAGCCCCCACACCTTCATCCACGGGGGCTTGGCTCATGTATCGTGGTGTCATCGTGACATTCTGCTGAATTTCACGTACCACCCGTTCAGCCGCCGTTTCATCACGCGTTGTCTCAGTCTGCGCATCTTTTTGCTTTGCGAGTGCAAGCCCTGCGTAGCGACTCGTCAGTTCAATACTTTGAATAATTAATTCCAAGTTTTCCGGTGTCGCGCGTGCCAATAATGCCGTGACATCGCGCCGGTACTGCTCAATGAATTCCATGTGGCGCTGACCTCCTTGTTTAGTCGAGTTTCGTGACCCAAAAGATTCCGGTTAACCCGAAACTGGCGCCGGGGAAATCCACCCCTCTGCCATTTTCACGTTAATCCTCATCTTCTGACCGGGTCACTACACTCTGTTGGTTTTAGTCGAGTTCCGTGATCCAAAAGATTCCGGTTAACCCGAAACTGGCGCCGGGGAAAACCACCCCTCTGCCATTTTCACGTTAATCCTCATCTTCTGAACGGGTCACTAAATGTTGTACAAAAAGAGCCGTCACCTCTTCGCCGCGTTCGGCACCGCCGAAGCTGAGCGAGGAAGGAAAACGGCCCCTTCATGCTACTTATTCTTGAATGCGTCGCGTACCTTGTCGAACAAGCTACTTTCGTTAGGCTTAACCTTCTGCCCACTTGCCGCAGCAAATTGCATCAAGGCGTCACGCTGCTTGTCGTTCAGGTGTTTTGGCGTGTGAATTCGAATGGTGACAATTTCGTCACCAGTACCGCTTCCTTGAAGGCGAGGTGCCCCCTTACCACGCAGACGAATCTTCGTCCCTGATTGTGTCCCGGCAGGAATTTTCAATTCAACTTGACCGTGAACAGTATCCGCCTTGACGTTATCCCCTAATGCCGCTTGCGCAAACGAGACGTCGAGCGTCATCAGGATATCTGCACCGTCACGTTCATACTGACTACTTGGTTCAACACGGAAGACGATGTAGAGATCCCCGAACGGTGCCCCGTTTTCACCAGCTTCACCGGCGTTGTCTAGGCGCATCTGCTGCCCATCCATGATACCCGCTGGCACGGTGACTTCAATCGTGTGGCGTTCGTTCTCAACCCCAGAACCCTGACAGTTTGCGCACTTGTGCTTGATTTCCTTCCCGGTCCCATGACAAACGTCACAGGTTTCGCGAGACTGCATCACGCCAAGTGGGGTGTTCCGCTGAACGTTGACGAATCCACGTCCGCGACACTTTGAACACGTCTCTGGCTGCTCGCCATTTGCCGCACCCGTCCCAGAACAAACGTGACAACGGCCCTTCCGGTTATACGAAATATTCGTCTTTTTCCCGAAAACGGCCTCCTCAAACTTGAGGTCCATCCGGTACTGCAAATCGGCCCCTGCACGTGGTTGTGTTCGGCCAGCAGTCGCACCGCCGCCACCAAAGAACGAACTGAAGATGTCGTCGAATCCGCCGCCACCAAAACCACCGCTGAACCCACCGAAGTCCTGACCACCAAAGCCACCGCCTTGAGGGCCATCTGCACTCCCATACTGATCATAGGCAGCGCGCTTTTGCTTATCAGAAAGTACCTGGTAAGCTTCATTGACGTCCTTAAACTTCTGTTCGGCACCTGGTTCATGGTTAATATCTGGATGGTACTTCTTGGACAGCTTCCGAAACGCCTTCTTTAACTCATCATCACTAGCATCCCGTGAGACGCCAAGCGTTTCGTAGTAATCTTTCTGTTCCGCCATGAGTGGCCTCCTTGTTCTAAAAAAGAAATCGTACTAATACAGTAGCACAGTGGCTAATCGATGCCTAGTCAAGGCTACGTGAATTTCTGCTGACGCGCCCTGACAAAAAGAAAGGGCCAAAATCCGCGACGCGGACTTTGGCCCTCCGCAATAATTAGCGGTTACTTCTTGTCGTTAACGTCCGTGTACTCACCGTTAATGGTGCCATCATCATCCTGCTTCTTATCGTCAGAAGCAGCAGATGCATCAGCCGCACCTTCAGCGCCGGCAGTCTGTTGTGCCTGCTGGGCCTGTTCGTACAACTTAACGGTCAAGTCCTGAACAACCTTGGACAAAGCATCGCGCTTTTCCTTCATGGCTTCAAGATCATTGTCCTGCTGGGCCTTCTTCAGTTCTTCTTGGGCGTCCTTGGCCTTCTGAATTTCTTCTTCAGAAACCTTGCCTTCGAGGTCCTTCAGCGTCTTGTCGGTCTGGAACAAAAGCTGGTCGACGTCATTACGTAGGTCAACTTCTTCCTTCCGCTTAGCGTCGGACTCTTCGTTTTCCTGAGCTTCCTTCACCATGCGGTCGATTTCGTCATCCGAAAGACCGGTTGAACTCTTAATGGTAATGTTCTGTTCCTTACCCGTTCCCAAGTCCTTGGCGGAAACCTGCACAATCCCGTTCTTATCGATGTCGAACTTCACTTCGATTTGTGGGACGCCACGTGGGGCTGCAGGGATGTCAGCGAGCTGGAAACGACCCATCGTCTTGTTATCCGCTGCCATTGGGCGTTCACCCTGGAGCACGTGGATATCGACGGCTGGCTGGTTGTCAGCAGCGGTACTGAAGACCTGAGACTTGCTGGTTGGAATTGTGGTGTTCCGGTCGATGAGCTTCGTGAAGACGCCACCCATGGTTTCAATCCCAAGGGAAAGTGGTGTTACATCAAGCAACACAACGTCCTTCACATCACCAGTGATTACCCCACCCTGGATTGCAGCACCCAAGGCAACAGCTTCATCAGGGTTGATGGAGTGGTCAGGTTCCTTGCCCGTCCAGCTCTTAACAGCTTCCTGAACTGCAGGAATACGGGTTGAACCACCATTCAGAATAACCTTATCCAGGTCGGAAGCAGACAAACCTGCGTCCTTCAAAGCGTTCTGAACAGGGATACGGGTACGGTCAACCAAGTCGGCCGTCATCTGGTCAAACTGGGCACGCGTCAAGGTCTTTTCCAAGTGCAGTGGGCCGTTTGCGCCAGCAGAGATAAATGGCAGGGAAATCTGCGTGGAAGAAACACCAGAGAGATCCTTCTTGGCCTTTTCAGCTGCATCCTTCAGACGTTGGAGCGCCATCTTGTCCTGAGACAGGTCGATGCCGTTGTCAGCCTTGAAGCTTGCAACCAACCAGTCGATAATCTTGTTATCAAAGTCATCCCCACCAAGACGAGTATCCCCGTTTGTGGAAAGCACTTCGAACACACCGTCACCCAACTGGAGGATGGAAACGTCAAACGTCCCACCACCAAGGTCATAAACGAGAACCTTTTCGTCCTTGTCCGTCTTGTCGAGCCCGTATGCCAATGCGGAAGCAGTTGGTTCGTTGACGATACGTTCAACTTCCAGACCCGCAATCTTACCAGCATCCTTGGTTGCCTGACGCTGGCTATCGTTAAAGTAAGCAGGAACCGTAATAACGGCCTTTTCAACGCTTTCGCCAAGGTAATCTTCGGAGAACTTCTTGATGTACTGAAGCACCATCGCGGAGATTTCCTGTGGGGTGTACTTCTTGTCGCCTACCTGAACCGTGTAGCCGGCTTCGCCCATGTGCCGCTTGATGGAAATAATGGTATCTGGGTTGGTGATTGCCTGGCGCTTTGCCACTTCCCCAACCTGAATTTCGCCATCCTTGAACGCAACAACAGAAGGTGTGGTCCGGTTGCCTTCAGGGTTCGTAATAATCTTAGGTTCGCCACCTTCAAGTACCGCAACGGCACTGTTTGTGGTTCCCAAATCAATCCCAATAACTTTAGACATTGAAATAACCTCGTTTCTTGAATGAATTAATTAACTGTATTTATTTTTGCGGTTGCGTGTCGGTTCACCCGACTAGTTCGCAACCACAACCATAGCTGGACGTAACACACGTTCGTGAAGCTTATAGCCCTTCTGGAACACAGTTACCACGGTATCCTTAGGGTGGTCAGCATCCGCCGCAACGGTCTGAACCGCTTGATGAACGGTTGGGTCAAATGGCTGGCCAACAGCCCCCACTTCCGTCACACCCGCATCCTTCATGGCGTTCTGCAAATGGTCAAACACCATCTGGACGCCCTTCTTGAGCTGGTCTGCACCGTCATCTGTCACTTCAGATTGGAGCGCCCGATCAAGATTATCAATTACAGGCAGAATGGACGTAATGACCTTCTGCCCGTCAAAATGGAGCAGCTGTTCGCGTTCCTTCTTAAACCGGGTGTTCATGTTCCGCATCTCGGCAGTCGCGCGTAAATACTTGTCCTCGTATTCATCGCGTTCCTTCTTCAACTGCGCGTCCTCAGCAACTGTTTCCTCAGCGGACAGTGCTTCAAGGTCGCGGAGAGAGTTGGCGCTTATCTCTGCCTTCAATCGCTCGAGTTCGTCGACACTGTTTTCAGTGTTATCGGCTTCGTGCTTCACCATTGTCAGGCTCCCTTCACTATAGTTTGCAACTCACTGCATGTGGTTGTAGTAATTCATTAGGCGCTTTGCGAGTTCACCCCGAAAGGCATCGAGCAACCCAATCATCTTCGAGTACGGCATGGACGTCGGCCCTATTAGCGCGATGGTCCCTTGACCGTGGTCGCCGACAGCGTAACGGGCGGTAATCACGGATAGGTTCCGTAATGAATCGTCCGACATTTCGCTCCCTAAACGCACGGAGATGGGATGATCTGAATCGTCAGATAAAAGGCGGTTCAAATCGTCGGTGTGATTCATGATGCGCATCACATCTTTCAACTCACCAATATTGTCTGGGCCGAAGTAGTCCATTAAGTTCAACCGTCCGCCAACATAGAAGCGTTCCGTCACGGCCTGTTTCAGCACCGAACCGAAAATATCGAGGAAGCCATCTGGTGTGGTGAATTGCCGCATCAACATGGCTGGGACCTCGGTTTGCAACTTCTGCGCAACCTCTGGCAAGGACAGTCCGACAAGCTGATCGTTCACGATTCGAATCGCACGCTCAACATCATCTGAACTGACCCCTTCTGGCAGGTTAAAGACTTGGTTCTCAACACTCCCATCACTGGAAACGATGATGGCCATGACTTGCCTTCCCCCCAGTGGAACGATGCGAAACCCCTCAAGTGTCAGGGCGGAAACTTCCGGCCCCAACGTGATGGCTGTGTAGCTCGTCAAGTTAGAGAGGATTCGCGCTGATTGTTCGACGATATCATCGATTCGGTGGTAATTGTCCCCGAATGAATTCTGAATCGTCTGCAAATCAGCCTGGGGTAGCGCGGCTGGCGTTAACATGTGGTCGAGATAATAACGATAACCAGAAGCACTCGGAATACGTCCCGAACTACTGTGCGTTTTCGTAATCAATCCGGCATCTTCTAACGCCGCCATGTCGTTACGGATTGTGGCTGAACTGACATGCATCGGTAGCGTCGCCAGTAATGACTTACTCCCAACCGGTTGCCCCGTTTCAGTGTAAGAACGGATAATCTCATTTAAAACCATCAATTCACGCTTCGTCAGCATGTTGCCACCTCCTTTTTAGCACCCATCTTCAATAAGTGCTAACGCTAATTATATTACTCCCGCCAATTAGCAAAGTCAACTGTCGAGTGCTAAGAAAATAAATAGTTTGATGGTGGAGGCTGTGCCAGAAGACGAATCGCAGCGAAGTGCCCCGGTCAGAAGTTGAGCATTAACGTAGAATTGATGGAGGTGGTGTACTTCCACCTCCATCAATTCTGGGTTAAGCGCAGACTTCTGGGACACGTAGCTCGACTTAGGATGTAACCTTCGTGGCCCTTACACTTATGGTGCACCCACGAGAGGGACGCAACACAAATATCAACTGAAACACACATAGGCACACGTTCAACTCACAGCACAAGAAAAGGAATGCACCTGGCACTCCTTTCTGATGATTCTATTATCTATTAATGAAACCAACGCGTCATCCGTCTTTGGATTGACTTTAATCATCAACACCCGCGACTTGAATCGCGTGTTCGGTCAGCCATTTCTGACTGGCGATCTGATCCTGATGAAGTTGTGCGACCAACGCCTCAGCGCCACTAAACTTCACTTCGCCGCGCAGATAATGGTGCCAACGAACGGTGACGTCCTGTCCGTAAATGTCTCCTGAAAAATCAAACAAATTGATTTCAAGCGTCACATCACGGCCTTCACCAAACGTCACGTTCCGCCCAACAGAGGCCATGCCCCCATACCAAGTACCTGCCACCTGCATCGACACGACATAAATGCCAATACCCGGCAACGTTTCTTGACGGGCGGTTTCAATGTTTGCGGTTGGAAAGCCCAACGTTCTGCCGCGTGCTTCGCCATGGACCACGGTGCCCGTTGTCGTGTACGTGTAGCCAAAAAGCGTGTTCGCCAAATCCACATCTGCGTCACTTAACGCCTGACGAATCCGCGTCGAACTAATCTTGCCTTCCTTATACGTATGTTCCGGCACTTCAACAATATCAAATCGTCCCCGCGCATACGCCGCTAAACGGGCCATATTCGCGATTTCCTTCTTCCCGTACGTGTAGTCAAAGCCCGCCACAACAACCGCGGCGTTCAAGCCAACGAGGTATTGATCCACAAAATGTTGCGGATCCAGGCGCGCAAATTCGGACGTGAAGTGAACCGTGTAGAGCAAATCCACGTGATTCGCCTCCATGAGCGTTGCTTTGCGTTCCTGCGTCGAAAGATACGTGAATGTTGCTTCATCCGCGCCCCCATAAACAATGGCGGGGTGCTCATTAAAGGTCATCACCGCGAGGGGCAAATGCCACTTATCCGCCTCTGCTCGGCCGGCCGCAATTACGGCTTGATGACCACGGTGCACCCCATCAAAAAAGCCAAGGACGAGCACGATGGGCGTTTCGGGTACCTGCGCTGTCGCTAACGGTGGCACAATCTCAATCTGTTGCATTGCGTCCTCCGTCATTTGCTAAATACATGGTTTCGGGACGGTAATCGCCATCTTCCGTTCGCTGATAAATCGCTTTGAGCAGCCCATCCCGTTCAAGCCCCACAAGCGCGTCATCACCGTTTAGCTGAATTCGGCCACCATTTTGGACACGTACCCACTGTGCGTCCGTCAGAGCGTGCGTGGGCACGTCTTGGTACGCATGGTTCAGTGGCACAACGCACTGACCCAGCGTGCCGTTCTCAACGGCTTCAGCCAATTGTTCAAGCGTGACAGCCTGATCTAACGTGAAACCACCACTCTTTTGCCGGGTCAGCTGGCTCATCGCCGCCGCGACACCCAGCTTCTTCCCGAGGTCAACGGAGAGTGTTCGGATATACGTCCCCTTCCCCACAACAGCAACAAACGGAAAGCGCTGTGTCCCGGCTTCTGCATCGAATACGGGCGCCCCCGTCCGCTCAAAGTTCTCAATAATCGCAATTCGCTGCGGACGTTCAACCGTTTCTCCCGCGCGTGCGTACTCGTATAGACGCCGGCCATTTACCTTCACCGCAGAAAACATTGGTGGAATTTGCGTAATTTCACCCTTGAAGGTGGCCATTGCGGCATCGATTTCCGCCTCGCTAAACGGTGTCGTCAGGAGCGTTCGTTCAACGACCTCCCCGTCCAGATCCTCCGTTGTTGTGGCAAAGCCGAACTGAACTGAACCCGTATAAATTTTACCACTAGCCTGCAAGCGGCTAATCGCCTTCGTTGCTGCGCCCAACGCAATTGGCAACATGCCATCCACGCTCGGGTCAAGCGTCCCAGAATGCCCGACACGCTTCATGTGCACAATCTTGCGCACCTTAAATACAACATCCGCACTGGTCATACCAGCGGGTTTATAAATGGGCAAAAAGCCGTCCATCGTTATTCCCCTTTCACAATCAAATGCTACTTCTTCACACTGTGTTGCCGGCGTTTGTTATATCCGTGCCAAGCAAACGTTGCGATGAAAGCAACTAGCACAAACAAACTGAAGAAGGTATTCGAAATTTCAATATTAATCATCGGCAAGCTCAATCCTAACTTGATGGCAATGAACCCAATCAGAACGTAGGCCATGTAGAGCAATTCGGGCACCTTCGTCAACAACACAATCATCATCTGGGCCACAAACCGCATGGCCAGTATTCCGATACACCCCCCAATCAAGACAATCACTGGATTATCGTCAATCGCGAGCGCGGTCAAGATGGAATCAATTGAGAAGACAAAGTCGAGTAACACAATTGCCGCAACGGTGCCCCAAAAAGATTTCGGTTTCTTCTTTTCTGCCTGTTCACCCGTTGGCTTAGGTGCGTGCTGTTCATAGAAGAAATGCAAGGACATCCAAAGCAGGTAAGCAGCGCCCAACGCCTTTACCCCCCAGAACTTCATCAGGAAACTCCCGAGACCAATTGCAATAAAGCGGAAAATGTAGGACCCCCAAAGACCCCACATCAGCGCGCTTCGTTCCTTCTTCGGATTGCCCAAGGATTGCGTCTGTGCCGCGAGCACGACCGCATTATCGACTGAAAGTAGGCATTCCATGATGGCTAACGTCAAAATGGTCATTAAACCGGCACTTGTCATCACGGCGGCGTGCCAATCACTCACTTCAAAAAATGGTTTGTACAAATTGATGATATTTCCCAATAGCCACGCTTCCAATCGTTTTCATTCGTATTTTAAATATTATAGCTTAAATCGTAGCAAAAAGGCACTTCTGCTTGCCGCAAAAGTGCCTTCTCACTAATCTTCACGCTTCGTCTGTGCGAGGAGCTGGTCAATCCGTGCCCCGTACTGAACGGATTCGTCTTGCTTGAATGCCAAGGTTGGCACCTTAAACAACCGAATGCGCTGGCCAAGTTCACGGCGAATGAGGCCGCTTGCCTTGTCCAATCCTGCCTTGGCGTCAGCCATCTTGCTGTCGTCATCACTCAGGATACTGAAGTAAACCGTTGCTTGCTGGAGGTCACCAGTCAGCTTCACGCCAGTGATGGTGACACCCATAACGCGTGGGTCATTGACGAGCTTCAAGAGAATGTCGTCAATTTCGCGCTGAATCTGTGTTTCAACACGACCAATACGGTGTTTCATGGTTTTTCCTCCACTTTTAAATCTAAATCATTCGCGTTAATTACTTAACGGGAACTTCTTCCATCTTGAAGGCTTCAATCTGATCGTCGACCTTGATGTCGTTGTAGCCTTCAATTGTCAGACCACATTCGAAGCCGGAACGAACTTCCTTGACGTCATCCTTGAAGCGACGGAGACTGCCAAGCTGCCCTTCGTAAATAACAATCCCGTCACGGATGAGGCGAACGCCTGCATCGCGCGTGATGTAACCATTATCCACGTAAGCACCAGCAATGGTCCCAATCTTAGAAACGTTGATGGTTTCACGGACAATAAGGGAACCGATAACCTTTTCTTCGTAGACAGGTTCAAGAAGCCCCTTCATTGCGGATTCAATTTCATCAATTGCCTTGTAAATCACGCTGTGGAGACGAATATCAACGTCTTCCGTATCCGCCTGAGCCTTCGCTTGGGCAGTTGGACGCACGTTAAACCCAATGATGATGGCGTTAGAAGCACTTGCCAGCGTCACGTCGGATTCGTTGATGGCACCCACGGCCTTGTGAATGATGTTGACACGAACACCTTCAACATCAATCTTACGAAGCGAACCGTCAATTGCTTCAACAGAACCTTGCACATCACCCTTGATGATAACGTCAACTTCCTTGAGCTGACCTTCCTTCATGGATTCGAACAAGTTGTCGAGCGTGACACGGTGCGTCTGTTCACGAACCTTTTCAAGGGCACGCTTAGCACGTTCTTCACCAGCTGCACGCGCCGTCTTTTCATCACTGAAGACAACGAAACGGTCAGCGGACTGAGGCACATCGTTCATCCCGGTAATTTCAACAGGCGTACTTGGGCCAGCTTCCTTGACGCGACGACCGCGGTCGTTGGTCATGGTCCGGATACGACCAAACGTGTTCCCAACAACGACAGGGTCCCCAACGTGGAGTGTCCCTTGTTGCACGAGAACCGTTGCGATGGAACCCTTCCCCTTATCAAGACGGGCTTCAATCACAGTCCCAACTGCCTTCTGGTCGGCATTTGCTTGCAATTCAAGCATGTCGGCTTCAAGCAGAATCATTTCGAGCAGTTGATCGATGTTCTTCCCAAACTTCGCGGAAATTTCAACGAAGATGGTTTCCCCACCCCATGATTCTGGAATGAGTTCGTATTCAGCGAGCTGTTCCATAACGTGGTTCGGGTTCGCACCTGGCTTATCAATCTTGTTGACCGCCACGATGATTGGTGCACCAGCAGCCTTAGCGTGGTTGATTGCTTCGATGGTTTGTGGCATCACACCATCATCCGCAGCAACGACCAAGATGATGATATCAGTGATATCAGCACCACGCGCACGCATGTTGGTGAAGGCGGCGTGACCTGGGGTATCCAGGAACGTAATCAAACGGTTGTTCAGGTTAACTTGGTAAGCACCAATATGCTGGGTAATCCCACCGGCTTCGCCTTCCGTCACGTGGGTGTGACGGAGCTTATCCAGCAGGGTGGTCTTCCCGTGGTCAACGTGTCCCATGATTGTTACAACTGGTGCACGTGGCGTCAGGTTGTCACTCGTGTGGGTTTCTTCTTCGAATACCTTATCAAGGTCGGTGATATCTTCAACAATCTTCTTTTCGGATTCGATGCCGTAATCAGTCGCGATGAGTTCAATCGTGTCCCCATCAAGGCTCTGGTTCTGGTTAACCATCACGCCGAGCATGAACAACTTCTTGATGATTTCGGCTGGTTCGCGGTGCAACAGCTTCCCAAGGTCTTGGGCGTTCATGCCGTCAGAGTAGACCAATACTTCGGGTAATGGCCGATCCTTACGTACAGAAACGGGCTTCTTTGGTTCGTTACTCCGCTGATTCCGCTTGTTACGCTTATTCCGCTTCCCCTTGTATGGCGTCTCCTGACGTCCAGAGCGGAAGTTACGTTCACGCTTTGCCTGACGATTATTATCGTTACCGTCCTTCTTAGCTGTCGTGTTAGACGTTGTTGCTGCCTGTGCTGGCGCCTTCTTTGCGGGTGCCTGCTGCGTCTTGTTTGCGGCTGGCTTCGCGTTCTGATTCTGCTTGGTAGCTGGCTTAGCCTGTGCCTTAACTTCTGGCTTCTTTGCCTCTACCTTTGGCTTTGGTGCTGGCGCTGGTTCCTGGAACTTACCAATTGGTGCTGCAGTCGTCCGGAATTCGCTCTGCTGACGCTGACGCAATGCTTCAGCACGTGCAGCAGCGCGACCTGGGTTTGGCCGTGCTGCAGGTGCCGGCGTGTTGCTCCGGTTCTGCTGGCGACCGCGGTTCTGCTGGTTGCCATTACGCTGGCCGTTGTTCCCGCGTTGCTGGTCGTTCCGCTGACCACCGTTATTGTTCCGGTTCTGACCATGGTTGTTGCCCTGACCACCATGGTTTTGCTGGTTGCCATTCCCGTTATTGTTCCGGTTCCGGTTACCACCATTGTTGTTCTGCGTGCCAGGACGCTGTTGCTGTGTTCCTGGGCGACGAATCGCGTTACGGCTAATCTTCGTCTTGCCATCTGCAGAGACGTGCTTGGCGTGCGTTGTGCCCGTCTTGACTTCGCTTGCTTTGGTGTCAGCTTTAGGGGCGGCCTCTGTCTGCTTGGTTTCAGCCTTTGCGACCGTCTTTGGTGCTTCCGTCTGCTTGGCTTCAGCTTTGACTTCGGTCTTCGTTTCAGGTATGGTTGCGCTTGTAATTGCCTTTTTGATGGTCTTCTCGTCCTGTTCGTTAATGGTGTTCATGTTATTGTTCAAGTCAATCCCGTGTGTCTGCGCCGTGTTCAGAACATCCTTGCTACTAATGTTCAATTCCTTAGCGAGTTCATATACACGCTTTTTGCCCATCTGTTCACGCTCCTATCTGCTTCTAGGTCAATTTCGTGATTGCCTCTGCAAATCCTGCATCCGTAATCGCGATGACCGTTCGCTGTCGGCCGATAGCAAAGCTTAATTCAACGGTAGAAATTGGTGAAATCACCGTTGCATCATAAAACGTTGCCTTATCGGTCACTTTCTTCTTCAGATTGTCGCTGGCGTCATTGGCAAGAATCACCAGACGTGCCTGTTTATCGGAGATGGCTTTAATCGTAAAATTAGTCCCCGTCTCAACTTTACCGGCGCGCTTTGCCAGGCCAATCATATTCAACAATTTGCCGTTGTCTGTCATGCTTTATCGCCAAATAGTTCGCGACGTGCCTTCTGGTGATCAACGTAGTCAAACAGTTCATCATAGAACTGTGCGTCCACCTTAATCCCAAAGGCGCCTTCCAGCACGTGCTTTTTCGCAGCGTTCTTAACGCCAGCCGGGTCTAAAGCGACATAAGCGCCGCGCCCCGCCTGCTTGCCGGTTGGATCAATTGCCAGAACATCGTCCGCCGTCTTCACGACCCGAATCATTTCTTTCTTCGGGTGCATTTCACCGGTTAGTAAATCTTTGCGCATCGGAATTTTACGTGGTTTCATTCTGCCACCCCCAATAGTTAATTGATTCTAAACGTCTACCGTCAAATAACCCGTGCGTTATTTGTGGCAATCGTTGCTTCACTTATTCAGCGTCGTCTGCAAGTGGTGCGGTTTCTTCAGGCACAACGTCCTCGGAAGCATCTTGTTCAGCAATCAGCGCTTCGTCTTCTTCCGTCAGTTCTTCGTCATCAACGAATTCAACTTCGGATTCAGGCTTAATGTCAATCTTGAAGCCCGTCAGCTTTGCAGCCAGACGTGCGTTCTGACCCTTCTTCCCAATTGCAAGTGACAACTGGTAGTCAGGCACAATGACGGTTGCACTGCGTTCGTTGTTCTCGTCGTTGAACTGAACAGCAATCACCTGTGCGGGGTTCAGCGCATTGGCAATGTAATCCGCTGCGTCTTCTTCCCACTGCACAACATCAATGTTTTCACCAGACAGTTCGTTCACAACCGCCTGAACACGTGCACCACGAGGCCCAACGGTGGTCCCAACAGCATCAACATCTTCGTTCATACTGCGAACCGCAATCTTCGTCCGGTCGCCGGCTTCACGCGAAATGCCAACAATTTCGACGGTCCCGTCAAAAATTTCAGGGACTTCCTGTTCAAACAACCGCTTCACGAGGCCTGGCGCCGTCCGACTCACGAATACTTGTGGGCCCTTCGTTGCGTTTTCGACCTTCGTTACGAAGACCTTCACGTGGTCGTGCGCTTCGTAGCGTTCGTTTGGCATCTGGTCACCCTTGCCAAGAACCGCTTCAATCTTGCCGAGAGAAACGTACACGAACTTGTTGTCGCGTCGTTCAACGACCCCCTGCATGATTTCTTCTTCATACTTGGAGTATTCATTGTAGACATTTTCACGTTCAGCTTCACGAACCCGCTGCATGATGACCTGCTTGGCCGTCTGTGCCGCAATTCGACCGAAATCACGTGGGGTGACCTCGAAACGAATGTCATCACCGATTTCGTATGCCTTGTTAATCTCGACGGCATCCTTCAATGCAACTTCAAGGCGTGAATCGAAGACTTCTTCAGTGACTTCCTTGACGGCGTAAACCTTGATGTCACCCTTTTTGCCATCAAAGGTGACTTCAACGTTTTGTGCCTGGTTGTAGTTACGCTTGTAGGCACTTGTCAAAGCAGCTTCGAGTGCTTCAATGACAACTTCCTTCTTTACGCCCTTTTCGGTTTCTAAGGCATCGAGTGCCTCAATCATTTCCTTTGACATGTGATTCCTTCCTTACATCGAACTTTTTATTCCGGCTAAAATTCAATTGCAAGCCGTGCATTCGCGATATTTTTGCGGACAAAGGTAATTTGTTTCTTACGCGCTTTAATCTTCACGTCGAGCGTTAACTCCTCGGCATCAAGGTTCAGCAACGTGCCTTCAAATACCTTCTCCCCATCCTGTTTCTGGAACAAGCTAATGTGGATGTATTCACCCACTGCATGTTCCATATCAGCTTCGGTCTTAAGTGGCCGTTCAGCCCCAGGACTGGAAACTTCCAGGTAATAAGCCTGAGGAATTGGATCAGGATCAACGTTGTCAAGTGCTTCACTCAGCTCGTCGTTAACGACAACACAATCGTTCAGCGTGATACCCCCTGGCTTATCAATGTAAACGCGCAGGTACCAGCCAGCACCCTCCTTCACAAACTCAAGGTCTGCAAGGTAAAAACCGTGCTGTTCAAGGATTGGATCGACAATCGTCTTCACGTTGTCAACTACTGTACTCATCGTGTCCCTCCTTACGCAACGAACGTCCGTACACAGAAATCGGTGTACCCATTCGTCAATAGATTTCTCACTTCGAAGCCTCGTGTTATCGATTCGTTGCGCCAAGCGCTTGTCATGCCTTTTGGAACCGAAAAAAGACGGTTTTAGGGGCATATTCCAATAAAAAGAGTGAGCATCGCTGCTCACTCGACCGAGGTCTTGAAATTTCTAAGTTCAACATACCACAAGAATTAATTTTATGCAAATTTATGGTAGTAATGGTTTTTTATGGACGGCTGCTGGTAAGAAAAGTCCGGCTCCGGTTTGGGCGTGTCTCCAGTGGTGGGGCACGGCGCCATAATTTTGACCAAAACCCAGTCACTCACATCACAGAACAATTCGAATAGGACATACCCCAATTCGCAAATCACCCCTCGATAAGACGTTAGCGCACCGCCGCTAATGTCCCGCCTAAAACTTCTAGTCGTTAAGGAGTTCAGTGGCAACTTCGAAATCGCTGAAGTGGTGCTTTGTCCGTCCGATGATTTGGTAGTCTTCGTGACCCTTCCCTGCAATCAGAACCACATCGTTCGCACCAGCGTGGTTGATAGCGTACTTGATGGCTTCGCGACGATCTGGGATTTCGACGTACTGGTCTGGTGTCAATTCACTCGTCACGTCATCCAGGATGGCTTGTGGGTCTTCCGTGCGGGGGTTATCTGACGTGAAGATTGGGTCAGAGGCTAACTTCACCGCGATGTTCCCCATGATGTGACGCTTGTTGCTGTCACGGTCACCGCCACACCCAACGACACAGTAGACGCGACCGTTTGCGAATTCATGGATGGTTTCCAATACATTTTCCAGGCCATCTGGTGTGTGCGCGTAATCGACAATCGTGATGATTTCTTTTTCGTTTGGCACAACCTGGAAACGAC
The DNA here is from genome assembly GCA_934370925.1 of uncultured Lacticaseibacillus sp. Lineage (GTDB taxonomy): Bacteria > Bacillota > Bacilli > Lactobacillales > Lactobacillaceae > Lacticaseibacillus. The sequence goes on along the minus strand of CAKRNG010000004.1, from coordinate 79,501 downwards.
CTGGGACACCCACAGCGCTTTCAAGTGACCGAATAATCTGTTCAGGCGTTAAGCCCTGCCCGTATGCGGCACCGAACGCAGCCAGCACGTTGTACACATTGAACTTCCCAATCAAGCGCATCGTGACGTGGTAAATCTGGCCGAAGAACTCGATGTCAAAACGTGTCCCGTGTCCAGTCACCTGAACGTTCGTTGCGCGGATATCAGCATTGCCGTCAATCCCGTACGTCAACACGTTGGTGGCCGTCTGCGTGCTCATTTCAACTAAACGTAATCCTGCTTCATCATCGGAATTGATGACTGCCGTCTTAGGAAACGCACCATAACCGTTCCCCACCTGCGTGAAGAGTTCGGCCTTTGCCTGGAAGTAAGCTTCCATCGTGCCGTGGTAATCAAGGTGATCTTCCGTGAAGTTCGTGAAGATGACCGTGTCGAAGTCGACACCCCAGCTACGTCCCTGCGCGAGGGCAATCGAGGAAACTTCCATCGCGCAACCGGCTTGCTGATCATCACGCATCTCGGCAAACATCCGCTGCATGGCGAGTGCATCTGGCGTTGTGTTCAAAGCAGGCTTGTTTTCACCGCCGATTTCGTTCCCAATCGTCCCGATAATGCCCATGGAGTAACCGGCATCTTCCATAATCTTCGCAACCAGATGGCTCACGGTTGTTTTCCCGTTCGTCCCGGTCACACCAACCATCCGCAAATCGCGACTTGGATTGTCGTAGTAGCGCACCGCGAGCTGAGCCAGTGCCTTGTGCGTATTCGGTACCTTAATGACCTTATCCCGGAATTCCTGGGCAACAGGTCGTTCCACGACGGCAAAGGCTGCACCCGCTGCGAATACTTCTGCTAGATGGTCGTGTCCATCAAACATATTCCCGTGAATCGCAACAAAGCAACTTCCCGGAACAACTTCCTTCGTGTTGGCAGTCAACGTCGTAATCTCTGGGTTTGTGGCCAGCACCCGCTGCCGATCCTGGGGGCTCACCTGTAACAAACTAATCAATTCTGCTGCACGCACAATTATTCATCCTCTCACCAATATGGCTTTAATCTACGCTCTTCATCGTAATGCCTAAGCCGTGTTTAAGCAAGCGTTGCACCACGTTCTAAAGGTAAATGCTGAAATTTCAAATTTTCCCTCATACGACAAAACAGTGCCCACATAAATCCCAATTCCGGATTTATGTGAGCACTGTTTTTGGTTCCGCGGTCAAGCCGTCTTCTGGCACAGCCACCGCGTCACACAATGATTTATCTAGAACAAATTATCAAAGAGGGACAGCTGGTTTTCGTCTGGCAACGCATCGAGCACGTGTTGTTCCGTCATGTAATCGATGAGCGTCTTCGAAACCTTCCCACGATTCTGCAAGTCTTCCTTCGACAGGAATGGCTTTTCTTCACGCGCAGAGACAATCTGTTTTGCCACGTTGCCCCCCAGACCAGGAATGGCCCGGAATGGCGCAAGCAAGGTGTGGTCATCTTGAATCAAGAAGTCACGTGAATCACTCCGCTCAATATCCACCATGCGAATATTGATGCCGCGTTCTTCACACTCGTTGGCAATTTCCAGAATCGTCTGCAATCCCTTTTCCTTCGCACTTGCTTCGTTCCCCTTGTCGCTGATTTCCTTGATGGCGGCCTTCACTGCATCCTTCCCCCGACTCATTGCCACGAGGTCGAAATCTTCCGCACGAACGGAGAAGTAGGCTGCGTAATACACCAGTGGGTAGTAGACCTTGAACCAAGCAATCCGTAACGCCATCATGACGTACGCCGTCGCGTGGGCTTTCGGGAACATGTACTTAATCTTCAGGCAGGAGTCAATGTACCAATCAGGCACGTTTTCGTTGTCCCGCATGGCCTGTTGCCAGTCATCCGGAATCCCGCGCCCTTTACGCACGTGCTCCATGATGTTGAACGCCATGGAGTCATCCATCCCCCAGTGAATCAAGTCCATCATGATATTATCACGACAACCAATGACATCTTTCAGTGAGATGACGCCTTGTTGCACAAGCTCTTCCGCGTTACCCAACCACACGTCCGTCCCGTGAGAAAGACCCGAAATCTGAAGTAATTCCGAGAAGGTGGATGGCTTGGTTTCTTCCAACATCCCCCGAACGAAGCGGGTCCCAAATTCAGGCACCCCAAGCGTCCCGGTCTTACTGTTTATTTGTTCTGGCGTTACCCCAATCGTGTCGGTCCCCGAGAACAGGCCCATAACACCAGGGTCATCAGTTGGAATCGTGTGGGGATCAATCCCAGACAAATCCTGCAACATACGAATCATCGTTGGGTCATCATGTCCCAGCACATCCATCTTCAGGATATTATCGTGAATTGAATGGAAATCGAAGTGGGTCGTCCGCCAAGCTGCGGTTTGGTCATCGGCCGGATACTGAATTGGCGTGAAGTCATAAATATCCATGTAGTCCGGCACGATTAGAATCCCAGCTGGGTGTTGCCCAGTTGTTCGCTTAACACCCGTTGCCCCGGACGCGAGCCGATCGACTTCTGCACCGCGCATCACAATGCCCGTATCCCGTTCGTAGGCTTTCACGTAACCATACGCCGTTTTATCAGCGACCGTGCCGATTGTACCCGCACGGAACGCATTGTTCTCCCCGAACAAGATCTTGATGTAATTATGCGCGACGGGTTGGTAGTCCCCCGAGAAGTTCAAATCAATATCAGGCACCTTGTCCCCGTGGAACCCCAGGAACGTTTCGAACGGAATATCGTGTCCATCTTTAATAAGTTCAACGCCACAGTTAGGACAATTTTTATCGGGCAGGTCAAAACCAGACCCGTATTCCCCCTTCGTGTAGAACTCACTGTACTGACAATCTGGACAGCGATAGTGCGGTGGCAATGGGTTCACTTCCGTAATTCCAGAAAGCGTGGCGGCCAGACTTGAACCGACCGATCCACGAGAACCAACCAAATACCCGTCTTTATTCGATTTGAGTACGAGTTGTTGGGCAATATTATAAATGACCGCAAACCCGTTCCCAATGATACTCTTCAGTTCCTTCTTAATTCGCGCCGTCACGATTTCTGGTAGGTTTTCCCCGTACCAGGCGTGCGCCGTGCGCATTACGTCGCGTTCAAAGTTTTCGTTAACCCCCGGAATTTCTGGGGTGTACAGCTTATCCTTGACGGGCGTAATGTCACCATCAACCCAGTCAGCGACGGTGTGCGTGTTTGTCACGACAATCTGGTGGGCCGTTTCCTCACCTAACCAGCTGAACTCATCCAGCATCTCGTTAGTCGAACGGAAAGGTACTTCAGGAAGTGGGTGCCGGTTCAATGGGTTCGCCCCACCCTGACTGTTAATCAGGATGTGCCGGTAAATACCATCGTGTGGGTCAAGGTAGTGTGCATCCCCCGTCGCCACCACGGGCTTATCCAACTCCTGCCCAATCTGAACCATCTTGCCGATGACGTCCTTCACGTGTGCTGGGCCGGAAAGAACGCCCCCGTCAAGCAGTGGCTTGTAGTTTGGCAGTGGTTGCACTTCCAGGTAATCATAGAATTTTGCAATTTCGCGTGCTTCCGCAATCCCTTTTTGCATCAGGGCGGTGAAAACTTCACCACTCGCGCAGGCAGAACCGACAATCAAGCCCTCCCGCAACGCATTCAGACGACTTCGCGGCACCCGTGGTACCCGGTAGTAATATTTCACCATCGACTCACTGGCAAGTTTGAACAGATTTTTGAGTCCTGCTTGCGTCTTCGCCATGACGACCGCGTGGACGGGACGGGCCTGCTTGTAAGCATCCCCTTTCCCAACGCGCAGGTTCAACTCACTCAACTTATCCCAACCGAACATCGCATTTGCTTCCTTGAACAACGCATACATCAAGTAACCCGTTGCTTCCGCATCCGCATTCGCACGGTGATGATTTTCAAGCACAATGTTGTAGCGCTTCGTTAATGTGTCCAGCTTGTGGTTTTTGCTTTCGGGGTGCAGGGTACGTGAAAGCTCAAGGGTATCAATAACTGGTTGAGAAATGTCGGCCATATTGAGGCGCCGGTATGCCGCGTTAATGAACCCCACGTCGAACGTCACGTTATGCCCGACCATGACGGTACCTTCCGTAAAGGCAGCAAACTTGGCGAAGACGTCCGCCTCGGTTCCCCCTTTGCGCACCATCTCGTTGGTAATATTCGTTAAGTTGATAGTGAAGTCGGATAAGGCAAATCCGGGATTAATCATTTCTTCGAACGACGCGATTACTGCGCCATCCTTCATCTTCACGGCAGCAAGTTCAATCACCTTATCGTATACCGCAGACAGCCCCGTGGTTTCAACGTCAAAGACCACGTACGTCTGGTCAGCCAAAACAAGGGGTTCGTCATTTCGGTACGCAACTGGCGTGCCATCATCGACCAAATTAATTTCAACCCCATAAAGCATTTTAAGGTCATTTTTCTTGGCCGCACCGTGCGCTTCAGGATACGCCTGCAGCCCCGCGTGGTCCGTAACCGCAATGGCTTCATGGCCCCAGGATTTCGCCCGCTTCACGTAATCGCTGATGGAATTCGTCGCATCCATCTGGCTCATATTCGTGTGCAGGTGAAGTTCAATTCGCTTGTCCCCATCAGGCGCTGTGTCTTGACGCTCCTCGTGACTTACGGCCATCATGTCGCGTGCATTCACGGTCAATTCTCGGGAATAATTATCCTCCTGAACAGACCCACGAACTCGTAACCACATGCCCTTCTTGATGGCATCGAAAACGGCCTCGTCGTTCTTATCGTTACTAAACTTCTTCACGAGGAAGCTCCCCGTGTAATCCGTCATTTTAACCGTCAGCAGCTTCCGCTTACTCCGCAGCTCGCGGACTTCAACGTCAAAGACATACCCTTCAATCGTGACGTTCCGTTCTTCTTGGTTAATGGTCACCATTTGCAGAATGTCTTCGCTGTCCTTGATGGTCCGCCCCAGCATCACGGCAGGATTCTGAACAACCTTCTTGTGCTCAGCAGCTGCCTGTTGAATCACACTTGCGGCCCGTTCAGCGAGGGCCGCCGTTGCTTCTTCGCGTTTCGTTTGGAATTCCGCTAAGTTTGCTTGTTCCGCAGCGGTGTCGACTTCTGGACGCACCGACAATCCACCAAAGCCAAGTTGGTGGTAAGCCGTCTCAAGTGCCACCACCACGTTGTCCTTGAAGTACGCCTCCATGGGCTTATTCTCGACGGGTAGAATCAACGTGTGATTCCGCAGTTCCGGTTCCATCCGCTGACACTGCTGGGCCGCGAGTGCAGACCCTTGCAGTGCTGATTCCACAACGTAATTCCAGTAACCACGAATCATGCCAACATCATATTGTGGATTTGCGACGTCAACGAACAATCGCGTCTGCGCAATTTGGGCGAAACTGGTCGCAAGCGTCGTGGTGAATTGATGGAAGATTGCGAACGGAATCACTTCTCCGAACGTCACGTGAAAGTCATAGATCCGTGACTGCGTGTGCACCGTCACATCATCAACTGTCGCCGTGGCAAATGCCGGCGCGTTGCTGATGCTCGGGTCTAACTGAATCTGCTCTAACAACTTGACGAACATCTCACGTTTTGATAACACGTAAGTTTCCTCCTTACTTATGTCTGACTCGTTAGGTGGCGACCACGGTAAAAACCAAAGATGGGGCTTGGACCAATGTCCCCGCCCCATCTTACAAACGGAGGCTGCGCCAGAAGACGGTTTGGCCCCGGTATACAAGGCAGTCCCGGTGGAAATCCCGAACTTAGGATTTCTGCCGGGACTGCCTTGTATGTGAGGGGACAGTCTTCTGGCGCGCGACTGGATGTAACGTTCGTGTGCCTTGGACTTATGGCGCACCCCCCGATACGTCCACTTTATTCCGTGCGCATCTGATTGCACCTATCCACTTAGGCTTCGGTACCGCCAAGAAGAATCTTGAGTGAGTTAATCAACTCTTCCTGCTTAACCTCAATACCCTCTTCGTTCTGGCGCAACTTGACTTCAACCACGCCATCCGCAGCCTTTTTCCCAACCGTAACGCGAACGGGTAAGCCGATCAAATCTGAGTCGGCGAACTTAACCCCTGGGCGTTCATTACGGTCATCGAGCAGGACGCTGTAACCCGCTGCTTCGAGTTCACTGGTTACCATTTCCGCGAGTTCAACCTGATCTGCCTTCTTCACGTTGATCGGCACCACGTGTACGTCATAAGGCGCGATTGCAGCAGGCCAGACCATCCCGTTTTCATCTGCCGTCTGTTCAACGATGGCGGACAAGAGGCGGGAAATCCCAATTCCGTATGAACCCATAATAACTGGCTGACTCCGGCCATTTTCATCCAGGAAGTTGGCGCCAAGCATCTTCGAGTAGCGTGTGCCCAGCTTGAAAATGTGCCCAATTTCAATTCCACGGGTGAAGTGCAGGCTACCCTTGCCGTCTGGAGAAGGTTCGCCTTCAACAACGAAACGAATGTCCGCAACCGTGTTCGGCGTGAAGTCGCGCCCTGGGTTAACGTTTGCCAGGTGCTTCCCTGGTTCGTTTGCACCCGTGTACGCGTTCACCATGCCCATGACGCTGTTATCCGCAATCACGTTTACATCGTCGTCAACCGCAACTGGCCCCACGTTACCTGGCTGAACGTGCAAATAGTGTTCAACCTGATCAGCCGTTGCCATATCGAGGAAGTCTGCGCCAAGCAAATTCTTGAGCTTCACGTCGTTAACTTCGAAGTTACCACGAACAATTGCCAACACTGGCTTTTCATCCGCAATGAACAAGACGGACTTGATGATGTGTTCGGTAGCCACGTTGAGCTTGGCCGCAACTTCGTCCACCGTCTTTGCATCGCCGGTGTCAACGAGGTGCATATCGCCAAGCGCTTCGTCAGACTTCTGTGGTGCAATAATCGTCGTTGCCATTTCCAGGTTTGCGGCGTAATCACTACCATCTGCGTAGACAATCGTGTCTTCACCAATTGGGGCAATTGCGGAGAACTCAGTGGAGTCCTTCCCACCCATCGCGCCGCCATCACCGATGATTGCGCGGTAGTTCAGGCCAACACGGTCAAAGACATTCCGGTACGCCTGACCCATCTGGTTGTAAACGACATCCAAATCTTCATCCGTGGCGGTGAAGGAGTATGCATCCTTCATAATGAACTCACGCCCACGAAGCAGCCCGTAACGGGGACGATCTTCATCACGGTACTTTGTCTGGATTTGGTAAAGCACCATTGGCATCCGCTTGTAACTCGTTAGCTGGTTCGCAACTAACTCCGTGAACGTTTCTTCATGCGTTGGGCCGAGGATTAAGTCCCGATCGTGCCGGTCCTTCAGCTTATACAGGTTTGGACCGTATGTTTCGTAACGGCCAGACCGTTCCCAAAGCTCTGCGGGCAGAAGCGCTGGCTGACGCATCTTAACGGCATCAATCTTCGCCATTTCTTCGTCCACAATCTTCTCAATGTTGGCCAAAACGCGTTCAGCGAGTGGTAAGTAGGCGTATACCCCTGCCGCAACCTGGTTGATGTACCCGCCACGCAGCATTAATTGATGTGACTTTGCTTCCGCGCCATTTGGTACTTCCTTGGTCGTTGGAATTAACACACGACTCTGTTTCATATGCTTTTCATTTCCCCTCAAAATAATTTCAAAAATTCGAATTGTTACCGATTAAAAAATTCGTAGTATGTCGTTGATGGTGACCGCAATCATGAGTCCGAACACCAGCACGGCGCCCACAAGTGTCACCATGCCTTCCTTCTCAGCCGGAATCGGCTTGCGGCGGAACATTTCAACGATGTTCAGCACCAGTTTGCCCCCATCCAGCATTGGAATTGGCAGTAGGTTCATAATACCTAGATTGACCGACAGGGAGGCAAGGAACCAGATGATGTTGTAAATCCCGCCCTTTGCTGCCTGACTGGTCATCGTGTAAATCCCCACCGGACCTGCAAGCTTGTTCAGTGAGAAGCCACCCGTCACCATTGATCTGAGTGCCGCAAAAATTTGCTTGGCGATTGTCCATGGTTGAGTGAAGCCATACTTGATGGCGTTCAAAACACCATGGTTCGTGTCACTCGTAATGCCAATAACGCCAGACTTTGGGGTTACCCGAATCGTCTTGGTCTGCTGTTGACGTGTAACCTTGAACGTCATGGTTTGTTTCTTGTGGGCTTCAATGACGGTCTGAATGGCACTGAAAGTTGGTGTCTTCTGTCCGTTGATTGCGACAATCTTATCACCAGCCTTAATCCCCGCCAAGGCCGCGGGTGAATCGGCTGTGGTGCCCCCGATTTCATTCGTAGTTGACGGTGTGCCCATCGCGAGTGCGAGGACAAAGAACGCAACGATTGCCAGGAGGAAATTATTCATGGGACCCGCGAAATTGACAAGCATCCGGCGCCAGACCGCAACACTCTGGTATTGCACATCTGTTGGTGCAATCTGAATTTCAGTTCCGTCGCTTTCAATCACCGTTGCATCATGATCAACGGGATAAGTGACTTCTTCCGTCTCGTCCCCATTGACGTAGCCGGTCACGGTTAACGCATGAACGAGATCCGCTCCGCTGACTTGTAGCGGAATGCCGCCCTCAAGCATGAGTTTGTCACTCGTGTTAATGCGCATGACCACCCCAGCTTCATTCGTAATGAGGCTGACCTGCGCACCCGGCTGAAGCTCGCTTTCTTCATCCTGCCATCCCGCCATCCGGACATAGCCACCCAGCGGCAATGCACGGAGCGTGTAGGCGGTGCCGTTCTTCCGACTCCCGAATAGCTTCGGCCCCATCCCAATCGAAAATTCACGCACCAAAATACCCGACTTCTTGGCGAAGAAGTAGTGGCCGAATTCATGAACGATAACAATTGTGCCGAAAATGATGATGAACCAAATGATGGTGGTCATTCGCTACCTCCGAATCAGAGCAGTTTCTTAAACAAATGCGAGCCAGTGCAGTAATGGCAGGACGAACAGCAAGCTGTCAAACCGGTCAAGAATGCCGCCATGTCCTGGCAGAATTTTACCGGAATCCTTCACGCCATAGTAACGTTTCAGGGCGGACTCAACGAGATCCCCCATCTGGCCCCAAATGGAAAGGAACAGGGCAACCGTCAATACCGTGATGAGGTCGTGACCAAGCGGAACGAACTGGGCGTATACGCCAGCGAAAATCAGGGCAACCACAACGCCACCAATTGAGCCTTCCCACGTCTTGTTCGGACTGATTGCAGGCCAAAGCTTGTGCTTCCCGAATGCGCGACCAAAAATATAGGCACCAGAATCCGTCAGCCAAACAATCAGCATGGCGAACATGAGTAACCCGAGTCCCTGTCCTTGCGTGTTCCGAATCTGCGCCAAGTAGTGGAATCCTGTCCCAATATAAATCACGGACAGTGCCGTCACACCGATATCATCGTAGTTCGTCTTGTTCTTACTGAGAACGGTAATCACCAGCAAGATTGCGATAATAATACCCAGAATATCAATTCGACTCAAATTCTCTGGCAGCCAATCAAACAGACTATCCGGTAGAATCAGCGCCAGTACCCCAAACCCCGCAACGAAGAATTCCATCGTCACAATGATTTTCTTCCGCATGATGAAGATTTCACTCATTGCGACGAGCCCCAATGCAGCAGCCGCAATGTCAATCCAGATTCCCCCAGCAATTAAGATGGGAATGAAGATGGCAAGTGCAATCACTGCCGTAATAACGCGTTGTTTCATCTTAAATTGTCTCCTTATTCAGTCCTACTTCACTTTGCCAAAGCGACGATCGCGCGCAGCGTATTGCTGACATGCCGCCAGCAGTGCATCGACATCGAAATCGGGCCATAGCTTGTCCGTAAAGACGAGTTCTGTATAGGCAATCTGCCACAAGAGGAAGTTAGAAATCCTTTCCTCCCCGCTCGTGCGAATCAACAAATCTGGATCAGCATAATCACCCAGTGGCGCCGTCATGAGTGCCGCATCAATCGTGCTGGCATCCACAGCTTCAGGTGTCAGCGTTCCTGTCGCAACTTGACCGGCAATATTCTGCACGGCGCGAATAAGTTCATCCCGACCGCCATAATTCAGCGCAAAGTTTAACACCATGCCCGTGTTGTTGGCCGTATCCGCTACCGCCTTTTCGGTCGCCTTGCGAGTTGACTCAGGCAACCGCGTGATGTCCCCCATGACCATCACCCGCACATTTTGCGCAATGAGTTCCGGAACGAACTTCGTGAAGAATGTCACGGGTAAACTCATCAAGTAGGAGACTTCCTTTTCTGGCCGCCCCCAGTTTTCCGTGGAGAAGGCATACAAGGTCAGCACCTTAATGCCCAAATCATTCGCCGCACGTGTGACGGTACGAACCGTATCCATGCCTTGTTTGTGGCCCGCAATGCGCGGCAAGAAACGTTTCTTTGCCCACCGACCATTACCATCCATGATGATGGCAACGTGGTTAGGCACGCGTTCTGCGGGTAATTCGTTTTTCAACGACGACTTTTCCGTGCTCAAAAGATGTCCACCTTTCGCAAGCTTTATTCTCTTACGCAGTTTAGCAGAATTTAGGCCGTGATGAAAGAGAAGCCCCCGCGATTTCGCCATTTCTGGGTCTTCCGCGGAGGCTGCACTCTCAAAATATGGTCAAAATGGCGGGCAAATTAGCCTTCCATAATTTCCTTTTCTTTAGCGGCCGCAATTTCATCAATACGCTTCGTTGCCGCATCCGTGATCTTCTGCGCATCTTTTTCGGAACGGTGCAGGTCATCTTCCGTAATATCGCCGGCCTTCTGCTGCTTCTTCAGGTCGTCAATCGCATCCCGGCGAACATTCCGGACCGCAATCTTAGCGGCTTCAGCATGCTTGCCTACTTCTTTTGCGAGCTCCTTACGTGTTTCCGTTGTCAGCTGTGGAATTACCAGCCGAATCACAGTCCCATCGTTCATTGGGTTAATTCCCAAGTCAGAAACCAGAATGGCATTTTCGATATCTTTCAAACTAGTTTTATCGTATGGGTTCACCTGCAGAACGCGTGGTTCTGGAATCGTAATGGCAGCCATCTGTGGTAATGGCGTTGGTGCCCCGTAGTATTCAACGTTCACGTGAGATAAAAGTCCCGCGTTTGCACGTCCGGCACGAATCCCGGCCAAATCACGTTCCAAGACGGCTTCTGACTTCTTCATGTTTTCTTGTGCGCGTTCAATTGCTGCGTTTGCCATGCTTAATTTCTCCCTTCGATTGTTGTTCCGACCTGTTCGCCGAGCACAACACGCTGAATGTTCCCAGGTTCGTTCAGGTTGAAGACGACCAGTGGAATATCGTTGTCCATGGACAAGCTACTTGCAGTTGTGTCCATAATCTTCAGGCCCTTGGTGATGACATCCAGGTGACTGAGTGATTCGAACTTAACGGCTGTATCATCCTTTGCAGGGTCTGCAGAGTAAACACCATCGACCCCGTTCTTACCCATCAAGATTGCATCTGCATTGATTTCTGCTGCACGCAATGCCGCAGTCGTGTCGGTACTGAAGTATGGGTTCCCCGTGCCGGCTGCAAAAATCACAACGCGACCCTTCTCAAGGTGACGCACTGCCTTCCGCCGAATGTATGGTTCAGCAATCTGGCGCATTTCAATGGATGTTTGCACACGCGTTGGTACCCCGATGGATTCCAAGCTATCCTGCAATGCCAGTGCGTTCATCACCGTTGCCAGCATGCCCATGTAATCTGCCTGTGCACGTTCCATGCCAAGCTCTGCACCCGTTTGACCACGCCACATGTTCCCACCACCACAAACGATGGCAATCTGGATACCCAGATCATGAACTTCTTTGATTTCCTTAGCCACATCCGTAATCACGGGTGGGTTAATTCCGAAACCAGTGTCTCCAGCAAGTGCTTCCCCACTGACTTTCAGAACGATACGATTATATTTGGCCATTAGTCGTTAACTCCTCTTCTTTGCTGTTAACATTTTACCATATCTCCCCACCCCCTCACAAAAAATTATGTGAGCACGGCGGTTGACGGGCAGATTCAGCTCCAGGTTGATTGTGTCTTCGGTGGTGGGGTACGGCTCCATAGATATGTGCCCGTATGTTTTTTTCGAGGGATACTTCATCAATAATAAGGACAACTCAACTGTAAATACCCTCTCTATGTCCCGCTTCTCTCCAAAATAAAAAGCCACCACGAATTAACGTGGCAGCTTTTCCAAATGAAATTTACTTCATCTGTTCAGCAACTTCGGATGCGAAGTCGTTGCTCTTCTTTTCGATACCTTCACCAACAGCGAAGCGTTCGAAACCAACAACCGTTGCGTTCTTGCTTGCGGCAAATTCAGCAACCGTCTTGTCGGAGTCCTTAACGAATTCCTGGTCAAGTAGTGAGATTTCGGACAACCACTTGTTGACACGACCTTCAACAATCCGAGGAATAATCTTCTCTGGCTTGCCTTCGTTCTTGGTTTCTTCAGTGAAGATAGCCGTTTCGTGTTCAAGTTCATCAGCAGGAACCTGTTCGCGGGAAAGGTACTTAGGGTTGATTGCAGCGATGTGCATTGCAATGTCCTTAGCAGTTTCTTCGTCGCCGCCCTTGAGCGTTACGAGAACGGCAATCTGGCCACCGTTGTGCAAGTAAGCACCGAAGACGCCATCGTCTTCCTTCGTTGCGAGTGCGAAACGACGAACGCTAATCTTTTCACCAATAACGGCAGTCAAAGACTTAGCGGCCTGGTCGATGCTTTCGCCATCAAGGTCAAGTGCGAGTGCAGCGTCAAGATCAGCTGGCTTTTCAGCAGCAATCTTAGCAGCCACGGCGTTAACAAAGTTCTGGAACTTGTCGTTGGAAGCAACGAAGTCAGTTTCAGCGTTAACTTCAACAACAGCGGCAGTGTTGCCGTCCGTTGCAATCTGAGCAAGACCTTCAGCAGCAATGTTGCCGCTCTTCTTTGCAGCCTTAACGAGACCGCGTTCGCGAAGAACGTCGATTGCCTTGTCCATGTCCCCATCAGCTTCAACGAGCGCCTTCTTTGCGTCCATCATTCCGGCCTGGGTCTTGTCACGGAGTTCCTTAACTTGTTTAGCGGTAATAGCAGCCATAACTGGCAGTCCTCCTTAGTATATATAGGAAATAATATGAAAAAAGCTGCCCGGAGCACCAGGCCCAGACAGCTTATTTAATTACTGAGCGTTGTCACCTTCAACGGCTTCAACGACATCTTCCATGGAGTCGGACTTCTGGTCAGCAGCCTGCTGATCTTCAGCCTGATCTTCACCCTGACGACCTTCAACGATAGCGTCAGCCATCTTTGCGGTGATCAGGCGAACGGCGCGGATAGCGTCGTCGTTAGAAGGAATGATAACGTCGATGTCATCTGGGTCGGTGTTGGTGTCGACCATGGCAACGATAGGAATGTTCAACTTGTGAGCTTCCTGAACGGCAATGCGTTCCTTGCGTGGGTCAACGATGAAGAGAACATCTGGAATGCGAGGCATGTCTTCGATACCGCCAAGGAACTTGGTCAGCTTGTCCTGCTGCTTCTTCAGAAGTGCAACTTCCTTCTTAGGCAACTTGTCGAAGGTACCATCTTCGGCCATCTTCTTGATTGCCTTCAGACGACGAATACGGGTCTGGATGGTGTTCCAGTTGGTCAAGGTACCACCGAGCCAACGGTGGTTAACGTAGAACTGGCCTGCACGGGTTGCTTCTTCAGCAATCGCGTCCTGTGCCTGCTTCTTGGTCCCAACGAACAGGAAAACCCCGTTGTCAGAAGCGACATCCTTCACGAAGTTGTAAGCATCGTCGATCATCTTGACGGTCTTCTGAAGGTCAATGATGTAGATACCATTACGTTCCGTGAAGATGAATGGCTTCATCTTAGGGTTCCAACGACGGGTCTGGTGACCAAAGTGGACACCAGCTTCAAGCAGCTGCTTCATGCTCAATACAGACATGATAAATCCTCCAATAATATGGTTTTTTTCTTCTCGACGACTTCATCTTGCGGAAAGACTCTTCAGAGCACCGATTCTACAATCCGTCGCCAATGTATGTTGTGTGTTTCACACACTTGACTAGTATACCCGAACGGTTTTCACCACGCAACACCGTGTGCCCGCAAAAATTGCTCTTTTTTTTGACGTGTTTGGTGTTTGAAGTGCCATTCAGCCGATAACGCGTCGTGTTTGTTGTCAAAAGTCTCTGTATAGAGTAACTTCACGGGCAAACGTGTCTTCGTATATTTTGCACCCCGACCCGCATTGTGAGCCGCCAATCGCGCATCAACGTCTGGCGAATAACCACCATAGAACGTGCCATCCGCACACTCTAGCACGTAAAATCCGTATGTGTCAGTTGATTCAGTCATGAAGAAGCGCCGCCACTTCCGACGTGTATTCCCCATTATCATCATAAACAACCACGGGGGGGAGAATGCGAATGCCATCTGGTTTGCCGCTACGCCTTGCTTCTATTAAGACCATGTTCGCCTCACGCCCCGCCTTGGGGTGCACAAACCGAATGCGTTTCGGCGCCAAGTCATGCACCCGCAACGTGTGTAGCAATTCTTCCAGACGATCAGGGCGGTGCACGATGAACGTTTTACCACCCGTTTTGAGCAAGCCGCTCGTAATGGCCGCCACCATGTCAAAATTGGTGGTCAACTCATGCCTTGCCAGCGCGAGAGCTTCATTAGGGTTCTGCACATCTCCCGGCCGCACCTTAAAATATGGGGGATTACAGGTCACCACGTCCACGCTGTCTTTTTCAACGTACTGCCAAGTATCGGCCAAATCAATATTTAGCACGTGCACCCGATTGTCGAGGTCATTCAGGACCGCACTGCGCTGCGCCATATCTGCCAGCCGTGGCTGAAGCTCGACAAGTGTAACGTCTTCATCCGTTTTTGGGGCCACAAAAAGACCCACAGCCCCATTGCCCGCCGCTAAATCAACGACGCGACTTTTCGGACCAACCTCCGCAAAGTCCGCGAGTAGCACGGCATCTAGGGAAAAGGCGAAGACACTTTTGCTTTGAATAATTTGAATTCCTTGTGATTTAAGTTGGTCAATTCGTTCGTCAGCCTGTAGCTGCAAATTAGTTCCTCCGTTCGCACGCCCCCACGCTATGTTATAATTCATGACATAGTGCATCTGAAATGAGGCGAATCAATGTTTTACTCTTTTGCCCGGGGATTACTCCGGATTCTAGTGTGGTTGTTCAACGGTAACACACACTACGAGAATAAAGAAGCCATTCCGGACGGTCCCTACGTCCTTGTTGGGCCACACCGAACTTGGTGGGATCCCATCATTTTCGCCCTCGCCGCTTCTCCACGCAAATTCGCGTTCATGGCGAAGGCCGAAACCTTCCATAATCCAATCATACGCTGGATAATTAAACATGCCAACGGGTTTCCGGTTGACCGTGCCCATCCAGGACCAAGTGCCATCAAGACGCCCGTAAAAATCCTGCGTCAAGGTGACCTGTCCCTCATCATGTTCCCAACCGGCTCCCGCTACTCAAGCGAGATGAAGGGCGGCGCCACGATGATTGCAAAGATGGCACGGGTGCCCATCGTGCCCGCTGTCTACCAAGGGCCACTCAAGTTCAGCCAAATCCTGCTTCGCAAGCGCATCACGGTTCGCTTTGGCGCCCCAATCAATGTGCCAGCCGGTAAGTTGAATGAAGAATTGTTTAATCAGGTCAACCAATTAATGGAAGATGCCTTTACGCAACTTGATTATGAAATTGATCCTGACTTTAAATACGTGCCGGATGAAACGAAGTACCTGCACGAAAAAGAAAACGGGAAGGTTTAACTTCCTCGTGCGCACCCGCTTTCGGCTGGGTGCGTTTTTTTGTCGCTTGAGTTGAATAGCCCCCCGTCTACGGATATTCAGGCACAAACCATCCTTGGTCACCTGTCGTTTGCCCGCCAACACATCCGCCCGACTTGTCGCAACTGGTTGGGTGTGGCAAAATAGAAACGTTTGTATTGTCACTAAAAAGGAGTATTAACCCATGTCATTTTGGAAACATATCTTCGCCAAAGCTGATGTGCAGCAAGCTGCAAGTGCCGACCATTTACTGGTTCGGACTTTGCGGACGCGCGATCTCATCAGTTTGGGAATTGGGGCCGTTATCGGTACCGGGATTTTCATTCTACCCGGTACCGTCGCTGCAACCACAGCTGGCCCTGCCATCTCAATTTCATTCATTCTCGCTGCCATCGTCTGTAGCTTTGCCGCGATGTGTTATGCCGAATTCTCATCGGCCCTCCCAATTGCGGGTTCTGCTTACGCGTACGGGAACATCATCTTCGGGGAAATCGTCGGCTGGATTATCGGCTGGGCGTTAATTCTCGAATACATGCTTGCCGTTGCGGCCGTCTCCACTGGCTTCTCGGGGTACTTTTCAACACTGCTCAGTGGGTTTGGCCTTGCCATCCCTAAGGCACTCAGCGGTTCCTTCAACCCGGCTGCCGGTACTTACGTCAACATCGTGGCCGTGGCCGTGGTTCTCATCATCGGCGTTCTGCTCAGTCGCGGAATGCGCGCCTCCATGGTTGTTTCGCGAATTATGGTGCTCGTCAAGATTGCCATCATCGTGCTTTTCGTCGCTGTCGGCATTTTCTTCATCAAGCCCGTTAACTGGCAGCCCTTCACGCCGTTTGGGGTCAAAGGTATTTTAGCGGGTGCAGCCACCGTGTTCTTCGCATACTTGGGCTTTGATGCCGTTTCTGCGAGTGCACCAGAAGTGGTAAAGCCACAGAAGACGCTGCCGCGTGGGATTATTGGCACGTTAATCATTGCCACCATCCTCTATGTCGCAGTTGCCATCGTGCTGACGGGGCTTGTCCACTACACCAAACTCGATGTCTCCAACCCCGTTTCCTTCGCCTTGCAGGTCATCCACCAGCCAAAACTCGCCGGCATTATCGCAATTGGCGCACTGGCGGGGATGTTCACCATGATGCTCACGATGATTTACAGTTCCAGCCGTCTTGTGTATGCGATTGGCCGCGATGGACTGTTGCCCAAATGGTTCGGTCACGTCACGAACGGGTTGCCAGAACACTCTCTGTGGACGGTCACCATCATCATCGCCATCATGGGGGGCTTCATTCCGCTTGATCAGTTGGTTAACCTGGTAAATATCGGAACACTGATTGCCTTTGCCTTTGTCTCAATCGGGATTATTCCCCTGCGCCGACACAAGGACATTGATAATCAGGGCTTCAAAGTGCCTGGTTACCCAGTTGTGCCAGTTCTCTCGTTCATCTTCTGCCTCATCTTCATGACACAGCTGAGCGCTGAAACTTGGTTGATGAGCCTTGTCTGGTTCGCATTCGGGCTGGTTATCTACTTCGCATATGGTTACCGCCACGCAAAATAACCCTTTATAGACAGAAACGGACTCCCGCTATGACGCGAGAGTCCGTTTTTTAGTCTAATTTTTGGTAAGTTGAAGCGTCTGGACCAATATACCAACTATTGCAAAAATTCTTAAAGTTTCAGCCTAGTACTTCTCCCGAAAACGCGTCCTTATTCCTCCGATGTTCGCCGCTTTGCCCGCCAATACAACACGAGATCCGCACCAACTGTGGCTAAGGCGAAGACAACCCCTCCGAGAATTGCCAGTAGTTGTGGTGTTCCCATCACAACGGACAGTGCCATCACGACGACCAACACCACGTCAAACTGCACGTGTCGTTTTGCCGCCCGCAACGGAATATCTGGATTTTTCTCTGCCCAATCGATGTAGTAGCCACCGTAAATGACTGTAAACGTGAAGAATGCAAGCGGCGCTATCTGCGTTCCGGCAAAAATCCACCAGATGAACGCAACGACTGACAAAAGTCCCAACAAATTTTTCTGAACAAACTGCAATTTTTTCAAATGTGACTCCTAACTACGCGACCATGACTAATTGATGATTCAAGCTTACGGCAATCGTTGGGGAAGCACAATAAACGACACGCTATTTCGTCAAACTTTCATTCGTTACCTTACCAACCACGGTGCCGCTTAAATCATTAACACGTGCCTGGAACTTCACGTGGTCACCCACCTGCAAGAACGGCGCGTAAATATCCGTTTTTGCGCTCACAGTGTAGACGGTCTGTTTCCCCTTGAGCATGAAGCTAATACTGTCGCCACTCCGCGAAACACGGAGAGTCTCGCCTGATGCCTGACGCAATTTGCCTGCACTTGAGCTGCTGGCCGTTGTCGTTCCAAACAGCGCACGGTAGGTAGTCAATGTATCTGTCGCGTCACTTCCCGAAGCCACGGTATCCTGTGTGCCATTCCCAGAAGCCAACAAGTACACGTACGAGCGGAACGCATGACTTGAATCAAGCATTGAAACAACCCACGTTGGATGACCATCAATTCGGTACAGCATCGGCATCTTGGGTTGCCAGCCCGTCTGCTTCATGAGGTCCTTTGCCAACTTTTGCGCACGGTCCGGCGTCATGGCGTCCTTCGTTTCGCGGTAATAGTAACTCTTCCCCGTGGCCGCGTCTGTAAAGGCATAGCCCATCACGGATGTCTGACTTGACCGGGCAGACGTCAATGATTCAAGGTAGTAAATCTTATTGCCATACTGAACGGGCGTCACTTCATCATTTTCGCCTTCCGTTCCGCTCCCGGTCACAGCAACCATGACGCCATTCCGCGCCCCGCCCATGCCGTTTGCATTCCACCAACCGTTGCGTTCACGTGCCCAGGCGTCTACCTGTGTGGCCGCAGTTGACGGATCAAGAGCAACGTCCAGCCACTTTGGTTTGTTATTGAGGTTTGTATAAACCTTCGTCGCACCGGTTTCCGCGTTCACCGTCACAATGGCCTTCTTACGAAAATCTTGCCGGTTCGTCACGCCATAACGGTGTACCAGCGTAGCCACATAGTAAGGCGTCCCCTGCTCATCAACTTCAAGCTGTGGCGTGTTGTCCATGAGCACGTAACTGCCAAGCGCCGTGTGTGCATACATCAGGCGTCGCACATCCTTTGAGAAAAACGCAGCGGGCGTGTAATACATACTCCGCTTCACAAATTTCGGCTGTGCCGTCTTACTCGTGGCGTCGACCTTAAAGTAGCCGTCCACCTTCTTATACCGCATGAACCGGAAGAAACTGCCATCAAAATCAATGGGCGCAATGTACGTCATCTTGTGGTTCAAAATTTGGACCCGCACATGACTCACATCATAGACGTTGGCGTTCGGAATATTACTGAGCGAGTTGTTAATCTGCGTCAGAACTGTCGCGGGCGTATTCACCACGGGCACTTCCTTGTTTTTTGCAGAAACAACCGGCATGGGCGCATTCGTGGTGCTGGCACTACTGGAAACAGGCGCCAAATTCGCCACCTTCTTCGCGTCTGCCACGCTCAGAATTGAGAACAACGCAATTGCAAGAACAAGAAGACCAATTCCGAGTCCCGCCGCCTTGCCGTACATTCCCGATTTAAGCTTCAAATCGGGCGTCACATCACGCCGCGTTAATTTGACCTTGCCCTTTTGTAACTTCACCTTGGGGAGCTTGGTGTTCGCCACAAACCCCGCCTGAATAAGAGCCGCTAGAACTAGCGACACCAAGTTGCTAATCACAACCGCGGACAAGCTCGGTTCGGGTAACGCAATGTAAACCCAGCCGTAACAAAGCAATGCCAGCAGAATAAACGTCACAAAATTCCAAAGTGCACGCCGCTGATGTTTCGCAACCAGCAGCCCAACAATCCCCAAAACAAAAATAAGTGCACCGGCCGCTGTAAATCGGAGCGTAATCTCCGCAAATAACCCCACCATCATTAATTCCTCCAATTAAAAAGTTCCCTTACCTAACTCAATTTTAACGTTTCGCACCCCACCCGCATACGGCTAAGGACTGATTTATTTCTAACCAAAAAATTCGTTCACCGAAAAAAGAAATCAATCATACGATTAAAATAGCCCACGGTCCTCGGCGCGCAAGCCGCCGAGGACCTGCGTTTCATTGAAGTAACCAATACGCAAGAGAAACCAAAATGCCACGAGCAAAGCGAGTGACATTGGCCCCACACAAAAAGTACCCGAACGTTAACCAGAAGACTGCCCCCTAACATACAAGGCGGTCCCGGCAGAAATCCTAAGTTCAGGATTTCCACCGGGACCGCCTTGTATACCGGGGCCAAACCGTCTTCTGGTGCAGCCTCGACTGTTAACTGAGCGTCGAAACACCAGTCTGTAGTTCGTACATATCGTAATACCGCCCGCGCTTTGCGATGAGTTCATCATGCGTCCCGCGTTCGATAATCTTCCCCGCGTCTAACACGAGAATCAGGTTGGCGTCGCGAATCGTTGATAAACGGTGCGCAATTGCAATCGTTGTTCGGCCCTCACGCATCCGCTTCAGGCCTTCTTGAATCATCGTTTCGGTTTCCGTATCGATATTAGCTGTTGCTTCATCCAGCACAAGCACCTTGGGATCCGTCACAATGGTTCGCGCAAACGAAATCAGTTGCCGTTCACCGGAACTGAACTGTGCGCCCCCCTCAATGACCTTCGCGTGATACTTATCTGGCAACTTTTCAATAAACCGGTCGGCCTGCACGAACTTCGCGGCATCCTGGACCTGCTTATCCGTGATGTCCTCGTTGAACAGGCGAATATTACTGCTAACATCCCCGTAAAACATGAAGGAATCTTGGAGAACGAGTCCCAGCTTCTGCCGTAACTCCGCCATTGGGTAATCCCGAATGTCCTTATCGTCAATCAGAATCTGCCCCTCGCCGAACTCATAGAAGCGCATCATCACGTTGATAATCGAGCTTTTCCCTGAACCGGTATGCCCAACCAGCGCCACGGTTTCACCCGGATTCGCGACGAAGCTAATGTCATTCAGAATCCGGTGCACGCCGTCATACGCGAAGCTGACGTGTTTGAATTCGATTTTACCGTTCGTGATCGTCTCACTTGCACCCGCGTTTTGCTTTGGCGCGTACTCCTCATTATCCAGAATGCGGAACATCCGGCTCCCCGCAACGACCCCATCTTGGAGGAACGTCAGGTTATCCATCATGTTGGTCATTGGGTTGAAGAAGTTGGAGACATACGTGGTAAATGCGTATACCATCCCGGCTTCAACGAAACTGTGCATGCTCATCAGGCCAAACGCAGCGAGCACGGCGACTAACGCCAAACTGTAAAGCAGGTTAATCATTGACCCCAGCAAGAGTGAGTTCGTGCGAATCATCGCTTTGCGGCTACGGAGATACTCCTGGTTCGTCGCCTCGAACTCGTCACTAATTCGTTTTTCTTGACGGAACTGCTGAATAATGGCAATTCCTTCAATCGATTCATTCAGCTTCGTGTTCAGTTCAGACAGCTTCTCCCGCATGTGTCGGTAAACCTTGCTGGAGTAGTGGTTGTAGTACCAAACCGCGATAATGAGGAGGGGCAAGAATGCCAGCACCATGAGCGCCACCTTCGCGGAATAATTAAGCATTACCACAAATGAGCTCACAATGGAGAACATACCCACAATAATGGTCAACCAAACATTCCAGAAATCGGCCAGTGCACCCGTGTCGTTCGTTACCCGAGATACAATGGAACCCGCGGGCGTTTGGTCAAAGTAACGCATCCCGAGTCGCTCAAGTTTCCCAAACAAGGCGCGCCGTGCGTCTTCAAGACCCCGTTCCGCCCCCATTTGAAAGGCAAAAGATTGGACAAACTGGGAGAGAGCCTTCAGGATTGTCCCAAATGCGTACAGTGCCCCAACGCCTAAAATAATGGTCACGGTGGCACTCTTATCTGCCAGGTATTTATCCATGTACTCTTGCAGAACAAACGGCAGGAAAATATTCATCCCGGCAAGCGCCGCAGCACCCACAATCGCCCCTAAGAATTGCTTCTTATATGGTTTTGCGTACGTCATGAGGCGCCCCATGATGCGTAATTGTTCCTTCAGCGAGATGCTCTGCGCCCACGCTGACTTAGTCTCATTCGCCATCCGTTTCACCCCCAATCTTATCTTCTAGCTGCTGCAATTCCCACATTTGATCGTACCAGCCCTTATTGGCCAGCAACTGGTCGTGCGTGCCGCGTTCAATCACACGACCGCCTTCCAGCACGATAATTTCATCCGCATGCATCACGGAACTCAAGCGGTGTGCCGCGATAATCGTGGTCTTATCGGCCCGATCATGCCGCATATTCATGAGGATTTCCTCTTCCGTCTTGGCATCCACCGCGGAGAGCGCGTCATCCAAAATTAGCAATTCAGGACCGTTAATTACTGCGCGGGCAATCGCCAACCGTTGCTTTTGGCCCCCAGACAGACTTACACCGCGTTCCCCAACGAGGGTTTGGTACCCTTCGCTGAACTTCAGGATATCCTCATGCACCGCAGCATCTTGCGCCGCGTGTTCAATATCACCGACTTCCTTATTGTAAGACGAGAACCGAATATTGTTCGCCACGGTCGTCGAGAACAAGAAGTTATCTTGTGGCACGTACCCAATTGAATCCAGTAGGGCATCCAACGAGTAAGACTTGATGTCGTGCCCACCAAATTCAATGGTGCCATTATAATTGTCGAATTCACGCAATAGGAGCTTGAAGATGGTACTCTTCCCCGCCCCCACACGACCAACAATCCCGAGCGTCTTCCCAGCCTGCAGGGTAAAGTGCACGTCCACTAAGGCGTTCGTATCATCATCTGGATAGCAGAACTGGTTGACGGCGTAACGAATATCCCCGTGGGCAGGGGTCGTGATGGCTTTGGGTGCTTCAATAATCGTGCTCTTCTCCGCCAGCAGCTTCTCGACACGATCATAGGACGCATATCCGCGTTCCAAGATGTTGAAAAGCCGTCCAATTGCGAACATCGGCCAAACAAGCGCCGCAACGTACGCCACAAAGGAAACTAACTGCCCAATCGTAATCTGGCTCTGAAGCACCAAGTACCCACCATAAATAATGGTGATGACGTAGGTAAGCCCCATAATGAGACTCGTGACGGGATCAAACAGTGAATCCGTGAAGTTCACGCGCCGGTTAATCTTAATGACCCGGTCAACGATGTTATCGAAATCCTGCGCGTCTTCTTTTTCCTGACCGAACGTCTTAATGACCTTCACGCCAGAAACAGATTCTTGCGTTTTGTCGTTCAACCGGGAAAAGGCGGCCTGTGACTCGGTGAAAGAATCATGCAGCCGTCGCCCTAACTTCTGCGCCATGATGGCTAACAGTGGCATGGGCAAAATGGCCACAATCGTCAATCGCCAGTCAATGAGCATCACCATCGCGATGAGCGTTGTGCCCCCGGTAATGATAGAGTCAAACATGGTCAGGACCCCAGATCCCGCCACGTTCTGGATGGCATTCAAGTCGTTAGTGGCGTGCGCCATCAAGTCCCCCGTTCGGTGCTTCTGGTAGAACGTGGCGTCCATCTTCATGAAGTGCCAGAACAGCTGCGTCCGCAATGTCCGTTCAAGCAGTGCCGCACCACCCCAAATCGCCACGCGCCACGCAAACCGGAACAAATACTGGGCAACACCAGAAAATAGCAATAATGCCAACCAAATAATCAGTTTGTGCGCCGTTACGTTGCGCTGATTCATGGCGTCCACCATCATCCCGATGATTTTAGGCGGAATCAGGTTAACGAGCGCCACCAAGAAGAGGGCGAGCACCCCGACTGCATATCGCCGTCGTTCTTGACGGAAATACCAGCCTAATTTTTTAAATATTCCCATTATTTTTTCCTTTCTTCTTCGCCGATATGTATAGAATCACCAGACAATCTTAGTGGTTTGTAAGGAACACTGCAAGTAAACCGGATGAATTCATCCGCGGACAATTCAAGAATCTGTCCGCGTGTCACTTTGAGGGCACAAAAAACCCGTTAACACCCCTTGAGGCGTTAACGGGTTCTCCGAATAATCAGGGAAACGTCGCACTGTGCACGGAGCTTTTGTGCAGTGCCTACTTCTTCTTCTGGTTATTCTTCATCTGGGACATCATCTGGTTCAGCTTCTTTTGTGAAGGCTTCTGTCCCATCTGCATCATCATTGTACGCAGCATGTCCTCGTTAACAGGAGGGTTATCCTCAAAATACTTCTTCATGTATGCACGGGCGCCGAAGAACCCACCGGCAAGACCGGCGAGGGCACCAATTAATAATCCTAGAAAAAACAATCCCATGATAAATCCTCCTTATGATTCCATCCCTATTATGCCTGAGATGACGGCGTTTGCAAAGACCTAATGACGCTATTTTTCACGCCAGCCGCGCTCTTTTTGCAAGTTAATCAGCTTATCCGGCGTGATTTCTTTCCCCTTCTTATCGAAGAACTGGGTTGTCTCGACCTGCTGACGGAATCCAGCACGGAAATCAGCTAAATATGCCTTGCGCAATTCAGCTTGTTCTGCCAATTCTGCCTCGGTTAGCCCCTCAGTCTTCTTCTTGCGGGCAAGTTCATTAATACGATCAATTCGTTCTTGTGGTTGTGATGCCATTTTTGGCCTCCCCTAGTCGGCTATCCGTAAATTGCAGAATAGCCGGCTGAACCTAACAAAAATGACGACCAACTTGGCCGCCATTTTGTAAAAACATCTTAACGACGCTTTTCCTTGATACGTGCAGCCTTACCGCGAAGTGCACGCAGGTAGTAGAGCTTAGCACGGCGTACGGAACCGTAACGCGTAACTTCGATCTTTTCAACACGTGGTGTGTTAACTGGGAAGGTACGTTCAACACCGACACCTGAGCTAATCTTACGAACGGTGTACGTAGCAGAAACGCCAGTACCGCGACGCTTGATAACAACACCTTCGAAAATCTGAACACGTTCGCGTTCGCCTTCAACGATCTTGGCGTGAACACGGACGGTATCACCAGCGCGGAATTCTGGAATGTCATCGCGCAACTGGGACTTGGTAATATCATTGATAAGTTGGTTCATGAGTAGTTCTCCTTTGTCGATCTTCATCCACTCTCCAAGAGCCAGCGGAACACCGGATTTTTTTGTGGGAATCCACAATCAAGTATTATAGCGAATGACGACAGGAATGTAAAGGTGTTTTGCTTGATGGGTGGGTGCACGGCTGTTGCGGGGGGAAGTTCGGCTCCGGTTTTTGTGTCACGCCAGTAGTGGGGCACGGTTCCATAATTCAGTCCAAGTTCAGGACTGAATTATTCCACCTCGCTTTGAGCCTGTCAGGAAACCCACCTGCCAGTCTCAAAGACGACCCGTTTCTAGAGGCTGCGCCAAAAGACGGTTTGGCCCCGGTATACAAGGCAGGCCCGGTGGAAATCCCGAACTTAGGATTTCTACCGGGCCTGCCTTGTATGTTAGGGGGCAGTCTTTTGGCGCGCGACTGAATGTAACGTTCGTGTGCTTTGGACTTATGGCGCACCCGCCAAGAAACTTTCACCACTGGCGCGACACAAAAACCTCCGCCGAACTTTCCCCCGCAACAGCCTTCATTCCCCTAACAGATAACTGACACATCCTGAAAATGTTACTGGTTTATGGTGCATCCACCTTTGCCATTTCCACACATCAAAACCACTACCAATTCACAATCACCCACGCCTTCAACTACCCTACCTCTTTTTCAGGTACAGACGGTTTCACCACAATTGTCAGTAGGTAGATACTCCCAACCAGCGTTAACAGACTCCAAAGCCACGTGATTGAATCCGGGATATTGAATAAGTTACCGATATCGAGTCCCACGCTAATGAGGGCTAACCATGGTGAATAACCGGCATCCCGAATTCGTCTTGCCACAAGGGCCGTTCCCGCAATTGACCACCAAAGACCAATCAGTAACGTGACGATAACGCCTATATTTCCAGCCAATACTTGTTTCAGTGGGTGCTGGAATATTTGATACAAGCTATCCACCCATTGCGTTTTTACCATGATAACGCCAAACAAGATAACAAAAAGAAGCCCACCCCAGGCTGCCATCCACCAGTACTCCCGGCGCCCGCTTCGTCCCTTGAAATCGAAGCTGCGTGTTACGAATAATCCTAATGCACGAAAGAACCCAACTTTACGTGTCGTTCTCATTTTAATCACCCTCCAAAAATAGTTAACCATTACTTTTTACTACCTTCATCATAATAATCCATCCTGTAAGCGGTATCGGTCTCTGGTCTGATTTTCCACACCAGATGCTTGCCATTTTTTATCAAACCATCACAAAACGGGCAGTTACGGATTCCGCCTTTGGACAAAGCAAAAATACAGTGAAGGTTTATCAAGCTTTCCGTTTTCAGTTCAGAAAAATAATGATGTCCGTAAAAAAACGTTCATGCTAGCTTTTAATTTTAAAAAATCTCCGCAAAGTAAGATATCTGCGTGTTGTGTAAAGGCATCCGCAATCTTTTTAGTTAACGTGGATCCAGATAAACGATTTCCGTTTCGTCGGTCATTCCCGCCCGCAAGTACAGGTGGTGTGCAACATCGTTATCACGCTCAACCGCTAACTGAAACGGCAAGGGCTTCTCCCGGGAGACCTTACCCATAATTCCCTGAATGAGCGCCGTTCCCACACCCTGATGCCGAAAATTCTGCTTCACAAACAAACCGAAGAAGTAATAAACGGCCGTCACGTCCAGCGCCGTGCTTGCCAAAATTTCATCAGCCTGATTCACCAAGACATACTGATCGATTGCTGAATCCGTTAATGCCGAACGCAGATACCGCGCAGCCATGTCGGGCGTCGTGTCGTCGAAAGCTTCAACGTATGCGTCAACTAATCCCGCAATATCCGTTTCTTTCAGCAAACGTAACTGATATTGGTCCGGTAGTACATACGCCACATTCGTTCCCGCGGGCGCTGCGAGTTGAAATTCTGTTTCTTCATCCGCACGCACTTGCCAATTCGCCATAAAGTCGGGATTATCATTCAGGAAGGTTCGTTCTGTGACGTACGTGACCTGCTGATAGCCAAACCGTGCCAATTCTGCCTTCGCCGCTACAATGAGCTTCGTACCAATTCCCCGCCGCCGCATTTCGGGGGCCACAATTACACTTAACTCAGCCGCTTCATCTGGTCCCTCATCGGCATAAATCATCAGCAGCCCCAGCATCTGATCCGCTTCTTCCGCAATGAAGAAAGCCGGCATCGTTGGTTTAACGTTAAATTGATTACTCAGGTAAATCTTCTTGTGGGTGCCATCATATGCGTGCACTTGTTGCTGAAGGGCTAAAAAGGCGGTAATTTGCGCGTCGGTTAACTTGGTCGTCTTAATAATTTGCATTTCTGTTTACCTTCTTATGTATTTAAGGCTGATTTTATTCTTTTTTGAAAGGAAAATCATTCCTTATTTTGGGGTGGATTTTATCATACATCCTTAATTAAAAAAATGATAGTTGCACCAAATTCCTGTATGCAATGAAAGCCAGGTAGAATCCCCTAATTTTGGGAATTCCACCTGGCTTTCATTGCGTATGAGCAGACAGTCTTCCTGCCACCCACCGCGCTAATTAGTCAGTCAACTCATTCATTTCCGCTTCAGCCTTTTTCGCGTTTTCTTCGCCCTTGACCTCGCGTAATAACTTTTTACCCTCTTTGTCCAGTTCAATGTTTTCAAGCAAATCTGGCCGGCGCAGATACGTTCGACGCAGACTTTCTTTCAAACGCCAGCGATTAATCAACGCATGATTCCCATTTTGCAGAACAAACGGCACATCCATGCCCCGGTAAGTTGCTGGTCGCGTGTATTGCGGGTACTCGAGCAGGCCGTTCTGGAAGCTATCGGTTTCGGGTGATTCAGCGTTCCCTAAGACACCTGGGAGTAAGCGTGCGGTGGCGTCAATCATGGCCATCGAGGCAATTTCGCCACCCGTCAGCACAAAGTCACCCAGTGAGAATTCATCCGTTACCAAGGTTCGAATCCGTTCATCATACCCTTCGTAATGCCCACAGATGAATACAAGGTGGTCCTCGTGTGCCAACTCGTCCGCTGCGGCTTGGTCAAACTGCCGGCCAGCAGGATCCAATAGAATAACCCGCTTCGGTGCTGGATCCCCCGCATTAATGTCATCCATCGCCTCAAATAAAGGTTCCGGCTTGAGGAGCATCCCCGCGCCCCCACCATATGGCGTATCATCAACATGCTGATGGCGGTCATGCGTGTACTGGCGAAAGTCGACCAGATTCAAGTCGAGTAATCCATCCTCCGTTGCTTTGCCAATTAATGATTGCTGCAACGGTGCGAACATGTCTGGGAATAAGGTTAATACATCAATCTTCATCTGGATCTAACCCCTCCGGAATCTCAACGGTTGCCGTGCGACTCGCCACATCCACGTTAAGCACAACGCTCTTAATGAATGGCAGTAATAAATCCTGCTTACCCCGGCGCTTCACCACCCACACATCATTGGGGCCAAGTTCCATGATTTCTTTGACCTGTCCAACGACCGCACCGTCTTCGGTTTGAATCGTCATCCCCACAATGTCCTTGTAGTAAAACTCATCGTCATCGAGTGGTGCTTCCTCAAGCGTGCTGGCATC
Source organism: uncultured Lacticaseibacillus sp. (assembly GCA_934370925.1). GTDB lineage: Bacteria > Bacillota > Bacilli > Lactobacillales > Lactobacillaceae > Lacticaseibacillus. The sequence continues at coordinate 50,992 of CAKRNG010000004.1, read as the reverse complement.
AACGCCCAGTTCAAACCCCTTAAATGGCAGAACTTCATTGATGTTTCCGAAGCCTTCGAAGGTGAGTAACGTGAAGTCCTTGTGCTTCCGGTTGCCGGCAACCGTCACCGCCTGCACGGGCTGGGTTAATACAAAGAGCTTCGCGCCCTTCTTGAACCGCTTCTCTGGGAAGTCCGTGGTGGCAATCACACGCACCTCGCCCCGAATTCCGTGCGTATTCACAATTTTGCCGACATGGTAAAATTCTGGCAAGTTTTTTTCCTCCATTTATTCACTAATGGTTTCATTATACCCGAAAACAAGTGCCGACAAATAAAAAAGTGTCAATCAGTCTGACAAGCAGCTGACTGGCACTTCCTTACTAACCTTTAACGATGTTGAGCCTAACACGCTTTGTGTAGGGCGATTTAACGCCGTACACCACCGCGCGCAGTGCTTGCGCAACACGACCCTGGCGACCAATCACAAGCCCGATATCATCGGGGTGAACGGTCAGGTCGAATGCCATGTACTCAGCAGTTTCATGCTGGGTCACGGTCACCGCCTCCGGATGGTCGACGAGTGGCCGCACCAACGCTTCAACGAGTGGTACGATCGCAACCGTCATAATTACTTGCTGTAACGAGCTTCGTGGTACTTCTGAAGAATACCTTCAGTGGACAGAAGCGTCCGAACAGTGTCGGATGGCTGTGCGCCCTTCTGAAGCCATGCAAGCGTTGCGTCGCCGTCCAGCTTAATCGTTGCTGGGTCGGTGAGTGGGTTGTAGTAACCAAGCTGTTCGATGAAACGGCCGTCACGTGGGGAACGGCTGTCAGCAACAACAACACGGTAGAATGGGTTCTTCTTGGAACCCATACGCTTTAAACGAATCTTAACTGCCATGATTAAATAGCCTCCTCTAATTCTTAACTTTTACAGAATACCAAAGATGTCATGATGTGTAAAGTGTTTTTTCTTTACAGCTTGAAAAAGTGCAAAATAGCAGTCCGTTGTCCCGTGACTGTTTGCTACTTCTTACCCTTCCGCGCCTTCTTCAACAGCTTTTGTTTCTGCTTACTCTGCTTCTTCATCATGGACCGCATTGCCATCTTACCCAGACGGCCCTTCACGCCACCGCCCATCATGCCTTCGAGCCCGTTCATGTTCCCCTTGCTCATCTGGTTCATCATCTTCTTGGAGACGTTGAACTGTTTGATCATCCGGTTCACTTCAAGGATTGGACGACCAGACCCCGCGGCAATTCGCCGACGACGAGAAGGGTTTAACAAATCTGGATCTGCACGTTCGGCGGGTGTCATGGAGTACACAATGGCCTTCATGTGCGCCATGTCTTTAGGATCCACGTTAAAGTTCTTGAGCTGCGGATTGTTCGCAAGCCCAGGAATCATCTTCAGGATATCTTCCATTGGGCCCATGTTGCTCATCTGGTCCATCTGAATCAGAAAGTCGTTGAAGTCAAAGGAGTTGGACTGAATCTTTTCGTTCAGTTCCTGCGCCTGCTTTTCGTCGAAATTCTTCTGAGCCTTGTCGACCAGCGTCAGGATGTCACCCATCCCGAGAATCCGATTCGCCATACGGTCAGGATAGAAGACGTCCAGTGCATCCATCTTTTCCCCTTGCCCAGTGAACTTAATGGGCTTGCCCGTGACGGCCCGAATCGACAGTGCGGCCCCACCACGGGTATCCCCGTCGAGCTTTGTCAGCACAATCCCGGTGACTTCAAGTTGTTCGTTGAAGCCCTTCGCCACATCCACAGCAGCCTGCCCGGTCATGGCATCGACAACCAGCAGAATTTCGTCTGGGTGCGCAATTTCCTTGATGTCAGCAAGTTCCTGCATGAGCTTTTCGTCAATCTGCAGACGACCCGCCGTATCAATCAGCACGTAATCGTTGTGGTTTTCGGCAGCTTGTGCCATCCCTTGGCGCACAATTTCACGCGGATCCACATCTGTCCCGAGTTCGAAGACGGGGGCACCCACGGATTCACCCACGACCTGCAACTGCTTGATGGCAGCTGGTCGGTAGATATCGGCCGCGATAAGTAATGGGCGCGCCTTTTCGGTTTCCTGCAAGTACTTGGTCAGTTTCCCAACGGTGGTTGTTTTACCAGCCCCTTGCAGCCCTGCCATCATGATAACCGTTGGGATTTTGTCTGACTTGTTCAGCGGAACAGCCGCATCCCCCATGGTCTTGGTCAGTTCATCGTTCACAATCTTGATGATCTGTTGGGCTGGCGTCAGACTCTCAAGCACCTCAGTTCCCAGTGCCTGTTCGCGAACGCGTTTCACGAAGTCCTTCACGACGTCAAAGTTAACGTCGGCTTCCAGCAATGCCAGACGGATTTCGCGCATGGCGTCCCGAACATCGCTCTCTGTTACCTTCCCTTTTCGGCGCAGGCCGCTAAACGCTTTTTGTAGCCGATCCGTTAATCCCTCAAATGCCACGTTGCATCCTCCTAGTTTCACCCGCAAGTTGCGAGCATTCATTCATTTATTGTTTGTTTATTGCGATGATTAAGCGTCCACAGTTCCCTGCACGGCACCCAGCAAATGGCGTAACTCACTATCATCCGGATACCGGTCCTTCACATACGCACTCAGCGCATCCACCGCAGCGTTGCTCGCATTGAACTTCGCCAACATGTGGAGCTGATTTTCGTACGTCTCGAGCAACTTCGCTGACCGCCGAATATTATCATAAACCGCCTGGCGACTGACCCCGTAATCCTCGGCAATCTCACCCAGTGAATAGTCATCACCATAGTAAAGCGCGAGGTAATTTTGTTGTTTTGCCGTCAATAGACCTTTATAAAACGCAAAGAGGTCATTCATCCGGTTCGTTTTTTCAAGCTCCATCTGTTCAGCCCCTTGAACCTCAAGTTAAATTGTTGAATGGTGCAATTCTACACTTGTTTAGGATACCGGTTAGCCCGGTAACAGTCAATTAACCGCGCCACTGAACGTTACTTTTGCTGTACGTTAGATTCACCCAAACAGACCCTCGTATTCGCAAGAAAAACTGAATTGCGTGCGAACTGTTTTTGTTTGTGTAGACCGATTTTTGAGAGGTTCCTTTTCGTTTTCTGAAAACGTATCAAAATATTGCGACGAATTTTCATGGATTTATCAATTTGCCGGATTAATTCGGAATTATTTTCTGAAAATAACCGCGTGCAATTAAAAAGTTTTCCACACCCCATCAAAAACCAATTACCAATTTCGCTATCAAGCCGTTATTTAAGCCATTAAAATCCTCAGTGCGCACTTCACCGAGGACCCGCATCAAAAAACCGTGCACCCATCGTCTTCCGGGTACACGGTGGGTGCGCCATAAGTCCAAAGCACACGAACGTTACATCCAGTCGCGCGCCAAAAGACTGCCCCCTAACATACAAGACAGGCCCGGTAGAAATCCTAAGTTCGGGATTTCCACCGGGCCTGCCTTGTATACCGGGGCCAAACCGTCTTTTGGCGCAGCCTCTAGGCGAAGAATGTTTCCTGTGCCGCCCCAATAATGGCGAGCTTCACGTGTGCAAACGTTAAGCCCCCCTGTAGGTATAGCGTGTACGGTGCACGTAATGGCCCGTCGGCAGAGAACTCGATGGTCGAGCCCTGAACAAACGTCCCACTTGCCATAATAACTTCATCCTCGTAACCCGCCATCCGCTCTGGAATTGGGGTCACAAAGGAATCAATTGGCGAGTTGTGCTGAATTGCCTTTGCAAACTTGACCATATCGTCTGGATTACCGAAGTTTACCGTCTGAATTAAGTCCGTCCGGTCAGCATCCCATCGTGGTGAGACATTCAACCCAAGTTCTTCCAACAGTGCGGCCTCGAATACGGCGCCCTTAATGGCATTCCCGGTTGTTTGTGGTGCCATGAAGAACCCTTGATACATGGCATCAAGCGCACCATACGTGGCCCCTTCTGCACCGCCTAGACCAGGCACCGTGAAGCGGTAACCGACGCGTTCAATCAAGTCCTTGCGTCCCACAATGTAGCCACCGGTCTTAGCTAGACCACCACCTGCATTCTTGAAGAGGCTCCCGGCCATCAAATCCGCCCCAACATTCAGCGGTTCGATGGTCTCAGAGAACTCACCGTACGCATTATCAATGAAGATGTAGGCATCTGGTGCCACCTTCTTGACGCACGCAATCATCTCCGCAATCTTCTGCACGGTAAATGAATCACGGGTTGAGTAGCCACGTGAGCGCTGGATGGCAACCACGGTCGTCTTCTGCGATAGTCGCGCGTTAATCGCATCAAAGTCCGCACTGCCGTCTTCCTTGAGGTCCACCCAATCAACGGTCACGCCATATTCCTTGGCACTCCCGACCCCGTTACCAGCAATCCCTAATACTTCCTGGAGCGTGTCGTAAGGTTTGCCCGTGATGTAGACGATTTCGTCACCCGGACGAACCAAACCCAGAAGTGACACCCCAATCGCGTGTGTCCCCGAAACAAACTGTGGCCGCACAAGGGCGTCTTCCCCGCCAAGAACTTCGGCGTAGATTTCCTCCAACTTGTCCCGTCCTTCATCAGAGTGACCGTACCCGGTTGACCCTGTCAAATCGCTTTCGGCAACGTGGTACTTCTGAAACGCCTTCAGTACCCGTGATTCGTTCTCAACAATTTGTTCATCGAGCTGCGCCAGACGTGGCGCAATTTTCTTGTCCACGCGGTCAACAATTTCTAGTAGTCGTGCATCGCAGTCATCACGCCAACTCATTATTCGGTTTCCTCCCCATCTTCAGCCGCTGCGGGATCATCAATCAAGCCCTTGAAGAGGCCATAGACGAACTTGGTCGGATCAAAGTCGGATAGATCGTCGATGCCCTCACCTAACCCAACAAGCTTAACGGGCACGTGTAGTTCGTTGCGAACGGCAAGCACAATGCCCCCCTTACCAGAACCATCCAATTTGGTCAGGACAAGCCCCGTCATTTCTGTGGTTTGGTTGAATTCCTTCGCCTGGCTCAGTGCATTCTGGCCTGTCGTTCCATCGACAACGAGCAAGACTTCAGAAGGCTGATCTGGTAGTTCACGCTGAATCACCCGTTTGATTTTCGCCAACTCATTCATGAGGTTAACCTTGTTCTGCAAACGGCCCGCAGTGTCAACAATCAAGACATCCGCGTTTTCCTTCTTGGCACGAATGACAGCATCATAAACGACTGCGGCCGGATCGCCACCCTCAGGACCCGCAACGACGGGCACACCATCACGTTCACCCCAAACCTGCAACTGCTGAATCGCACCTGCACGGAACGTATCGGCGGCAGCCAGCAGCACTGACTTGCCTTCCTTGTGCAACCGGTTGGCTAGCTTTCCAATCGTGGTTGTCTTTCCGGCGCCGTTCACCCCGACAAAAAGGAAAACGGTAGGTCCTTCCTCAGCAAAATGCAGACTGTTGTCTTCATCTGCACCCGATTCACCGTACAGATCCACCAGTTTTTGCACGATCACCCGCGCAACCGCACTGGAATCGCGGACGTTACGCAACTTCACTTCCTCACGCAACTCATCCGTAATCTTCACGGCCGTCTCAAAGCCAACGTCTGCTCCGATAAGCGTTTCTTCCAAATCGTCAAAGAAGTCTTCATCAACGGTGCGGAAGTTCGCAAACAGTGCATTCAGCCGGTCCCCGAAACTCGTTCGGCTCTTCTCGAGGGCTGCATCGTACTTTTCGGTTTCCTCTGTTTCTTCTTTGCCACTAAAGGCTTTCTTGATACGGTCAAAAAATCCCATGTGTTTCCTCCTAATCTCAACGTCTATTCACGCCCAACCTGCGCCTTAATCAGCCACCATCAGGATGTGGCCGCCTTCTTTTGGACTGCCTCATCCAGCGACACCGCAACCATCCGTGACACACCGGATTCCTGCATGGTTACCCCGTACAGAACATCCGCTGCGACCATCGTCCCGCGTCGGTGCGTGATGACAATGAACTGCGTCGAACTTGAATAATGCTGCAAAAATGCCCCAAATCGGTCCACGTTGGCTTCATCCAAACTGGCTTCAACTTCATCCAGGATGGAGAATGGTACTGGGCGGACGCGCAAAATTGCAAAGAGCAGCGTGATGGCTGTCAGTGCACGTTCCCCACCCGAAAGCAGTGACAAGCGTACCAGTTTCTTACCAGGTGGCGACGCAATAATCTCAATCCCCGTCGTTAACATGTCATCTGGATTTGTCAGTCGCAGCTCAGCGTGACCGCCCCCAAACATCTGGGGGAAGATTTCCGTGAACGCCGCTGATGTGGCTTCGAAAACCTCTTGGAAACGCGCACGCACTTCATCATCCAGCTCCGACATGGTCCCTAAAAGCTGGTCCTTCGCGGAATTCAGATCATCCTGCTGTTTCGTGAGGAAGTCGTAACGTTCCTTCACCTCTGCATACTCCGCGACTGCATGCGGGTTAACCGGCCCTAGCTCATCAATCCCACGTTTGAGCAGCTTAATGCGACTGCGCAACTGTGGCTGATCTGGTTCTGGCACGCTAACTTGGGCAATAGCGGCCTCATACGTGAGTTCATAGTCATCGCGCAGTTGGTCCAAACGTGCATTCAGGTTCTGCTTCAGACGGCTCAGCGTGACGGCCTGCCCTTCAGCGGCCGTCATGGCTGTCTGGCGTTCGCTATATGCCGTTGTGATTTGTGCAGAAACACGACTCATCTGCGTCCGCAATGTCGCCTTCTCTTCCGTCAACCCCGTCTGGTTCTTCTTTAACTTTGCAATCTCTTTCTTCAGGCGCGCCAACGTTTCTTTACGTTGTTCACGATCCTGTTGCGTCAATTGCGCCGTTTGGTTGATGGTCTGAATGCGCGCGTTGAGTTTATCGATGCGCGCCGTCGCGGTCTGCCCAGATTCCTGCCATTGCTGTTGCTGGTTAAGCGCTGAAGTCCGGTCGTTCTTCGCAACTGCCAACGCAGCCTGCAATTTAGCCTTCTCCTCCTGGCGCATATCGGCAGCGCTGCTAACATCCGCGAGTTGCGCCTTGAACGCATCAATTTGCTTCTGCGTTGAAACGAGGCGGGCAGCAATTGCTTCACCTGCTTCTTTCAGGTGCGTTTGTTTGTCCGCCAAATCAACTGTTCCTGCCGGCATACTCAGTTCAAGGTTAGCGCGTTGACGTGCCAACTGCTGCAGTTGATCCGTCAGAACACGTTCATCCCCCTGACACGCTTGCAATTCCGTCTTTGCGAGGTTGAATGCTGATTCTGCCGTTTTGGCTTGTGCTTGCGCGTCAGCCAAAACCGTATTCAGATTATCAAGTTGTTGTTCTTCAACCGTCAACTGTTCCCGCATCTTGGTGAGCGTTGCTGCCAGCTGTTGAACTTCCTGCGCGCGCGCGAGGGGACTGGTCTTACCCTGCTGCTTGGAGCCCCCTGACATGGACCCCCCAGCATTCAGAATATCCCCATCCAGCGTTACAATCCGGTAGCGGTGTCCCGTGACCCGTGCTGCCTGAATCGCATTGTCCAGATTGTCCATCACGATGAGACTGCCCAAGAGGTTACCCATCACGTTTGCCAGTTCTGGCTTAAAGGAAACCAGATCGACCCCGATGCCAATGAAACCAGTTTGTTGCTGCAAGGACTGCGCAACGCTGCCAGGTAACGTCCGTGGCCGGATAACCGACAACGGCAGGAAGTTCGCCCGACCGGCGCGACGTTGCTTCAAATAGCTAATGGCTGCCTTGGCTGCGGGTTCATCTTGCGTCACAATCGACTGCAAACTTCCACCAAGCGCCTGATCCAACGCCTCTTGGTACGCAGTAGGAACGACCATCAATTCGGCAACCGCCCCAATGACCCCTTGAAGCTGGTCTTTGGCCTTCAAAACCGTGCGTACCCCGCCGTAGAAGCCCGCATAATCCGTTGCAAGTTCCGCTAAGGCCTTGTGTCGTTCTTCGGTGCGCGCATATTGGCTTCGGTGTGCATTATAAGTGGCGGTCGCCTCCTGAACAGACTGAACCGCCGTGGTGACAGTTTGCCGGGCCGTTTCGTAGGTTTCCGTTGCGGCATCCGCCGTGGCCTGCATGTCCGTGAGTCGAACCGTCAGCGCCGTCTGCTTCGTGTCCAGTTGCGTCTTTTGTGCATCAAGTTCAGACAACCGCGCCTGTGTGGCTGAAAGTTGCGTCGCTGAAAGTTGTTGTTCCTTCTCCAAAGCGGCCAACTCGTTGCGATTGTCTGCCTGTTGCTGCAATGTTTCAATGTATGTTGACTGCAATCGGTCCAACTCGGCGTTAATCGCTTCCGGCGTTTGTGATAACTCACCTAATGCCTTCAGTTGCTTTTTTAAGGTTTGAATGGTGGCGTCAAGTTCGGTCAACTTTTGCGTCAATTCTATCAACCGCGTTGTCGCCATTTCGGCATCCAAGTGCGCCTGTTCGAGTTGCTCCTTCAGGTCAGCAACGGTTGTATTCGCGTTTTGTGTCCGTTCCGTTGAGACGTTTTCTTCCCCAGTCAGCGCTTCTTGCTGCGTCGATTTCGCCAGCAATGCATCGTTAACCTGATTCAGCCGCTCTTCTGTCTCCGCTTCACTCACCGTTAACTGGTCAGAATCTGCTTCAAGTTTTGCGATTAACTGATTCAGTTGTGCAATCTGTTGCTTCGTGACGGCTGCCTGTTCCTTCGTTGCTTCCTGTTCAGAAGACATATCCCGGATTTCAAGCGCGAGTAACTGCTGATGCAGGCCCGCGTACTCTGTCGTCTGGCGTTCATAATCCTGCGCAATGGAGGCTTGTTCAGCTAAGGGGTCCATGCGTCCAGAAAGCTCGTGCACGATATCAAAGACACGGGCAAGATTATCACTCGTCTCTTGCAGTTGTGTTTGTGCCCGCTGCTTCTGCTGCTTATACTTCAGCACCCCAGCTGCTTCTTCAAAAATACCGCGTCGATCTTCAGGCTTACTGTTAAAGATTGATTCCACACGCCCTTGTGAGATAAACGCAAAGGATTCGCGGCCAAGGCCACTGTCCATAAACATCTCAATCACATCACGCAGACGTACCTGATGATTGTTGATGAGGAAATCACTTTCCCCATTCCGAAAAAGGCGCCGCGTCACGGTCACCTCTTCTGGCTGGTCCTTTAAGTAACCATCCGCGTTATTGAACGTCAGCGTTACCTCTGCACGGTTCAACGCTGGTCGCTGTGCCGTTCCCGCAAAGATGATGTCGCCCATCCGTTCACCACGCAAGCTCTTAGCACTCTGTTCACCAAGCGCCCAGCGAATGGCTTCCGTAATGTTACTCTTCCCACTCCCGTTCGGGCCAACAATCCCGGTCAGGCCATGGTCAAATTCAATTGTGGTTTTATCTGCGAACGACTTAAAGCCATTCAGCGTCAATGCTTTCAGTTGCATTCGTTAACCTACCTAGCTAATCACACCTAGCCCAACAAGTGCCGCCTTCGCAGCCGCTTGTTCAGCCCGCTTCTTACTCTTGCCATTACCCGATCCCAACATGTGGTCGGACTCCCAAACCTCCACGTTAAAGAGGCGCGCATTTGCAGGACCCGTCATACCGACCTGCTCGTAGTGAATTTGGGCATCACCATTCTGTTGCAGCTCTTCCTGCAGGGCGGTCTTGAAGTCACTAATGCCCGAGAACTCCCCCGCATCAATCCGGGGGAAGATAACCTGCTTACAGAAGCGAATCACCGTTGCCCGTCCTTGATCCAAGTACAACGCACCACAGAAGGCTTCAAACAAATCTTCGAGTAACGTGTTCCGCTGACGTGCACCGGCAGCTTCTTCCCCATTCCCCAACTTAATGTACTTGTCGAAGTGTGCTTCCCGCGCGAACGTCGAAAAACTCCGCGTCTGCACAATTGCCGCCCGCATCCGGGTCAATTCCCCTTCAGGCCGATTTGGAAATTTCCGGTACAAATAATCGGACACCGTCAGCTCGAGCACAGCGTCGCCTAAAAATTCCAGGCGTTCATTGTCGCTGATCCCGAGCTCGCGGTGTTCGTTCGCATAACTGGAATGCGTAAACGCCTCATCCAGAATGCTTAAATTCTTAAACTCAATGCCGTACCGGTTGCGAAGCTCAGTAACGAATTCTGATACAACCATGATATCTCCTCTTTCTGTGTCTGTTTTGACCATACACTTGCAAAATACTATTATACCGTATTCGTGGCTAGATAACGAAGGCATTTAAAAAGGTGGGGAAAATTTCCCCACCTTTCATTAACCTTGGTGCGCCATGATATATGAAACGGCGTCGCCAACAGTTTGAATATTCTCGGCGTCTTCGTCCGGAATTTCGGCGTTAAACGTGTCCTCGAGTTCAAGGACAAATTCCACGATGTCGATCGAGTCTGCGTCCAGGTCCTTCTTGAAGTTTAGCTCCCGCGTAACCTGTCCCTCTGCCAATTGAAAGTGATCCTGCAGAATCGCAGCAATCTTATCGAAAATTTCTTGTTCGTTCACGATTATCCTCCTCATACATTTCCGAACTGATGTATCTGTTTTACCATAATTCAAGCCGTAACAAAAGAAAAATATGGTGAGTGTCACCTGTGTGGTTCTATTCTGCGACGCTCGGGCTATCAACGCCATGTGCCGCAAAGTAAGAAATCACCTTTGCAATCGTGTCGTTTTCCACCATTGCCTGAATTTGCAGAACCGTGTAATAAACGGTCGTTGCGTCTGCAGAACCATGGGCTTTCACAACGGGCGCCTGCAATCCGAGTAAAACGGCCCCGCCGTAACGGGAGGCATCAAACTTGTTGACGATGTCCTTAATATTCGACTTCAGCAGCAAGCCACCAAGTTTGCCCGTTAAGCCACCATTTAGGATTGCCGCCTTAATCTCGTGGAGCAACGTGTGCGCAGTCCCTTCAATCGCCTTCAGTGCAGCGTTCCCGGTGAAGCCATCCGTGACCACAACGTCCGCAGCACCATCCAGCAAGCTAGAGGATTCAACATTACCAATGAAGTTCAATCCCTCAGCCTGCTTCAACAACTGGTGTGTTTGCTGATGCAAGTCATCACCCTTCGTCTCTTCGGTCCCGTTGTTGAGCAACGCCACCCGTGGATTCTCGATGCCACGCACATCGCGTGCATAGAAGTTCCCCATGACCGCGTACTGATAAAGCTGGTTGGGACGGTTATCGGCGTTTGCACCAACGTCAAGCATCACGAAGCCTTTGTCAGAAGCAACAGACGGCATTGTTGGCATTAGTCCTGGCCGATCCACGCCCCGAATCCGCCCCACAATGAACAACCCAGCCGCAAGCAGTGCACCTGTACTTCCGAGCGACAACAATGCATCCGCCTCACCGTCTTTCACCGCATGCGCCGCAAGCACCATGGACGCTTGCTTCTTACGCCGAACAGCCTTGACGGGGTGTTCATCCCCCTCAATCTTCTCGGTTGTATGCACAATCTGAATGCGTTCGTCGCGTTTCAGAAGTGGGCGAATCTGCGCCTCATCCCCAAATAGAATAAATTCAAGTGAGGGCTGTTCATCACGTGCGCGTTCAACACCCGCAATCACAACGTCAGGTGCGTAATCGCCACCCATTGCATCCACTGCAATTTTCATTATCAGGTATCCTCCCAGTTGTGACGAGCACCTTGGCTCATCACGCATTATTGTTCATTTTTCAGGTTGCGACCCATTAATTCAACGTGCCATTTGTCGCAACGAGATGGGCTAATTCTGTTCGTAGTGGTTGGTTTTGTGGTGCCGCAAGTTCCGGATCAACCGTAAACAAGTGGGTCGCCGTTTGTTGCGCTGCTTCAAGAACATTGAAGTCCGTGACGGGATCACCCAAACGGAAATCAGGCATCCCCGACTGCTTATTGCCGAAAATGTCACCTTGGCCACGTAATTCCAAATCCTTTTGTGCAACCACGAAACCATCCGTTGTTTCCGTCATGACTTCCATCCGGCTAATGCCTTGCTCTGTCTTCGGGTCGGCAACGAGCAAGCACCGTGCCGCCTTCTTGCCCCGCCCGACACGTCCCCGAAGCTGATGGAGTTGTGCCAAGCCAAAACGATCGGCATCCAGGATGAGCATTAAGGTAGCATTCGGAACGTCCACACCGACTTCGACGACCGTTGTCGAGACAAGTACTTTGGTCTCATCTGCGGCAAACGCCCGCATAATGTCGGCCTTTTCCTCCTGCTTCATCTGTCCGTGTAACAAAGCAACTGGGGTGGTCGCACCCAACTGATTCTGCAGGTCTGCAAACACCGCTTCGGCATTCTGCAAATCCATCTTCTCAGATTCAGCAATCAGCGGGGTAATGACGAAGCACTGGCCACCAGCCGCAACAGCTTCGCGAATGGCATCCACCGCGCGGCCCATCTGGTTCTTACGCAGCCATTCTGTACGTACTTCATGGCGTCCTGCTGGCAATTCATCAATGGTCGATACGTCCATTTCCCCGTACGCCGTAATCGCCAAGGTTCGCGGAATCGGGGTGGCCGTCATCGCGAGTACGTCCGGTTTTAACCCCTTATCTCGGAGCAAATCACGCTGTCCCACACCGAAACGGTGCTGTTCGTCAATGATGGCCAGACCCAACGCGGAAAAATCGACGTCCTTTTGAATCAAGGCGTGGGTCCCAACGAGAATGTCGATGTCGCCACCGCGCAAATCTGCCAGTATCTGACGTCTGGCCGCGGTGGTGGCGGCACTCGTGAGTAACGCCACCCGTACTGGCAGGTTAGCGAACAGGGTCGTCAACTTCGCGAAGTGTTGCTCAGCAAGGACTTCTGTCGGCACCATCAGGGCGGCCTGGAAGCGTGCGGTCACCGCTGCGTACATGCAAATTGCCGCAACGATGGTCTTCCCACTCCCAACATCCCCCTGCAACAGTCGGTTCATGTGCGTTTCACGCCGCATATCCGCGCAAATCTCGTTGACAACCCGTTTCTGGGCCGTCGTGAGTTCAAAGGGTAACGTGGCAATAAAGTCACGCAGTCGTTGATTATCAAACCCGATACGAAGCCCATTTGTTGGCTTCGCATCGTGGTGTTTAAGTGATTGCAAACGTGATTCGAACAGGAAGAACTCGCGGAAAATCGCAGAACGTCTAGCAGCCGCAGCTTCAGCACCCGTTTTGGGAAAATGCATCCACTCAACCAACGTCCGGTCATCGAGAAGTTTGAAGTGCTTCCGCACCTCATCCGGAACCACATCGCGAATTTGATCCGCATAACGGGTAAAGGCCTCTTTAATGAGGCCCATGAGGAACGTTTGATGTACCGCTTTATTCAACGGATAAATTGCTGCAAGCGCCGGACTATCGGCGTCCTGCGTTGCCAGTACCCGCATCCCGGAAAGGCTACTACGACTCGCATCCCACTTCCCGTAAACCGCCACTTCCTGGTCTTCATGAAACTTGTCCCTTAACCACGGCTGGTTAAAGAAAGTCACCATGACAATCGCGTGTTGTACGCGGACACGAATGTTCACCCGTGTTTTTCGGGGACCGAAACGACTGACAACCGGTGGCGCGACCACGGTGCCCTTAATGGTTAATTTCTCACCATCGATGGCCGTTTCAAGGTCGCGCTCCTTCAAATCGTCGTAACGAAACGGAAAGTAGAACAGAACATCCTTTACGGTCGTAATGCCCAACTGCGCTAACCCTTCCGCGCGCTTTTCGCCAACACCCGGCAATGCAGTGATTGCGTCTGTGAGCGGCATGGGAACTCCCCCTTACTCGACGGAGACCAAGTATGGATAGAGTGGTTGGCCACCGTCATGAATTTCAACTTCAACATCTGGGTGTGCGTCTTCAATTGCTTCAGCCAGTTCACCAGCCTCTTCTTCGGAACCATCCGTTCCGTAAATCAACGTCACAATCTCGGAATCTTCATCCAGCATGGCGTCAATCATCTTCGTCGTGGCCGCAAACCGGTCATTAACGGCAATCTTGATATCACCATCAATAATGCCAATCCAGTCACCGTCATGAATTTCGAGTCCGCCAATTGTGCTATTCCGGATAGACTGTGTGACCTGTCCAGAAACCACGTTGGCCAACGCCGCCGTCATGTCCGCCGCGTTATCCGCCAAACTCCGATCAGGGTTGTACGAGAGCAAGCTCGTCATCCCCTGGTTTACCGTCCGGCTCTTCACGATGGCCACATTCACGGGTGCTTCCTTGGCAGCTTCGTCCGCTGCCATGAAGATGTTGGAGTTGTTAGGCAACACAATCACGTTCTTCGCGTGCGCCTTCGTGATGGCATCCAAAATATCGTTGGTGCTAGGGTTCATGGTCTGACCACCGCTCAGGACGTAGGTAACGCCCAAGCTCTTGAACAGATCCGCAACCCCGTCCCCGCTCGCAATCGCCACAACACCGAATTCTTCAAGTGGCTTGGCTTCTTCCTGGAATTCTTCCTCACGTTCGATAATGCTTTCGTGCTGAAGGCGCATGTTATCGATTTTGATTTTGTCCAAACTACCAAACTGCTGACCGTAGCGGAAAACCGTTCCTGGGTGTTCCGTGTGCACATGCACCTTCACAACCTCTTCGTCAGAAATGACAAGCAGTGAATCCCCGAACTGGTTCAAGTAGTTCCGGAAAGCATCGTATTCGAATTCCTTGGTGTTCTCACCGTTGCCGAGGCCCACCATCATTTCGGTACAGTAGCCGTAAACGATGTCGTCTGGATTCAGTTGCGTTTGCGCGCCCTGATGGTGGTTTGCGTTGACCATTTCATTCATCTCACCGTCACTTGGGACGTATGTTTCCTCCGTGTTCTCCCCTGAGAGACCATCGAAGAACCCTTCGTAAATGAATGTGAGCCCTTGACCACCAGAATCGACCACGCCGACTTCCTTCAGTACGGGCAGTAGGTCCGGTGTCTTCGCAAGTGCCTTCTTCGCTGCCTTCACGGTTACCCGCAAAACTTCAACGGCGTCATCACTACTTGCAGCCTGCTTCTTAGCGGCCTTGGCTGCTTCACGCGCAACGGTCAAAATGGTTCCTTCAACGGGCTTCATCACGGCGCTATAAGCCGTTTCGACCCCGCTAACCAACGCATCGGCCAAATCCTGCGCCGTCAAGATTTCTTTCTTCTCAACGTTCTTCGCGAATCCGCGGAACAGCTGGGAGCTAATTACCCCAGAATTCCCACGAGCGCCCATCAGCAGCCCTTTACCGAGCTTCTGAGCTAATTCCCCGACATGTTGCGCGTCGCTTTCCAGAACCGCACGTGCGCCACTCTGAAACGTCAGGTTCATGTTCGTCCCTGTATCGCCATCTGGAACTGGGAAAACATTGAGTGAGTTCACGAACTCAGCGTTTTTACTAATGCGGTGCGCCGCCGTCCGGATCATGTTCTGGAATTCAGCAGCGGTAATTTCCGTAACTTTCAAAAAAATTGACCTCCTAAACCAAGTCGCCGGGATTAATCCCCGATGACCCGTACACCTTGCACAATGACGGTAACAGCGTTCGCTGTGAGTCCAAGCATTGTCTCAAGGTTATACTTCACCTTCGCCTGTACGTTGCGGCACACTTCGGAAATCTTCGTACCGTAGCCAACAATGATGTTAACCTCGATGTTAACCCCATTTTCTTCTTGACGTACAACAACGCCACGTGAGTAGTTCTCACGGTTCAAGATATCATTCATGTTGTCCCGGATCTGGTTCTTGCTGGCCATGCCAACAATGCCATAAATATCCGTTGCGGCACCACCAACAACTGTTGCAATCACAGAATTGTCGATATCGATGGTTCCAAACTTGGTTTTAATTTTGACCGCCATGATGTCCCTCCTTATATGCCACCGGTACGCGTCCGCACCGTTGTGTATACACTTATCTCATCGAGTTTAGCATAACTCCCGAACTGTCACCAGTCACAACGTCGCCAGTACGCGTCAATTCAAGGAAATCGGCTTAAATTTCCGCGTTGAACCGCACCGGAACACGCCTCTCCGACTCCGTGACATTTAGACCATTTTGTAACGAACGAAAAAGTTGTCTCAGCACGAAGATGATTTGGTCCCAATGATTAAAGCCATTTCGCACAACGAATTTTTGACAGGAAAGTTTTGTCTACTAGGGACCATGTGCTGGCGCGCGACTGGATGTAATGTTCGTGTGCTTTGGACTTATGGCGCCACCCACATTCACCCGTTCTAACTAGCAGCACAACCACAAAAAAATAGGCTTCAGCAAGATTGCTGAAACCTACAATTTGCGCTTAAACGCGCGTAACCTTACCTGACTTAAGTGCACGAGCGGAAACCCACACGCGCTTTGGCTTACCATCAACCAAGATACGCACCTTCTGAAGGTTAGCCTTCCATGTGCGACGAGAACTGTTCAAAGCGTGAGAACGCTTGTTGCCGAACGTTGTGTGCCGGCCGGTAATTACGTCAACTGCCATCAGTATGACCTCCTTGCTGTTTCAAGGTATTCCTCGAATTAATTCACCTGACCAATTTATCACACGGTTCATCCGTTTGCAAGCATAATGCAAAGTAAAAAGCCTTGACAGGTGATTTTTATTTTTAAATTTGTGCAGATTGCCGTCATTTACTAATTATATTGGGTCTGTCCCACCCGATCCCGACTATAAATCAGTGCGACCATCCCGGCGTCCAGTTGAACCGAAATATCATCTTCCTGCAAAAACTCATTCGACGCCCAACTAAATGGTGCTGTGCTTGACCAATCGTTGAGTGGATACTTCGCGCCGGCGATTGTTAGCCCCTTAACTGGCGTCAAACTGACAACCCCGAAGTAACGGTAGTCGGTCAGAGGGTGGAACACACGTTTACCCGCCCCCAAATACAGCACCCGATTCTGGTTGTCTATGAGGACCAAGCGCGACGTCAATGCTGTCAATCCAGGGGTCAGAGGTAGATATAGATTTGCAAGGGCGTGATCTAACCGACCACCCGTTGCACCGTACAGGAAGAGCGTTGTTTTTGGCGTCAGGGTTAAGGCGCGTTTTAAGGCGAGTTGTGTATCCGTATAATCTTTTTCTGGCGGATACCGTTTGAAATCTGGTACCGCCGATTGGACACGTATGAACTCATCGGACGTTAATGAATCAAAGTCACCCACACAAAATAAAGGCTGAATTCCGGCATCAATCAATCGTAATGTGCCACGATCAATGCCCACCCAGTCACCCGGGACAGCCATCCAGTCTGCGGGCAACTGCGCAGTCGGCCCTCCCGCCATCAAATTCAAGCGCGTCATCGAATGAGTTCCTGAAGGTGCTTGAGGTTGGCTGCCGCATCGCCGCCATCGTAAACAGCAGAGCCGGCAACTGCAATATCCGCACCATAACGGGCAACCGTTTGAATTCGGTCAGCGTTCACGCCACCATCCACCTCAACTTCGAAATTCAAGTTAGGGTTACGGTCACGAATCGTCACAAGTTCGTCGATTTTAGCCATATTATCCGGAATGAAGTGTTGCCCCGAAAAGCCAGGGTCCACCGTCATCACCAACACCTGCTGGACGATTGGGAGCACCATATCGATGGCCGAAACCGGGGTCCCCGGATTAATGACGACACCCGCCTTCGCACTGCTCTGGTTAATCAGCGTCAATGCACGGTGAATATGCGGCGTTGACTCCACATGCACCATAATAATGTCAGCCCCAGCCTCCGCGAATGGTTCAACCCAATTTTCTGGATTTTGAACCATCAAGTGAACCTCCAGCGGCATGTCCGTAACCTGACGGAGAACCTCAACAATCTGCGGGCCAAAACTGAGATTCGGCACGAACAAACCGTCCATCACGTCAATATGAATTCGATTTGCGCCCGCCTGATCGACAACACGAACGGCCTCAGCAAGGTTCCCAAAATCTGCGCTCAAAATAGATGGTGCAATTTGCATAAGCTTTTCCTCCAAAATCGGATGACGCGTCTTCGGTCACCCTTTATTGATGTCAAAATGTCGCATCAAAGGTCGTTTGATTTAATGCAACAACCATGCACCTCTAACGATTGGGCGCACGTGACTATTTTTTGTTATAAACCGGGCGTTGGTTCTTTAACTCCGCCCGAAATTGTAGGTAATTATCGTAACGACTCTGCATAATGTCTCCAGCTGCAAGCGCCACACGCACTGCGCATTTAGGTTCGCTAATGTGTTCGCACCCGCGGAACTTGCAATTCCCCGCAAGCGCCACGAATTCAGGGAACCGGTCACGTAAATCATCGAGCGTTACATCTAGCAACCCCAGCGATGAGAATCCCGGTGTATCCACGACCAGCCCGTCAAAGGCACGGTAGAGGGTCGTTGTACGCGTGGTGTGCTTCCCGCGACCCAGGCTCTTTGAAATCTCCCCCGTTGCCAGTTCCAATCCCGGAACGAGGTGGTTAATCAACGTCGACTTACCCGCCCCCGTTTGGCCGGTAAAGATGGTTAGCTGGTTGGCAAAGTCTGCACGCAACTGCGCCAAACTGTCCGCGGAAAACGCCACACGTGGCGCGAACACTTCATACCCCACCTTGGTGTAACCCGCAAGAATCTCAACGAGTTGCGCATATTGATCATCCGTCAACAAGTCTGTCTTCGTGAGGTAAATCAGTGGCTCAATCCGCTTGCCTTCAAGGTAAATCAAGAACCGATCGAGCAGGTTGGTGCTGAATGTGGGTTCAACCGCCGCAGTGACCAAAATCGCCTGGTCAATGTTGGCGACGGGTGGCCGAATGAGCGAATTCATTCGTGTCTTGATGGTGGTGAGATAGCCCAGTTCCCCCTGATCATCAGCCGGGGTGAATTCAACCCAATCCCCAACGAGTGGGGATTGCTTCTTCTTGCGCATATTTCCCGCCGCCCGCGTTCGAATGACTTCATCCCCCACCGCGACGTCGTAGTACCCACTAATTTGTTTTACAATTCGACCTTCCATCATGACCTCATTTTCTATTTTGTGATAAAAAACGAGGCAACCCCAACCGGGCTACCTCGTCGTTTACGTTAATTACCCATGCGCTAAGTTTATGACGTTGCGCCACTTTTTGCAAACCCTTACGCAATTTCACCGATTTACCTATTCACCATCATTCGTTGCTGGCGTCGATTCTGAAGCAGAGCTTTCAGTGACGGCCGATGATGATGTCGCGCTGGACGCACTACTTTCAGCGCGTGAACTAGACGAACTGGATGACGTGCTACTACTTGATTCCTTAGAGGAGGATGATTCCGATTCAGGTTGTTCGCTGCTGGACACAGATGGCGTCTCGCTTGAACGTTCCGTGGAAGAAGCTGGTGCCGTGCTAACCGTACCACTTCCTGACGAAACACCTTCACCATCGTCATCATCGGTAACCTTTGCCACCGTCAGTTTGATGGTCGTTTCCCCCGGCACTACCTTTTTACCCGCTTTGATGCTCTGGCTCAAAATTTGTCCACTGAAGGCATCAGCGCTGTCACGCGTGACTGTTCGTTTCTTCACCGTGAAGCCTTGTGCGCGCAGTTCGGCTGCAACATCGGCGTAAACATCACCTTCATAGTCATCTACTTTGACTTTCTTCACGCCACTACTAATCACCAAGTCCACATCGGAATCCGACTTCACGCTGTCGCCCGCTTCAGGTGTCGTCACCATGACTTCCCCCTTCGCGTACTTGGACGACGCGCTCTTCTTAACGGTGCCGACGTTCAGCTTGCTATCGGTGAGCTTCGTGGTCGCGTCCGCCTGTGTCATCCCAATTACGTCTGGGACCTTCACATCGGCGTTCGGCCAGATAACCGCTAACGCAACACCACCCGCAATGAGTAGTCCAAGCAAGATCAGCAGCGCAGTGTACCGTTTCCGCCACCGCCGCTTCTTCTTCGGTTTTGCCTTACGTTCCGTCTCCGCCGCTTCATCAGTAGCCGTCGCCTTGGTCGCACTCGTTGCGATGGGGGTGATGACCTTAGTTTCGTCCATATCCGCTGCTGCATCCGGACGGAAGGGTGCTTCATGTGCACGCGATGCATCTAGTGAGGTCGCCAAATCGGCACTCATCGCGCTCACGCTGGTATACCGCTGTGAGGGTTCCTTAGCAGTCGCCTTCATCACCACATTTTCCAGCGCTTGCGGAATCCGCGGGTCAAAGTCACGAACAGACGGAATTGCCTGCTGAAAATGTTTGAGGGCAATCGAGACCGCGGATTCCCCTTCAAACGGAACCGTTCCCGTCAGCATTTCGTACAGAATAATGCCGAGTGCATAAATATCACTCTGACGCGTTGGCATACTTCCACGCGCTTGCTCCGGCGACAAATAGTGTACGGAACCGAGTAGTGAGTTTGTCTGCGTCATTGAATTTTCCGACAGCGCCACCGCAATCCCAAAGTCTGTAATCTTCGCCGTCCCATTCTCATCAACCAGAATGTTCTGGGGCTTCAAATCACGGTGAATTATGTGGTGGTCATGCGCCGTCTGGACGGCACTCAAAATCTGCGTCATCAGGGCAATGACCCGTGCATACGGAATGGGAAAATTGAGGGCAATGTACTTCTTCAAGTCCGTTCCCCGCACATATTCCATCACTAAATATTGTTGTCCGTTGCTTTCGCCCACATCATAAATATTCACGATGTTAGGGTGTGACAGCTCAAGCGTGGCCATTGCTTCACGGCGAAAACGGCGGAGCGTATCTGGGTCATTCTGCAAGTCAAGACGTAAGACCTTGACGGCGACATCCCGGTCTAAAATTAAATCGTGGGCCAAGTAGACATTTGCCATGCCCCCTTCGCCGAGGGTCTGGGTGAGCTGATAACGTTCACCAAGGACAGATCCTGGTTCAATCATTTAACTCATCCTCCCCGTTCGCGTTAATTAAGAGTGCCGTGACGTTATCGGGCGCACCCGCATCATTTGCCTGTTTAATTAACGTTTCTGCCTTCTGTTCAAGCGTCATATCGTTCGCCATAACCGCCGTAATCGCTTCATCCGACACCGTTTTGGTCAAACCGTCCGAGCAAAGCAGCAGCATGTCGTCTGCAACCATTCCGTAAATATTCACGTCCGCATCCACATCGGGTGCAACGCCCAGCGACCGGGTTATCACATTCTTGCGGGGAAAATTTTCTGCCTCTTCAGGTGTTAATTCCCCACTACGAACCAGTTCGTTGACTAGACTGTGATCTTCCGTAATCTGAACAAGGTGGCAGTGACGGTATAAATAAGCACGTGAATCCCCGATATTCGCCACCACAAAACGATTTTCCAGCAACAGCACCGCAACAATGGTGGTTCCCATTCCCGTTAAATCAGAAAACTGTTGCCCGCGTTCCAGAATCAAGTCGTTCTCTTTCTGCAACTCATAGATTAACCATTTCGCCGCTGTTGAGATATCCGTGGACGTGGTCTTCTCAAACGCATAACCAATATGGGACACTGCCATCTCGCTGGCAACGTCGCCCCCTTGATGTCCACCCATCCCATCCGCGACGATGGCCAACGTGGCACCAATTTTATTTTTGAATAGCCCCACATAATCTTGATTATCGGCGCGTTGTTTTCCGATATCCGTGCGATAGGCAAATTCCATACGTAACCTCCGTCATCGAGTATGATGTGACGCACGCCATTTCACATCGCGCATTTCTCACACCCACCGATGTTTACCGTTATTAACGTGTTTTAATTAAGCTCGCGATGAAGAACCCATCTGTCCCGTAATCACTTGGAAGCAACTGCAAACCAGCCGTTGCGTGGTTCTTCTTCAACTGGCGTTCTGTGTATACCGTATCCTGTTTGAATTCAGGGTGTCGCGTTAAGAAAGCCGCCACGACCTCCTCGTTCTCTTCGCGCGCAATCGTGCAGGTGCTATAAGTGAGTCGTCCCCCAACTTTCAGCGCTGGCACCACGGCGTCCAACAAGTCATTCTGAATATGGGTCAGATTGTCGATATCCTCTTGCGTCTTATCGTACTTGATTTCGGGCTTCCGTCGCATCAGTCCTAAGCCGGAACAAGGTGCGTCAACCAAAATTTTGTCGAAAGTTTCCGCAGCGTATTCATCCCCAACCTGGCGTGCATCTAGCGCCCGTGCTGTCACACGATCCGCTAAGTGCAGCCGTTCTGCGTTTTGGGCAATCAGTTTCACCTTATGGGGGTGTAAATCTAGCGCAACCACTTCCCCCTGTTGTTCAGGGTCCAAATACTGCGCAATGTGCGTCGTTTTCCCACCAGGAGCTGCACAAGCATCCAGCACCTTGTCGCTTGGTTCAATACGCATACTTGGCGCAACAAGCTGACTACTCTCATCTTGAAGTGTGTAGTAGCCCGCCCCGAATTCGGGCGTCAGGGCCAAATGTCCGTGCGTTGCCGTCAATCCGAGTGGTGAAATAACACTTGGCGTTAATTCAAACTTGGTCTCCAAACGGAAGGTCAGGTCTACCACATCCGTCACCGTGTCGTTCACCCGAATGGCTGCGCGAGGTGCATGATTAATATCATCAAGCACCGCCGTTGCCTCATCCATCCCGTACTGATCGACAAGCTTCTGTACCAACCAATCTGGCGTACTACTTTGAACGGATAACCGGGTGATTGGTTGCGCGATGGTTGCCACATCCGGTACCCCTTCACGGTCAATACGCCGCAAAATGGCCGTGACAAACTTCGCGACGCCCACATGCCCCAACTTCTTGGCAATCTCCGTGCTATCGTAGAAAATTGCACGGTTTGGTACCTTATCCAGATACACCATCTGGTAAACGGCACTCCGTAGCAGAACGGTCACCCAACCATCGAGTTTGCGCTTGCCGATGAAAGGCGCGAGGTAAAAATCAAGCGTTAATTGGTGCTGAATCACCCCATAGACAATGTTGGTCAGCAGTCCGGCGTCCCGTTCGTCTAGGTGTGCCTTGTTCAATGTCGCATCTAACGTCAGGTTGGAGTAACTCCCCTTACCGACGCGAGAAAGAATGTTGACGGCAAGGAGCCGCGCGTTGTTTTTATCCATTAATCAATCACCTTTGTGCCGACTTCTAGTTTACGTCCCAAGCCATTCATGTACGCAGTAACGTTCTGCCGCGCTTTTCCTGCTGGCTGCAATTCCTGAACACTGAAGACCGTTCCTTCACCCGCAGCTAACACGAGTTCGTGTTTGCCCGCACGCAAAAGCGTTCCTGGAGTTGCGGTTGCAGTTTCATCAAGTGGCGTCACCGCCCACAACTTCGTCCGTTGACCACCAAGCTGCACCCAACCTCCAACGGCAGGCCGTAAGCCACGTACCCACTGATCGAGTTCTTTGGCAGTCAGGGTGATGTCGAGGTGTTCCTGGTCCTTGCTGATTGTTGGCGAGAAGGTCACCTCAGCTTCCGGCTGTGGTGTTCGCGTGGCCGTTCCATCAATAATCTGGGGGAGCGTTGCGAGTAAAAGGTCCCGCCCAACTGGACTGAGCCGTTCAAACACCGTCCCCGTATCGTCTTGGCGCGTCAATGGAATGGCTGACTGCGCAAACATATCACCCGCGTCCATCTTCTTCACCATTTCAATAATGGTCACACCGGCTTCTGCATCCCCGTTAATAACGGCGTACTGAATTGGTGCGCCACCACGATACTTAGGCAACAGGCTACCGTGAACATTCACGGCCGCAATCTTAACGGAATTCAGGAACTTGGTTGGTAAAAATTGCCCGTAAGCCGCCGTCACAATCAGATCTGCATTCAAGGCCATGGCCTCGTCCAGTTCAGGGGAACCGGAAAGCTTCTCTGGTTGCAAGACGTTGAGGTGATGCCGCAATGCGGCCTCCTTCACGGGTGTCTGCTGTAGCACTTGTTTGCGTCCCACACGGCGGTCTGGCTGTGTGATCACGAGTTGCACGTCGTATCCCGCCTCAACGAGCCCGTCGAGTACAGGAACGGCAAAATTAGGGGTGCCCATAAAAATTACTGAAGTCAAAGGATTCAGCCTCCGTTACTTTTTAGTTGATTAGTTAATGCCAATTGATTCTAAATAAACGACAGTGGTTCACGATCAAACGCGATCTGAAAACCACTCCGACTGCTTTTCTGCGTTTCTTCTTGCATGTCCGCTAGAATTTGCGCCAAGTTCGGTTCCTTCTTGTACTTTACCACGATTTGGTAATAATAACGTCGCTTTAATCGCGCAATTGCCCCACGCGTGGGTCCCAAAATAACTGAATCCGCACTTAAACGCTTGTGGAGCATATCTGCGAGCCGAAATACGGCCTTAGCTGCTTGGTCTTCATCCTCATGACTGACCGTTAACTTGAAGGTGAAGTAATAAGGCGGATAGCCTCCCGTATGCCGCATGTGCATTTCGTAGGCAAAGAAACGTTCGTAATCGTGATGTTGCGCGAGCTGAATGGCGTAATGCTCCGGGTTATACGTCTGAATAAAGACTTCCCCCGGTTTCTCTGCGCGACCCGCACGCCCACTCACCTGCGTCAATAACTGAAACGTCCGCTCGCTGGAACGGAAATCCGGCAGACCAAGGGCAGTATCTGCGTTAATCACGCCAACCAAGGTCACGTCGGGGAAATCCAACCCTTTTGCAATCATTTGGGTGCCGAGTAAAATATCCGCCTCGTGTTGCCCAAACTGCTTTAGTAGTCGCCCATGCGCCCCTTTGCGCTTCGTTGTGTCAACGTCCATCCGCAAAATTCGTGCTTCTGGTAACAGCGTGTGTAACGTTTGTTCAACCTTCTCCGTGCCCGTGCCGAAATAACGAATCTTATTCGAATGACAGCTTGGGCATTGCCGCGGCATCGCCTCTTCATGACCACAATAATGACAACGCAACGTGCGACTATCCATGTGGAGTGTGAGGGAAATATCACAGTTTGGACACTTTGCCACGTACCCGCATTCGCGACACATCACAAACGAAGAGTAGCCACGCCGATTCAGCATCAGGACACTCTGTTCTTGACGTGCCAACCGCTGTTTCAGTGCCGTCAGTAATTCTTCTGAAAAATCTCCCGACACCTCATCAAGCGCGGTTGCACGCATATCCACGATGTTAACGGGGGGCAGTGGCCGGTCATTTGCGCGCTTCGCCATCTGCAAATACTGATAAACACCTTTTTGTGCCCGGGCCCGCGACTCCAGACTGGGTGTTGCAGAACCCAAAACAACGGGCGCGTGATGGTACCGCGCACGCCACAACAAGACATCTCGTGCGTGGTAGCGGGGATTGTCCTCTTGCTTGTAGGTTGCTTCGTGTTCCTCATCCATAATCAGAAGGCCAATATTTTTGAGGGGCGCAAACGCCGCACTGCGCGCACCCACCACAACCTGTGCCTCGCCGCGTTCAATTCGCCGCCATTCGTCAAACCGTTCGCCGTCACCTAAGCCTGAATGCAAAACAGCAACAGCACGGCCAAACCGCCCCTTCACGTTCGCCACCATCTGCGGGGTTAACCCGATTTCTGGTACGAGCATAAGCGCAGTCCGCCCCATTTGCAGCGTTTGGTCAATCAGCTGCAAATAAACTTCCGTCTTCCCGGAACCAGTCACCCCTTCAAGCAGAAACGTGTTGTCTTGTTGCGCGTGAATCGCTGTCCCCACCGCATCAAACGCACGTTGCTGTTGCGGCGATAGGGTTAAGGGCGTTGTCCGTGGTAACTCATCCAGTTCTGCATACGGTGTTCGGTAAACCTCACGCTGGGTCAATGTCAGCCAGCCATTTGCGACTGCCTTATTGATTGTGGTTCGGTCAACATTTAACTGTTTTTCTACTTGCGTCACACGCTTACCTTCACTGGGAATTTGTTCCGCAATGAGGGCGTCAATCAACGTTAACTGGCGGGCTGCATTGCGTCGCACCTGCAATTTACGCGTTAAATAATCCGCCTTTTTGAGGGCCGGTTGCACAAAGTCGACTTGCTGCGCGTGACCTTTATCGACAATGATTTTCTCCTGATTCTTAAGTAGCTTGGTTTCCGTCCGTAGCGCACTCGGGAGCATCGTCTGGATGCACGTAATCCAGAAGGCGTAACTATCATCGGCTAGCCATCGAGATAACGCAATGCGTTCAGCATCCAGCACTGGTGCGCCATCAAGGACACGTAAAACGGGTTTGAGTTCGCCAGCAAAATCGGCATCTTCTTGCAGCGCCACAACCATCCCCATAACTTGGCGGGATCCCTTACCAAAGTTCACAACCACCCGTTTACCCGGAATCACTTCATCTTGTAATTCGGCGGGTACCTGATAGTCATACGGTCGGTTCGTTTGCATTGTCGGCACATCCACAACGATCTTCGCTACTGTTAACATCAGCGTACCCCCTTCTACTAGGTATCTATCTTAACAAAAAAACGGTGCTGCTCCAATTCGGAACGCACCGTCCTTTCTTAAAAAAAGCACCTTAATTATGCTTCGCCATCGTCTTCGCGTGCACGTTCAACATCTTCCTGACGGTCAAGACGTTCAGCATCGCGTTCAAGCATCTTGGAAGCAGGATCAATAATCACGTCGCCCGCAGCAACTTCTTCAAGTGCCTGGCCAACTGTCCGTGGTGACTGGTATTCAGAAAGCGTGCGAATCGCGTCGCCTTCGAGCTGGTGGGCGCGCTTAGCAGCCAAGACAGCCAGTGAGTAACGGGATGGCACATTTGCAAGCAACTTATCAATAGATGGGTAAACAATCATGGTCGCAGTCTCCTTTTTAAAACGGGTTTTAGTTCCCTCGTGTCAGCATTTCAGTGTAGTGTTCGAGTACGCGTTGAACGCGCAAGTGCTCACTCTTGATGATGGCTTCAATTCGCTCAACGGCAAGGTCAACCTTGTCGTTCACAACGGCGTAATCGTAGTTGGACATCATCTTCAGTTCGCCAACCGCCTTTTGGACACGGCGTTCGATGGTTTCTGAGTCATCCGTGCCTCGACCTTCAAGGCGGTGTTTCAACTCACTCAGATCAGGGGGCGTCAAGAAAATAAAGGCCGCATCTGGGCACTTTGCGCGAACCTGCATGGCGCCGTTCACTTCAATTTCAAGTAAAACATCACGGCCTTGGTCAAGTGTTTCGTTGACGTACCGAAGCGGTGTGCCGTAATAATTGCCAACGTACTGGGCATATTCCAGCATGCCTCCGCTCGCAATTTCCTCTTCAAATTCTTCCTTGGTCCGGAAGTAGTAGTCCACCCCATCAACTTCACCTGGCCGCATCTGGCGCGTTGTCATTGAAACGGAATATTTGAAGTCTCGGAATCCGGACTGCATCATTGCCTGGCGAACTGTACCTTTACCAACACCTGATGGTCCGGACAGAACGATTAACATTCCCCGTTCTGGCATTTTGAATCCTCCCAATCTGTCTACGTATCCATCCATTGTGCGCTAAAACGGGCTTCAGTGCAAGGATTTTCTATAACAGCTTTCCTTTTCAGGCGGGACAATTGCGCCTGTGCGCAATTGTCTTATCATGGATAGACTTACTCAGTACAGTTTAATTCCCACACACTGTATGCTGCGAGTTTTGCAACGCCCAACTAAAATGCCACGGGACGCCGCAAAAAAACTTGCACACGCCCCTTGCAAATTAGAACGTTTGTTCGTATAATGAACTCATCAAACAAACGTTCGGGGGTTCATTATTATGGACATGCAGAAAACCACATTAGCACGCGTCGAAGAAACAATCCGTTCCTCATACCGCCAAATTTTCGCGATTGACGAACCCGAGTTGAAAATGCCACAAACACAGGTGAACTACTTCGCTGACCGCGCCCTTCAGCAGCATCTACTCGTTGCCGTCACCATGAAGCAACAGGTACACCCACTCGTTGGCCACTTCACGCACGAACTCCGAGATGGCATGTTCCTACTCCATGACTTGCAGGGAAAGATTGACCACCTCATTCCGCTGAATCAGTGTACCTTTATTCAACGACTAAAATAATTAAACCACCGATATTCAATCAGCCGTTTCCCCCACATACCGAAGAAGCGCACGCAGAAATTCCACTTAGAAATTTCTACGTGCGCTTCTTTGTGTACACGTTCAAGTCATCTTCTGACCGACCCGCGATTGCTAATCAATTGCTAACTTTTTGCGTGTTTCATCCGCCATTTTTAACAGTTCCTGGGCGTGTTGTAAGGTCAATGGCGTAATTTCTTCCCCCGCGAGCATCCGTGCTAATTCATCCACACGGGCCGTCTCATCAAGCGGGGTCACGGTCGTCTGGGTGCGACCATCCATCACCGCCTTACGAATCTTGTACTCGTGGTTTGCCATTGCGGCCACTTGCGGCAGGTGCGTAATACACAGCACCTGCGACTGATGTGCAATCGTCACGATTTTGTTCGCAATTGCCTGCGCAACCCGTCCCGAAACGCCTGTATCCACTTCATCGAAGATAATACTCGTTACACCATCTGACTCCGCAAAGATGGTCTTAAGCGCCAGCATAATTCGGGATAGTTCCCCCCCACTCGCAATTTTTGCAAGTGGTTGCGCGCGTTCGCCCGGATTTGGTTGAATATAGAACTCAATCAAGTCGTGCCCAGTTGCATCATATTGATTGTCGTTCACCGACGCAAAGTGCACACTGAAAACAGTTTTCGCCATGTAAAGTGCCTTCAACTGACCGTGAACGGCATCTTCCAACCGGTGCGCGGCTTCGTGTCGCGCCGTCGTCAACTTCTGCCCTAACCCAATCAACTCATCACGCAATGCGGCCACTTGTTCTTCCAACCCAGAAGCATCGGCTTCTGTTGCTTCCATCCCAGCCAATTCCTGCTCTGCATTCTGGCCGTAAGCAATAACGTCCGTCAACGCGTCTCCATATTTGCGGCGTAATTGTTGAAGTTCATCAAGTTGTGTTTCAACCGCGTTTAGTCGATCTGCATCCCATTCCAAATTATCTATTTGCCGTGACAGGTCGGTCTGCGCATCCTGCAAGGCATAGTAAGCACCCGCAATGCTCTCCGCAATATCCGCGTACGCGGGGTCTAAATGCGCAATATCCGCCATCGTGGCCTGCGCCGTTCCGATAGCATCCAGCGGGTTGAATTCCTCCCCGCTCAGCGCTCCATAAGAAATTCCCAAACTTTCTTGAATCCGCTGAAAGTTTGCCAATCGCTCATGTTCCGCCTCCAGCTCATCTTCGAGCGTTGGGGTTAGATTCGCTGCCGCAATCTCATCAACCTGAAACCGAAGCATGTCTAGACGCTGTGCCCACTCCTGTTCGTTGGCATTTTTCTTACGCAGGGCCGCCGCGCGGGTCTGGTACGTGTCAAAAACGGATTTGTACGCTTGCAAAATGGCTTTAACGGGTTCACCGCCAAACTGATCCAGCAAGTGCACGTGACTTTCCGGTCGCGTCAACTCCTGGTGTTCGTTCTGGCCATGAATGTCCACTAAGGTTTCGCCCACCGCCCGTAGCGTACTGGTGTTCACCAGCTGGCCGTTAATCCGGCAGACGTTACGCCCATTTGTGTACAAATCGCGTTCAAGAAGCACCTGGCCCGCGTCCAAATCCAAGTCATAGCTAA
Source organism: uncultured Lacticaseibacillus sp. (assembly GCA_934370925.1). GTDB lineage: Bacteria > Bacillota > Bacilli > Lactobacillales > Lactobacillaceae > Lacticaseibacillus. Next base: position 21,566 of record CAKRNG010000004.1, on the reverse strand, counting down.
CCAGCACAGCCTTCGTATGTGGGTTATCGGCCGCATAAAACATTCCTTGCAGCGTGGCCTTCTTCGCACCCGTCCGGATAAATTCGCTGGAACCGCGCGCGCCCGCAAGCAACGACACGGCGTCAATGATGATGGACTTCCCGGCCCCTGTTTCACCCGTCAACGCCGTCATGCCCCGCTCGAAGCTTAAATCCAGCGATTCAATAATGGCAAAATCATGAATGACTAATTCCTGTAACATTTGCGACACTCCGTCCCATGTGGTTAATTCAACAACATCCGTAATTCAGACGTAATTTCTTCTGCTGCCTTTGTCGAACGAACAATTATCAAAATATTCGCATCCGTTGGCACAACGGCAAAAATTCGGTCGTCCTTGTGTGACTGAATCAGGTTCGCAACTGCAGGACCGCTCCCTGGCGTTAATTCAAGACTCACAAATTTGTCCTGCGTGTCAACATTCTTCAAAGCGGCAGCAATCACGCGATCACCCTTCCCCGCACTCTCCGTTCGGGCGATTGGCATACTGTAGCGGTAGCGTCCAGCTTCAATTGGCACCTTGACCAATGCCATTTCCTTAATGTCCCGCGAGACGGTCGCCTGGGTGACGTCCACGTCGGCAGCAGCTAAATAATCAACGAGTTGTTCCTGCGTTTCCACCACGTGGCTGGTCAGAATGGAACGAATAATTTCATGGCGCGTTTGTTTTGGCATAACATAACCTCCGAATTGTTATATCGCGGTCTCTTAGGTTTCTATCCCCACGATTGCATCATTGCACATGCATAAAGTTTACCATTTATGCCCCCATTATGCATGAATAAGCCATGGCACTTCAGGGAAGATTTTCAATAAAATTTCGTAAAGAGGTGGCCTGTGTCTATCTGCAGCCCCGTATACAAGTTAGTCCCGACAAAAATCCTAAGTACAGGATTTTTATCGGGACTGCTTTGTATATTGAGGCTAAAGTCAAACACACACAGATGTTATATTCTACCCGTTTTGCGCCGCTCTGTGTTCTAGTCGAGCTCTGCAAAACAGAAGCTTCCGGTTAACCCGAAACAATCGCTTGGGAAGAACACCCCAACGCTTGTTTCACGTTAATCCTCACCTTCTACCCGTTTTGCGCCGCTCTGTTTTTTTAGTCGAGCGCCACATCCCAACTTTTTCCGCTTAGCCCAGAATCGACTGCGGTGGTAAGCCCACCACCTCCGTCAATTCTATGCTAATGCTCAAAAGCTCCCGGGATGTTCTGCTCTGTGTTCTAATCAAGCGTCCCGTGTGCTGCGTTCAAAACGGCCTCAACGTCGACTTCAGCCGTAATTTCGGCTCCGTCACCTGTATTCTGAAGCCAAACGAGGAATTCGATATTTCCTTCTCCACCCTTAATTGGCGAGAAATCAAGGCCGCGAACCGTATACCCATCAGCAACGGCCGCACCCAAGATATTCTCAAGGACTTGACGGTGCACCTTTGGATCCTTCACAATTCCGTGCTTCCCCACGTTTTCCGGTCCAGCTTCAAACTGTGGCTTAATAAGTGCGACCGCATAACCATCCTGTGCCAGAATTGCGCGCAGGGGTGGCAAAATTAGTTTGAGTGAAATGAACGACACGTCCGTCACGGCAAACTCAACCTGGCCGTACGTAAAGTCTTCTGGCTTCGCGTAACGGAAATTGGTTTGTTCCATCACGTGAACCCGTTCATCGCTACGAAGTTTCCAAACAAGTTGGTTGGTTCCGACATCGAGTGCGTATACTTGTTTGGCGCCTTTTTGCAAGCACACATCCGTAAAGCCACCCGTGCTGGAACCAATATCCAAAACGGTTTGGTCCGTTACATCAATATCGAAACTTTCAAGGGCTTTTGCCAGTTTCAAGCCACCCCGACTCACGTAAGGTAGTTTCTTCCCCTTCACGTGCAATTCGCTGTCAGCCGCTATCTTAACGCCCGGTTTGTCTAAACGCTCATTGTTCTGGTCATACACTTCACCGGCCATAATGGCACGCTTTGCTTGTTCGCGGGATGCAAACAGGCCCTGACCTACCGCCAATACATCTACTCGTTCTTTCACTACTTAATCCTCTCTTACGCTAAATAATCAGCGATTGCCGTCAACACAGATGTATCCGCCGCCACTTGGGCCAGTGCCGCTTTTGCAATCTGATATTGTTCCGCCAGTCGTGCCCTTGCACCATCCAAACCGTAAAGGGCAACATAGGTTGTTTTGGCATTTGCGGCATCCTGACCACTCGTTTTACCAAGCTCACTGGCGGCAACTGTGACGTCTTCAATGTCATCCTTTATCTGAAAGCCTAATCCAAATGCGGTCGCAAAACGATCTAACGCCGTCCGCGTTTGGTCGTCCGTTTGCGCAACGGAGGCCCCCATGCTGACTGCCGCGCGTAACAAGGCACCCGTTTTGTGACGATGAAGTGCTGCCAATTGGACAGGGGTTAGTGCATGACGACTTCCCGCCATGTCCATCATCTGACCTGACACCATTCCAGGCGAGCCTGCCGCCGTCGCCAACGTTTGCACAATCCTTAGCTTCGCCTCACTCGGAAGTGCCCCTGATGCCGCGATTCGAAAGGCGTCCGTGAGTAGCGCATCGCCGGCGAGAATCGCTGTCGCCTCGTCAAACTGGACGTGGTTCGTTAACCGACCACGCCGAAGTTGGGCATTATCCATCGCCGGTAAATCATCATGAATCAAGGAATAAGTGTGCACATATTCAACCGCCGCCGCGGCAGGATAAGCAAGTGCCACGTCTGCCCCTAACGCTGTTGCCGTCGCCATCACTAAGAGGGGGCGGAGTCGTTTGCCCCCCGCATCAAGCGAGTACGCCATTGCCTCGGCGAGGTTGGCATCATGGCTTGCACCTAACTCAGCGTCCATGTACCGACGCCACCCCGGCACCACTAACTGCGCAAATTCACTAAGCGTTTTCGTTTGGGTCAAAGGTTTTCAGCTCCCCATCCGCCGTCATGACTTTTGCAACGGCTGCTTCAGCTTCCTTCAGTGTCTTATCTAGTTGCTGTGCAAGCACAACCCCCGCCTGAAACTGGCTCATTGCCTGTTCAAGTGGCACATCACCCTTTTCTAGCTGGTTCACAATCTGTTCCAATTGCTGCAAGTTCTCTTCAAAAGTTGGTTTCGTTTCAGCCATTTCTATCCTCCACTACCCGACGCGATGCGATGCGATACGGGATTTATTGCTCGTTTTTGTGCACATCCGTTACGGTTGCACTCACCTGACCGTCCTGAAGGTGAACCGTAATCTCATCTCCAGAAGCAAAACGCGTTACGGATGGTGCTAAGTCCCCCTGATCATCCGTCACGAACGAATAACCACGCGCCATCGTCTTCAGCGGGCTGAGGTGGTCCAGCGCTTCCGTTTCAACTTGGAACTGGTGCCGCTTTGCGGTTAACAGGGTTGTTACCGCAGTCTCATTACGCTCCTGTAGGGTCAACACGCGCTGTTGCAGGCTCGTTAACCGCGTTGCAAGTTGTGTATGCGCCAGACGACGCGTCAAATAGTCCAATTGCCGGTTCGTCTGCTGTAAACGTTGCGGCACAGTTCCACCAAGACGCATCCGAAGTTGGTCCACCCGCTGCAGGTAGTTATCGTACAGCCGATCAGGTTGCGTCAGCATCACACTCGTGCGCGCACGATCCAAACGCGCCCGCACATGCTGCAAATTCGTTGTTTCCGCTCGTGTTAGTCGCGCCGCCAACTTCTGAACGTTCTGCACCGCTTGTACCGCAGTAACCGGTGTGACGTACTCAGCAGCGGCTGTTGGGGTCGCCGCGCGATAATCGGCAACGTAATCCGCAATCGTGACGTCCGTTTCGTGGCCCACCGAAGAAATAACAGGGATATGCATCGCCGCCATCGCCCGCGCAACACGTTCTTCATTGAACGGCCACAAGTCTTCGATTGAACCCCCACCACGACCAATGATTACCGCGTCAAAGCCGCCAAAACGATCAACATTTTCTAATTGCCGAACCAAGTCATCCGCAGCTGCCGTCCCCTGTACTTGGGCGGGAAACAACGTGAGGGCCAGCTGTGGATATCGCCGATGAACGGTTGTCATGATATCCTGAATCACCGCACCACTTGGGCTCGTAATTACCGCGACCCGTTCTGGATATTGACGCAGTGGCCATTGGTTATGAAGGTTATACAGGCCTTCCTTTTGCAGATTCTCATTCAACTGCTGAAACGCCGCGTAAAGGGCACCAACCCCATCTGGCTCCAGACGTTCAATGGTCATCTGGTAATTGCCGCTTGGCGGATAGACCCCAATTCGGCCCACTGCAAGTACACGCATCCCGTCTTCGAGCTTAAACTTCACTTTGGTAAACGCGCCCTTAAACATCGCCACGTTCACCTTTGCCCCGTCGTCCTTCAGGGTAAAGTATTGGTGTCCAGGCCGTTGTCTGAAGTTCGACACCTCACCTGCCACGTAAACCTTCTGCATGTAGGGGTCATTACTGAACTTACGCGCAATGTATGTGGTCAACGCTGTAACCGTCAAATAATCGCTTGGTGCCATTCGCTAATTCCCCGACCTTTCTATCGCCGCAATGATTCCAATGCTATAACTGTATCATATCCCCAGCACCATTTAGCCTGTTCTTTAGTAAATTACGCAATGATTTTGCATTTCCCCTTACCATTTGAAAAAGTAACCGCACCAAACATATACGCCAAAGAACAAACAAACAAGAGCCACGAAAATCCAACACAGGATTTCCGTGGCTCTTGTTTGTACTGAAAGTGACTGAGGCTGCCACCGTATGTTCAAAGTGCACGAACGTTAAATCATAGTCGAGCTCTGCATCCCAACTTTTTCCGCTTAGCCCAGAATCGACTGCGGTGGTAAACCACCTCCTCCAATTCTACGCTAATGCTCAAAAGTTCCCGGGACGCACCGCTCTGTGGTTCGTCGCGCACCAAAAGAATGCGCCCTAACATACAAGGCAGCCCCGGTAGAAATCCTAAGTTCGGGATTTTCCACCAGGCCTGCCTTGTATACCGGGGCCAAACCGTCTTTTGGTGCAGCCACTCATCAGCAGTCAAACAACTCAGCCTACTGCGCTTGCGTCGTCTCTGGGCTGATGAAGTGTGCCAAGATACCATTAATAAAGCCAGCCGTCTGCGCATCAGCAAATTTCTTACCAAGCTCAATTGCTTCGTTCAGTGCGGCTTTATCTGGCAAATCGTCCTCGTACTTAATTTCGTAAAGTCCTAGACGCATGATAATCAGGCTCGTCTTGGACAAACGCCCCAATGACCACCCTTTTTTGAGGTGTTCACTAATGGCCTTATCCAAGTCTTCCCGATGTTCTAGAACGCCATCAACCAGACTAATCAAGTAGCCAGGAATGATTTCTTCTTCCGGTAAAACTGCCGTGTACGTCATTTCCCGATCAGCATCGGGATTGGCGTCGATAGCAAAGAGCGTCTGGAACGCTGCTTCGCGAATTGCGTGTCGAGTGAGCATTATTCGTCATCCTCGGTATCTTCAAATAGGTCTTTCGTATCAATCTTCGCAACTTTTTCAGGGACAACGCCAACCACGTGCACGTTAACCTCAGTTAGCTCAAGGTCCGTCATGAACAGGAGCTGTTCGCGAAGTGTTTCCTGCATATCTAGCGCCACCTTTGGCACGGAGACACCATAATTCAAGTACACGTATACATCCGCGCTCAACCGGTTGTCATCTAGGTGCAGGGCAACACCCTTCCCCCGATTCTCACGACCAAACAATTGGTTAATGCTGGATGCGAGCGTTCCCCGCATCTGGTAGACACCTTCAACACCAACTGCCGCGATTCCTAAAATCACTTCAACGACTTCGGGAGCAATCTCGATTGTTCCTTCTGAGTCGTGGCCGATTAAAACGATGTTTGCATCTTCTGCCATAACGCAACCTCCTTTACGTAATTGACGCAATGTTGCCGTCAAGTTCAAAGAAACTGTTACTTGTTCTTACCTGTTACCTGATTATGCACGAGAGATGTATGAACCATCCGTTGTGTTGATGGTCAGAAGGTCACCCTTGTTGATGAAGAATGGCACCTGAACAACCACACCGGTTTCCATCGTTGCAGGCTTGGAACCACCTGAACTCGTGTTCCCACGAATACCAGGTTCGGTGTCTGCAACTTCAAGGTCAACCGTCTTAGGGAGGTCAATCCCGAGCGTTTCGCTACCGTGCATGATGATGTTGACCACCATGTTCTCCTTGAGGTACTTCAGCGCATCGCCCAGCTGCGTCTTCGTCAACGCAAGCTGTTCGTATGTCTCGTTATCCATGAAGTTGTAGTCGTCGCCATCAGCGTACAAGAACTGCATGGACTTCGTGTCAATCTGCGCCTTCTCAACCTTTTCGGTAGAACGGAAGGTCTTTTCCTGAACGGAACCCGTGCGCAGGTTCTTCAGAGTTGAGCGAACAAAGGCGCTCCCCTTACCTGGCTTCACGTGCTGGAACTCAACAATACGCCAAAGGTCATTGTCAAATTCAATCGTTAATCCGTTCTTAAAATCATTTACTGAAATCATGTGAATCCTCCAAGATTACAATCTGTTTTTATGGTAACAAAAGCAACTACCGCGTGCAAGCAAAGTGACATGTTGCACGCGCCACGCACCAATCGTTCCGGAGGTCACCACCATGCAAAGTAACGGGTTACTTAACAGGTGGCGCCATCTGGGTACGGCGTGCACTTAATCTGTCTGCTTCTTTTTTGAAGCCAACGTTAAATCGATCCATATCTGCCTCTTATTCGTTGTGAACGTGTAAAAGCTTAGCGGGTGCAGGTGTGGTTAACTGTCGGTGACCATCCGGGGTGATGAGCAAATCATCCTCAATGCGGATGCCCCCTAAATCAGGCACGTAAATACCTGGTTCGTCAGTTTCAACGTTGCCAATCACCTGACCAATTGCCATATACCGGCCCCAGGCACCTGGTCCCTCGTGGATACCACGACCAATGCCGTGACCCGTTCCGTGACCGAAGTACGCCTTGTAGCCAGCGCCGTCAATCACCTGATGTGCCGCTTCGTGGATAGTGCGACCGGTAACACCCGGCGCCATCACATCCGCCACTGCCCGATTTGCGGCGTAAACAATTTCATAAATTTCGTCGAGTTTCGGATCTGGATCACCGACAGCAAACGTCCGCGTGATATCCGAAACGTAACCCTGGTAAATGCATCCCCAATCAAGCGTCACGATGTCGCCCGCTTGAATGACCCGACTCGTGGCTGAACCATGGGGCATGGCAGAACGTGTCCCTGATGCCACAATTGTTTCAAAGGATGTACCTGAAGCACCTAGACGCCGCATGAAGAAATCAAGGTCAGTTGCGACAGCTAATTCCGTCATTCCCGGTCGGATGGTCTGAAGTACGTGATCATATCCGGCTTCCGCAATCTGGATTGCCTTCTGAATCAAGCGCAACTCATCGTCGTCCTTCACTTCGCGCAAAGATTCAACGATGCCACTCGTTGGTACCAGCTCACCAGAATAGGCCGCTGCCAGGGTTTGGTAATCGGTATACGTCATTGTATCGGCTTCGAATGCGAGCTTTGTCCCCGCATCTGTTGCCAAACGTCCGGCTTCCTTCAGCAAACCGCCACGATGTTCAATCACCGTTAAGCCGTGAACTTCTGATTTCACTTGCTCCGTAAAGCGTGAATCCGTGATGAAATATCCGTTATCGGAAGTAATTAAAACGGCACTTTCATCGCCAGTAAACCCCGTCACGTATCCCACATTAATTGGATCCGTGATGAGTAATGCATTCAGGTCACGTTGCCGCACTTGTACCCGTACCAAGTCAATTCTGCTCATAAATCGACACCCCACATCTGCTAACTTCTCGCCAGCTATTTAGCTCGAATATACGCCTAATCAAACGAGACAACAATTATATTCAGGTATATTCAGGCAAAATTGTTCTGATGTTACGCTACCCCGTTTATTGATAACGGGGTTGTCTAGCAATAAAAAAACGCTCCGTTGGTAACGGAGCGTTTCATCAGCTAATTAAGCTTCCACTGGGTAGACGGAAACCTGCTTCTTGTCGCGACCAAGACGTTCGAACTTAACGATACCGTCTGCCGTTGCAAAAAGCGTGTCGTCGCCACCGCGGCCAACGTTCGTACCTGGGTGAATCTTCGTACCGCGCTGACGGTAGAGGATGTTACCAGCCTTTACGAACTGACCATCGGCGCGCTTGCTACCAAGACGCCGACCTGCGGAGTTACGGCCGTTAGAAGTGGAACCGCCCCCTTTGTGGTGGGAGAGGAACTCAAGATTCTGCATTTCCATTGTAGTACACCTCCATAAATAGGATTAATACGGATTACTCCGTGAGTTAGAATTAAAGGTTGATAGCGTCAATCGTAACTTTCGTGTATGGCTGACGGTGACCCTTCTTCTGGTGCTGGTGCTTCTTAGGCTTGTACTTGTAAGTAACAACCTTCTTTTCCCGGCCCTGCTTTTCAACCTTACCGGTTACAGTAGCACCTTCAACAACGGGCGTGCCAATCTTGGTTTCGTCGCCGCCGACAAGAACAACCTGGTCAAAGGTAACGGTTGCGCCTTCTTCTGCGTCGAGCTTTTCGACGTAGATAGCCTTACCAGCCTCTGCCTTGTACTGCTTGCCGCCAGTCTTGATAATTGCGTACATGTGTACACCTCCTACGTGCCCACTAATGGGCTGATTCCCTGATTACTCGCCGGGATGGGTGCTTCCGCTTAAAACCCAACACCGTGCGGTTGCAGTCGCAGGGTGACAAATACAACGGTGATATTTTAGCAATAACTAGCCGATTACACAAGCTATTTATGAAAACAAATTCTGTAAGTCGTCAAAAAGACCGTTAGCAGTAGAATTCCGCAAGTCGATTACTGATACCTGGCGCAAACTTATTCAGTTCAACGACCAGCTTTGTCGCGTAATCTACTTGCCACCCCCGAGTGCCCAAAGTCCACTCTTTGAAGATTGCAACGTTAATCACAGTCGCCGCCATAACCAAATCTTCTGTCTGGATATCCGTCTGCGACCCAAAACGACCCTTCTCATCTAAGTAATGTGCAATCATGTTCTTCATTCCTGCACTTAGTTCAGATAAAAACGCCTGCTCATCGTATTTTAGCAGCGTTGCAATACCATTTTCTGGTCGGCGTAAATAGTCAAGCGCTAACCGAACGTGTAACCGCGGTGCCTTTCCGACCTCATCTGCGCGTTTGAAGACACAGGCGGAAAAGAAATCCAAGACGGTATCACGGCGAACCGAGCGGAGAAAATCCTGCTTATCAGCGTAGTGTTGATAAAAAGTACCGCGCGTAACACCGGCAGTTGCCGTAATCGTCGCAACACTTAAACGGTTGGTTCCAACCGCTGCCAGATTCTCAAAAAGCGCGCGACGCAGACGTAATTCTGTTTTTTTAATCCGCGGGTCTTCACGGCGTGTATGTTCTGCCGGCATATAGTTCACCTCCTAAACTACTATATAAAAGTATACCAACCTGATTATTACGTGTCTAGCTTTGACTTGTCCCTTTTGCACACTTCGTATATACTGCGCATCAGAGTGTTTTTACGTTCAAACGAAATGTGTTCGGGGAGGGCTCCATGTTTATCGATATTTTAATCTACTTAATCGTCGCCATTCTATTAGCCTTTATCATCGCAAGACTCAACCATCCGCTTAATTTAATTATCGCTGCCGTTATTGTTCTGTTCATTGCCGTAACCGCATTTAAGCTCTTCGGCGCCAGCCTATTTGCGTTCGGACTGTTCATCTGGATGGCCTTTATCATCGGCGGACTTTACGTATTACGGAATCTCGTCCGAAGCGGGCGCATCTAAATTGATTGGACACAAAGGGGACCGTGAATACTCACGGTCCCCTTTGTGTCCACCCGCCAGTATACAAATGCCATCTGCGTTAGTGGTTTCGTTAACCCCGAAAATATTCGGGGCGCCCCTGCCAAGGAACACTAGATTAACATAAAATATTAAAAATAAACAGCTCGCTAGCCTGAATGCTGCGCTAAAACGAGCGGCCCCATAAAATCATCCGTTGGCATCAACGTGACGACACAATCGAAAGTCACACACAGCAGTTGAAATGTGTCGCTTCCGTAATGTAAATCAGCGTCTAACGTCCGCGCAATTCGCTTAACAGACCGCATCGCCTGCTGATCCGTTGTGTACAGCTGACCACCTGTCCACCAAAACCAAACGCGACGTTTTTCGACGAGTGTCCACAGCACAAATTCCACAATGACACCTCCGTAGTTATTAATTTTAACAACTACTTGGTCAATAAATAAAACCCCCGTGAACTAAATGCCTGTTTAAAGGCATTCGTTCACGGGGGTTACTTTTTATACTTGTTATTGTTGGCAAAAATCGCCGTCACATTAAACGCATTTTGCAACTGGGTGCAGTGTCGCGGTTGTCTAGGCTTCGCGTACCTGCCCATCACCCGTAATTTCATACTTGATGGTGGTCAACGCCGCCAATCCCATGGGGCCTCGTGCATGCAATTTTTGCGTGCTAATGCCAATTTCGGCACCAAACCCGAACAACATGCCGTCCGTGAATCGTGTTGAGGCATTCACGTAAACACAGGCCGCATCTACTCGTTGCTGGAAGTATCGACCCGTCGCAAGCGTCTTCGTGACAATGCTTTCGGAGTGCTTCGTATTGTGCCGGTTAATGTGCGCAATTGCCTCATCAACGGAATCAACCACCTTCACGGCCATGATGAGATCGTTGTACTCGGTATCCCAATCAACATCGGTCGCCGGAATCAGGTCGGGCACAATGGCCTGCGCACGGGCATCACCGCGAACTTCAACACCGTGCGCCCGCAATGCGGCCACAAGCATTGGTAATGCGTCTGCCGCAATGTCTTGATGCACAAGGAGTTTTTCAGCTGCGTTGCATACGGATGGTCGCTGCACTTTTGCGTTCACGACAATGTCAGTGGCCTTCGCTAAATCAGCATCCTTATCCACATAAATGTGACAGTTTCCCGCACCCGTTTCAATCACAGGAACCGTTGCCTGGGAGACGACGGTTCGAATTAACCCCGCGCCACCACGCGGAATCAAAACGTCTAGGTAATCCGTCAGGTGCATGAAGTCAGCCGCCAGTTCATGACTAGGGTCCGTAATCAACTGGATGGCATCTTCCGGCATCCCCGCATGCGTAAGCACATCTCGTAGTACAGTTGCGAGCGCTTGGTTGCTGTGCAAGGCTTCCTTACCACCACGCAAAATGACGGCATTCCCGCTCTTAAAACATAGGCCTGCCGCATCAACCGTCACGTTGGGCCGCGCCTCATAGATCATTCCGACAACACCAAGTGGCACGCGGCGCTGCAGAATTTGCAGGCCCGCATCATTAATCCAACCGCGGTCAATGGTGGTCGTTGGGTCGGCCAGCTGTGCGACATCACGCAACCCCTGCGCCATATCCTGAACCCGTTCAGGCGTCAATCGTAGTCGGTCAACAAACTTGGCGGCGACCAAATCACCCGCCAAATCGCGATCATTTGCGGCCAAAATAACATCTGTTGCTGCAATCAGCCCATCTGCCATCTGTTGCAAGACCGCATTCTTCTGTAATGTCGTCAATTGCGCGAGACTAAATGCCGCCGCCTTTGCAGCTTGGCCCATTGCGACTAGATCGTTTGCCTTAATTGCCATTAATCACTGCCTCCTTAACGTGACTACCAAACCAAGTCCCCACCCGTTCACCAGATAGAACACGCAGAATGATGCGCGGATCTGCCCCGTTCGCGAGAATCATCTGCCCGTTGCTGCGTATCATTCGTTCCGCCGCACGAAGCTTTGTGACCATGCCACCCGTGCCGAAACGCGTACTTGTGCCGCCAGCACTCAGTAATACTTGTTTCGACAGATGCTCCACTTCGTACAAAATCTGTGCGTCCGCAAATTTATTGGGGTCCCGGTCGTACAACCCGTCAATATCTGAAAGGACAATCAGCGTGTCGGCACCAACCTGTGTGGCGACGAGCGCTGAGAGTTGATCATTGTCCCCGAACGTTGTCTTATGGTCTAATTCATCCGTTGCAACCGAGTCATTTTCATTAATGACCGGAATCACCCCCCGTGTCAGGAGTGCATCAATCGTGTCGAGCACATGTTGCCGGCTAACGGGAAAATCAAAAACATCGTGGGTGAGAAGCAGCTGCCCAATCTGCGTCCCATAATCGCTAAACCGTTGCGTATATAGGTTCATCAATTCCAGTTGACCAATAGCGGCAAGCGCTTGTTGATCCGCAATTGCTTCTGGCCGTGCCTTCATCTTCATCCGGTCCAGGCCCACACCAATCGCGCCTGAAGAAACCAGAATCACCTGCACGCCCTGATTCTTAAGGGCCGATAATGTGTAGGCTAACCGATCAATTGCAATCAAGTTCACCTTACCTGTTTCCGCGTGAATGAGACTACTTGTGCCAATCTTCACGACGACGCGGCCATAATTAATGTTTCGCTTATTCAGCATGTGTTGAACCTCCAAAAAAAGAGCGCCACTTCAACCGAGGCACCCATTCCTGGGCGGTACCATCCTCGTTTGAAGCAACGCTCCACACTTTTACACTCATTTTAAATTGATGACACAGATTCCGGTTTGGATTCGTGTTTTCGGGGTGGCTCTCAGTCGATGACCACCCTCCCTGTTCCCCACTACTATGACCGGAAGTTTGAATGGCACTAGTGTAGCCCAAAGCACGTTTCACTGTCAACTTATTTTCTTTAAGTAAGTAAATGGCAGGCGCAACGGTCACGATGTTACACGGAAATAAAGGTGATGCATAACCGATGAGACAACAAAACCGCCAGAACTTCCGGCGGTTTTGTTTTACTCGTTTTCGCTAAATCCCATTACAATGCGACAGGCGGGGCTTGAACCCGCGACAAATGGTTTAGAAGACCATTGCTCTATCCAGCTGAGCTACTGTCGCAAACGCAGTCTAGTATATGGAATAAATGGGGATGTTGTCAATTGAAACCGTTAAAATATTTTTATTCTCCCCTTCTTTACACCCATCCCCATTAGTTTTAAATATAGATGGCATTTTTTGTCCCCTTTTTAATTTTTATTCACGTAAATATCTTGTCGAACGCATACATCCGGCATAAACTAAGACTATCAGTGATTAAAAAACGAGAAGAGGATTCCTATGCACCTTCATCAATATGCACGATTAACGCCTAATCAACAAACACAATTATCTGAACTTGAATCAATCGGCTTGCCCACACAAGCGACCTCACTAGCTGACCTCGCCATGCAAGTTTTCGGCGACTTTGAGGCACAAGCGCAGACGCAAGAAGCAAAACAGATTGCACTCGCCACTCGTGCTGCTTCCAAGACGCAAGACGTTGCCCAATATCTGCAACAGTCACCCGCAGAAATTGATGACGAAACGTTCTACACGATTGCGTTACAATACCTTGGCTTCGAAGCGGGCATCGACTTCCACTACGGTCACGCAACTGACTTCATGGATGAAACGGACTTACCCCGTATTCAGAACGCAATCGACTCACAACTAGCATTCAACGCGGCTATTTATCTGCTGTTAAACACACGAACCAAACACCTTGTGACACTAATTGATGCCCTCGCAACACGTGGATTTTTGCAGCATTTGACGGGCGATTTTGTAATCTTCAACGGGAAGACGCTGCCAACCTTCGATACCCATACGGTTGTGCGCGAAAGTATTTGGATTGAATCCGATTTAGACACGGACGGTGATGGTAGACGGGATATGCTCGAGGCCACCATTTTCCGCCCCGCCGAAACGAACCACGGGCTTAAGATTCCCGCCTTATTTACGGCCAACCCTTATTTCCACGGAACCAACGATGTTACGGCGGTCACGCACACGCCAGAGCCAGAACTGGCAGTGAAACCCGCACGCACGCAACCGAAAGCTGCTCCGAAAACAGCCGTCAATTTACCACACCGTGATGTCACGGAGACCACCACAAAGGCAGCTGTTTATGCCGATGAAAATGGCATTTACTCCCTCAATGATTACTTCCTTGCCCGTGGATTTGCCACGGTTTATTCGGCGGGTGTCGGAACACGTGATTCTGATGGCCTACGAAGCACCGGGGACACAGACGAAACGGACAGTGCCGTTGCCGTCATCGAATGGCTAGGTGGCACACGCCGCGCGTTTACGACCCGCACCGGTACCACCGAAATTAAGGCTTGGTGGTGCAATGGTCGCGTCGCTATGACGGGGAAATCCTATCTGGGGACACTGGCGATTGCTGCAGCAACGAGTGGTACGCCTGCACTCAAAACGGCGATTTCTGAAGCCGCAATCTCTAGTTGGTATGATTACTACCGTGAAAACGGGCTTGTCGTGGCCCCTGGTGGCTTTCAGGGGGAAGATGCTGACGTTCTTGCCGTGGACACTTATTCCCGCTTAAAGGCCGCTGGAGACGCAAATAAGGTTGATGCAGCCTGGCAACAGCGACTGCGTGACCTCGCGCATGATCAAGACCGGACGTTTGGCGATTACACCCCATTTTGGGATGCACGTAATTACAGAAATAACGCGCACAACATCAAGTGTGATATCATCAGCGTTCACGGTCTAAACGATTGGAACGTGAAGCCAAAAAACGTCATCGAATTCCATAAAGCCGTCGCAAATTTACCTATTCACCACAAATTGTACTTACATCAAGGGCAGCACGTCTACTTGAACAATATCCGCTCACTTGATTTCACCGACCAGATGAATCTTTGGCTGACGAATAAGTTACTGGGAATTGAGAACGATGCGGTCAATCAGTTGCCAGACGTCACCATCCAGGATAACGTCACGCCCGAAACGTGGGTCACTGAACACGATTTCGGAACGGGGGATGGCATCGCAACCGAAACCATTTCTTTGGGTACTGGCACGACGCAATTTACCGACCACAGCACGGCAACATTTAAAGCCCACGCGGATACAAGTGATGGGTTCGAGCACAATATTATTCAACCCGATTCATTCTATGGGGACTCACGCGTGGTGTTGCCATTAACAACCCGTGACGCAGACTTGGTTGTTGAAGGAACCCCACACCTCAAACTGACACTCGCAATTGATGCACCGTCAGCCATCGTGAGCGTCCGTCTCGTTGATTTGGGGGATGCCAAGCGCTTCAACCCAACGGCGAGCGTGGTGGACGCATCGGCCTATCCCCTCGGTTTTGACTTCAAGAGCGCCAACATTATGGAATTCAAAGTGGCTGAAAAGACCTCCGCTGCGAAGCTCATGACATTTGCACACGCGAACACGCAAAACCCACTTAGCCCCGCAGAAAGTATCGTGACGGCACCCGGTCAAGCCATCACCCTTGAACTTGACCTTCAGCCAACGCGTTATCATTTACCAGCCGGCCGTCAGCTTGCCTTGATTGTTCACGGTGCTGATCAGGCACAGACGATTCGCCCAACCCGAGAAGTAACCTATACCGTTAACCTTGATGAAAGCCAGTTGACGTTGCCGATTCGTCAAAACTAAGTCGCTTGGTTTTATTCTAAAGTAGCAGAATCTACCACTCCATTAATTGCACCTCCCGCGACAATAAAGAAGCGCCGACAGAATTCCAATTAGGATTCTATCGGCGCCTTTTTATTGTCATTGATTCTTATTTTGCCCGACCCGTTGCGCCACCAGCGCTGCGTAGTACGGCTGGCCCACCGTGTTTGGATGGGTTTTATCCGGGCCAAACCACTGCGGTGAATCCTGGCATAGCCCCTGCCAGTCAATAATCGTCAAATTATCATATTTACGCGTTGCCTTGCTCAACATGTCATTCAGATCATCCTGCCAATCGTTCGGGACGTGCACATTAATCCAGTAAACCTGTCTCGAGCCTAGACTCGTCATGACCTTTGCCAGCATTGTTGTTGAAAAGGTGCAATTCGTCCCCAGTCCGATAACCACCGTATCCGCCAACGTTCCATCTGCTTTGTGCTTCGCAATCAAATCCGTTGCATCCCACACCTGACGTGAAACAGCCGCGTCAACCACTGCCTTGGGAAACAATTTCTGCAATCGCGGTTTACTTCCCAGCATCACGGAATCCCCGATAAAGGTGACCTTCTTCTGCTCGTCCTGCTTCTTGGCCGCATATGTGAGGCCATTTTTCGCGTATGTTCCATACACCGAATCCGCGGCTCGTCGTTTTTTATCCAAGGCCGCCGCTCGTTGCGCCTTTATCCGCTTGGCCTTGCGCACTGCCGCAGCTTTCTGAGCCGCTTTGACTTTTTGTTCTTGCCGTACTGTTGCCCGATGATGTTGCTGATAGGCACCGAACCCAACGCCTAATCCACCTGCAATCACCATTGCGACTAACAACCCCACGATAATGCCAACCCGTTTTTTCATCTTTAGCGCCACCTAACCAAATAATAAATGATGGCTTCATCATACAACGCAAACGACCGTTAGAAAATGGCAAATAACTATCTTTTTTTAAGCAAACGGCAAAGGTTGCTGAAATCCTTCGGAGGCTGCGCCAGAAGACGGTTTGGCCCCGGTATACAAGGCAGGCCCGGCGGAAATCCCGAACTTAGGATTTCTGTCGGGCCTGCCTTGTATGTGAGGGGACAGTCTTCTGGCGCACCCCCATCAAAACGGCACATTTGCCAACAAAAACAAAAAAGTGCAAATGCCGTTAAATAGACATTTGCACAAGACCGCGCGAGTGATTAATAGCTATAAATTGTATAGGTCGGATTCCAGCCTGACGACCAATCGAACGTCGTGTTCAAGTCGTTCTGGTGGGTGACCGCGTTATCAACGTTCTTCGTCGATTTACCCAACTGCTTGCGAATCAAGTCGCTCACCCGCTGTAATTCGCTGGTCTTCGTCACCTGGTAACTGGCACTATTGATATAAGCACCCGTCCCCTTCAGATTGTCGCGCTTCACGTTCTTGAGCGCCGCGACGTAATCACTGTTCGTCCCAATTCCCATCAGATCGTCAAACGTCAGATTCATCTGCAGGTTACCCTTCAGTGTGTTGAGTAATGTCTTGTAGTTACTCAACGTATTCGCACTTAGCACCTTCTTCATGATGGCCTTAATCACCGTCTGCTGGCGCTTTTGCCGTCCGTAATCCCCTTCAGGATCTTCGTGACGCATCCGGGCAAACTGGAGGGCACGTTTCCCATTCAGGTGCGCCGGGCCCTTCGTAAAGACGCCCGTTCCGTTTGCACGATCATCCCAAGAAAATGGCACCGTCACATCAATGCCACCGACCGCGTCCACGATGTCCGCTAACCCGGCCATGTTGACGGTCACGTAATAATCAATCGGAATTGCTAATAAATCCTCGACTGTTTTGACCGCCGTTGTGGAACCACCAATCAAATATGAGGAATTAATCTTCCGCAGATTACGCGTTGACCCATCCTGAATATTGGCCAAGGTGTCACGCGGAATGCTAACCATCGTCGTCTTTTTCGTCTTCGGGTTAATTGTGACAACGATAATCGTGTCGGCGTTCCCCTTCTCGGTTCGACCAAGTGCCCCCGTATCCGTTCCTAGTAAGAGGAAAGAAATTGGCTTCTCATCCTTAATCTTCGCCGTCGCGTTCCGTCCAGACAACTGTTCAAACGTCCCGCCAATCGCAGTCCGCGCATCACTATAGACACGGAACGCGTAAGCACCCAATACGAGCATCAGCCCCAGTATTGAAATGGCAACAAAATGACCCACGGGATGCTTCGGTAGAACTCGGCGTTTCAAACTCATATTCTCGCCCCTTAACTATTGCTTTCTGTTTCTTAGTATATCATGCTCATCCGTTAGTTAGGGGAACCGATGCACGTCTTCGCCCTTCTATTAGGTAATCAAGTGATAATCTTAACTTTTTCATTAGCGACTGCCTAAAGAAACATGCAAATCTCGATAAACAATACAGGCGCCGTGAAAATTCCAACTTCGAAATTCTTCACGACGCCTGTATTTTATTGAATATAATCTTTAATTAAACGGTCGTCAGTCACGCGAATCTTAGTAAAGTTCCAGGTACTGATCGCGTTCCCAATCCCCAACCTGCTGCCGGTAAGCCATCCATTCCATGCTCTTGGAATCCATGAAACTCTGGTAGAGGTGGTCGCCCAGTGCGTTCTGCACGACTTCATCGTCTTCGAGTGCCTTGAGTGCGTTGTGCAACGTACTTGGCAGATCCTGAATGTGGTTCGCCTTCCGTTCGCTTGGGCGCATCCGGTAGATGTTACGGTCAACCGCTTCTTCCGGCTGCAACTTTTCGTCAATCCCATCAAGACCGGATTCCAAAATGGATGCAATCGCCAGGTATGGGTTTGCGGCAGGATCCACACTCCGCAGTTCCAAACGCGTGGAGACACCACGCGCGGATGGCACACGGACGAGTGGCGACCGGTTGTGACCAGACCAAGCAATGTAAACTGGTGCTTCAAAACCAGGCACGAGCCGCTTGTAGGAGTTCACGATTGGGTTATTGATGGCAGTCAGTGCACGTGCATGGTCAAGCAATCCCGCCAAGAAGTGCATGGCCGTATCGGAAAGCTGTTCGTCACCATTCGCGTCAAAGAATGCATTCCCCTCGCTATTGAAGAGCGACATGTTGATGTGCATCCCACTCCCGTTAATGCCGTGCAGTGGTTTTGGCATGAAGGTTGCGTACAACCCATGCTTGCGGGCAATCGTCTTAACAACCAGCTTGAACGTCTGGATGTTGTCCGCTGCTTCAAGTGCATCCGCATACTTAAAGTCAATTTCGTGCTGACCAGGGGCCACTTCATGGTGAGAAGCTTCAACTTCAAAGCCCATTTTTTCAAGTTCCAGCACAATATCACGCCGGCAGTTTTCACCCAGGTCGAGTGGGGCAAAGTCAAAGTAAGATCCCTTATCATTCAACTTGGTCGTTGGCTGCCCGTTCTCATCCAACTTGAAGAGGAAGAATTCTGGTTCAGGTCCAATGTTGAAGCTAGTGAAACCTTCCTGCTTCATTTCATCAATCACCCGAATCAAGTTGTTCCGGGGATCACCGGCAAACGGTTCGCCATCTGGACGGTGTACGGAACAGATGAGACGGGCAACGCGCCCGTGTTCGTTCCCCCATGGGAAAATCAAGTAGGTGGACAAATCTGGGTAAAGCAACATGTCACTTTCTTCAATCCGGACGAAACCGTCAATACTGGACCCGTCCATCGTCACCTTGTTGCTCAAGACCTTCTCAAGCTGGGAGACTGGCACCTCAACGTTCTTAATCATGCCGTTAATATCCGTGAACATTAACCGTAAGAACTGAACATTTTCTTCCTGAACGCTTTGCCGAATTTCATCAGCCGTGAACACTTTGCGAGCCATTTGTGTATCCCCTTTTTGGACATTGTCCGACTATTTTAACTAATTACCAACCATCATGCAGCGTGTGCCATTATTAATGAAAACCCTGACGATATTGGGCCTGACCTGACTGGTTGAACGTTGACTGGTTCAACAGTTCTTCACGCAGCATTCGCCGCGCTGCCGCATCACTCGTATGCTGCTTCCGGTGCTCGCGAACACGCTTGATGTCCGCAAGACTCATCCCAGATCGCCGTTCGTTGACAATGGCAATGAGTGAATCCACATCGTTAAGCGAATACATACGGTGGTTGCCGGCATTCCGAATGGGTTTCACAAGCCCTTGTTCTTCAAAGTAGCGAATCTGGCGCGCCGTCAACGTGGTCAGGTTCATCACCGTTCCGATTGGGAGCACCGCACGCCGCCGTAATAAATCATCTTCAGCCACGACTTCCACCCCTTCGTCATCAGTGTTTAACATCCATTTGGTCACATGACTTTGTAACTAAACGATGGTGCAAGTATAGCAAGCATACCAAAGACGGTCAACTGTGGATGTTAGATAATCTTACATTTAACGAATAATTTTTAAAGCAAATTAAAAACGCCGAACGTTCGGCGTTTCAACGTCATCAGTCTAAGCGATTCTTATGCTTTTTATTACAATGTTTTATTTAGAATTTTCCATCCACGCATATACCAATTTATCGATATCATGAATCGAAGCTGGTGTTGCCACTAGGTCGAACCAGTTTGGCGCCATCTGATTTTTAAAGTACGTGAGCTGACGCTTGGCGTAACGACGGGAATTGCGTTTAATCAAGTCGATTGCTTCTTCAGCGTTTGCACGCCCCTCGAAGAACGGAATCCACTCCTTATAACCAATTGCCGCCATTGCTTGTGCGTCAGGACCAACCTGATCATAAATCGTGCGTGCCTCCTCAAGTAACCCCTGCGTCAGCATCGCGTCCACACGTGCATTAATGCGTGCGTATAGCTGATCGCGGTCCGTTCGCAAGCCAATGACAAGCGCATCGAATGCCGGCTCTGGTGGCGTTTGGTTTGAAAAAAGTTGACCAGTTTGTTCAATTACCTCAAGCGCCCGTACCACCCGGCGCACATTTCCAGCCGGAATCTTTTCTGCTGCCGCTGGGTCGCGGTTCGCTAATTCTTGCCAAACTGCCGCTTCGCCCTGCGCATCCGCAAATGCCTGCCACTTCACCCGCGCCGCACTTGCGCCTTCCGTTCCGAGTGGCAATCCTAACCGCAATGCGTTCAGATAGAATCCCGTACCCCCAACTAAAATAGGCAATTTGCCCATTGCACGAATGTCATCAATTTCGGCAGTCGCCCGTTGAATAAACTGAGCCACAGAAAAGTGTTCATTTGGCGCTAAGATGTCAATCAATCGGTGCGGCGCCTGTGCTTGCTCTTCCGGGGTCGGCTTGGCTGTCCCAATATCCATGCCTCGATAAATCTGAAAGGCATCAGCGTTCACAATCACCCCATCAAATTGTTGCGCCAACTGAATAGCTAAGGCTGTTTTTCCAACCGCGGTCGGACCACCCACCATAATAATTTGTGGCTTAGTAGACATAAACGACCTCCTACGTAATTTTTTTATTGAATCATGAATCAGTTTGCTGTTTATACTCGTGTTTGCTCACTAAATGTTTTATAATCAAGTTATAGAAAGCGCAACCCAGAATGGAGGACATCACATGAAACACAAATTTATTGCAGGTTTTGCACTTGGCACAATCGCAACCATCGCAACGGCAGCTGCCAGCGTGATTGCATTTAAGAAGAGCTACATCGACCCTGTCGAAAGCAAGGTTGAAGAGATCAACGAAAACCGGCGCAAGGCCATCCGTAAGTCTCTGGGTGCTCACCAAGCCTAACCGTAGTATACCAGCTCTCTGCCCTCGTGGCGGGGAGCTTTTTTTATTGGCGTTACATCAAAAGATTGTTGCACGCCGCTTTGGGACACGACCAGAAACGGGACGACCCGGCGCCCCGTTATAAAAAAAGAAACACGCACACCCACATGGGCACACGTGTTTCTTCGGGTCTAAAATTTTTGGTGTTGATAATAATCGATATCAAGGATTCTAGGCCCTTTTTCTATAACAAAAAAAGACACC
>CAKRNG010000003.1 GCA_934370925.1 uncultured Lacticaseibacillus sp. | reverse complement strand
AAATGACCTAAAGGGCATTTTGCATTGACCAATTTTTTATCGAGAGATGTTGTCTCAAATCTTGACCTAAATCCAAAGCAGCTTGTCGTGCGGTGATGTTCGCCTTCTTTAAGCCCAATTCAAATATTCGCGCATCAGGTTTCTTCAAATGAACCTCACTAGAAGAAATAATCAACTTAAAATAGGTATCAATCCCAGCAGCTCGCAATCTTTCAACGAGACCTTCCCCTTGATTGGCGATGATTGCCAGTTGATACCGTTCTCTTAACCGTCCTAACGTCTCTATCGTCTTAGGGTACAGATGTTCATTTGTTGGTTGCCACTTAGGTTTCTCTGCTTTTCCCGCTAAGGATGTCCACACACTAAATAATGGCCGCGATTGACCATTCACGTACGCTTGACGAACCAATTCACCATACGCGTCCGCACTTATTTGAATACCCATTCGTGCCAACGCCAACGAACAGGCCGCAAAATGTTGGCGGTAACTATCTGTTTCATCAAGCAACGTTTCGCCAACATCAAAGAATAACCACGTCACAGATTCAGGAATTTCAATCGGTTCACTCATCGTTTACCTCCTACCATCAACTTTCTCAATTATAGCGACTTTTTATCAATACATCACAGCGGTTTTGATTTCACTTAGACATAGTGCACAGCCAAACTATTCAAAAAGATTATCCTACATAAAAAGGTCATGGTGATACCGCACACCATGACCTTTTACTTATAATTTCGAAATCAAACATCCATGTAGCGCTGAATGGCGAGTAGATTTGCTGGAGCGGAGGGCGTGGGGGCTAAGCTGTGAGAGTCTGACCTGGGTTTGGTCAGACCGGTAGATTGGAAGACTTGCGAGAGCGTAGCGAACCAAGGCTTTCAATCTAGGCGGAATACGCGCTAGCGGATGGAGCCAGAAGTTCTTAGCGGGTTACCGCCTAGAACTCTGGACATCGTCAGTGCCGGCCGCACAGCGTTCCAGCCCCCGAAAGCCCGCAGCGGAAGCAAATCTACTCGCCATTCCCGCGACTTTAGGCCAGTACCAACTTATGCCCGGTTGCCGCGAAGTCTTCTGCGTACTGTTTCATCTTGTTGTAGATGATACCCGCTTCCTCTTCGTTACCCCGCAACTCGTACAACCCAATCAGCGGTGTGTTATACCGACGTGCATAGTGCTTCGCCGTTAAGCCGAACTGGGCGTTAAAGTTCCGGTTCCCACTACCAACGATGCCGAGTAAGTTGTCCGTGTTCCCTTCATCCAGTTCATCACGCAAATCCACCGTCAGAACTTCATGGTATCCCGTGTGAATCCCATCGCCCCCATCCAGGTAGGTTGGGACGAAGACAAAGTATGGGTTATCGAACACCGCTTCATCAAACTGTTCTGTGTATTCGAACAGGTCAATCTGTGGCTGGGTCTCGTCTTTGGCGTGCTGTTTCTCCGCGTAGGCTGCCAAACGTTCCGCAAACGCCCGGGTGTTCCCGGAAATGCTCACATATACAATTCGCATTGGGTTCATTTATTTGTCCCCCTTATCCAGCTTGTCGTCGATGCCGATTGTGTAATCGTCGTCGCTCATTGCTTCCACCTGCCCGAGCAAGTATCCATTCCCCACCTGGGAGAAGAAGTCATGGTTCGACGTGGTGGTGTTAATCCCGTTCATGATAATTGGGTTCACATCGCTGGCCGTCGTTGGGAACAAGCCCTCTTTCCCCAAGTTCATGAGTGCCTTGTTGGCGTTGTACTGCACGAACGTCAACACTTCGTCCGTCCAGCCCACCTGGTTGTAGCAAAGCCCCGCGTACTTCTCTTCGTTCGCGTACAACTTGTACAACAAATCATATGCCCAGTCATCCTGCTTCTGCTGTTCCGCCTTGCTCAACTGGTTGTAACCCACCTGGTACTTGTACCCGATGTATGTGCCGTGCACAGATTCATCACGCAGAATCAGCTTGATGATTTCCGCCACGTTCACCAGTTTGTTGTTACCCAAGTAATAAAGTGGCGTGTAGAAGCCTGAATAGAACAGGCAGGTTTCAAGGAAGACGTTGGCAACCTTCTTGTGCAGTGGATCTGGATCGTTGCGGTACAAGTCCACAATCCAGCGCGCCTTGTTCTGCAAGTATTCTTCGGAGTCGGACCAGTCGAAAATCTCATCGATTTCACTCTGCGTGTTCAGCGTGGAGAAGATGGTCGAGTAGGACTTCGCGTGCACAGATTCCATGAACTGAATGTTGTTGAGCACGGCCTTTTCGTGAGGCGTTACGGCACCCATCGTCAACGAGCGCATCCCATCTTGCGACTGCACCGTATCCAGCAAGGTCAAGCCACCAAACACGTGCCCGACCACCCACTGATGGTCACTATCGAGGTCGCGCCAGTCGTTCATATCGTTTGAAACCGGAATTCGGGTGTCGAGCCAGAACTGTTCCGTCAACTTTTCCCACGTTGCCTTATCAATGGCATCATCCACGCGGTCCCAATTAACCGTCTTATAGTTGCCAATGTCACTTAGTTTGTCTGTCATGTGAAGTCCCCCTGAGTCGTTTTCCGCACCATCGCGGCGTCTTATTCAATATAGTTGCTAAAATGCAGGTGCAAAATGATTCATAACCATAATTAATAACATAAAAGTTAACTTGTTGGTCAAACCTTATAGCCAAACTTTAGCACGCACCCGAATGACGAACAAGTTACAAAATTTTTATTTTTGCGTCAGTATCACCGTTAATTACCGATTAACCGTGCCACCACGCGGTTTACATGGTGTTTTTCATCAATACAACATCTTGTGGCAGGCGTTGATTGAAATGCCCATATCAAGTACAATATAGTTACTATCACGGTACCACCCACGACATCTTGTGGGTGATGATGTTACCGACAAGCAAGTGAGGATATTAAAATGAAGAACATTAAACTTTTCACAAAGAATGGTTGCCCACAATGCCGGATGACGCGCCACTACCTTGAGACGCACAACATCCCCTTCACCGAACACAATATAAATAACGAACCCGAATGTGTCGATTACCTGAAGCAGCAGGGTTTCCAGGCCGTTCCCGTTGTTGAAGCAGACGGCATGAGCGCCTTCTCTGGGTTCCGTCCAGACGCACTCTCACAACTCGCCTAATCTATTTGGCGGTTGTCCCAAAGCCGATTTTGTTCCAACAAAATAAGCGAGTTCTACCGAATTTCTGCGCGTCAGAATTCTGGTGGGACTCGCTTATCTATTTAGGGGTGCAACAGAAGTTACATCCTAGTCGAGCTCTACATCCCAACTTTTTCCGCTTAGCCCAGAATCGACTGCGGTGGTAAACCACCTCCGTCAATTCTATGCTAATGCTCAAAAGTTCCCGGGATGCGCCGCTCTGTTTTTAGTCGAGCTACTCTCAAGGAGGAATCCCATCATGGGCATCAAAGACATCGATCCAGGACAGGTTACCTATTATAAGTTGAACAACGAGATTAACATTCCGGTTGACGGCCAAATTCCTTTGAACAAGGATAAGGAAGCCCTCGACGCGTTCTTCAAGGAAAACGTTGTGCCCAACACCAAGACCTTCGCGAGCGTGAAGGAACGTCTTGATTGGCTCGTCGCCAACAACTATTACGAAGCAGGCTTCTTGGCAAAATATTCCGATGATTTCAAACAGTCATTAACGGACTACCTTACCGGCGAAGACTTCCACTTCCAGAGCTTCATGGCCGCGTACAAATTCTACGCGCAATACGCCCTGAAGACGAACGACAACAACGAATACCTCGAAAGTTTCCAGGACCGCGTCTTCGCCAACGCCCTCTATTTCGCGGATGGTGACGAAGCCCTCGCGCACAACCTGGCGGACGAAATGATTCATCAGCGTTACCAGCCTGCTACCCCATCCTTCCTGAACGCTGGCCGGGCGCGCCGTGGGGAACTGGTTTCCTGTTTCCTATTACAAGTCACGGACGACATGAACAGCATCGGTCGCGCCATCAACTCCGCCCTTGAGCTCTCCCGTATCGGTGGTGGTGTTGGCCTCACCTTGTCCAACCTGCGTGAAGGTGGCGCGCCGATCAAGGGAATCGATGGCGCCGCAAGTGGCGTGCTACCCGTCATGAAGTTGCTGGAAGATTCATTCTCCTACTCCAACCAGTTGGGCCAGCGTCAGGGTGCCGGTGTGGTTTACCTGAACGTTTTCCACCCCGACATCATCGCGTTCTTGGGTGCTAAGAAGGAAAATGCGGATGAAAAGTACCGCCTCAAGACGCTCAGCATGGGGGTCATTGTGCCCGATAAATACTACGAACTGGTGCGCAACAACGAAGATATGTACCTCTTCTCCCCTTACAGCATCGAGCGCAAGTACGGCAAGCCATTTTCCTACATCGACATCACGAAGGACTACGACAAACTGGTCGCTGACCCCGATATCCGGAAGAAGAAGATTCGTGCCCGTGATTTGGAGAATGAAATCAGTAAGCTTCAGCAGGAATCCGGCTACCCTTACATTCTGAACATCGACACGGTGAACAACGCAAACCCAATCGACGGCAAGATTATCATGAGTAACCTCTGTTCTGAAATTCTGCAGGTGCAGACCCCAAGTCAGATTAACAACCGCCAGGAATACGACGTGCTCGGCACCGATGTTTCGTGTAACCTCGGCTCCACGAACATCCCGAACCTCATGCAAAGCCCTAACTTCGGCAAGAGTGTGGACGCCATGGTTCGTGCCCTCACGTTCGTCACGGATCACTCCGACATCGACGTGGTGCCTTCCGTGCAGCACGGGAATAACCTGGCGCATTCCATTGGGTTGGGTGGCATGGGTCTGCACACCTACTTCGCCAAGCACCACATGGCGTATGGCAGTCCCGAATCCCTTGAGTTCACCAGCCTGTACTTCATGGCGCTCAACTACTACACGTTGCGGGCTTCCAACGCAATTGCCCGTGAACGCGGCGTTGTTTTCCATAACTTCGAGAAGAGCCAGTACGCAGACGGCAGTTACTTCGACAAGTACACCGAGAAGGACTGGGCACCAACCTTCCCAGAAATCGCCGCGCAGTTCAAAGATATCGTCCTACCAACGCGCGCCGACTGGGAGGCTTTGCGCACGGACGTGATGCGCGATGGCTTGTACCACCAGAACCGACTCGCCGTCGCACCAAATGGCTCTATCAGTTACATCAATGACACGAGCAGCTCCTTACACCCCATCGTCAATCGCATTGAGGACCGTCAGGAGAAGAAGATTGGGACGATTTACTACCCAGCAAGCGGGCTCGCCAACGACACCCTCCCCTACTACCAGAGTGCCTACGATACGGATATGCGCAAAGTCATCGATGTTTACGCTGCCGCGCAGGAACACATCGATCAGGGAATGGCGATGACCCTGTTCATGCGCAGTACCATCCCTGCCGGCCTTTACCCATGGAAGGAAGGGCGGACGGATAAGATGACCACCCGTGATTTGAACATCCTCCGTAATTACGCACACCACAAGGGCATCAAATCCATCTACTACATCCGCACCTTTACGGATAGCGAAGATGAAGTGGGCGCCAACATGTGCGAAAGCTGCTCCATCTAGAACACGTGTTTTCGGTCGGCGTGAGATTTAAACGTTCACCTCGCCAAGTCACGTGATAGCGCCTCGCTTCGCATCGGCAGGCTCCCGTATTTCTGCGCATCACATTTAAAAAAGTCCCCGTTCGCTGCACCTTACGAACGGGGATTTTTTAGATGTGACACTTCTCAATCTTGTGGGACAGAATGTGATGATTGTCTTATCTTCGCTTACATGAAAACGTTGCGGGTTGTACACTGGTATAGTGAGCTGGAGTAACAAAAGCCCTGTTGTGACGGAAAATAACGTTATATTAACCAAACTGGTATGTGCCATAGTTATCTATTAATGGCCTTAATACTGGGACGTATTTCATTTCGTCACCCTG
Source organism: uncultured Lacticaseibacillus sp. (assembly GCA_934370925.1). Taxonomy (GTDB): domain Bacteria; phylum Bacillota; class Bacilli; order Lactobacillales; family Lactobacillaceae; genus Lacticaseibacillus. The sequence goes on along the minus strand of CAKRNG010000003.1, from coordinate 103,632 downwards.
GCTTTAGTCAGCGGAAAATAACGATGGAGGTTTTTTATGCTCGAGAAAACACTGTACGCAAAGATGTTTGGTAGTTCCTTCAACATCCCCGTCACCGTGAACTATTGGGACGGCACCACGGAAACCTATGGCGATGGCACCCCCAAGGCCACCATTACCTTCAAAAAGGCGATTCCGGTGCGCGACCTCACGAAAAACGCCTCCCTTGCACTAGGTGAGGCTTACATGTCCGGTGACATTGACGTCACAGGGGGTCAACGCCCCTTGCAAACAATCTTAACGGCTGCTTACGAAAGCGCGGATTCATTCATGCGCAACAGCAAGCTCATGCGGCTGATTCCAAAACAATCCCACAGTGAAAAGGCCAGTGAAGCTGATATTCAAAAACACTACGATATTGGAAACGACTTCTACAAAATTTGGCTAGACCCAACCATGACCTACTCCTGTGCCTACTTCGAACACGCCGACGACACGCTTGAACAGGCCCAGATGAACAAAGTGCACCACATTCTGCGCAAGTTAGCCCCTAAACCTGGGCGCACCCTCCTCGATATCGGGTGTGGCTGGGGGACGCTGATGCTGACGGCGGCGAAAGAATATAAGCTAGACGTCGTGGGCATTACCCTTTCTCAAGAACAATTCGACTTTGTGCAGCAACGTATCCACGATGACCACCTCGAAGACCACGCGACCGTCCTACTCTGTGACTACCGTGAACTGAAGCACGCGCCGTTTGATTACGTCACGTCAGTTGGGATGTTCGAACATGTCGGCGAAGAAAACCTCGGCCTGTACTTCCAGGACGTGGCGCGTTTCATGAAGGATGACGGTGTCGCCCTCATCCACGGCATCACGCGGCAACAGGGTGGCGCGACTAACGCTTGGCTAACCAAGTACATCTTCCCGGGTGGCTATGTCCCAGGTTTAACTGAAAACTTGACGCACATCATCGATGCAGGACTACAGGTCAATGACCTCGAACCGCTACGTCGCCATTACCAGAAGACAACCGAAATCTGGGACGACAACTTCAACGCCGTACGTCCCCAAATTCAGAACATGATGGGCGAAGAATTCACCCGCATGTGGGATCTATATTTGCAAGCGTGCGCGGCGTCATTCGAATCCGGCAACATCGACGTCATCCAGTACCTCCTAACCAAGGGCGCGTCAGGCAAGACATTACCAATGACACGCAATTACATGTACACTGACTAACATTTCAGAGAACACAAAGAAGCGACCGCAGAATGTATGCGGTCGCTTCTTTGTGTTCTCACTGGTACATGTGAGGTGCGGTATTTTGTTATAGGTAACTTTATTCCATCTTGGCATATTAAAGTCCCCCGTGTGGCGCACGCCGCACGGGTTTCGTGTCTCTTTTCGTTACGGCTCGACCACATACGCCACGTGTGCCATCCCCGGTACATCGCGCCACGACACAGGATAACCGGCCCCGTGCGCGCAAAAGACAGAATCCGGCGTGTTCGGCAAATCCGCAACTGGTTGGTACGGGTTCGCTGTCAGCACTGCCTCTTCATCATGACATGGCCGATAGCCCGCCACCGTACACGTCAACTGCCCCGTACCGTGTGTATACATCTGCACCTCACGCGCGTACCCCTGCATCGACGCAACCGGCGCCGTCCCCGTCACTACAGCCATCGATGCATCATGGCCAGTATCAGGCGCGTCAAACGTCCCGTTCATCCGCTGAATGTCCGTCATTGCACGACCAACCTGTTCTTGCGGTACCTCAAGTCGGAACGTGTACCACGGCTCCAGAAGCTGGCACGCCTGCTGTTCCCGCAACATCATCAATCCTTGGCGCACCGCCCGCCACGTCGCTTCACGGAAGTCGCCCCCCTCTGAGTGCTTCAGGTGGGAACGCCCCGCAACGAGCGTGATACGGGTATCGGTTAAAGGTGCGCCCATCAATATCCCCAAGTGTGTCTTGGCGCCCAAGCTCGTTAACACTTGATGCTGCCAGTTACGTCCGAGCACTTCCAGCGAGCAGTCCGTGTCAAACACCAAACCGCTGCCGGCTGGTAATGGCTGCAAGCGCAAATGCACCTCCGAATAATGACGCAGGGGTTCGAAGTGACCGACGCCCTCAATCGGTGCCGTGATGGTTTCCTGATACAGAATACCACCTTGATCAAAAACCACATCCAAGTGGTACCGGTCATGTAGCAGTTGCGTCAGCACTTCAAGTTGCACGTCCCCCATGATGTGCACGCGAATCTCTTGCAGTGCCGCCGACCAGGTAACGTGCAACGCGGGGTCCTCGTCCTCGAGTGCTCGAATCGCCGTTAGACACGCATGAATGTCAACCGCGCCCGGATTCAGCGCGTACGTGAGCACAGGGGTCATGGCGGGAGTTTGCGTCATCTGCGCGTTCCCGAGACCGTCCCCCTGATGTGTGGTGGTTAAACCCGTCACGGCGCACACCGTTCCTGATGGCGCGTCAGTGACGGTCGTGAACTTCGCGCCGTTGTAGATGCGAATCTGGTTCACTTTCTCCTCCCCGATGACGTCCCGTGCATGCAGCGTGCCACCCACCACCCGTAACCAGGTGAGGCGTTCGCCATTCTCATCATGGGTAATCTTAAAGACGCGCGCACCGAACGCATCGTCAAATGCGGGTGCCTGTGTCCACTTCGCCAGCCCTGCCATGAAGTCATCGATGCCCGTCATCTTGAGGGCAGCGCCGAAGTAAACGGGAAACAACGTCCGGCGCCCAATCATCACCTGAACGGTGGCGTCCGGCAACGTTCCCGTTTCAAGGTAATCCGCCAAAACTGCCTCATCCGTCACAGCAATGGTCTCTTGCGCTTCTTCGGTCAAAGTCGTCTCCGGTCCGAACTGGAGGCAGGCGGGGCTGAGCGTCTGTTGTAACTCGGCCAAAACGTCATCTTGGTCAACACCCACCATGTCTACCTTATTCACGAAGATAAAAGTCGGCACGTGGTAGCGTTCAAGCAGTCGCCACAACGTCCTTGTGTGTCCCTGCACCCCATCTGCGGCCGATACCACAAGAATCGCCACGTCGAGTACGCTCAGAACTTGTTCCATCTGGCTGGCAAAGTCCACGTGCCCCGGCGTATCCAGAAGGGTGAGGTCGAGGTCCGCCACCCGCAATTGTGCTTGATGTGAGAAAATCGTGATGCCCCGCCGCTTCTCCAACGTGTCTGTATCCAAGAAGGCATCTCCGTTATCCACGCGCCCCAACTGGCGTAAGGTACCTGCACGGTAGAGTAACGCTTCAGACAAGGTTGTCTTCCCCGCATCCACGTGCGCCAAAATACCCGCAACAATTTGTTTCATTACAGTGTGCCCTCCATAATTGTACTTATCGGTCCCGTCGATAAGTACCCGTGTCCCTACTCAAACTGCAGCAACGTATCCAACTCGGCAATTCGGTACGCATACCCCACCGCGTGCTTTTGGGACGCAACGACGCGTTGGAGTTCCGACAAGTTGTCCGTGATAACGCCATCCACCCCGATGTGCGTCATGTGAACCATTGTTTGTTCATCATTAACCGTCCACCCCCAGATTTGCTGGTGATCCGCATGGGCCTGACGCACAATCGACGAACTCAGCGTCGTTTCCTCCAGGGTGTAGGCGTTAAAGTTCGCGCGTGGAAGCACGAATGTATAGGGCAGGATGAGACTCATGGACAGCTTCGGCATGGTCTTCTGCGCTGCCACCAACGCGGGATAGTTCAACGACTGAATCCAGTTGCCGTCCTTCTCTAGCCGCGTTCCGTACCGCCGCATGAACGTTTGGACCATGTGCTTGCTGTCTGCGGTGGTTGGCTTGAGCTCCACAACCAATCGCTGGCCAAGTTTTTCCGCCTCAGTCAGGTAGTCCTCGAAGCTGACCAGATGCGCCGTGTGTCCATTTTCCTTCGCCGTCAGTCGCGTTAATTGCGCCAGCGTTCGCTGTCTTGGCGTGGCGTTCACACCTGTTAGTGCCCGCAAGTTCTCGTCGTGCATCATAATGAAGTCATTATCCTTCGTCTCGTGCACGTCGATTTCCACAAAATCTGGCTTAAGCTTTGCCGTTCGCCGAAGTGATGGCAACGTGTTCTGCACCCCGTTGCCCGCATCCACCCCGCGATGCGAAATCATGAGCGGTGTTTTCGTTGTTTGCAAGCTAAGTGTCGCGTAAGCTAAGCATCCTAAAACAATCAGGAACGCCCCCGTCAACCGCCAGAAGCGTCCTTGTTTAGGAACGGTACCCGAATTAACGGCATCAACGGTGAGGGTTCGCGGCGATAACATCATGAACACCATCAGCGTGGTGGTCGCAGCGGCAAGGACCAATCGCCCGAAAATCAGCACGGACGCGATAACTAGCGCCCCCGCAAACGCGATTGGCGTGCGATCCAATAATTTTTGGCACCCAACCAGCAGGCTTGACCAGGCGAAATCAACCAGGAAGAAGCTGAGCGTTAACGTCACAAACCGCCCAATGAGTTGCCACTGAATGTCCCGCGTCTCACGCCAACTTTGCCGACTCGCAGCGCGTAACCCAGCCCCCGCACAAACCATGTGGGGCAAAACGCGCATGAGCCGAATGCCCAAGTACGCCAGCAACACGCTCAGGCCAAACAGTGCCACCGTCAGTCCGGGAAATTTGCCCAGGAAGTCGATGATGAAGTTCGGAATGACCACCTTCGCCAAGAGTGAGGAGTTCGCCGTTGCCACGCTAAACGGCACCAGCAGCACGACATACAGGATGAATAACCCTAGTGATGTCAGCCGAGTTTGCCGTAGTCGGCGCCAGCTGATTTGCAAAAGTGGCCGCCATCCGCGTGTGCGTTGGTCGCGAATCTGGGCAACACCCGTCAGTAGCACGATGAACTCAAAGTAGACGAGCCCAACAATACCCAAGCCAATTAATAGAAGTAACCCACCCGCGACTGGTTTACCGAAGAACGTGGGCACAAGGTTCGTGAGCGTTAAATACGTGACGTGATTCGCATCCAGCACGCGCGCCACGAGCCAACGAAGCACAGGAATCAGCACCCAACTCGTCCCCGCGCTCATCATCCCTGTTAGGACCAAATAACGCGCCCACTGCTGACGAAATGCCCGCCAACTTGAAATGACATAATTAAACATTGATTGGTGCGATGACCCCATAACCGATTCCCCCAATATACCTCGATACTACCATCACCACGTGGACGTGACAATTTTTGCAGGTGTCTGGGTTCCCTCGCTTCGCATCGGGGGCGCTGCGGACGTTAGCTTAGTGGCTTCGGTGGATCGGTCCGCCTCGCTTATCGTTGATCATCTCACCCATACTTGCCCACCTGTATTCCGACTCGGTGGACACGCTGCTCATTGCGGTGTCCCGCAATGAGTTAAAGGGCTAGTCGTCCGCACCTTCGCCCGATTTCGCTTAGTTTAATCGGTTGATAACGCTGCCCAAATCCCCAAAACCACATCAATCGCTTATGTCGTGGGAAAAGTCGCATCTTGTGATCCAAACGCACGGTTAAATCCATGTTCATCTAGCCAAACTAATCGGGAGAACCTGACGAGGCTGCGCCAGAAGACGGTTTGGCCCCGGTATACAAGGCAGGCCCGGCGGAAATCCCGAACTTAGGATTTCTGTCGGGCCTACCTTGTATGTGAGGGGGACAGTCTTCTGGCGCGCGACTGGATGTAACGTTCGTGTGCTTTGGACTTATGGCGCACCCCCTGTCTGTCCACCAAGGTGAAACACCTCACACTTACAGCGCCTTCCCCACCGCCGCTAACTTCGCGGTGCGTTTGGTGGCGCTTTGGTCTTCGGCGTTAAACCATGCAAGCTTGAAGTCATGCATCCCCATCTTGGCGAACACGCCCCGCTTCAACATCCGCGTTACGGGGTTGCCGAAATACCACCGATAGATGGGGCCGGGGGTGCCTGCCACCGCCAACACACGCACGCCTGAAGAATTTCAGGGGTGCCTTTTTAGTCTCACTAAAATGCCTGATGCGAAGCGAGGGCAACAACTCATTGCGGGGCACCCGCAATGAGCAGCGTGTCCACCGAGTCAGAATACAGGTGGGCAAGTATCGGTGAGATGATCAACGATAACCGAGGCGGGCCGATCAACGGTAGCCACTAAACCAACGTCCGCAGCGCCCCCGATGCGAAGCGAGGGCACCCCCTAGCATTCCCACCCCCAATTCGATAAGCTAGAAGTAAGACGAGGGAAAAGTGAGGAACGGGCATGCATCCAAGAAATAAACATCTAGCAGCGCCACAAGCAATTCTGATGAGTTTTGCCGCGATGATTTCGGTTGGCACGTGCCTGTTGGTGTTGCCACAAGCGAGTCAGTCGGGGCAGAGCGTTGGGTGGCTGAACGCGCTGTTCACGGCGACAAGTGCAAACTGTGTGACGGGGCTGACGGTGGTGAATACGATGACGCAGTGGACACTGTTCGGACAGCTTGTCATCCTCGCGCTCATTCAGTTGGGCGGGATTGGGTTCATCACCATCGTCACGGGAACGCTACTTGTCTTTAAACGTCGCATTACGCTTCGCCAGCGGATTAACATTCAGGCCATGTTCAACCAGAATAGTCTGTTTGGCATGACGAAGCTGGTGCAGCGAGTTCTGCGTTACACGTTTGCCATTGAAGCGGTTGGCGCAATCGCCCTCACCATTGGCTTCTTAACTGCCCACCAAGGCTACACGGTGGGCCAAGCCATCTGGTACGGTATCTTCCACGCGGTCTCGGCCTTCTGTAACGCGGGATTCGACATCATCGGCGGGAATTCATTCACCGCCTTCGTGCACAACGATTACATCCAGCTCGTCCTCATGGTGCTCATCACGCTCGGGGGCTTCGGGTTCGCCGTGCTGCATGAATTGCGCCAGTTCATCCTGCATCACGGGCGCTTCCGCAAACGTACACGGCACCTATCGCTCCAAACCAAACTGGTCTTGAAGGTCAGCCTCGGCCTGTTCCTGTTCGGGACGCTCGCGTTTGCCGCCGTTGAGTGGGGTAATCCACAAACATTCGGACACTTCACCTCGCCACAAAAATGGTTCAGCGCGGCGTTCGAGTCCGTCACGCTCCGAACGGCCGGGTTCGTGACCATCGACCAGAACGCCCTGACGGATTTGTCCGAGCTCATCGCCAGTGCGCTCATGCTCATCGGGGGCTCGCCCGCTGGGACCACGGGGGGAATCAAGACGATTACGTTGGCCATCATCATTATCGCCGTGAACTCGGCTGTCCACGGGCGTACGCAACTCGTTGTATCCGGCCGGCGTCTCCCTGTTTCCTTACTCCAAAAAGCCCTGGCAATCGTCGCCATGATGGTCGGCATCACGTGTCTGGCCGTCTTCGCCCTCTACTTCACCGAAGCGCACAACGCCTTCCACCCGACCGTCCTCGACCTCATCTTCGAGGCCTGCAGCGCGGTCGGCACCGGGGGCCTCACCACGGGCATGACGCCGCACCTCTCCGTTCTGGGCAAACTTATCATCACCGCCTGCATGTTCATCGGTCGCCTATCGCCGCTCACCATCGCGGTTGCCCTGAACATTCGGATTGACGCGCACCAGCACCTCGTGGAATACCCAGAAGAGAACCTGATTGTGGGGTAACGCCCCTGAAAGGATGGATTAATTATGGCAGAACCAAAATCATTCGCCATCTTCGGACTCGGTCGCTTTGGCACCAGCATCGTCACGCACCTGTCCACGCATGACGTCGAAATCCTCGCGTGCGACAAGAACGTCGCGCGGGTGGAAGAAATCTCGGACATTGTCGACCAAGCCGTTGCGGGAGATGCGAGCGACGAAGAATTCCTGAAGCGTGTGGAAGTGAACCACTTTGACGTCGTGGTTTTTGCGATGGGTGAACAGTTTGAGACTGCCGTGATGGCCACGCTGTCAGCAAAGGAGCTCGGATGCAAGCGCGTCGTGGTCAAAGCACTCACGGACCGCCAAGCCGAAATCCTGAAGCGCGTCGGGGCCGATCGCGTCGTCCTGCCAGAAGTCGAGATGGGCGCAAAAGTTGCCCGCAGCCTCCTCAACCCCAGCATTCTCGACGTCTTCAACGCGGTCGACGGCATCAGCATCACCGAACGCCATCCGGAACCTGAATGGGTGGGCAAAACGCTGACGGACGCGGATGTGCGGCGGACAGCGAACATTTCGATTATCGGCATGATTCGCGATGGGAAAACGTCGATTCCAGTACGAACAGACGAAACGTTGCGGGAAGATGACGTCCTCCTCACTTTGGACAACGAGTAATGGTGATGTGATGTAGGTTTGATTTTTAAATGCAAAAGAAACGCAGAAATTTTTCCCAGGACCGGAAAAATTTGGGTCAACATTTGTGCCTCTTGCTTCACTCACTTTATCGCTTGATATTGCTGTCCACAACCATTACAGAAAAGGATCACCGACATTTCAAATCGATGATCCTTTTTATGTTCATTAGCTAATCAGTTAACGCGCCACACGCCCGAATCTATGCCAAAAGTAGAACGCAACGCTAACACCTGTCGCCACACAACTCCAAACAAATAAGACCTGAAAAACATTCGCAAAAATTGTTATCGCTAATGCAATAATCGTCAATCCAACCGTAAAAAGATCCATAGTCAAATCGTTACTTTGACGTGTACGAATATAGATAATTCCGGTTAAGACAAACATCAAGCCAATAATAACCCCGTATACACCGGCATATGTACTGGTACTAAAGGCATAACTAGCTATTCCAGCAATACCCGCGTAGAAAAGTGCTAAAACACCTACAACAATTTGAATAACTCCGACAATCAATTTGGCTCGCTTCATCTGCTAATCCCCCATTCGAATAAAATCATTTTGTCACTACCACAACTATATATACTCAAAGATTGCATAACATGGAACCAAAGTCCGATTTCAGGCTAAACAATAGACATCATTCGCCCACATAATAGTTACGCTCAAGTGCAACCCGGTCATTAGCGCCCAGCCGCTAATGATAAGCCTGGCACTTCAAGACAAAGTAACAGTTTTCCGGCTGTTCCCGTGGGTGCACACCCTGACCGTCAAACCTTGGCAGATTACCGCGATGCACCACGAGTTGCACCTGCACGCTTACGATGATTTGCTCTGGGACTATGTACGTCTTGCCCCAATTATGAAAGGATGACATTAATGATTCCAATCTTCTACTGTGTCGATGACCAATACGCTCCAGTTCTTGCAGCCAGCCTGCAATCACTCCAAGTCCATGCAACTGATGAACGCGGTATCGTCACCAGCAACCACTTCCACCCGCTCGAGAATCTGGCGGTGCGGAAGGCATTGGGGATCCACCGCCTCTTCATCGTCAGCCAGCTCACCAACTTCGCCATGACGGGGAGTCTCGGCTGGCTCATGCGCAACGCCGACACGGTGCCAATCGCAAACGACCGCGCTTATGCCGGCCGCGTTTTCCCAGAACTCATGGCGAACCGCCTCAACCAGGGACCCGTCCTCATCTATCCCGAACAGGAGCTGTGGTACAACTACCGCAAACCCCGTCCCGGACAACGTGGTGCCTACTACTACGCCGCACGCTTCAACGTGCCCATCATCAGTCTCTTCGTCGAGATTCCCGATGACGGACCGTACGTTGTGCACATCCTGGAGACCTTGTACCCAGACCCACAATTACCCTGCCGTGAAGCCAGCCGCGCGTTGCAAGCGGCCGACGACGCCCAGCGCCGCGCCGCTTACGAAGCCATCTACCACCGGCCATACACAGACACCTTCGACGCACGCGACATCGCAAACCGTGATTGAAGGGAGACGTAAAAGAGGCTGCGCCATAAGTCTAAAGCACACGAACGTTACATCCAGTCGCGCACCAGAAGACTGCCCCCTAACATACAAAGCAGGCCCGGTAGAAATCCTAAGTTCGGGATTTCCACCGGGCCTGCTTTGTATACCGGGGCCAAACCGTCTTCTGGCGCAGCCTCTTCGCAATTCATCATCAAAAAATGGTCCATCGACTTTTTTCGATGGACCATTTTTTTCGTTTACTTCAATACCCGCTCAATCGCCGGTACCATCTTCATCGGATCCGTCTTGGGCGCGAACCGATCCACCACGTTGCCGTTACGGTCCACCAGAAACTTGGTGAAGTTCCACTTGATGGCTTTCCCCAGAGTACCGGGTGCTGCCGCTTTGAGTGCTGTGAAGAGTGGCAGCTCGTCCTCACCATTCACCCGCGCCATAGCGTGCATCGGGAAGCTCACGCCGTACGTCATCCGGCACGCCTCTTCCGCGGCCGCGCCATTCGCGAGTTCCTGCTTGAACTGGTCAGACGGGAAGCCAAGAACGACGAGTCCCTGATTCTTGTACGTCTGATACAGCTTTTCCAATGCCTCAAACTGCGGCGCAAACCCACACTTGGTCGCCGTATTCACAATTACCAGCGGCCGACCACGGTACTTACTAAGCGAATAGGTGTCCCCGTTCGCCAACGTCGCATCATAATCATAGATTGTCATTTGCTTGTCCTCCCTGTTGTTGTCTGTTGTTACCTTCTATTATATACTGGTGACCTTTTTGGGGAATATTCAGTTCAATGGACAATCCATCATCAGTACGTTTTACCCCATCTGATATTCCTGAATCGCCCGATATTCCCTACCATGCACTGCCTCAGCATTCCGTAAATCAATGTCGTTCTGCAAGTTGAGGAAATACTTATCTGATACGCCAAAGAAGCGGCCCAAGCGTACGGACGTATCCACCGTTACCTGACGCCTGTCGTGCAGGAGGTCCTGAATTCGTGAAGTTGGAACGCCAATGGCCTTGGCGAGTGCGTACGCCGACAAGTTGAACGGCACCATGAATTCTTCCTTCAAAATCTCGCTAATCTTCGGTGTTGGTATTTTGTCCGTCACGCGCAGTTCCTCCCTCATGTACAAAATTCGGCACTACTAAGTCACCTCAAATTATACACGCGTAATGGGTATAATCAACACATCAAGCTTGATTGGCACAAAAAAACATCGGCGCACTTAGCCGATGTTTTCTGTATCAAGGGGTTTTCCCGTTCGAGCGTAAATTGCAAAACCTCATCCCGTGTAACAAACGCAAGGAGCGCCGGGGCGCGACGTTGCGTCCGGCGAGGTACTTTCTCGCCGACCATGCCAAAAAGTCTACAGTAGCGCCATGATCACAAAGTTGAGGATGAAGCCGGCCGACACGACTGCCAGTACCGGGTGCACGTCCTTTGCCTTCCCCGTGGCGACTTTCACGATGCAGTAGAAGATGAAGCCGGCCGCGATGCCATACGAGATGTTGTACACGAGGCCCATGACGATGGATGCCATGAATGCGGGAACCGCTTCGGATAGGTCGTTCCAGTTGATTTCCTTGAAGCTCGACATCATCATGATCCCGACCATGATGAGCGCGGGCGCGACCGCTTGGGTGGGCACCAGCGCGATGATTGGGGATAGGAGTGAGGATAAAAGGAAGCAGATGGCGACGACAACCGCCGTCAGTCCGGTGCGACCGCCCGCACCGATTCCCGCGGCACTTTCGACGAAGACCGTGATGTTGGATGTCCCGAAAATCGAGCCGACACCGGTCGCGATGGCATCAGCGAACAGTGCCTTGTCCATCTTGGAGGAGAAACCGTGCCCTTTCGCCATGTTCTGCTGGTCTTCGTTCGAGAAGATTCCTGTCCGCCGCCCCGTCCCGATGAACGTGCCCAGCGTGTCGAAGATATCCGAGAAGCTGAAGGCGAAAATCGACATCACGGACAACATAATCTGGTGTGGCGTGGTGAAGAGACTGCCGAAGCCCTTCGCGGAGAACGCCGCGCCGAACGTGGTGCCCAGCTGGCTGATTGCGTTGCCGAGGGAGTTGGCACTCGACACGTGCAGACTCGTCACGCCAAACGGAATCCCGATGAGCGTGGTCGCCACAATCCCGATGAGGACGGCGCCTGGCACCTTCTTCACAATCAAGATGACCATGAGGATGAGGCCGAGGAGCGCCACAAGTGCACCGGGACTCGTGAAGGTGGTCAGTGCGGGCGTTACGCTACTGCCATTGGTCACGACGGATGTAATGCCGTGCTTGAACGAAGTCGCGGCACTGCTGAAGGTGGTGCCATTAACGCTCGTGATGCCCGCCGCTTCAGACGTAAACTGCAGGAAACCGGCATTCTTCAACCCGATATACGCGACGAAGACCCCAATCCCGCCCCCGATTGCGTGCTGCATCACTTATGGAATCGCCGTGATGATGAGCTTCCGAATCTTCGTGACCGTAATCAGGATATTGATCACCCCGCACAGGAACACGAGCGCGAGGGCCTGCTGCCAGGAGAAGCCGAGCGCCGCGACCACGGTGTACGTGAAGAACGCGTTTAGGCCCAGCCCCGGTGCGAGCGCGTACGGCACGTTGGCGACCAGCCCCATGATGAGCGTCCCCACCGCACTGGCGATGATGGTGGCGAGGAAGACCGCCTGTGAGGGCATCCCCGTCAGCGCCAATGTCTGCGGCGCGATAAACAGGATGTAGGACATCGCAAAGAATGTCGTGAGCCCCGCAATCACCTCGCGTCGTACCGTCGTGCCGTTATCCGTAAGTCCAAAGAACTGTGCCATGAGATCCTCCGTTTTTAGAAAAGTTAAGGTTTAGCTTACGCGCATAGAGGGGGATGTGCAAGCGGAAAAACGATTGGTGTCGAGTGGTTAATCGCGAACGTTCGGGGTTTAAGCGGTTGCCTAGGTCGAGGACACGAAGAAAGGCGTCCAGGGTCCGTAGATTTTTAGATCTTTTTTCGCCGGTTTTTGCATTTTCTGGGGTGCGACGAAAAATCGACCGGGCGCAAAAAGCTTCGCTTTTTGTGCCCAGTCGATTGACGTCAGTATATTCAATTTTAGAAAGATTTAAACAGGTTTCGTTTACTTACGCTTTAAAAACACCTTGTACCTATGAATGCAACAATTTCTATAGCATTCACAATGCATAAGGTTTTTTATAATCATTTGCCTTCATAAAAGCCATTATCTTTCAACGTCCACTAACTTTTGGCGCGCCACAATTGTTGCAATCGCCTCCGTTAATGTTTGCGAAAAGTTGAGACGCAGCTTTTTCCCGGCCGTATCCGCCCATTTCGGAATCGTTAGCGTCTTCTTAATGGGCGTCATATCGCTCAGATAACGATTGACATCCACTGCGACCATCGACACGAACGACCTCTCTAAATTATACGTATGTTCAAAATCAACGTCTTCCTTAAAGGGATCATCATCAACCAACGACAATGTATTGATTAACGTGGGTGTTGGTAATGCCTCGCCAGACTCAATCAGCGAGGAAAGCATTGTTCCGAGCCAATCCGAAGCCATTTGCATTGCTTCTGTGATATCACGGCCTTGTGTTGCAGAATTCTCAAAGTCTGGAAAGTGTACGTAGAATTTAATGTCTTCCGAATCGTCAAAATAAAACAGTGCGGGATAAGTAACCAGCATCATGTACCTCCTTACAGTTGCACGAAAGGCCAGCTTAGAGACCGGCTTCTTTTTTTATTCCGCGTTCTGTGAACTTATTAAGCTCACCATGCGGGATAATTATGGCTCGATTACCAGGTTTCTCCATCTTTACATGGGAATCTTTGCCTCCGATTACTTTAACCCAACCGTGAGACGCTAGTAATTTCACCATTTCTCGTTGTGTCATGGGCATGTGCACCGTACCTCCTGACAAGGATATCTTAACACGTGCTACACGTATTGTGAATGGGCTTTGATATTTTAGTACGCTTTTTTTAAGGCTGCTTCCCACTATATAAAATCTAGTGCAGATCTTTTTCGATTAGTTCATTAATCACCGGGAACACGTCCCTCACAATCAGCTATCTACATTCCCTTATTTTACTTTCAAGCACATTTCACTCAAATATGTGCTTGAAAGTAGAAAGACGCCTCCCCTCCATCCCAATCTAATCTAGTTTTACCCCCACCCAAAGCATTTTCCTTAAACGATCTTCAGGCTAAACGACCGCCAATCCCCCAAGCACCCGTCCGCGCACTCTGCGGACGGGTGCTTGGTCGTGTCGCCCTTCTTGACCGAATTTGACCACTTAACGCCAAATTTCACCAATTCCGCCAGATTCATGCCCATTATGCGCAATTTTTTGACATTTTTTGGATGAATTTGGCTGTTTTTGACGTTTTGGGGTTGAATGAAAGCGGTTGATGCGTATAATAATCATCAAGAGGTGATTGTAAGTGCTTACTGAAGAACGAAAACAACGGATTATGACCGATATTGACCAACAAGGCGTTGTGCAGATTCGCGAGCTGATTAACCAGCTAGATGCGTCTGAGTCGACGATTCGACGCGACCTGAGTGAATTAGCGCGCGAGGGTCTGGTTCGCCGGGTACACGGTGGGGCACAGAAAGTTAGCTCCCTCCGCGACGAACCGGGTGTCCAGGAGAAAGCGACGGCACACACCACCGCCAAATCCGCGATTGCGCGGACGGCCGCGGCGGAAGTGAACGACGGCGACCTCATCTTCCTCGATGCCGGGACCACAACGGCGCAAATGGTGCCACTGCTCCAAGATCGCGACGTCACGGTGGTCACCACTGGGGTTGATAACGCCTCACTGCTCGCCGATTACGGCATCAAAACCATCATGATTGGTGGCACGCTCAAGACGCTCACCAAGGCCATGATTGGTGCGGAAGCCGCGCAGCAACTCGCCCAGTACCGCTTCGACAGTGCGTTTGTCGGGGCAAACGGCATTCACGTGGACTACGGCTGCACCACGCCAGACCCCGAGGAAGCCGCGACAAAGCGGGTGGCACTCGGACAGGCGGCCCAGACGTTCATTCTCGCGGACGCAAGTAAGTTCGGCGGCGTCTCGTTCGCCCAGATTGCGCCTCTCACCAGCACTTGCATCATCACGGACGACTTCTCAGCCATTGACGCTGAGTTCAAACAATTCGACAACCTCAAGGAGGCTCACCTTTGATTTATTCCATCACCTTAAACCCCGCCATCGATTACGTCATCGGGCTCCCCAAGCTCGAACTTGGGCTGGTCAACCGGCTCGACACCGCCATCAAGCTCCCCGGTGGTAAGGGCATCAACGTTTCCCGTATTCTGAAGGAACTCGACATCGACACCACCGCTTGGGGGTTCACCGGCGGCATGCCTGGCCGCTTCATCGAAGAACAGTTGCAGGCGCTCAGCTTGCGCACCGACTTCACCCGCATCGGCGGCGACACGCGTATCAACGTTAAGCTCAAGGCGGATCAAGAAACCGAACTGAACGCACCCGGCCCCCACATCACGGCGGGTGAAGTTGAGGCTTTCCGCGCCCGCTTCAAGCAGTTGCGTAAGGGCGACGTGGTCATCATGGCTGGCAGTATTCCTGCCGGGTTACCCGAATCCTTCTACCGAGACCTCATCCCCCTCATCCACGCACAGGGCGCCGATTTCGTCATCGACACCACCGGCCAGGCACTGCTCGATACGCTGCCTGAAAAGCCCCTGGTCGTTAAGCCGAACCACCACGAGCTCGCCGAATTGTTCGGAGACGCCCCATACGACGACTTGCAGGCAACCGTTTCGGCTGGCCGCAAGCTCCTGGCACTCGGCGCGCAACACGTACTCGTCTCCATGGCTGGTGCGGGTGCACTCATGATTACCAAGGACAAGGCTTGGCACGGGACGGTACCTAAGGGCGACGTCAAGAACTCTGTTGGCGCTGGGGACAGTATGCTGGCGGGTTTCACCGGGACCTTCGCCCTGACGCATGACCCACTTGTTAGCTTCAAGAAGGCCATCGCGTGTGGTAGTGCCACCGCCTTCT
Organism: uncultured Lacticaseibacillus sp.; assembly: GCA_934370925.1. Taxonomy (GTDB): domain Bacteria; phylum Bacillota; class Bacilli; order Lactobacillales; family Lactobacillaceae; genus Lacticaseibacillus. The sequence goes on along the minus strand of CAKRNG010000003.1, from coordinate 87,774 downwards.
CCACCGACCTTGCCGACCGCAACAAGATTAATGAAGTTGAGGCAACCATCACCATTACCGAATTGTAAGCAATTATCTGACTTTAATTAATTGGAGGAACCAACATGGACATTCGTGACTTATTACGCGAAGACATCATGATCATGGATTTGAAGGCCACGACCAAGGCTGATGTCATTGATGAAATGGTCAGCAAGTATGCCGCAAGCGGGATTATTACTGACGAAGCGCTCTACAAGCAGGACATCCTGAAGCGCGAAGCTGAATCCACCACCGGGATTGGGGACGGCATCGCAATGCCACACGCCAAGGACGCCGCGGTCAGTCAGGCTGCCGTTCTGTTCGCCAAGAGTGATGCGGGCGTGGACTACGACGCCCTCGACGGCCAGCCCGTCCACCTCTTCTTCATGATTGCGGCACCAGCCGGAGCGGACAACACCCACCTCGCCGCGCTCTCTGCCCTCTCCTCACTCCTCATCAATCCTGACCTTGTTGCCCAGTTGCGCGACGCCAAGACACCAGCTGATGTGCAACGTCTTTTCGCCGCTGCTCAGAAGGCCAAGGATGAAACGGACGCAGCGGATGCCGCCAAGGAAGCTGCCGCCGAAGCAGCTCGGGCAACAACGCCTGCCACCAAGCCATTCATCGTGGCGGTCACTGCCTGCCCAACCGGGATTGCGCACACATACATGGCCGAAGCTGCGTTGAAGGAAACCGCCGAGAAGATGGGCGTGGACATCAAGGTTGAAACGAACGGATCTGAAGGGGTTAAGCACCAACTGACCGCCAGTGATATCGACCGCGCTGTCGGGGTCATCATCGCGGCGGACAAAAAAGTCGAGATGAACCGCTTCTCCGGTAAGCACCTCATCAACCACCCCGTTATCGACGGCATTAAGAAGCCGCAAGCCCTCATCGAGGACACGTTGGCGGAAAAGGGCCACATTTACGCCGGTAACGGCCAGGTCAGTGCCGATGGTGAAGACGAATCAACCGGGACGCTTTGGAACCACATCTACAAGGACCTAATGAACGGTGTGTCGAACATGCTGCCATTCGTTGTCGGGGGTGGGATTATCATGGCCCTCTCCTTCATCTTCGAACAGTACGCCGGGCCTAAGTCCATGATTTTCACCTTCACGAATGGCCTCGGGAACTACGCCTTCAGCTTCCTCGTGCCCGTCCTTGCCGCTTACATCGCGATGAGTATCGGGGACCGTCCCGCCCTCATGCCTGGGTTCGTCGGTGGGTACATGGCGACCCTCGCCACGGCGTCCGTCGTCAAGGCCAGCAACCCCTCTGGTTTCCTGGGTGGTCTGGTTGCCGGGTTCATCGCTGGTTGGCTCGTTGTTTACCTGAAGAAGGCCTTCAAGGGACTGCCTAAGTCACTGGATGGGCTCAAAACGATTCTGCTCTACCCCGTCGTCGGGCTCGCGTTAATCGGGATTATCATGTTCTTCGCGGTCAACCCGATTTTCGCCGCCATCAACGGTGCATTGATTAATTTCCTCGAAGGCATGGGTACCGGGAACGCCATTCTCGTTGGTGTGATTCTCGCCGCCATGATGAGTATCGACATGGGCGGTCCCTTCAACAAGGCTGCTTACACGTTCGCCATCGGGATCTACTCCGCCTCCAACTACACGGATGGACGCTGGATGGCTGCCGTTATGGTTGGGGGGATGATTCCCCCACTGGCCATTGCTATTGCCTCCACGTTCTTCCCCGCTAAGTTCACGGACCAGGAACGTCAGTCCGGACTCTCCAACTATGTCCTCGGCCTCACGTTCATCACGGAAGGTGCCATTCCGTTCGCCGCAACGGACCCAATCCACATCATTGGGAGTTCCGTTATCGGGAGCGCCATCGCGGGTGGTCTGACCCAGCTGTTCAGCGTCAACGTCCCAGCGCCCCACGGTGGGATTGTCGCCCTGGCCCTGACAGACCAGAAAGTCGGCTTCCTGGTTTCCCTGCTGGTCGGCGCAATCGTCGCCGGTGTGATTCTGGGCATCTGGCGGCCAAAAGCAAAGGATTAACCCTTTTTAGACGGAACCCCCTCAGCGAAAGACGCTGAGGGGGTTTTTGTTTTGTCACCTTTTTATTTTGTCCTGTAACATAAACACCAAAATGGTATCCTTTAATTTAAGGGTGATGGATGTATAATTAATTCAAAATAAAATGGAGTGATACATATGTCAAATATACAGGTTGAACCCCGCACAATTGGTGAAATAATACATCATTTTCGCAAGATACGCGGAATACCCATTTTAGATTTTTGTGACGCTATTCACATATCAAAATCAAAATACACCCGTGTCGTACGGAATGAGTCTACATTAACTATGGGTCAACTATACAGCGTTCTAGACATACTTGAAATTCAAGGACCCGAATTTTCGATGTACTTAGCTAATGATCTTTGGGTTGAATCACTTGCTCTAAAAGTTATCAAGTTATGCCCTAACTTGACCATTAATCCCACAAATATGCAAAAGATCGACACCTTGTTGATCGAACTCAAAGATAAACTCCAAACGTCTTCTAATACCGGCGTTCAGCAATTGATTCAATACGTTGAATCAGCCCAAGCACTAAATATCGACAATAATTCAACACATGGCGCTCTTTTAGCTGAACAATTAGGTGCTGAACTTTGTCACTACGAGCGTTGGACAACGTTTGAATACCGTCTTTTCATCCCACTTATTCGTGTTCTGCCAATTAAATACTCTAAATTTGCAATGACACACATTCTTGTAGATTTTGACAGAAGAAATTCTAGTTCAAGCAAAATGTTAGAAACAGCCGATTGTTTTCAAATTGCCAGTACTGATTTAGCACGCGAATTTATGAAACGCGCGATTAAATCAAAAAACCGTAATTTTCTACTTTTAACAGTCGATTGGATTCTAAATCAAGATATCATGAGTGTTATTCCAAGCTATGTCAGCTATTTCCACTTATCAAATGCCATAAAAATTGTATTAAGTGGAAAGTGGCACAAATATTCCGATAAATATAGGCAATTAGCAACAGATTGGAAAATAATTTACCAAAACACACCTGAAGACGATACCGTTTTATCTGATTTGTGGCATGATTTTTTGAATACTGGCTTTTCCTCCACTTCAATATTGGATGAACAATTAGACATCCCCTTTCAACCCAATACACTGAATTGGCCAAATTCAACCAGTACCGCTGACACTATAGATTTAACTCGACAGTTCAAGCATATGTCCATCAAAGATTTGACGTTATGTAGTGGTATATCACGATCTAGTTATCAACGATTTGTTCATGATAACCACCAAATAACCAGCGACGCTTTTTTTTCGATGTTAAACACACTGCGATTGGGAGAAGAGGAACTATCGATGTTATTGGGTACTCCCGAGTTCAAAATGAATAGTCGCATAAATGAATACAACGCAGTAACACTTGGCGCAGTGTCTAATAAAGAAACGCTCGTATCGGTACTAAAAGATTTTCATGAAAAAGTAATGAAGTGGCACACGGATAAATTGGGAGACACTTTCTATTTACGACTTGCCATTCTTATAACTGCCTTATCGAGTTCTTCAGATAGAAATCACACTGCTACTCAGCAAAACGAATATGATAAGGTTTTTAATCTATCTGCTAAAACAAACTTAACAGGCGTCGATATAAACTTAATATCCATGTCCTCACAAGGCGCGACGCAACGAATTGTAAAAGAAAAGCTTCACGATATCGTTTACTCCAACAATTTGTCGACATTCTCTATCCGTACAAAATCTCCATACAATCGCTTTTTAATAGATAGTTATGTTACCGCACTTGCATCCGTCAATCCGACCTTACGCGATTTAGATGAATCAATTACGTTGTTGAATACGGTATCTATTTTTGATTGCAATGTTGACAGATTTAATACGTATTCCGTAATCGCAGCAGAGCGAACCACATTAACATTAGGAAAGCATGCTGGAAAAGAAGAAATCGACAATCTAATAAAAGCCACTTCAAATTTCTTTTCAGATTCCAACAGATTCATTAACTCATATTACTCGCTTTGGAATAACTTCAAAAAGTCCCCCGCCTATCTCAATGCCCCTGATTAACCCCTCTCCTACAAAAAACGGCCTGCGCAAACGCGCAGGCCGTTTCTGTCTCTCCCTTTACCACTATTTTCCCCGAACGTGCCACCGCTGCAATCCGTAAACCACGGCAATCCACACGCACGCAACCCCCGTTGCAATTGCCGTGTCGCGGTTGAACATCATAATCACAACAATCCCCGCCAAGAACGCCAACACCACGTAATCTGCGAACGGGAACAATGGGGCTTTGAACGCACTGCCCGCTGGATGCTGACGCCGGTATTGTAAGTGTGCCAGGATAATCATGACCCAGACGAACAGGAAGCTAATGGTTGCCACACTCGAAACCAACGAGAAGACGGAGGAAGGCAGGAACATGTTCAAGAGCACCGCCACCGCCACAACCACCGCGGAAACCGCGATGGCGCGCGCGGGTACCTGCGTACGGGACAGCTTTGACAACTTCTTGAGCTTCGGATTCTCACTCGTGATGGTCAGTGAGAACAACATCCGCCCCGTACTGAACAGCCCCGAGTTGCAGGCGGACGCTGCCGCCGTGAGTACGACGAAGTTAATGATGTCCCCCGCCCACGGAATGCCGACTTGGCGGAAAACCTGTACGAACGGGCTATTGTCAGGACTGACCGCCGACCACGGATTAATCGCCATGATGACGATGAGCGCGCCGATGTAGAACAGGATGACGCGAACAGGCAACTTGTTGATGGCATCCGGAATGCTTTTACCCGGATCATCCGTCTCCCCCGCGGTCATCCCCACAAGTTCAATCCCCGTGAACGCGAAGACGACCATCTGGAAGGACATCAGGAACCCACTGAGGCCGGTCGGGAAGAAGCCGCCGTAATGCCAGAGGTTCGTCAGGCTAACGTGTCCGTATTTCGTGGGCTGATGTAGCACCAGCAACACCACCCCCACCGCAATGAGGCCGATGATGGCGACCACCTTGATGAGTGCAAACCAAAACTCCGCCTCCCCGAACAGCCCCACCGAAATCAGGTTCATCAGCAGAAGGACCACCAGCACCACGAGTCCCGGCAACCACTGTGGTAGGCTCGGCCACCAGTTACGGACGTACACCCCGATAGCCGTCACCTCCGCCATGGCGAGCGACAACCAGCAGACCCAATACGTCCACCCGGTCACAACGGCCCAGTTCGACCCGAGATACCGCTTGATGCTTTCAATGAAGGACTGCTGATTCAGGTCGGCCACGAGCAACTCCCCGAGCGCCCGCATGATGAGGAAACAGACAATCCCCGTCACCAGGTATGCCAGAATGATGGCAGGCCCGGCGCGGTGAATCGATTGCCCCGCACCAAGGAAGAGCCCCGTCCCAATGGTGCCCCCAATCGCCATGAGCTGAATATGTCGACTTTTTAGATTGCGCGCGAGTTTAGGTTGCTGATCTTCCATAATGACCTCCGAAAATTGTATACAAGAATTATATACAGTTGTTCGGTGAATGCAAACAGTTTTCATTTCCATTTTCATGAGAAGCGCGTTAGAAATACGCTGATGGGGCATAAAATGGTATGATAGGGCCATCGAAATGCAGTTAAGCACAAGGAGGATTCTATATGCGGCAAACATTACGGACACTCGCAGATGGTGAACGCGCCAGTTTCAGTGGCAGCTTCGCCCGAACCGGCTACAAGGAAGTGGAAGACGAATACGGCGTCACCCACTACGAACCCACGCTCATGCTCTCCAACCTGCGTGACGAAAACGCACGGCAGGTGACGGACCATCAATGGTTCAACTACGACGCCACCTGGCTGGCACTCGGCGAACTCAAAACGGGTGACCTGATTCAATTCACCGCCGAAGTCCAGACCTACATGAAGGGGCGCGCAGGTCAGCACAAGCAAGACTACCAACTGACCGCCCCCGAAGAGCTAGTGTTGCGGCACAAACAGGGCACGGCGGAACGGATTGCACTCCCCGTCGACAACGCGGACGCGCTGATTGGCTACATCATGGAGAGCAATCTGCGGTTCTACCGGGCAACCCACCGCGTAATTGACACGGACTACGTGGACGCTTGGCACGCGTTTAAGGGCTAGTCCAACACAAAAAGGAAAGTTCAGCCCACCATCACTGTGAAAATGGGCCAAACTTTCCTTTTTTTGCCCTTAACTTGCACTTTTTTCACAAATTCGTCTTTTTGTCACAGATTTCCGTTGACAGTCACCCCTTTTTTCCGGTATAGTATCTCTTGTGCTTGAGAGAGCACCTACCACGAATGCGGGTGTGGCGGAACTGGTAGACGCGCAAGATTAAGGATCTTGTGGCCAATTACGGCCGTGAAGGTTCAAGTCCTTTCACCCGCATCACTTAAAAGAGCGAATCCAAATTGGATTCGCTCTTTTTTTGTTTTACTTTAGAGAATACGGTTGAATTGCAGCAGCCGTGGTGCAAAATCATTTGCCGCATCTAGATGCACCTCATTGAGCGCGAGGTTGGCGATACTGCCGAACTCATCGAGACCGCGCCCGAAAAGTGCGACAAACAACATGCGAATTGTGACCCCATGGCACACCAGCAACACCTCATCATTTGGGTGCGTCTGTTTGAGGTCGGCCAAGAACGCCGTCACCCGCGCCAGTAACTGCGCGTGCGACTCGGCACCGGGTGCGAAATCCACGTACTTTTCATTAAACATCCCGGTATAATCGAATATTTCAGGATGTGCAACGCGAATCGGATCCGCACTCGTCCCCTCCCATTCCCCAAAATGCAGTTCTGCGAGGCGGTCGTCTACCTGGAGCGGTTGCTGATTGTCGGTGATAATCGCCGCCGTCCTGCGCGCCCGCAACATCGGGCTGGCGTAGACCGTGTCGTACTTCCCCCAGTCATACGCATCCCGCACCTTCTCCGCATACTGCACCCCGGCTGTCGACAAGTCCACATCGTTATCCGCACCGGAAATCAAGTCCGCGTGGTTCGACACACTCATGCTGTGTCGCACAATCATTAGTTCCATTGTTACCCTGCTATATAAAATGTGGAAGAATGTCTTTTCGACACCAATAAGGGTTTATATATTTCCTTTCTTGATTTACATTCTGCATTTTGTTTAGTTCCGTCATCATCAGTATTCCCACGCAGATAAATATCTTCGCGACATTGACTGACTCTTGAACTTTAAGGTACTAGCCATACCCTGAATGATTAATTTATTTCTGCGTATTGAATTAAGTTCTCAACCGCATTTTGATCGCGGCGCATCACTGCCCCACATTCATAACACACATAGTCATCATGCCCAGTATGATGCGTCTGGTTGCCCGCTAAACTAACTTTATCGGCGCCGATTTTAATAAACCCACATTTAGAACATCTTTGCGTACTTGGATAGAAGCGGTCGGCCATAACCAGCTTAACGCCATGCCATGTACACTTGTACTGCATGAGCACTTTGAACTTACCAAACATCGAACGATGTAGGTTTTTCGCTAAGTGCTTGTTCATACGCATATGCAGGTTGTCCAAATCCTCAATAACGACGACATCATTGGTATGAATCAACTGGGCGGTAAACTTGTGCAACAAATCTTCCTGAATTCGGGTCACTTGTTGGTAAGCCTGCTGCAACTTGGTTCTCGTTACAACATAATTATGTGACCGAAAGTTAGTTGGGTTTGCCATCCGTTTACGTGCCAATAAACGCTGATATTGCGTAATCCGTTGATACAAATTAAGCAATCGTGGTGTTATTGTCGGTACTGATTGATAACTTCCAGCGGCTTTATAATCGAATCGTGCGACATTCGCATCGACAGCCGTAACAGTAGTGCCATTTTTGGGGTTAATGGTCTCGTTAACGTCAATTGATAAGCTGACGTAATAGCCATCAGCTTCCTTTACCACGGTCGCTAGCTTAATTGTGCCACACCACCGTGGACATTCGGCAAGGCGAATGTCATACCAAGCTTTTAGACCGCGGGGCTTGTCCAAGCGCAATTTATTATCAATAACCTTAGCACGGTCCGTCTTGAAACTGTTTTTAGACCGTTTCTTTGATTTAAATCGTGGTCGCGCATGATTCGGCATTTTGGAGTCGAAATAGTTCTGCCAAGCTTTTGCTAAATCATTAACCGCCAATTGTAAGACTCTGGCTGATTATTCATACTGCCAATCTTGCTTGTCGTTTACCAGTTCGTTGCGAACCTTGCGCTCATTTGGCCGTACTGTTTTGTCTGCCATCACAACGGACGCGTCATACATCTCGTTCCAAATTTCAAGCGCCTGATTATAACAATACCGGCGATAATCGAACAGCCGCGTAAGCACTTGACGCATTGTTGCGTTGGGGTACATTTTGATTTTGTGTGTTTTAATCATTCGGGTTCACCTCCTTTCCGTTGAGTTGATTATACGGCCAAATATTAATTCAGCCAATGACTTAACTTGAGGTGAACTGGTTAAAATGTGAGCCTACTTCCACTTAATTATTTAGGCTCAGCATACCTATTGTTCTACTTTGTTACACATTTACAATTGCAGTTGATTACCTCCATCCCTGCTTAATATTAGTATACAATAGGTTGGAGACGGTCGTGCAAGCGCTTCACTTAATTCTAATGAAGAAATCTCCGCTCGTGCCTCGCTACGAGATAAGTCCCAGTATGCGGCAGAGCAGCTTACGGGGACTAATTCACAACTGGTGTGGAATCAGAAGGGCATACAGTTGCAACAGCTCTGCCCGTGTAAACTGGTTGGGAGCGGCCGCGAGTTGTTGTGCGAAGTTTAGGAATGCCGCGCCCAGGTAGTTGCTGACAAAGCGGCGGGTTGGTTTGGTGTATTGGTGTAGTCTCGCAGGATGAGGATACGCTGGACGGTGCCACCGATGATGGCCGTGACGCGTTGCTGCGTGCCACTCCATTCGACCAGGCGAATCACATCACGGTTCGCCTGCATGAGGTCAATCACCACGGCGCTGGCAGTCGCATAGTTGACCTGTGCCAACGCATCGATTTGGCGCTCAAAGGTTTCCATCATCAGGATAAACTGCACGATGATGATGTCCCGTAAATCAATGTGGTTGCGGTAGAAAGTTGCCCGCGACACACCGGCCTGCGCACAGACAGCCTTGACTTCGAGTTGGTCGAACACCGCGTCGTCCTCCTGAAGTTGCGTGAGTGCCTGTAATAGTTTTGCCTGCGTGCGCCGCTTACGGGGATCGATGTTCACGGGGGTACTGATAAATTCTTTCGTCATTTACATAAACGCGACACATCACGGTCGTGTGTCACACAAACTCCTTTTTTCTTCAATTATAGCTCAATATAATACTAATTGTTCCAGCTTAGATTTAACGCACACGCCACGCAATCAGATACTTAGGTTGCTTATAAGGAGACAAAAATATCATTAAACCCGCAAGAAATGCAAAACACCAAAGATGAACTTCAAGCCAACTTCGAACTGACCGGTTTGACCGCTGAACAAGTTGCCGCCGACTTGCACATCAGCCTCACCAAACTTGACCACCTCATGACGTTGACGCAACAATCCCTCAACGATCCGTGGATTCTGCGCAATTACTTGATTGAACAGGTCGAGGCAACGGGACAACAACCCGTCCCCTTCACCGCACTCCGCGGCGACTGGCACCGCCACTGGTTCTTGAACGCCCGCGCAATCGACAACCGTCAGATGTCCGCTGGCGACCGTTAATCCACACTTTCACCTTACTCACAACGTCACTAATATTATAGGAGGAATTCATCATGGATGCAGAACCTGAGATTAGCCAACTGGTTGCGAAAGAACGCGCATATCGTGGCAACCATCAAGATGACGCGCTGCTCGCCCTCTTCTACCCCGATGCCACGTTCACCACAAGCTGGCAAAGTGGGCCAATTGCGACCTTCGTTGGCCACGCGCCCGTTGATTATAAGAACAACGAACAAACCAAGCTCCCCCTCGTTGGGCAGTACGGCTACCCAATTGTGCACCGTCACGGGCAGCGTGCCTACGTGGAAGTCGCCGCAACGACATACCATTGGCAGCTGGTGAATGGCGTGGAAGCCATCGTCACCTCGTTCATGCGCCTTGTCTATCGTGTTGAGAAGCGCACCGACACGTGGTTGATTAGTGACCTCACGTCCATCGATGAGAGCGACATGTTACAGCCAGCCATCCCCGGTCAGGACCTCCACGTCAAACGCCAATATTGAGGCGCACGAATGATTAGACAAAAACAAGCGTTGGGGAAAAGCACCCCAACGCTTGTTTTGACTTGGAATTCCTGTAACTCATAACGTGATGCAGGAAACTCAAGTGATTGACAAATTTTATATCAAATTACGTGTGGCATGAATCCAGGTTTCTGGTTAAGCCCCACGTTTTGCGTTGCTCTGGTGGCTAGTCGCATATCAATCAGTAGACACTTGCGCGTTTACAAAGCTAGCCACTACTCTAATGTCCCATGCAAGTCATACCTACTAATAACACGCTATGTAGGTGTTTGGCACGTAAGATTTAGCGGAAGTGGTGAAAGTTTCTTGGGGGGTGCGCCATAAGTCCAAATCACACGAACGTTACATCCAGTCGCACGCCAAAAGACTGCCCCCTAACATACAAGGCAGGCTCAAAGCGAGGTGGAATAATTTAGTCCTGCACTTGGACTAAATTATGGAGCCAGAAGTTCTTAGCGATTTATCGCCTAGAACTCTGGACATCGTTAGTGCCGTGCCCCACCACTGGAGACACCTCAAAACTGGAGCTAAATTTTACGTACCAAACACCGACCACTAAATTCCCAGCAACGAAATGAACAGGACCGCAGCCACCGTTTGTACCACCCCGACGGACACTGCATAAATCATGAACGTGGGTCCTTCCTTCACGAAGCGGACGAAATCCAACCGCAACCCAATTGCAGCCAGCGCGATGGTTTCAAACCACGTACTCATCCAGTGTGCACTATCCCCCAACACTTGTGGCAGTGGCAGAAAACTGTTCCCCACGCACAGAATGAGGAAGCCCAGCACGTACCACTGGATGGGCAAATGCCATCCACGCTTAGCCGTGTCGTCAGTTGTTGCCTTCGCTGGCTGTCCCGCCTGCACTTTACGCGTGAACAAGTAAACAACCACGACCAACATGATAATCCGCATAATCTTGAACAGCATGGCGAACTGCACCGTCTGGGCGTTCACGAGGCTTGCACCCGCAACAACTTGCCCAACAGACTGCAACGTTCCCCCCAAGAGTGCGCTCACGCCAAGGCTGTGGGCACCAAATAACGCCGTGCCCAGGAACGGAAGCGTCAGCATCATCACTGTGCCCAGCAAATTGACCAACGTGATAATCTGGCCCTTGTCGCCATCATCTGCGTCAATCGCTGGCGCAATGGCCCCAATGGCAGACGACCCGCACACGGCATTCCCGCCCGCCATCATGAGGGACATCTTCTCGCTCAGCCCGAGCTTACGACCAATCCCGTACGCCGCCAGAATCACGGTCGTCATCATGAGGAGCACGTAGATTGCACCACGCACACCAACTTGGCCGATTGTCTGAAACGTTACCGTGAGCCCCAATAGAACCACCGAACATTCCAACAGTTTACTTTCCGCGAATTTCGTTCCGACACCGAGATACGATTGACGGAAAACGGTATTCCCCAGTACGATTCCGAACAGGATGGCGAAAGTCGCGCCCCCGATACTGGGCACCCAGTTACCAACGATTTTGGCACCAACTGCCACGAGTGTCGCCAGACCCAACCCCGGTAAGATTGGCGCCTTTTCCACCAGACGATTCATTGTTGATGTATGTTCCATCATTTATTCCTCCACATTCAGGACCCGTTCGCCCGACTTAATAATTTCATTATACCGGCCCATTTCCATCAATATGATTGATTGCTATAATAATAGCTATTGAAAAACGTGATGGGAGATTCGGATGATTAAACACTTGGCAACCTTCAAAATGGTGTACGAAACACGGAGTTTCTCACGTGCGGCGGACTTGCTCTTCATTGCCCAGCCAACCGTTTCGGCACAGATTAAGCAGCTCGAAACCGAATTTGGTACGTCGCTGTTCGTTCGCAACGGGCGGGGCGAACTCGGCGTCACCAGCGCGGCCGAGCAACTGTACGCCAAGGCCGTGCAACTGCTCGCCACTTGGGACGAACTGCACGCGGAGTTGCAGGAAGGCATCAGCAAGACCCGTTGCCGGATTGCGAGTTCGCACACCTTTGCGACCGCCATTCTGCCCGAACTCCTGCCCGCCCTCGCCGCGCGGTTCCCACAATTGCAGTTCAGCGTGCAGATGCGCAACTCGCAGGGAGTGCGCGACGATTTGGCACACCACAACGCGGAGATTGGGTTTATTGAGAAACCTCTTGCCGTGCGGGGATTAGAACGCACAGCGTTGTTGACCGATCAGCTCGTCCACGCGGGCAAAACCGGTCCGTGGTTGATTCGCGAACCGGATTCCGGGGTCTACTATTACACGCGGCGTTACCTCGAAGAAACGGGCATCACCCCCGACATGATTCAAATCGACAACAACGCCGTCATCACGCAACTCCTTCGCGCAGGGTTCGGCCAGTCCATCATCTCAGCCCGCGCCGCAACGGGGATTCCCAGCATCTCACTCGGCCCCCGATTCGTGCGCGAATTCTACCTCATGCGCCGCGACACTGACCTCGCCCCCGACATCGCCGCGTGTGCAAGCGAGATTGTAAGATGGGCAACGGCGCGGCGGCTGAACGAATTGGATTGAACGCGATGCGCGATGAAGGTTAGTCGGGCACACGCCATGTGTCAGATACACTAAAAGATTGGCACCACACAAAACAATGCCCGCAGAAATCTTGACTTTCCGCGGGCATTTTTCCTTCTATTACCAGGGTATAATAATCGCCGAATAACGCACGCTATTTCCGCGATATTTCAAGCGGGGCCACAATCATTCGGTCCATGATTTGGGGACGGTGCAGGAAAAACCCGGCTTCCCGATACTTCCGCGCACCACTTTCAAAAATGAAGGTTAACCGATTTTCCGCTTGGTTCAAGCTAACTTCTTCAACTGAATTGGGCAACCGTGCAGATTGAATCCCCTCTGGAACGGTAAACTGCAACTTGGACCAGGTATCATCCCCACCCGCCAGTTGAAACCAAACCTTACTTGGACTGTGACCATTCGATTGGGTCAAAATCGTCACGCCGCCTTGCGCAATTGCGACACCTTGGAGTCGGTCCCAACCAGCGTTATACGCATTAATCACTTTCTTCGTAATCAGCTGCTGGAGCAACGCCTTCACCGTCTTCCCCTTCAAGTTGCCGAAAACTTGATTGATCTGCTTCTTGGACAACGCGTTTGGCAAGTGGTGCTGGTTCAAAGGAACGGCGACCACCGAGCGTTCATGCTTATTCTGGCCATACTTCACCACAATCAGTTGATTCTGATACATCGTAATGGCAGAAGTCCGTGACATGAGCGCCATCGTGATGTGCTTGGCACCAATTGGCCTTTTCACTTTTTCTGCGTGGTACCGGTCAATTTGGCGCTGCGATAAATAACCGAGTCCCCCAACCGCGTGCCGATCATCCGAATAGAGTAATCGTTTGTGTTTCTGGTCGTAATAAATACCGCCAACGTGTGCCGTCGATGGCAAAATTAGCGTTTTAACATACCGACCATCCCGTTTTCGTACCTGATAAATCACGGAATCCAACTTGTGGTCCCCATCATAGGCAGAAATGTAGTAATACGTATTGGATTGTGTCACCCCTTGTGGCACCCATTCCGTCCCAAACGCTGGCGTATGCGTGTGTTTCTTAACGGACCAGGCCCCGCGTAATCCAGGAATGACAACCAACGACGCATTCGCCTTCGTAGCAGTTGACCGGTTCTTTTGTGTGTGATCAACCTTCACCGAATTGTTCTGGCGCTCAAGTTTCGCGAGTAACTGACCGACCTTCTTTTCTGATTGGAGTGGCCGGTCATCCGCCCGCCACTTTCGCACCGATTGCGGGGACGCGACCATTTGCTGATAGGCTTTTTGATCCGCAAAGTACCACGTCACGAGCCACCCCACCATGAGCAATGCCACCATCCCAAAAATAATGGTCATAAATTTAACCCGACCCTTTTCCATCTTGATGCCCCTTCCCGTGTTTAATGCGCGCAACCCTTCAGAAAATGATACTAGCATATGCACTTAACGGTATGACTGTCATTAATTTTAGCGAGGTCGGATTTGCGCATAGTGGTGCGGCGTGCAAAAAACACACGGCAGACATTCAATATTTCGTTCAAGAGAAACTTGTGCCTAAGTAAGCGTCAATGCTCGTGTCAATTCACGTTAATTTTCAAATAGAAAAATGACTTAACCATGTGCAGGTGCCCCATACCCACAATTAAACTGGATGGATTATTAGAAAAAATCGTTTCCCCCTTGACTGCCCACACAAACACGTTGAACATGATACTTATCAATCTTTCAATACTAAAAACGAGGAAGTTTCAGCATTTCACCGCTTCATCCTCACAAATCTGTGGCAGATTCTCGACTACCCACTAGAGAACCTAATGATGTTTACAGAGGATAGCGATTAATGTTTCTTGTAAATCATGTCAAACATATTCTCTAAAAGAATAATCGTGGTAAAATTAAAGTATGGAGAAGATAGTTGAGATTCGTAACGAGGCAACGCTACTACCTGCACATCTTTCACAACTAGGATTCACATCAAATTTTGACTGGACCGATTTATTCAACGTTGGCGATTTAATTATCGGATTAACCGTAAACAATCAACTTGTTGGATTAATTGCATTTTCACGAAATTACTGTGACGAGTTTAATCACATCGATTTACTTGAAGTTGCAAAAAAATTTCAGAAGAAAGGAATAGGCTCAATATTAATTTCAGCAGTGATGTTAGATTCATTTGAACAAGGTTTTGATGGTTTTGTTAATCTGACATCAAAAACAAATGGCGTTGAACAATTTTATGTTAAACTTGGTGCACAAATGCTCAAACAAAATATGATATTTGATACTCAAGCCAGCCAAATAGTCATCAATAAAAATTTTAGTGGGAGGAAAATAATATGGAATACGAAAAAGTGAAATCTCGTTTAATTGAATTAGACAATATTCAACAGCAAAATAGATTAGACTCTAAATCATTCATTGCTGCTTCTCGTGAAATTAATGACATTCTTTATCGATACATCTCCATCAAGGACTTCGCATTCATTGGCAAACACCTTGGCCGAGAGTTAACGATTGACGATGAAGCACGACTTGTCGCCGCCGCAAGCAAAAATCTCCCACTAACGGACGCGATAACACTACCTTCTAGTGTTGCTGCAGCCTTCGTTATCCGTAAAGGTCGTCGTGAAAAAGGTCTCTCACAGGCAGACTTGGCGAATGAAGTTGGAATGACGCAAAGTCAGATTGCGAAGATTGAAAACGTCAGTAACGGCATCAACCTCGACGTCATGCAACAAATTATGAATGTCTTAGGTAGGACGTTTATCATCAAACCTGCACCTATTTAACCCATCCAACACAAAGACCCCCTCGGCGCAGTCCGAGGGGGTCCTTCTTATCTCACGCACTTCATAACTGCTCACGTTTACGCAAAATAATCACGCAGATACCGTAAATCAGCGCGCTCCACCCCAAAATCACCAGAATTCCCGCATTAATGGACAAAATCGGCCACGTTGTCTGGTGCAGGATAAGGTTGCTGAAGTCAAAGTAGCTGCTAGGCAGGAACGGCGCAACCACCTTCAGTATTCCCTGCCCCAGTACCTGCTGCGTCGCAACCAAGATGACGGCACCTAAGCCAACGAGGTTCACCCCGAAGTTCGCGGTTATCAGCCCAATCAAGGCACTCACCACCACGAGGAAGACGGTGGCAACCGCGAACAGCAACAGGTACAGCCCGAGGAAGTGCCCAAGCGACATTTCTGCGACGGTTTTTCCATCTGCTGAATAGATAATCGGGTAAGCCCAGGAGCCCCAACCAAATTTGAGGCCCGTGATGAGGTACGTCATGAAGCACGCAAGGCCAAAGATTGGCAGCGTCAGCACCAATGCCGTCACCATGCGGGCGGTTAAAATTTTTACTTTCCCCGTTGGCAAGGTGTTCATAAAGGCGATGGTGCCATCACGCTTCTCGTTCGTGAACAACTGCCCAATCAGCACGCCCACCACCGCCAGTAGAATCAGTGGTGAAAGATGGTACAGGAAGGTGTAACTGAGGTAGGCCGCACCGGGCGCATCCGTCTTGCTCACGGGAATCTCCTTGACGTGGTGCTGCACGAGGTACGTGTACAACGCAACTTCCTTCTTGCGCCCCAGCAACGTCGCGTCGAGCGCCTTCCCGTCGTACGTCACCAGTGACAAGTCAGATGCTCGGCCCGCCTTGGTTTCTTTCAAGTTGTAGGTTGCGTACGCCAAAACTGCCTTATTGACGTCTTCGAAACTCCCGGTCGGCATCGCGCTCATCGTGCCTGCGTACGCCATCGTGATTGCTTGAAGGTAATCGTGTTGCGTCTGCTTGCGGGCAAGTTGTTCCTTCTGATTCGCCGTCAAATGCTTGACCTTCTGCAACGTATCCAGCGTTTTCTGAATGTTCTGTCCCGCCGTCGTGTACGCATTATACATGCCCGCCTCGGAGCTATCTTTCGTTCCCAATGCCGTGAAGAATGTGCCCAGCATCAGGATAAGCAGCATGGCAAATACGACCACATTGGTGCTGCCGCGCAGGTTCTTCTTGAGGTCAAACCGAATCTGTTCAAGCATGGGCGGTCGCTCCCGTCATGAACATCTCGGTGTACAGCGCCATCATGTCCTGTCCGGTATTGGTGACGCGGCGCACTTGTTGGTCTTTAAGGAAGAACACGTCATCACAAACACGTCCCACGCTATCCATCTGGTGGGACGAGACGAGCAGTGTCTTCCCTTCATCCCGCAACCGCCGAAAGACCTGTTCGAACTGCTGAATACTGGTGGGGTCGAGTCCGTTCAACGGTTCATCGATGAACATCGTCTGCGCATCACTCACGATATACATCGCCAGCAGTGCATGCTGTTTCATCCCGAGGGACAAATTCTTGATTTTCTTCTTATAGTATCCCGTCATCTCAAACAATTCGAGCGTGGCGTCGATATCCACATCCGACCGCCACATCCGCTTCACGTACTGCAGATGGTCCCGCACCGTCAAGTCCGCGTACAGCTGGTTCGAGCTCTCAAGAAAGAACAACTGTTCCAGGAACTTGGTACGCTTCTTCTTCAGTGAAATCCCGTTCAACGTGATGGTTGCCTGACGATCTGGCAGGAGTCCGCACAGCAGACGCAACAACGTCGTTTTCCCCGTTCCATTCGGCGCAACGAGCCCAATAATCTGCCCATCATCTAACGTAAACTGCACGTCGTTAAGGATGGGTTTGTCTTTAAACGCAAAGGTTAAACCTGAGACTGTGAGCATGTGCGGATCCTGCGATTTTATCTGGTTTCAAATTAATAATATTCTAATCTAGGCAAGACGGATTAACAAGTGGATTCATATAGCTTTTTGGTTACAAAGTTTGATTACGCCTTATTCTATACAACATTTTGCTTTTAAAATTGCATCTTGCATTCCGCAATGATATGCTCATTTAAACATTGGAAACAGATTAAACATTAGGGGATAGTCGTATGGCAGCCTTATTCAGCTTAGCCTTCAAAAAACAACCGTGGCGATTTCACCAATTGTCATTCATTTTGATTCTGTGCATCCTGAGTATCTCTATTCTTGGTGGGGCGCTGTCAGTATTTTCAGGTTCCCTTATTGCCTCTCCCGTCAAAATTCAAACGCAACGTGAATCCGTGACGCGTAACTTCAAAAATCAGATTAAATACGCCCAGCAAGCCCCCGCATCAACAGCAAACGCAAAGGCGGTCGCCTCTGACAAAAAGATTTTTCGCGCCATCAAGCAGCAACACTACTTGATGGCTAACCAAGAAATGCTTGCGGCTTTTCAGCACAACCTGTCCAGTGCAACTGATAATCTGGCCTTTGATTTAAACGATGAACTGCTTCCCCTACCGCTGGATAATGAAATTACAAAAGCAAAACTAACCTACTTAACACAGCACAAGCTCAATTTATTAAATCAAATTGATCAATATTCTTCGAAAGTCGTGCTCCTTTTAGCATCGCTTCAATTAACTAGTAGCAATAGTTCTGGTCTTGCACCACTTCTCATTAGTGTGCTATTAATCATCGCAATTACCGCCTTTTCCTTGACGTTTTTCGCCGACGAAATGCACAAAACCAAAGATCTCATGCGCGTTTCTCCTGCAAATTCCTTACAACACTTCATCACTAAAAGTTTCACCACGTTAGCCTGTCTGGATAGCATTATCCTCCTAGCTTTCGCAATCACTGTGGGACTACTGTTGCTTATTCCAGGATACACATCAGGAAGTCTTCTGTACCCAATCTCCTGCAACATTGCGGGCACCATCCACATTATCCCTGCGTGGGAAGCCTTCCTTCTGTTTGCCGGCATTTTAAATCTATGGCTTATCGTTCTTGCAAGCGCCGCATTCTTTTGTGCGCAACTTTTCAAAAATAACCTTGCAGCTATTTTGGTTATGGGCGCCTTTACATTTGCCGACAAACTACAACTTCTAATGCTCTTTCCTGAGAAAATGCGCGTTTTCTTTCCCGCCTATTACCTGAACTTCGGAAATATGATTATCCACCGCAATCAATACGCCACCCTCTCACTGACGTTTGTCGGAAATACATTTGTTACATGGACGCTATTTTTTATTGCTGGTGCATTTGGCATGATGGGGATAAAAAGATTTATTGGAAAATTTATTTAAGCAGATTTTATTAATGATATGCTCATTTTAAAATAAGTAGGTGATATGAATGCGAGGAATTACCCCGATTTGGTTTGAATTAAAAAAGTTTCCGTGGAAACTTTTTGGGCTTATTGTTCTGATCGTTTTTTCAACTGCCTTTTTGATGACTCAGAATGAATTGCAATCGGGACAAGGAAAACGAAATAAATGGGGCACTATTTCCACCCGTTCCAACAAGCAAGAAATTCAAGAATATGCGTTACGCGACTTCGAATGGTTGAGTAAAGAGAGCAAAGAAGTGGCTGTTTTGAATAAACAGTCATTGACAGAAGCACATGACTTCAGGGCGGCCGCTGAGTATGCAAAAGCATCAAAAAAGGCTGTGCAGTCTAACGATAACCGGACACTAAACAAGTTGCTCTATTCCTTTTTAAGTAATGATGAAATCCATAACATGACAATGGTTACGACAAATGATTTAGTGGTCAGTTGGTATCGTGAAAAAGCAACCGATATTCCTGCGTTACTGAAATATTTAATTGGAAATAATATCGACGCTTCTGTGATTCTAAGTCCAGAAGCAGACGCTGCCAATTTGATTGGAAGATCGCTTTCGTTATGGTGGGGCGGCAAATACGATGAATTTCAGATTATTTTATTTGCAAGTTCAGTTCTGTTAATTAGCCTTGTCTTTTCTTATGAGCAAAGAAAGAGAACAAATCGTTTCATGAACGCGACGCCACTCAGCATCGGGCAATTAGGCGCTGTGAAGATGGGGGTTGTTACCGTGTTGCTTGCGGCAGTAATTCTTGCTGCATTTGGACTGGCGATGGCTGTCATTTTTATTTCGCCAGGTGGACATGCACTGGGGTCATTCAAATATCCGCATTTCTTTAATGTTCAAGGACAGACGCATATGATTACGATAGGTCATTATTTACTTATTATTTTATCGTACAATGTTTTATTAATTGTGATTTTATCGAGTATCGCCTTTACGTTAAGTCGTCTGTTGGCGCCGTTTCTTGTGCAAGTGTTTGTCTTGGGGGTCGTTGCATTCTTTCCACAATTACAACTTCTAGCGCTGGTACCATCAGCAATACGAAATTGGATACCGATGAATTACTTATCCCCGAGAGAAGTCGCCTTAAATCTTGATGGCAACATTACAACCTCGGTGGCTCAGGGGTGCTGTGTCATCTTAATTTGGACGGTTTGTATTTGGATGATAGGGTTACGTGTTAAACGTTCGAGATAACAGGGGGTATTTGCTTTCGTTGAATAGAGGTACTCAGGAGATATTCAGGATGCACAAAATCAAAATGAATGACGGTTGGTGAAAGTGCCACGGTTGTTTTTTTGAATACTAAGCTAAATAAGGCTATCAAAACGAATTTTATATCTAGTGGGTGTTGAACATGCACCCAAATTTCAGCCGTTCAACCTATCCTTTGTCCAAACTCGGTAAGAAATTTCATAAATCCCCCCATTTTCGACAACTTTTAGCAAAATCGGTATAGCAAACAGGCCCAGCAGCTTATCCAAATTTGCCAGCGTGATAGCCACGTCGATGGTGACCATAATCGTTCCAGCAGTCTTTGCGTTCACCAGATTGAGTCCTTTGTTCATCTTCAAGAACGCAAAGCGCCTTTCGATCTCGCCACGGTCATTTTCAGCCTTCGTATCAAGCTTACGTTGCTCAACGTCCACGTGCTTTGGTTTACGCCCCATGCGTGGTCCGCGAGCTTAACACCACGGTCCTTACACAACTTCAGTGTCTTGCGGTTACGATAAAGAGTGTCGGCCAGTACTTCATCGGGATATTCACCATGAATATCAAAGTAATGGTCGAGCGCTTCCTCCATGTCCGTACTTTCGTTGAACGCATCAAACGAAATTCGTTCAATATCAAGAATCCCATCCATAATTGACACGTCAATCTTTGGTCCAAACTCAACACGCGCCTTGGCTTTACCTCATACTATTGGCCTAATCATCGGTTGATTCAGGCTAACGATTCGATTCTCAATCCGGTGCGTCTTATTGCGGTACATTGTGTCCTGTTGTTCGAACACTTGGCGGATTACCGCCAGACGGTGTTCTTGCCATGCCGTTAGTTGACCGCCGTCAGCTAGTAGTTCATCGACGTAGCGCAGATCGCGCCGGACATACTGCAGTTGCGCCTTAACCTGTTTACGCCTCGAATCCGCACGTCGGCCTGGTTTTCGTGAGTATGCCGTCCACTCTGCGCGGGCAACACGCTTATACGTCCGCGGTGCTTGCCGATTGAGAGCATGCGACATGTCATCAATCATGTCCTCCAAGTTGAGTCGTGATTTATTGAGTAGCTTAGCATCCTGTGGAAATTCAATATTAACTGGTACGGCAGTTGCGTCAATAATCATCGCCTTCCGGTCAAGCGTCGCCTCTTCGTTTACTTCGTTAGCAACGACTAACTGAATTCGTTCGCGGACATCGTCATTGACGACCTGACGTAACAGTTCTGAAATCGGGACAATCCGGGTCCGAAACCGGGTTAACGAGGAATAAGTGAACGGTGCCTTGGCCTTGTACTGATCAACACCCATAAAGTACTGGAACGCTGGCGTGTCGCGGATAGCTTCTACCAACTTGCGGTCAGACAGGTGTGTCTCCCGCTTGATAAGCTCAGCCGCATAAAACATACGAAATGGTAACGCAACCCGCCCCTTATCGGAGGGAAACATCAATTGGTATACTTCGGTCATCTTTGCCCATGGAATAATGTCCGCGAGTTGGACCCACTTATTCTCAGGGCTTAATTCGACGCCTAACCCGCCGGTAAAGGACTTAAAAGACGTTTGAATCGTTTTTTGAATGTACACCATAACGTGGGCCTCCTAGACGAAAAGCAAACTGCACGGGAATTAGCGGATAACAGCTAATTCCCGTGCAATAATTATAACATCTATCGCCGGAAAATGGCTTAATTACAACGATTTCTATTTAATCAACATCCACTATCTAGGGAATATATCCACAAATGCCTTAAGATAGGTCATTTGATGGTGGAACTTTTATGACCAAAAAAACTCTCCTATCAGTGAATACATTCGTTATTCAATAATTTTTTCACTATAATTTAGTCAGCCTAAATGAAACACAAACTGTTAAGCGGAGAATCTACTCATGAAACTCTTACACGCAATAAAATTCGAGCTAAAAAAGACACCTTGGCGAATTGTCCTCGTTATGCTTTGTGCGCTCGTCGTGATGACGGGCATTCAAGCATACAATGAAGTGCATGGCGAAGTCGGCTTCACCGCCACCCGTCAAAGTAAAACCATCATGAGCAGCTCTAACGTTAAGAGTTTTACCAAATATGCCATTCGTTATTTGGATATTCAGATTGCCGAAGAAAAGAATTCTAAAAAAGGGCCACTTGCAACACCCGCAAGCAAACGTACATCGAACATCGTGATTAAAAAAAGTCGGCTGCTTAAACGTGCTGTGCGCCAACACAATAATCACCAATTGAATCAAACTTCCCTAGATGCATTCAAAAGTTCACTCACTGATCACTCCGCACTCGTAAGTAATGCCCTCCTCACCAGCTTTTTTCATGATAGCAGTATCTTTACGGAAAACATTCTACAATACCTCGTCTCCCACCATCTGAACGCCTCGCTCATGCTTAGCCCAAATGAAGACGTCGCTAACTTAATGGGCAGAACGTACTCATTATGGACGCTATCAGGTAGTCAAAAATCACAATACGTTTTCTTCGTCTGTGCAATTCTCCTATTCAGTCTTATATTCTCAACGGAGCAACGCCGAAAAACAACGAACTTCATGGCCGTGGTCCCAGTTCGTGACACCACACTCGCCTTCATCAAGGGGAGCATCGGTATCGGTATCATCACGTTCGGCCTCCTCGCAGCGTTTTTCGTCTCTTACATCGGCATCAAACTATCCCCAGGCGGCCATCCATGGGGGACATTCAGCTATCCGCACTACTTTTTATTCAAGGGTGAAACGCACATGATTACCATTGGCGGCTACTTACTGACCATCTTGGGTATCGACATATTGTGGCTCTTCCTTCTATCAGGATTGGCATTCCTACTAACTGAACTCAAGGCGCCACTTCTCGTTCAAGTATTCGCGCTCAGCATCGTTACCTTCGCCCAACATCTCCACATCCTGAGCGCTATTCCATCCGCATTCCGTCAATATTTACCCGGAAATTACGTCATCGTCCGCGAACTAATCCTAGGTATCGTCCAAACGAATACGCCCCTATTAATAGGCTGCTTAGTCCTGGCCGCATGGGGGTTACTATTCTGGCTGGGCGGCTGTCTAGTGGTAACAACCAAACGAAAATCAATGCGCCTCAATTAAGAAAACGACCCGTTGAAAAGGTTCTATTCATAATGTGTTCAACATCGTCATTAGCGCGCAGCCGCTAATGACCTGCGTCGCACTTCAAAGCAACCGCCGTGCCAATACCGCCGTTATGTTATACTAACGACACAACATTCGAGGGGGCAATGACATGCAGCGACCGACACATTTCAGCACCAAGCAACGCACTACCCTCACGCTTCTTCTACTCGTCCTCATTGCGCTCGCCGCCTGCCTCCCATTCCTCCTTCAACATCAAATTTACAATCAAGACGACTTCCTCTTCCATAAAAACCGCCTGCTCGCGTACTACACCAGTGTCGTCCACGACCACAACCTCTTCCCTGGTGTTTTCCCCCAGATGGCAAATGGCTACGGTTATGCGGCGGACTTCTTCTACAACTCGCTGCCACTGCTACCGTTCGTGGCGCTCAAATGGCTCCTGGGCGGGTTCGTGCTGCCGTACAACCTCTACCTAGGCCTCATTAGCATCACCACCGCGCTCACCGCCTACTTCTGCGCCCGCGCGGCTCGATTTTCTTCGCAACAAGCATTTCTCCTCGCCACGCTCTACACCACGAACACCTACCGACTCATCAACGCCTACATTCGTGGAGCGCTTGGCGAAACGCTGGCGTACATCATCATCCCCATCGCCGTCTTGGGGTTTTACCAAACACTTCAGGGCAACCGCCGCGGATGCCTGACGTTAGCGGCGGGGATGGCACTCCTCATGATTGTTCACCCATTGTCCGTGTTCATGTTGGGGCTAATTTTCATCGGCATCGACATCTGGGTCATCCTGCGACGGCGAACGGGGCGCATGCTGTTGCTTCAAGCCCAGGCGGCGCTGATTTTCGTGGCGCTGGCAGCATTCATCCTCTTTCCAATTCTGGAACAAGAGGTAGCACAACCCCTCTACCTGACGGGTACGCCGACACTTTGGTCAATCGGCGAAACGTTCTCCCTCGACAAACTGATTCTGGGGTCGATTGGGAATAAAAGTGGCGTCTGGTCGCACCTCGTCCCAAATGTTGGTCCGCTGGCGCTCGCCATCTTGGTGTTCGCCTGCACGCAATTTCGCCGCGAAAGCACAACGGTTCGGCACCTCACCGTGCTCACCGCTATTCTGTTCGTCCTTTCAACAAACCTCGTCTTGTGGGCGCTGGTTGATCACACTTTTCTGGCAATCATCCAGATGGAATGGCGCTTCCTATCCTTCGTTGCGCTTGCGGTTGCCATTCTTGGGGCGTGCCTCATTCGCAAACACCGCGGTCTAATTGCCTTCATCGCGGTGCTACTGGCAGTATCGTTCAACGCCACAGCGCTTTACCACTTCCAAGCTGAAGGAACACTCAAACTGACCGACCAGAACATCACCAAAACTGCGCCCGAAGCAATTGGCGGTGGCGCTGAATTCCTCCCCTCCGCCGTAACGAATTACTATGACCGCGCCACCACGGACAACTTGATGCAAGATGTTTTGGCGGACACCCACGTTGTCGCCAAGGGAACCGTCAACCAGAATGGCCGCATCACGGTCGCCCGCGTGCAATCTGGCGCAGGCCAGCTCGCCATCGCGAAGTTTTATTACCCGGGTTATGTCGTCAAACGCAACGGCACACCCATCACCATCACCGCCAAACACGGCTTCGTGACGGTTCCCTTAAAACGTGGGCACTACACCATCACGTACCAAGGCACGACGGTTCAACGCGTGGCGGGGATCACCTCGCTTGTCGCATGGCTCCTATTCGCATCAAGTATTTTCTGGCGTCAATGGCACTTACCTAATCGCCGTCATTAATGCGATAAAAAAAGTTCTCACCGACTGCGCGGTGAGAACCACAAACCCCAATACACAGTTAATCAATATAATTGCGTATTGGGATTTTTCTATAAAGTATCCGTAACTCTTTTCGTCACGGATATTTTCAGCTTCACATCATGCCCTGGAGAGTGCGCCATAAGTCCAAAGCACACGAACGTTATATCCAGTCGCGCGCCAGAAGACTGCCCCCTAACATACAAGGCAGGCCCGGTAGAAATCCTAAGTTCGGGATTTCCACCGGGCCTGCCTTGTATACCGGGGCCAAACCATCTTCTGGCGCAGCCTCTAAAAATTCACCTTCGTCACTTCGCCGCTCAGGTAGGTCTGCGTTCTCCCCATGGCATCGCGCACGACTAACCCGCCGTTGTCCGCAATCGCTTGAACCTGCCCCGTCATGTTACGCGCGCCGAGATCTAGCGTCACCGTTTTGCCAATCATCATCGTCCACTTCCGGTAGTCGGGTAGAAAATCTCCGGATGGGAAGTTTGGGTATGCCGTCACGATTTCGTCCATGAGGTGCGCCGCCAGCCGATTGCGGTCCACCGGCGTTTCCGTCACGATGGCACCGGCTTTTTGCGCAATTTCATCCGGAAAGGCGCCGGTTGTGAGGTTCAACCCCACCCCAACCACAAACGCGGACACCGTGCTGGATTCTAGTTCCATCACGGCCTCACAGAGGATACCGGCCACTTTTCGTCCATCCAGCAACACATCGTTCACCCACTTGAGGCTGAACGGTTTGTCAGGGAAGAAGGCGTTCAGCACCTGCACGACCTTGGTTGCCACCCCCGTCGTCAGTAGCCCAACATCCGCAATGTCCTTGTAGACGTTCGGCAAAATGAGACTCATGTAAAGCCCCGAATCCGCGGGGGAATAAAATTGCCGGCCACGTCGCCCGTACCCGCGCGTTTGCCGGTTCGCAATGAGCACGGTTGGTGCCGTCAACGTATTCTCCGTCAACCACGCTTTGGCTTCGAGCTGTGTTGACCGCATCTCATCCTGCACAATTAACGGGGTGTCCCGCGCGCTGTAGAAAGCAATCGCGTCCGCGTTCAGTTCAGTGCCCATCTCGTACCGGTATCCCTGGCTCTTACGCCCATCAATCACGTGTCCCGCCGTACGCAACGCTTTGATTGTCTTCCACACCGTCTCCCGCGTCACACCCAGGTTGGCCGCAATCGCGTCACCGGAACGCCAGTCATCTGTATTGTTGAGTAAATCTAAGAGTACCTTTTGTTGCATCGTCTGTTTTTTCATTTTAAGCTTCCATCTTTCAACAAAATATACTGGCGTCGTTGCGTCGTGACATACGTTAAAAACACACGGACGTTATGGCTAGTCGCGCACCAAAAGCCTACCCCGAAACTTGAACCAATCCGGTTAAAACAACCTACAATCGCCGAACACGTAATCCCGTTCGTTCAAGCCGCCGCACCAAGACCACCGTGACGCCCGCTTTAATCAGGTCGCCCGGAATGAACACGACATTGGAGAGAAGTGCCGACCAGATAGTCATGCCAGACTGGAACGTCAACCAAACGGCACCCACAATGTCAACGAACAGCACACCAATGACGACAAGAATGAGCCACTGTGCCAGCCATCCCGTCGCACCAACCCGCTGCATCATCAGCCCCATCAGTGCGGGAACAAAGAGCCAGCCGAGCATGTAGCCCCCCGTTGGCCCAACGAAGGTCGCAGCCCCGCCCCGACCACCTGACAAAATCGGCAAACCAACAAACGCCAGGAACAAGAACAGGCTCACTGCAATCGTACCGTTACGTGGCCCGAGTAGTAACCCCGCCACCATAATGCCCATATTCTGTAACACAATCGGTACCGGAATAATCCCCAGTGGTATCCCCGGAATGAAGCCTAGAACAACCAGAACAGCCACCATCACAGCCGTTCGCGTCAAGTTTTGTGTCCGCATCGCGAATTTCCCCCTTGTTGATAGGAATCACGATACACGCTTAGTAACCCTTTTGTCAACGATTTGGGTTACTAACGTGTTTAAGTGCGACGCTTGTCATTAGCGTCTGCGCGCTAATGACCGGGAATGGCGCACGATTGCTTGTTCTTCTGAAATTCAACGTTTTCTTGTCGCTTCATCGATTTTGTTCCTGCTTTATTGCTTGATAATCACGAATAACTTCAGCGTGTGTCGCGACCATTGGCGATGGTAGTTTCATCAGGGGCACCCATGCGTAATGTAAGGATTCGTCGTCATCAATTTCGGGATTTCCCGTGATAGATTCCGCATAATACGCGATGACAACGTTGAAGAATTCGTCCCCGTTCGGCGCGAAAACATGGTGCGATGCGCCCGAGTAAACATTAAGCAACGTCAGCTGTTCAGGCGCCACTTGCAGGCCACATTCTTCAGCCACTTCACGACACACCGTTTCTTGCGTCGACTCGCCCATCTCCATCAGACCACCTGGCAATCCCCAGCGTTTGGCGGGTTCGTTGCGCTGCTGAAGCAACACCTCGCCTTGAGGATTCACTAAAACGGCGCAGCACCCGTTCAGAATCACGGGACGGGGACCGATGATGGCGCGTAAATCTTCAACATAACCCATATTTTAGCCTCCTATCAGACACATTTACCGTTAGCATACGCTCAAGTGCAATAGTTGTCATTAAAGGTTGGTCATTGATCAGTATAGCTAATTGAGTTCAACCCAGACCAAAACGCGAAAACAATATATTGCCATACACATAAAAGCTGTTCTCATATACAAAGAAGCGCACACGTAAATCCTGGGGTGGATTTATGTGTGCGCTTCTTTATGGACCTAGATTGGTAACGCAATTTACGCAATATCCCCTAATGTAGAAACGGCTCACATTCCCCGCGCCTGCCCGCTTTCTGGGCAGGCGCTTGCATCTCACTACCGCACCCAAACTAGGAACGATGGGAAGTAAGGTCGACCTCATCAAGCGGAATCATTTTCGTCTTATGTTTCACCTTGTAGTACACATACAACACGATGAAGAGTGGCACCGACATGTACGAAATCAGTAGTTTTGCCCATGCAAAGTGCGTTACTGACTGGATGTCCTGGCCCAGAATGACGATGATGCCCATTGCGAGCGCCAAGAGGGGGCCGAGCGGGAACCATTTTGCATGGTAGACCAGCTCGCTCACCTTGTGTCCCTGCTTCACGAATGCGCGCCGGAAACGGTAATGGGAAATCGCAATGCCGAGCCACGCAATAAAGCCTGTCAGTCCAGACGCTGCCACGAGCAACGTGTAGACGCCAGACCCCATAATGCTCGTCAGGAACGTCAACGCCCCCACCGCAGTCGTTGCGATAAGTGCGGGAAGTGGCACCCCGCGATTGTTTGTCTTATTGAAGATACGTGGTGCAAATCCCGTACCGCCCATCGCCCACAACATGCGCGTTGACGCGTACATCCCCGAGTTAGCGGATGACAGCACTGACGTCAGCACCACCGCGTTCATAATGCTGGCGGCACCCGCGAGCCCCGTACGCTTGAACACAAGGGTGAATGGCGAAATGGCAACGTCACCCGCCCCGGAACCGAGTAAGTTAGGACTCGTGAACGGAATAATTGCCGCGATAACGGCGATTGCGCAGATATAAAATAGCAGAATTCGCCAGAAGACTTGCTTGATAGCCTTTGGAATACTCTTTTCAGGCGTCTCTGATTCCCCCGCCGTAATCCCAATCAGTTCGGTTCCCTGGAAGGAGAAACCCGCAACCACGAAGACCGACAGCGCGGCCGGCCAGCCGTTGTGGAACGGCGCGTCGCCGATTGTGTAGTTCTTGAGGCCAATTGCCTGGCCGCCACCGAGAATCCCAACAATCGTCAGCACTCCCACTGCCAGGAAGATGATCACCGTGACCACTTTAATCATGGACAGCCAGTATTCCGTCTCCCCGAACGCCTTCACTGAAATGATGTTGATGGCAAAAATGAGGACGAGGAAGCCGAGACTGAAAATCCATCCCGGCACCGCGGGTAACCAAAAATGCATGAGGATGGCTGTTGTCGCCACGTCGACCGCAAGCGTGATGGCCCAATTGAACCAATAGTTCCACCCGAGTGCAAAACCAAGTGCCGGATCCACAAAGCGGCTGGCGTACTCTGAGAATGACCCCGAGATTGGCATGTACGTCGCCATTTCCCCCAAGCTCGTCATCAGAAAGTACACCATGATGCCGATTCCCGCATACGCGAGAATTGCGCCACCTGGGCCCGCCGTTGCGATGGCCGACCCACTAGCAACGAACAGCCCCGTACCAATTGACCCGCCAAGCGCAATCATTGAGAGGTGGCGCGTTTTCAGCTCGCGCGCCACCTTATTATTTTGTTTATTTTCTGCCACAACATGAGCTCCTTCAAAAAGGCAACCGCAACGCGACCGCCATGTTTAATCTAATAAGGGACCGGACACCGTAAAGTTCAAGACGTCCTGCCCCGCTTTGAGGCTGCGGCAAAAGACGGTTTGGCCCCGGTATACAAGGCAGGCCCGGTGGAAATCCCGAACTTAGGATTTCTACCGGGCCTGCCTTGTAATTTAGGGGACAGTCTTTTGGCGCGCGACTGGATGTAACGTTCGTGTGCTTTGGACTTGCGGTGCACCCTCATTATTTATCATTTTAAAATTCTGATTTGCATATTTAATCGTATCATTATTCGTGGGTAAAACAACTTTGTCCCAGTATTTTGTCACGTGACACTAATTATATTCACGTCATCCTGTCAGTCGGCGTGGATTGACGCTGCTCATTGCCCGGCGCGACCGGGCAATGAGGTGTGTGGTATTTAAAAATCACGCGACAACTTAAGCGTGATTTTTCACCTATTCCACACACGTCTCCGCAACAGTGAAGGCATTCAAATTCGCCCAATCAATGTCAAAGCTCATCCCCGTCTTCCCCGAACCGGTGATGTAGGTGCAATCAAGCGTAACGGTGCGGCATTCCTTAAGTTGACACAAGCACGAGTACGCTGCAAATTCACATTGAACCATAGACATAAAAGCGCGTTCGGCAAAATTCGCCGAACGCGCTTTTCATTTATTATTGCCAACTTCGCCCCTCATTAATCTCATGCTTGGCGCGGATGACTTTGAGCGGATCGAGTCCAAGTCGCGAACACATGAAGAACGCGTAAATCATGACGTCCGCAAGTTCCTCGGCGGCATGGGCTTTCATTTCCGCACTCGGCGTTTCATCGTCATTGTGCCAGGTAAAAATGTCCATTAATTCGCTTGCTTCCACATTAAGGGCCACCGCAAGATTTTTCAACGGGTCGTCGTTTCCCCACCCCTTATCCTCACGAAATTGAACAAGGTCGTGCATCATTTGGGCAATTTGGGGGTCACTCGTTTCGTCCAATCGTAATGCCGCCCCGTTGTGTTCTGGATCCAATTTATGTACTTTTCCGTTCATCAGCAATCCTCCTGTAATACTTGGTGACGTTTTTGTTCACAAACCCATCATTAAACCTAAATTTACACGCCTCACCCAAATAATCAAGTCCCACTAGGAAAAAACAAGGCGCGGCGAATGCCGTGCCTTGTTGCGTCTGGGTTAAATCTAGTTAGCATTCACAAACTGCTGCACGTGTTGCACCTCGAACTCAACTGGTGCATCCCTGTTAAGCAAGTCATCCGTTAATTCGACGCGCGTAATCGTCTGGTCGTCATATGGCTGCAAGAAGTACGCGGGCTCGCTCAAACTAACATAAGCCCGGTACTGGGAGTAGTCGTCCGTTCCGTCTGCCATCACTTTGACCCCACGCGGAATGTTGACGCTACTAAGCAGGTGACTGAGCGTGTTCACCGCATTTGCTTGCCCCGACACCTGCGCACCATTTTGCCGCATGTATGCCATCCGCACGAAACGAGAAACGGAGGTGTAGTCGCCCGGCACCCCAACGGCCCCGGTGCCACCGCCAAATCCGGTTGCTTGCAAGTCACCGTATGTTGCCCCTGGTGCCTGCGTGGGCTGAAGTTGCGGATAGTTGTTCAAGTTCATCAGGTGCCAGGTGAAATCTGGACTGTTGGTCATGACGCCCGCGGGATTGTCAAAAATCTGTAGTCCTTCCCCAGTCTGTTCCAGGACTGCACAATCGCCCGATGCATCGGCCACAATCCAGTGCAGTGGCACCACCATGTTACCCATAAATGCGTTTTTTACGGCAACAATATTGAGTTGATCCAGCTGGTCCCGCAATTCACTCACGGTCGCAAAATTCCCGAGCAAGTAGGAAACGACTTCGTAAGATGCCAGATTTTCTTTTCCCGCAACCATCTCGTCATTGTATTTCGACTCAACCAAGTACAACGTGGCCGCACCGAAACCCGCCTCGTTCACACCATCAACAACTGCATATTCCCCGACATTTCGGCCACTCCCCACGAATCCAAGGGGTGCATCAAAGCCGCCATCCGTGCCGTTAAAGTGATAACCACGCGGAATCACCACCGGCCGTGCACCTAACTCAAAGGTAAAATCCATTGTCCGTGACAGATACCAATGTCCGTCCGCATCCTGATACGTAAAACTCGTACACATAAAAGTTTCCCCCTATTTTTTAGTTATAGGTTAGTATGCGCCAGAGAAAATTGAAATGCGAGTGGTTTTAGAAAATCCTGATAATGTCGCTTTCTCCAACTCACAATCCCTCTATCAACGCTAAAAAGGTGTCAGTCCTGTACTTGGACTGACACCTTTTTAGTTTCGTAAATACCTCTATTGCCTAAACATCTTAAACTCAAGGAACAAATCATTATAAGTTCCCACAACCTTTGAATCGAGGTCCTTATAAACTTCCAATCGTTTCATGGTTGCTTCATCTGGGTAGAACGCCTCATCTTCACGTACGCGCTTAGGTAATAGCTTGCGTGCTGTGTTGTTTGGCGTTGAATAACCCACATAGCGCGTATTTTGCGCCGCATTCTTTGGCTTCGTCATGAAGTTCAAGAATGCGTAGATGGCCTTGTAGTGCTTGGCGGTCTTCGGAATGACGAAGCTGTCGAACCAGAGATTGCTCCCCTCGCTCGGCACAACGTAATGCAGGTGGCTGTTCTCCGTCAACATTTCGCTTGCTTCACCCGACCAGTCAACCGCAATCGGCGCCTCGTTGTTGGCCATATACATCTTAATTTCGTCCGCGACGATTGCCTTGACGTTCGGTGACAGCGTATCAAGCTTGGCTTTTGCCGCCGCCAACGTTGGGGTGTCCGTTGTGTTCATGGACTTGCCCAGCGACACCAGACTCATCCCCATGATGTCCCGCGCCGAATCAATCAGCATGATATCCCCACGGTACTTACTTGACCACAAGTCGTCCCAATGCTGAATCTCGCCCTTCTTCACGTACTTATCGTTGTAGATAATCCCAAGCGTCCCCCAGAAATACGGCAAGGAATACTTGTTGCCGGGGTCGAAGCTTTTGTTCATGAAATCGGACCCATAATTATTGAGCCCCGTTAGTTTGGACTTGTCCAGCGGGATGAGTAAGTTCGACTTAATCATCTTTTCCACCATATACTCGGATGGCACGGTGAGGTCATAATGCGTTCCCCCCTGCTTCACCTTCGTGTACATGGCTTCGTTGCTGTCAAATGTCTCGAGGTTGACGTGGTAGCCCGTTTCCTTTTCGAACTTGGTCACGAGGTCTGGATCGATGTAATCCCCCCAGTTCGCCAGGTTCAGGACGTTATCTCCCGTTGCCCCCTGCGTCTTAGCCAGATGCGCACTCCCGGCCCGCAAGCCGACACACGCAATCACAATGGCGAGAACCCCAATCAGTAACTTCTTCATCTTAGCGGCCCCCCTTCTTGTGCTTGCGCGAGGTCTGGGCCTGTTGAACGAAATAATAACCCACGACCAGCACGAGCGCGAACAGGAACATCACGCCAGACAGCGCGTTGATTTCCAAACTAATTCCCTGACGTGCCCGAGCATAAATTTCGACAGACAGGGTCTGGAAACCATTCCCCGTTACGAAATAGGTTACGGCAAAGTCGTCGAGAGAGTACGTGAACGCCATGAAGAACCCCGACACAATGCCAGGCGTAATGAAGGGCAGAATGACGTCGCGCAACACCTGGAAGTTCGTGGCGCCCAAATCGTGCGCCGCATCCAGCATCGTTCCCGGCAACTCCTTGAGCTTCGGGAGCACCATCAAGACAACAATCGGGA
Source organism: uncultured Lacticaseibacillus sp. (assembly GCA_934370925.1). GTDB lineage: Bacteria > Bacillota > Bacilli > Lactobacillales > Lactobacillaceae > Lacticaseibacillus. The sequence goes on along the minus strand of CAKRNG010000003.1, from coordinate 54,420 downwards.
TGGAAAACGCAATGTGACTCAGTAGCACCGACATGAAGCCGAGCGGAATGTTGAGCGCCGTGAAGAAAATCAGGAAGCTGGCCCCGATAATCACATCAGGACTCACCATCAAGATATTGTTGAGCGACAAAATGCTGTTACGCACCGCCGCCCGGGACGTGCTGTTAATCGCCATGGCGCCGAACGCCCCAACGATTGTCGCAATCAACGCCGCAAGCAGCGCCACCAGCAATGTGTCCAGTACGATTTGAATCATCCGTGGATCGTTGAACAGTTCCCCATAATGGCGGAAGGTGAACCCCTTAAAGTGGCTCATCCGCTCACCATCACTGAACGAGAAGCCAATCAGGTACGCGATTGGCAGGTATAACATCACGAACACCAGCACCAAGTACAGGTGTCCCCACTTAAACTTACGCACGGTGACGGCCCCCCTTCACGTGATGCTTGGCACGTTCACCCGTCAGGAACATGATGATGACCATCGCAACGATAAGGACGACCCCAATCGTGGATCCCATCCCCCAGTTCATCGTGGTCAGGAAGTGCTCTTCAATCGCGGTCCCGAGCGTAATCACCCGGTTTCCCCCGATTAAACGGGTCAGCATGAACAGGCTCAAGCTGGGAATGAAAACCGCCTGCACCCCACTTTTCACCCCACTCATCGTGAGGGGAAGGGTGACCTTGGTGAACGTCTGCCACGGACTGGCACCGAGATCCTTGCTGGCGTTGACCAGCCCCTCGTCCAATTCCTCGATGCCATTGAAAATCGGCAGAATCATGAACGGAATCTCAATGTACGCCGCCACGAAAATGAAGGCTGCATCCGTAAACAGCAGTTGGTGTGGCGATAGGCCAAGGAACTGCAGGAACGTGTTAATGCCCCCGTCCCGGCCAAAAATACCGATGAACGCGTACGCCTTCAACAGGAGGTTAATCCACGTTGGCAGAATAATCAGGAGCAACCACAACTGTTTGTGCTTCATATAGTGGAGAATGTACGCGGCTGGATAACTAATTAGTAGCGTCACCACCGTAATGATGAAGGCATACCACACCGAATTGAACGTCATGGCGAGGTACGTGCCAGACTGGAAGTACGTCGTGTAGTTGCTCAAGGTGAAATTGTGGTTAATATCGAAGAAGCTTTGGTAGAAAATCAGGAGCATCGGCGCGATGACAAATAAGCCGAGCCACAAAACGTAGGGCACGTAAAAAGCCGCATTCACATTTTTGCGCATGACTATTCCCCCTCGTAGCTTTCGAGACGGGCGTCGAAATCCTCCTCGGACTCACCAAACCGCATAACGTGAATGTCTTCAGGGTCGAAGTACAGGCCCATGAGCGTCCCATCTTCAGGCGCCGGGTTCGTCGAATGAATCAGCCATTCGTTCTGCCCGTCATCGTACGCCACGATTTCGTAAAAATCACCACGGAACAGCTGCGTATCAATCCGCACCGTGACACGTCCCTTATCGGTTGGGACCACATCCAAGTCTTCAGGCCGGAGCACGACTTCAACGTGTTCGTTCGGCCGCATCCCGGCATCGGCACAGTCGAAGGTCTTCCCGTTGAATTCCACCTGGTAGTCGGCGACCATGCGTCCGTCGACAATGTTACTTTCCCCGATGAAGTTGGCAACAAAATGGTTAATCGGTTCATCATAAATATCAACCGGCGTTCCACTTTGCTGAACCTTCCCGTCGTTCATGACAAAAATTTCGTCAGAGAGCGCCAAGGCTTCTTCCTGGTCATGCGTGACAAACAGGAAGGTAATGCCGAGACGCTGCTGCAAGTCGCGCAGTTCGTACTGCATGTCCTTACGCAACTTGGCGTCCAGTGCTGAAAGGGGTTCGTCCAGCAAGAGAAGCTTGGGCTCCAGGACAATTGCGCGGGCAATCGCCACACGCTGTTGCTGCCCACCGGAAAGTTCACTAATTTCGCGATCGGCTAAGTTATCCAACCGCACCTTCTTCAAGGCATCGTGCACGCGTGTTTCAATGGCCGCCTTATCCACCTTGCGGATTCGCAGGCCGTACGCGATATTCTCAAAAACATTCATGTGCGGGAACAGCGAATAATTCTGGAAAACCGTGTTCACCTGCCGCAAATTCGCGGGAATATCGTTCACGCGTTTCCCCGCGAGCATAATATCCCCAGAGGTCACATTCAAAAAGCCAGCAATCGCCCGCAGAATGGTGGTCTTCCCACTACCTGAGGGCCCCAGTAACGTGTAAAACTTACCTTCCTCTAACGTAATATCGATGTCATTGAGTACGACGGTTTCGTCATAGCTCTTAAACACGTGGTGCAGTTCAACAATTGGTTCGCCCAAAATTTCCGCCTCCCATAGCGCTGTGTGTGCTTACGGGGTATCGCTACGCTCCCCCCGCAGCGGCAGGTGATTGACCCACCGTTTGACGCGCTCAAGGGCCGAGCACGTCAATAAAAAGAACCCCCGGTCGCCCAAGAGGTCCTCATCTAGTATACGCATTTTTACGTGGCAGTACCAGTGCTGGTGGGCGTGTTTAGGGGTGTTCGGCCTTCGTTACGATTAGGCCGGTGCTTACTGCTGGTCTCCGTTGCGGGCTTATGGGGGCCGGAACGTGGTGTGGCCGGTTCCAGCCGCTGACGCGTCTTCCACCTGAAAAGTAAGCCTTGGCTCGCTGCGCTCCCGCAAGTCTTCCTTTTCGCCAGTATGCCCAAAACCCGGGCATACTTCCGCAACTTGGCCCCCAACGCCCTCCAGTCCGACCACCAGTAAGCACCTACATAGATGAAATAGACGGGATAGTTGGATGGAATATCCCTCTCTTTTTTAGGGGGAAAACCTTTTCAGGCAGGACATTCGCGGCTTCGCGCGAATGTCTTATCGAGGATTGGTTTTCCCACTGAGGTTCGATTTCTCTGCATCCTCCGAGATTACATATCACCAATTACCACAATCTCCTGAAACGCAAGGAGCGCCAGCGACGTTGCCTCATGCGCCTCGCCAATGTAGCTACATCGATGAGATGAGAACCCCCTCTTCAAGCAGGACATTCGCGGCTTCACGCGAATGTCTTATCGAGGATTGGTTTTCCCACTGAGGTTCGATTTCTCTGCATCCTCCGAGACTACATATCACAAATTACCACAATCCCCTGAAACGCAAGGAGCGCCAGCGACGTTGCCTCATGCGCCTCGCCAATGTAGCTACATCGATGAGATGAGAAAACCCTTTTCAGGCAAGACATTCGCGGCTTCACGCGAATGTCTTATCGAGGACTGGTTTTCCCACTGAGGTTCGACTTCTCTGCATCCTCCGAGACCAAGCATTACTAGTTACATCAACCCCTGAAACGCAAGGAGCGCCAGCGACGTTGCCCCACGCCCTTCGCCAGTCAGACTTCCACCACTATATGCACAGATCCTCACGAAAACGCCGGCGTCCCCGCTTAACACGCCACAAATCTAACTGCCCGGTCATTGGCGCGCAGCCGCCAATGACCTGCGTAAGCGGAGCGTCATCTATATAGAAGAAAAGGAAAATGTATCAACCTCAACTAACACCGCTCAAAGGTACATTGCGTACTCGTTGGGGGCGTTGTGGGAGAGGTGCACCATTTTTACCCTGTCCTGCCACTCGTCCGCTTTCTTTGTCAGCCCTAATTGACGATACACCGCCACCACCTGCTGGCACGTGCGGATGCCCGTCTGCTCATCCCCCGTTGCGACGGTCAACCAGCCACGGAGGAATTTGTTTTCTAGCGCAATGTCGCTGCTGCCATTGCTGTTCAACGTTTCCCGCTCCCCCAACAGCGTGGTCGCCCACTGCAGACGGTTGGTGTTCAAACACTTGGACACGGCGCTGCGGAGTAAACCCATTAGGAGTGCGTAAATTTGCGGCATGGCGGTGGTGGCGTGGCTGCGCTTGACCGCCATCAGGGTGAAGCGGTACACCGTTTCAACGTCTAACGCCACCACGAAGAAACGGAGTAGCGTCAGCTCGAAGGTGCCCCACTCGTCGACTGAATAGAGGTACGCCGTGATGGGGCGAACCATCGTGGTGAGTTCCGTCATGAAGTCGGCTAAATTGATGTCCGCGTCGGCGTGGAAGTTCGTTTTGGCGACCTTCACGATGAGGGCGCGGTACAGCCGAGCAAATTTCTGCCAGCGTGCCTGCCCGCCGTCTGAATCGATGGCGGTTGCGCCCACTTCTTCCAGCAAGGCAATCTCCCGCTGTGAAAGACGACGCACATCAAGCTGCTTGTCGGCACTGCGGATGGCCTCGAAAACGGGGATGTAGGGTGAGGTGAAATTCAGCGACTTGGCGTCCACACTGGTCGGTTGCTGCTGACGGCGCGTGAACATGAATTCCTCGATGGGTACGTTGATGCGGTTGAGGAGGTGCAAAAAGCGCACGACCGTAATCTGACGCTCGCCACGTTCAAACTTGCTGATAAAACTCGCACTACACTGACTGTCTGCGAGTGCCTGAAGCGTGATGCCACGCGCCTTTCTTAGCCGGTGGAATTGCTGGCCGAAATCTTCCGTCATCAATTAATTTCTCCTATAGTCCATTTATCTTACGTTTCATCCTACACTTGGTATGCTCAAGACACAAATTAGTGATTGGAGCCATCTCATGCACGAATATCGAACCAACCGCGCCTATCGCGCCCTACTCAACAACGCGATTGCAAACGGCATTGGCAGTAGCCTTTTCAACATCGTCTTCATCATTTACGCCAGCACGATGCCCTTCAAAACGTTGGCGGTTTCCCTTGCCAGCATGGCCACCTTCATCCCCGCCATTCTCAGTTTGCTCACCGGCTACTGGGCGGATCGGGCGCACCAGCATACACGCGCCATGATTGTGACGCGCCTCACCCAGACGTTGCTGTTCGTGGGGCTCTCATTGCTTATTCTGCTTCCCGGCAACATGTGTGTTCTTAATTCTGCTGCTCATTAACATTGTTTCTGATGTGCTCGGCCAGTACAGCAACGGGCTGGGGATGCCCCTCATCAAACACGCCGTTTCAGACACCGAACTACCGAACGCCCTCGCCCTCAATCAGGCAGCCAACACCACCGTTCAGATTGTATTTCAAATGCTCGGGGCGAGTTTGCTGGTTCTTCTGGTGAATAACTACGCCCTGTTCGGCCTCATGAACGCCGCATCCTTTGCAGTGGGCGCCGTCATCTTGTTGCGGAATCAAAAAGTACTTAAACGGGTTGAACAAACCACGCACCAGGCGCAACCAAATCCAGCAACTGCTGCTAACCACCCCACTTCTTTCTTCCAAAGTGCGGGTGCGACCCTACGCTACATTCACCAGCAACAACTCCTCTTCATCGTCCTCATCAGTGGCATCTTCATCAATCTGCTCGGTACCACCTGCGAAAGTCTCCTAACCGTCTCCTTTCTGCAAAAACAGGCGCTGTGGGTCGGGACATACGGCCAGACAGTGGCGATTATCAGTGTCACTGGCGGGATTGCGATGGTCGTTGGCGCGCTCTGGACCCGCGATTTTCTTGAACACAGCCGCATTCTGACCCTACTCGTGCTGGCGGTCGTCACCCTCGTCTTCACCGGGCTCACCGTTCTGTGGGGGCGGAGTTTCTGGCTCATTATCGCCGCCGAGTTCGCAAGTGGCTACCTCGATGGCAAGCTGAACCCCCGTTTTAGCGCCCTCATCATGCAAAGTATCGATGAAGATCACCTCGCCCAGGCAAGCGGCGTCATGAACATGGTCACCCTCGTCGCGGCGCCAATCGGACAAGCACTTTTCTTGGGCATACTCGGTGTTACGGGCGTCACCACCACCTGGGCCGTGTTCACAGCTGCCTCAACGGTGCTGTTGATTGCGATGATTATTGTGTCTCGGAGAAAGATTGGGTAAAAGACGACCTTCACACACACAAGAAAAACCCTGCAGAAGTCCTAAGTTCGGGACTTTTACAGGGCTTTCCTTTTATCTGCATTCAGGTGTTACTTATTACATCCCCTGAATCAGCAGCATGATGATTGGCACAACGATGGCGAACAAGATGGTTGAAGTTGTCACCACGTTCGTTGCGTACTTCACGTCACCGTGTGCTTGGTCAGCGAGGATTGGCAGCACTGCCAGACCAGGTGCACTAGCCTGCACAATCAGTGTCTGGGCTTCCATACTTGGTAAGCCACTTCCCATGTGTGCGCCCAGAATAATCAGGCCCGCAATGAGTGCAGGTGCCAGGATGAACCGCCCTGCCAGTGCAACGATGGTGTCCCGGTCGAAGTGAATACTTCCCAGACCCGCCTTTGCCAGCACAATCCCGATGTAAATCAGGGAAAGTGGCGTCACGAGGCTCCCAACGTAATCCAGTGTGTTCACCGCAAAGCTAAGTGCGTGTACATCCACGAATGGAATCCGCAACAGCAAGAAGACGAGGGCAACCAGGAAGCCAAGCAGTGGTGGTGGCAGAAGCTTCTTCCAGTTGAACGTTGCGCCCTTTTCGCCCTTTACTTTCGTTGGGTCATCGTTTGCGACCAAGAAGGCCCCGAGTGTCCACGTGGAAACGGTGTTCACCACGTAATAAACGAGGAAGTAAGCCAGGGACTTGTCCCCAAACAACGCCAGGTTCAGTGGGAGCCCGATGAAGATGGTGTTGGCGTTCACGAACATGTTGATAAATGTCCCGCGACGTCCTGGACGAACCTTCAAGAGCTTCACCAAGATGAACGCAATGATGTAGCCCAGGATAACACCCCCGAAGCCGTAAACCAACCCGCTGGACAGGCTAATCAGCTTATCCAGCGTGAGGCGTTCGAGCACGGAGATGAAGATTGAGGCGGGCAGCGCCACCTTCATGAGTAAGGTGGATACGGTGCCGCCGAACTTCTCGTCGAACCAGCCCTTTTTCTGTAAGATGTAGCCCAAAGCAATGATCAAAACGATGGTCAAAATACTCTGGATAGATGTTGTTAATGCAGTCATTCCCTAATTACCCCCAATGTTTCGACGTCTGTTTCCTTCTCCCAGATGGGCTTATAAGGTAACGTCGATGTCAGAAAGTGCCTTGTATTCAGGTACCCACTTCATATCTGCCACTGCCTGCTTCACGTCGGCAATGTCTTCTGCGTTCAACTTCTCGTTAATGGCTTCCGCTGCGACAGCGTTCGCCACAGTCTGACTGAACACATCCAGCTTCTTAACGGGTGGCAAAACGGCGGCACCCGCCTGGTCTGGGTCAACGATGCCCCCAAGACTGTGGGCGGCGGCGGAAATCATACCGTCCGTCAGTAACTTCGCGGTTGAGGCGATGGTCCCGAGTCCCAAACCTGGGTAAACAAGCGCGTTATTCGCCTGCCCGATTTCGTACGTCACACCCTTGTATTCAACAGGTGCAGCGGGAATCCCCGTCGCAACCAGCGCGCGCCCGTCTGTCCACTGAATCAGGTTATCCGCAGTCGCTTCAGCCAGCTTGGTTGGGTTGCTCAATGGGAAGATGATTGGCCGTTCCGTGTGTGCAGCCATTTCGGTCACAACAGCTTCCGTGAACGCACCAGGCATGGTGCTGGTCCCGACAAGAATCGTTGGGTGCACGGCCTTCACTGCCGCAAGCAAGTTGGTCAGTTCATCCGCGTTCGCAAATTCACTCCGGGAACGGGCGAATGGCTTCTGCTGTGGCGTCAGCGTTTCGTCATCATCGAACAGCAAGCCCTGCTTATCGACCATGTAGAAGTGCTTCCGTGCTTCTTCCGGTGCCATCCCCTGCTGGAGGAATTCATCGTAAATCCGCTTCGTAATCCCGGCACCCGCAGTTCCGGCACCAAAACTCATGTAAATCTGGTCGGTCATCTTCTGCTTAGAAATGTTCAGTGCACCCATAATGCCGGCAAGCGTGATAATCCCAGTTCCCTGAATGTCATCGTTGAACGTGGTCATTTCACCCTGGTACTTGTTCAGAATGTTATCGGCGTTACTCCGACCAAAGTCTTCGAAGTGCAGGTACAGGTTAGGGAACTGTTCGCGTGCAGCCGCAACGAACTTGTCCACGAAGGCGTAGTAGTCATCCCCATAAACACGCTTCTGGCGGTTACCCAAGTACAGGTCATCCTGCAGCAAGGCTTCATTGTTCGTCCCTGCGTCCAAAACAACGGGCAGAACGCTTGCGGGGTCGATGCCGGCAGCGGCCGTGTACACCATGAGTTTCCCAACGGAGATATCAACCCCCTGCGTACCCCAGTCACCGATACCCAGAATACCTTCCGCGTCGGTAACCACGATGAGGCGAATGTCGCGTCCGTTTGCACCGTTCTTCAGGGCGCTTGCGATGTGTTCCTGATCGTTGATGGACAGGTAAACCGCGTTCTGTGGTTCAACGAACAGTGCGCTGTAGTTTTCAATCGTATCCGCAATCGTTGGGTCGTACACGATTGGCATGAATTCATCGATGTGTTCGGAGAAGAGCTTGTAGAACAACACGTGGTTGTGGTTGAAGATATCCATCAAGAAAATCCGCTTCTCCAGGTCGTTTGGCTTGCTCTGAAGCTGGGCGTATGCCTGAACCACTTGCTGGTCAAGGGACTGCACGGCTGGTGGCAAGATTCCCGCCAACCCGAACTGTTCACGTTCTTCCTTGGTAAATGCGGTCCCCTTGTTTAAGAATGGGTCATTTAAAATCTGTTCTGGTGTGTAGTGCATATTTATATCCTCCTGTAGTCGCGTATTGCGGTGGCGTTGAAACTTCTACCGCTCCGTCGCGCTCTGTTTCATTAACAAGGGTCACTTTACGCCACCGAAAAAAATATAGTCAAACGCGTTAGGAGTGATAAAATATGTTTATATGACCTCGTAAACCCCGGAAAGGCGGTCTTTTGATGAACACCCGCGATTTGGAATATTTCACGAAATTGTGCGAATTAAAAAATTTTTCTGTTGTTGCCGACTTTTTCGGTGTCAGTCAGCCCACGATCTCGTTCGCACTCAAGCGGCTTGAGACCACGTACGGGGTTGAACTTATTCACCGCAATCAAAGCCACAACACACTCACCGTTACGGAAGCGGGCACACTGCTGAATGAGCACGCGCAAACGATTCTCCGTGAGTTGCAACACGCCGCAAGTGAACTCACGGCGCTCCAACAGGAAACGGTCACGCTTGGATTGCCACCAATTATTGGGAACTACTACTTCCCGTCCGTGGTCACGAAGCTCATGAAAAGTGGCCTGATGCAGCACATCCACACCATCGAGGCTGGTTCCAGCGCCCTATTAACACGCCTGCGTACGGGTGAACTCGACATGGCCCTGCTCGGTAGCGTTGGCCCGTTAAACGAACCCGATTTAGCCGTCACTGAACTGGCAACGACCCCCTTCACCCTTATCGCCAGCAAGTACACCCCCATCGGCACAAACGGCAAAGTCGCATTCGCCGACCTCGCGAACGAGCCCTTCATCACGCTGACGGAAGGATTCGTGCACACCCAGGTATTCGACCACCTCACGCAAGAAAGTGGCATTCAACCGCAAATCGTCTTCCGCACCGGCGACGTGGGGTTAATCAAGAAAATGGTTGCGCAGGGTGTCGGTGTGGCCCTGCTTGTTGGAATTGCGGTCAGTGATGACGACAATCTCCAAACGCTCACGCTAACCGATACGGATCAGCCACGCTTCTCCATCGCCGTCGTTCACCGCAAAGGGCAAGTTCTCCCGCCCCTCCTTCGCAAAATTCAGGGGATCCTGAGCGGCGATTAACGTAACTGGAACGGGTAGATGCAGACAGGGGCCACGTAATCCAAAGTTCGGATTACGTGGCCCCTGTTTATTTATGCGGGTAATTTCAAATGAGATGATTTCTTTATTAAACCGACCAAACAGCGAGAATCACCACATTAATTGTCAGGAATCACAATCATGTCTGGTGTTATCGTCGCCATTCCACAGAAACGATTGTTCATGAGCATCTTGAAGTTTCGATTGAGGTAGGTCTGGCGAGGTTTCACCGCCTTGAACATCAAATAGTCTTCACGTTTGCCGTTACTAATGAAATATAAATAGAACACCCGCTCAGCCTCGTGGACGCCAAAATTCGTCAGCTGAGCACGGGGAATGAAGCAAAAAATTCTCACCATCTCGGACCAAATCAATTAATTTCAACGCTTCTTACTTCCGATCATTTCTATCTGAATGACTTAATTGTCCTCAAACAGTGCTTAGGTCAAATACCCGATACGACAATTTATTTTCTAGTTCCCGACCTGATTAGCGACTTATGTACGGCAGATTCTTTTCCAGAACTCTGGGTTGAAGAATTCAGCACCCTTCTTGCTATTATTGAGCATTTATTAAATAAACAACATTTCGCCAACATCTCTACTTGGGTTGATGCAATTGCACCAACGACTGAACATCATCTTTCATATCTGCCAGTTGGATTGTCGCTACAGTACTCCTATCTATACCAATCACTTCACAGTATCAAACCCTCTGACAACTGTATTCTGAACATCTTGAGCACTGCTCAAACGCTACATCTAACTCACACGGTCAGTTTTCTTAACCTAGTCGACACCAAATTGCACAATTGTCGTTAACAATTCAACCTTCATGGAGGTATATATTATGAGTACCTACAAACTTGTCGCCGATGTTTCAAAGTGGAATCCAGATAATTTAGTCTTCTTCAAACAGCTCAAATCTCGAGGTGTTACTGCTGTGATTGTCAAATTAACAGAAGGTTCAACCTACCGTAACGCAAAGGCACAAAAACAAATTAAAAACGCTTGGCAGGCAGGACTACATGTACACGGTTATCACTATGCACGCTACACTACATCTGCCAAAGCAAAGGAAGAAGCTATTTTCTTCTGCAAAACTGCTAAGGCACTCGGATTGTATGCAACCAGCGTTCTTGCCGTCGATGTAGAAGACAACTCCCTACCTCAGAACGGACTAACCGCTTTAACGAATACCTTCCTCGTCCAAACAAAGGCAAACGGATACACCAAAACGGATTACTACACGATGGCGAGTTGGATCTGGAACAAACGTCTAATTCCAAGTACGCTATCCGCCAAAAATCAATGGATTGCACGTTACAACGCTAAACTTCCTGGCGTCGACAACGTGGGAACATGGCAATTCACAGATAACTGGCAAAATTTGGGCGTAGACATGAGCTATGACTTTAATGTGGGTGCGCCATAAGTCCAAGGCACACGAACATTACAGCCTAAGTCGAGCTCTGCATCCCAACTTTTTCCGCTTAGCCCAGAATCGACTGCGGTGGTAAACCACCTCCGTCAATTCTATGCTAATGCTCAAAAGTTCCCGGGATGCGCCGCTCTGTGATTCGTCGCGCGCCAGAAGACTGCCCCCTAACATACAAGGCAGGCCCGGTAGAAATCCTAAGTTCGGGATTTCCACCGGGCCTACCTTGTATACCGGGGCCAAACCGTCTTCTGGCGCAGCCTCGTTCTCTGACCAACAACACCCCCACCGGCGCACTTTGCTGGTGGGGGTGTTGCTGTCCAAAAATCATTCCTGTGCCGCCAAGTTCACGGCGCTTTCGCTGTACGAAATGTCTGTGCTCAAGCGTTGTGCGGTGAGTGGCGAAATGTAGCCTTGTTCCATTAGTTGGTGCACCGCGGTTCGTTCCGCGTTGAAGCCCACCATTCGCAGTCGGCGCAATTCAGCCTGATACTGCTCGTACTTGGGGTTGTGGACCTCATGCACGGTGGCGATGCGTGTGCGGTAATGGGTCATCTGCGTGGCGATTACCTGACGCATGAATTTGCGGTTCTTGTAGTCGTCACTTTTTAGCGTTGCGTTAATGTTCGCCAGTGCCCCCTTTGCCGTCACCTTCATCACGTGCAAGTAAAGATCATTGTCTCGGCGCACATACCCGATGAGGTGCACGAACTCGAAACGGTGGCGAATTTTGCCCCCGAGCTGGCGCAGCCACATGGTGAATGTTCGGCGACCGCCACGTGCGAGTAGTTGCTGCATGTCGATCAGTTTGTGCACCAAGCGTCGGCTCAACTTGCGGTACAAACGGTCATCGATTTCACCATCCTCGTGCATTTTCTCCAGGGCGTTCAGCTCCCCTTGCGTCCCCATGACCTTCAGTTCAAGTTCGTCACGCAACATAAGCGGCATCCCCTCCGTTTGGTCAGAGAGCAGGCGCAGTTTTCGTTGCCGACGCTGATAATCGCTGATGAGGTCGAACGCGGGCTTGGTCATCTCGTCACGCTTGGCACCCTCAATCGCGTGAATGGCGGTCTTCAGAATGAACGCCTGCGCTTGGACCTGCGTGAGGTGGGTACTCGTGCCCGCAACGCCAGTCGGTTGCATATCCGGCTGGGGGGCAAGGCGCGCCAAGATTGGGAGGCCGATGGTGGCGACCACCAAGCTGGTCAGGGTCACCCCAGCGGCGATGAACAGCATGAGACTGCGCTCGGGGAAGGCCGTGCCATCCGTCATGACAACGGGGATGGCGAGCACCCCGATGACGGTGATGGCCCCACGAACACCGGCAATCCCGGTGAGTAAGGCAGACCCGAATCCTGGTACCCGCTTATGTTTGCGGCGCGCTGTGAGGAGGTTGCTCAGGTACACCCATAGCGTGCGCAAGGCGAGCAACGCGGCGAAGACGACCAACACAATGCCGATTGCCTGTAGCGTGCTGACGTCATGGTCCGCGATGGTTGCACGCATGGCCACGGGGAGTTCAATCCCGAGCAACACGAAAATCAACCCGTTCAACACGTACACCAGAATCGACCATGCATGTTCCGTGACCAGGCGTAATTCAGGCAGAACCGCCGTGTAGTTATTGCGGCGACTGTTACTCATCAGCCCAGCAATCACCACGGCGATAACCCCGGATGCATGCAACACTTCATCCGCCACGAGGTAAATCAGAAATGGCGTAATAAGTTGCAGAACCGTGTGGAGGACGACATCCCCGATTCCCTGATTAAACAGCATTTTACGAATCCAGTTAATCAGCCCCATGAGCACCGCACCCGCGATGACCCCCACAATGGCCACATAGAAAAAATCTGCGGTGGCGTGGCCGAGTGCGAACGTGCCGGAGAGTGCCGCCGCAATCCCATATTTGAACCCAATCAGACCGCTGGCGTCGTTAATCAAACTTTCCCCGGCGACCAGGTGTAACACCTTCTTTGGCATCGGCACATGTTCCGCAATGCCTTCAACCGCGATGGCATCGGTGGGCGCAAGCAGTGCTGCCAGCGCAACGGCCGCGGCGACTGGAATTTGTGGCACAAGTGCGTGAATCAACAACCCAATCAAGAACATCGTGGCAAAAGCCAGCACGATGGCGTTACTGACAATCTGCCCCCGCAACGCCCAGAGCGCGCGGTGCGGGAAGTGGCGGCCGTCGTTGTACAGCAGCGGTGCAATAAACAGCAACATGAACCAGCTTGTCGCCACCGGAACCGACACGTGGACGAAGAGTGCGAGGCACAGCCCCAGCACAATTTGGATGATGGCATCCGGCACGAACGGCAAGAAGTGGCTAATCACGTTCGCCACAAGAACCAAACTCACAAGGAGGAGCACCTCCTGAATCATTTCCATCTATTGATAACCCCCTTTCAACAAAAAGGCCCTCAGGTGAGCACACTGCCTCACCCGAGGGCGCCTCTGGTTACAATCGTTACTTAACTTCTTCCCCAATAATCCGCACTTCTGGTTCCAGGTGAATCTGGAACTTGGCGTAGATGTGCTCCTGGACATAGTGAATCATGTCGAGGTAATCCGTCGCCGTTGCGTGGTTGATGTTCACAATGAACCCCGCGTGCTTCATCGAAATCTGGGCGCCACCGATAATGTGTCCCTGGAGACCCGCCTCTTGAATCATCGGCCCAACGAAATGACCGGTGGGCCGCTTAAATACGCTCCCACAAGATGGGTATTCAAGGGGTTGCTTGGCCGCGCGCAACGCATTCAGGTGATCCATTTCTGCACGAATCGCCGTTGCGTCACCAGGCGTGAGCGTGAAGGTCGCGCCGAGGACAATCTCACCAGTTTCCTGCACAACTGAATGGCGGTAGGCAAAATGCATGTCTTCCCCAGTGTATGTGTGCAGATTACCCGCACGACTAATGACATCAATGCTGGTGATGCAGTCCTTAATTTCGCCATTGTAAGCCCCGGCGTTCATGAACACCGCACCCCCAACAGAACCGGGAATACCCGCCGCGAACTCAAGGCCTGACAAACCAGCAGCGCCTGCAGCGTCGGCCGTATCAATAATACGCGCCCCAGCCGCAGCAAAAACCGTGTTCCCCGTCACCTGAATTTCGTGCATGTGGGTCAGAATAATGACAAGACCGCGAATCCCGCCATCACGCACAATCAAGTTACTGGCATTGCCAATCACCGTCAGTGGCACCTTATTCTCCCGCGCATAATCCACTAAATCGTGCACTTGTTGCACCGTTTCCGGAAACGCCAACAAGTCTGCTGGGCCCCCGGTCTTGGTAAACGTATAGTTCGACAAAGGTTCCTTCACCATCGTCGTCACGCCAGCCACACTCGTCTGTGCAGTTACCACAATATCACGTCCATTCTGTTTACTTTATGGTTTATTTTAACACACTTTTGGGGTTGCCTCGCTTCGCATCATCGGCGCTAACCTCGTTTGTTTAGTGGCTTCGGTTGATCGGCCCTTCACGGTTATCGTGGATGGTGTTACCGCCGCCTTCCCCCTATCGCTACTGCTAGTTGGACATGCTGCTCATTGCGGGTGCCCCGCAATGAGTTAAAGGGCTAGTCGTTCGCTCGATTTGCCTGATTTGTGATGTGACATCGTTTGTTTACCGAAGCCCTCGCTGACGCATCGGGGCGTTGCTGGACATCAATCACCACTGGAATACGCGACTCATGACGGGGCTTTCGTCATGAGCTTCATCGAACTTTACGCGCACAGTATATTTCTGCGCGGTTGGGTTCCACTTCTCACGCACGGACGGGTATAATGGAAACAACATCTCGGCATACTGGAGGCGCATCATGTTTGATTTACTACTCGGCCTACTACTGAACGCGAATGATTGGATTGGTCCCTTCGATAAACACGGACGGTTGTCGCCACTCAAGATGACCCTCTTTATTGTCGTTTTCTTGATTAACGCCTGCCTATTTGGATTTTTCGCCTATATCCTCATCGGCACCGCCCACATGTTCATTCAGCAAGCCGAGTACTCCCTAATGGCCATTCTCATCACCGGCCTACTACTCGTGTTAACCGGCTACATGGGGCGCAACACCTTCAGTTACGCACAACAACTCGTTGCCTTCTTGACGCGTAAGGTGAAGTAAAACCTAATTCGCACGTAAAATAAGATGCCCACAAACATCCGTCTTGGATTTTGTGGGCATCTTATTTGTTTTACGCGAATTATAACTCATGAGCCAATAGCACACGCCCGTTATGACGCAGCCCTTACGACAACGTAAATCCCTGACTCACCATAAACGTTGCGACATCTGGGCGCCGTGGTGTAGCAAAGAATGTTCGCATTTTCGTTGACCAATCCGTAACTTGCGCATGTGTACCGCGGTTGGCGTAATACGTTGCCATTGTCTGGTCGTAAGCCGTTAAGTCCGTTGCCGCCACTGCATCATACCGGTTTGTGAACACCGTATTTGCTTGTGGCATCCGGGGTTTGATGGCATTTTTGCTTACCGGCACGCCCACCGTCAGGCCGAATAGTGGCACGGTGTACTGGGGTAGCCCAAGCAGGTCGCGCACGCGGAACAAGTCATTCCGAATTCCGCCGATGAAGCAAATTCCTAACCCCATCGCTTCGGCCGCAACTGCCATGTTCTCCCCCGCGATGGCTGTGTCGACAATCCCTACCGTGAGTGCCTCAACATTCTGAATTGGCGTCAACGATTGATGTGCGCGTGTTAACACGGTCGCCTGCCGATATAAATCCGCGACAAACATGTAGAACGCCCCACTCTGTTTGACGTAAGCCGCACTCTGAGAAATCGTCGCCAATTCCGCCCGTATCGCTGGGTCCGTCACTTCAATGATGGTCGTTGCCTGCACAAAATTGGAGGATGAACCACCATGCGCGGCGGTCAAAAGCTGTGCCTTCACCGCGGACGTCAATGGCGTTGCTTCAAAACGACGCACAGATGTATGTGTTTGTAGTAACTCAACTGTCCGATTCATCTTCTACCTCCGTCTTGCTAAAATTCGTCCAAAAATAGCACATTGCGTTGAAAAAGAAACGCGGCTCATGACGAAAGCCCCGTCATGAGTCGCGTATATTAGTGGTGGTTGACGCTCAGCAACGCCCCGATGCGCCAGCGAGGGCTTCGGTAACCCAACGATGCCACATCACAAACTAGGCAAACAACGCGGACGACTAGCCCTTGAACTCATTGCGGGGCACCCGCAATGAGCAGCGTGTCCAACTAGCAGTAGCCAAAGTGGGAAAGCGGTGGTAACACCATCCGCGATAACCGAGAAGGGCCGATCAACCGAAGCCACAAAACAAACGAGGTTAGCGCCGCCGATGCGAAGCGAGGCACCACCGAAGCCAATCACAGGCAACGCGCCTACCCTTCCACCGTGGAGAATTCGTTGACGGGAATTTCGTGAACTTGGAGGGCGAGGGGTTCGATGTTGGCGGCGCTCCATGCGGCGAGTAGGCCGGTTGTTTCGATGTTGCGGTCAATAAGGACGATGCCACAATCACCGCCGCCTGCCCCAGAGAACTTGGCCGCGCCGCCCATTTTTTCTGCCAACGTCCGTAACTGATAGAGTGCTTCCGTTTCAATTTGAACACCCGATAAGTCAGCCAGGCTTGCCAATAAAATACGGTTGGCACGTAACGCATCCTGAATGCCGCGAAGACTGCCCTCGCGAAAGGCACCAATCATCTGGTCGAGAATCTGCTGACTCCCGCTCAGAAAACGGGCGTACGCGTCTGCCTGTTGCTGCTTCGCCACCGCAATCTTGTCCACCAATCGGGACGTCGATGCGGGTGATCCCGTCCAGCCAATCATCAGGCGCATGTCTGCCGGCGCCTTGAGCAATTCAATTTGCAACTTAGGCCACGCCATCTGCAACAATTCCGTCAATGTATATTGGTTGCGTGCTGCCGCCAACCACTGCTTATCGAAGGAACGGTATGCTAACCAGCCCCCATAAACAGACGCCGCAATGTCGCCAAGCGATCCGTTTCCTTGCACGTCAAGGTGCGCAATGGCCGATAGCTTGTACAACTGCTCGGGTCCCATTCCTAAATGGTAATACTCATTCAGGGCCTTCACCGTTGCCACCGTCACGGCCGCGGAACTGCCTAGACCGTACTTCTTCCCGTCCGCAGAATCGAGGTCCGAATCCACTTCCAGGTTATACAATCCGAGCGGCAGATTCTGTTCCCGCGCGTATTTCTCCGTGAGACGAATCGCCGAAAGGATGTAGTGGAAAGGGTTATCGCGATTATCGAAGACGAGTTCATCCCCGTCCCGTCGCCAGTACAGCGAGTTTTCCTGATACTGGTGGCTAAGAATGCTGCCGTACTGCTTGGCTGATTCAATTGTCACCGTCACGAACTGGTTTAGTGCGACCAAAATCGCTGGGTACCCCGTTTCCACCACCGCATATTCACCGGCGATATACAACTTCCCTGGCGCCTTTGCTATTACCACGCTGCCAAACCCCTTCCAAAATCCATAATTTTATGCATAAACTCTCCAAGAAACTGATTATACTACTTCACATTAGGGGCAAACGGCTTTTCACTGTGCCGTACCAAAAATTTAAAGTTATTGTGACTTTTTATTCGGTGCGACCACGCGCCGTTTAGCCCGCCGCCACAGACGTCCCATGGCGGAAGTCACCTTGCTCCCCACAGCCTCGGCCGGGCCATAGAACGTCTCGTTCAGCACCGCATTGACCACAACCCCCACCGTCATGATGAAGGACATGAAAAACAGCCATAATAATAGGACAATAAACGCCCCCAACGTGCCGTACGTGGTGAACCGCTGGCCAAAGTACCGGACGTAAATGGAGAACACCTGCGTGAATGCGATAATCCCAATTCCCGTAATCACCACGCCAGGTAAAACCGTCCAAAAACGCATCCGGGCGTTCGGTAGGTAGTAATCCACAATCACTAACACCACAAACAGCACCGTCAACGCCACGGGCCACCGCCACGCCAGGAAAACTTCCAGCCATCTTGGCGACAGTTGCAGTTGTGCGCTAATCCACTCGATGAATTCCTGCCCGAACGCGAAGGCCACCATGGTTGCAACGACCGCGATGAGCAGAACAATCATCATCACCATGGCGAATATCCGGCTGACAATGAAGTTCTGAACGGCGCGCCGAATTCCATACGCCCGGTTAAAACCGTTCCGTAACGCGGCAAGCCCCAAACTAGCCGCCCACAACGTCACAACAGCCCCAACACTCAACCATGCCGTGCTCGCGTTCACACTGAAGTCGCGCACGATTGGTTTAATGGTGTTCAGCACGCTCGACGGAATCAGCTGCGCAATCATTGCACTGTACGCACTAAAGTCAAACTGAATGTGCGCAATCACGTTAATTACCACCAGCAGCGTGGGGAACAGCGACAAAATGGCATAGTACGCCATCGCCGCAGACGTCTCGTTAATCTGTGAATCCCCAAGTCGCCGCCAAAAGAGGGCCACAACGGCAACTAACTTCGCGCGAAAACGGGTTTTCTGTTTCGCAATTGGCACCGTCTGATACCCGTTGCGCGCGTGTCGTCGCAGTCGCGCAATAAAGGTTCGCTCAGTCATTTTGTTTCCTCCAGCCACACCTGACAAATCTGTGTGGCGACTTACTCCCAGAAGCGGGTTACCTGAACAACGAAATGGGGCTGCGCCAACGCGTAACCCCAAAGTAAATATTCACTACTTGTTGTTCATTAACCCGTTTTTAAAGGTTTAGAGGTACTTCGCGTCGTAAACAGGATCCTGACTCGTCAGAATCTTTGGGCCGTCGTTCGTGATGACCAGGGTGTGCTCGTACTGTGCGGAGAGGGAACCGTCTTGTGTGACGTAGTATTCCCAGTCGTCCCCAGGCACTTCCTTAATCGCAATACGCCAGGTACCCGCGTTAATCATTGGTTCGATGGTAATGGTCATGCCCGCCTTAAGCCGCAGACCCTTCCCTGCAAGCCCATAGTTTGGAACATTAGGAGATTCGTGCATCGTTGGCTGAATCCCGTGACCAATCAAATCACGAACATCGCCATACCCGTTTTCCTTCTCGGTGTACTTCTGGATGGCTGACCCGATATCCCCAATGCGGTTACCGACCACTGCCTGGTCAATCCCCAGGTAAAGTGCCTTCTTCGTGACATCCATCAAGCGCTGTGCTTCTTCACTAATCTCACCGACCGCGTACGTCCAGCAAGAATCGCTGAAGTAACCGTCCTTATTCACCACAGTGTCCACCTTCACGATGTCGCCGTTCTTCAAAATCAGGTCCTTGCGTGGAATTGCGTGTGCCACTTCATCATTCACGGCCACACACGTCGCATACTTGTAGCCTTCAAAGCCCTTTTCAGCGGGAATCGCATCGTGTTCCGCAAAGTACTTCACTGCGAATTCTTCAATCTCCCAGCTCGAAATTCCGGGCTTAATGAGATCACGCAACCCAATGTGCATCCCAGCCAAAATCGCACCAGACTTGCGCATTCCTTCGATTTCGCGTTCAGATTTAATTGTAATCATTTATCCGTTACCTCCGTAATCATCCATTATCCATCATACACCATTTTGGCGGGATTGTCCCTTTGCTACGGGGGTCCCTCGCTTCGCATCGGACGTTGCTGCCTTCGCTTGTTTTGTGGCCTCGTTCGTGCGGCCCTTCCCGGTGATCGCGGATGGTGTTACCAACCTCTTCCCCCTTTTGTTACTGCTAGTTGGACACGCTTCTCATTGCGGGTGCCCCGCAATGAGTTTCGTGTCCAACTAGCAGTTAGGTACGAGGATGTTCTCGGTAACACCATCCACGGTCACTAAGGCGGGCCGCACAACCGAGGCCACTAAACAAATGGATGCAGCGCCGCCCGATGCAAAGCGAGGGGTCCCCGTATTCTCCAATCCCGCCAACCCGTGATATAATGGGGAATCAAGAAAACGAGCGGAGGAACAAGGAAAAATGGCGACGGCAAAGATTGTTTATGCAAGTATGACGGGGAACACGCAGGAAATCGCGGAGATTGTTCAAGAGGCGCTGGAAGATCGGGGCGTTAGTACGGAACTGACTGAAATTACCCAAGCGGTTGCCAGTGACTTTAACGATGCTGATATCTGTGTGGTTGCGGCATACACCTACAGTGATGGTGCGGAGGGACTGCTACCTGATGAAGGTATCGACTTTTATGACGACCTGAAAGAACTCGACCTCACCGGCAAGGTCTACGGGACAACCGGTAGTGGCGACCGCTTCTACGATGACTTTGCAACCGCAGTCGACATGTTCGACGCAGCCTTTGCGACAACCGGTGCTACTAAGGGTGCAGACGGTCTCAAAATAGATTTGGCTGCCGAAGAAGAAGATATCGCACACCTCGAAGCATTCGCCCAGAAGCTCATCGATACCCAAGCGGCACTTTAATTTTTAAACGACCCCTTAACCGTGAATGCGAATTGCCTACTTCGACAATTTCTGTTCGCGGTTTTTTGATGCCAAAAATCGCCCAAAACGCGCTAAAAAAAAACACAAAGTGAATCGAATTTACGAATAGATAACATAAAAACGGCGAAAATTCGGCCTAAAAAAGACATTTTGTTAACCACGTTAAATGTTATCGTTCAGTTTTGATTTAATGAACATTCACCGATAAATGTTCGCAAACCTTGAACACAGGCTCCTTTTTTTCGTTAATTTTCATAAAAGTTGGGAATTTAATTTTGTTTGCTGTCATTAAACATCTTTCTTTTAGCGCGAATCGTACGGCTTTAAAAAAGCACCATGATTCAGTATAAAAAACTAATACAGAATATAAAAAAAGACGCATTGCGCGTCCTTTTGGCTAATATTCGGTTACTTTTACTGGTTCTGAGCCCGTGCCATCGCAATAATATCTTCGCCTGCGTGACCAGAAAGTGACCCGTTCTCGATGAAAACGTTGATGACCGTCTGCAAGATATCAATCATCTGGGCGTGGGACATGGAGACGAAGCCAGATGTCATCAAGTCGGCAATCCCGGTTGCAACAATCCAGAGCCCGGTCACAATGTTGCTCTTCTGCGTTTCGGAGAGTCCTTTTGCATCTTCCTGGGCTTCAAAACGGCGCAACGCAGCGGCCATCGCAAACTGACGCATGTCGTCCACACCGAAGTGATCCTCAACAAAGACCGCCTGATAAAGGTTGTGGTTCTCCAGTGCAAAGTCAATGTAAGTCAGGGCCATATCGATAATTGGGTCGTGTGTGTAGACTTTATCGAACTTTTCGGTCAATTCTTCCTTAATTCGGTCCATGATTGCCTTACGTAATTCAGCCATGTTGTCGAATTCAAGGTAGATTGGCTGGGTGGAGCAACCAATTGAGGCTGCGATGTTCCGCGCCGTGAACTTTGAGAATCCTTCTTCTACCACTAAGTTGTACGCGGATTCAAGAATTTGTTCACGCGTGATTGATTTGTGTCGTGCCATTTTAGATAATCCCCCCGGATAAGTTGTCGGTAAAATGTCTCCCCAGACCCTTTACCGTTATTAATTGTATTTTAGCAAACCTACGAAAGATAACAATACTTTTTTCGAATAATAAAGCAAATTTTTTCGAATATATCGACTTTTCCGACTTTTTGTCTCATTTCGTTCGAAGTCTCCCGGGGTGCGCCATAAGTCCAGACACACGAACGTTACATCCTAGTCGAGCTACGTGACCCAGAAGTCTGCGCTCTGTGATTCGTCTTCTGGCGCAGCCTTTGCACAATTCATGCATCGGCTAAGTGGGTATGCTAAAATCGATACTAAATAAGAAGAACTTGGAGGCACCTCACATGACATTGCCAAATTTCGCTGAAAACTTAAAGAAGTATGCTGACCTCGCCGTTGAGACGGGCGTGGCCGTTAAACCTGGAGATACCGTTTACGTTCAAGTCGCCGTTGACCAGGCACCCCTCGCCCGCCTGATTGTTGCCAGTGCGTACAAGGCTGGTGCTGCCGAAGTAAACGTGCAGTGGGCCGACGATACCGTTAAACGCCTCGACCTGGCGAACCTGGCTGAAGACCGTCTCGAGAATCAGCCACCCTTCGTGCAATCACAGTACGATTACTGGGTGGACAAGAACGCCAAGCGCATCACCATTCACAGTAGCGACCCCGACAACCTTGGTGGCATTGACGCCAAGCGCATTGCCACGTACAATGCGGGCCACCAAAAGGCATACGCGCAGTTGAGCAACGCCATCGTGACCAACAAGATTAGCTGGACCATCATTGCGGCAGCCAGCCAGAAGTGGGCCATGAAGGTCTTCCCTGATGCCGCAACGCCTGAAGCAGCTCAGGATCAGCTTTGGGATGAAATTTTCAAGACCACCCGTATCTACAACGATAGCCCTGAAGACGCATGGGCAACGCACGTGGCGACGCTGAGCGAAAAGGCAACCTGGTTGACGGATTTGCAGCTGGATGCTCTGCACTACACCGCACCTGGCACTGACTTGACGGTTGGCCTGCCCAAGAACCACATCTGGAAAGCGGCTGGTTCCGAAAACCCACGCGGTGAATACTTCATGCCAAACATGCCAACTGAAGAGGTCTTCACCGTCCCTGACCACCACCGCATCGACGGGACTGTCAGCTCCACCAAACCACTTTCTTACGCCGGAAACGTTCTTGAAGGAATGCACTTCACCTTCAAGAACGGGGAAGTCATCAATGCCAAGGCTGATCAGGGCCAGCACGTGCTTGACGGCCTCCTCGAAATCCGTGGCGCCCGCTCGCTCGGGGAAGTCTCCCTCGTGCCTGACCCATCCCCAATCTCCCAGTCCGGTATTATCTTCTTCAGCACTCTGTTCGACGAAAATGCCTCCAACCACATGGCGCTCGGCGAAGCTTACCCGTTCTGCGTGGCGGGTGGCGTTGAGATGACGGAAGCCGAGCAGGAAAAAGTCGGTTTGAACCACGCGGATACGCACGTTGACTTCATGATGGGGTCTGACCAAATGGCCGTTGATGGCATTACGAAGGACGGCAAGCTCGTGCCAATCTTCCGCAACGGTGACTGGGCATAACCCATTAGAGCGAATCGCAACGAAAGGAGCCCTTTTGTGACCACATTAATTTTCGACCTCGATGACACCCTCCTCGATTTCACGGCGAGTGAGGAAAAAGGCTTACGTGGGGTTTTCGCCGACTTCAATATTCCTGACACCCCAGAAATTCGCCAAACCTACAGCCAAGTCAATAAGGGGCTGTGGGCCGCACTCGAACGTGGCGAGTTAACGCGCGAGCAACTTTTTGACCACCGTTTCGCCAGCTTCGGTGCCGCAATTGGCCGAACAGATTTCGACCCCCACGCCGCAGAATCCGACTACCGCAATTTTTTGAACAACGGGTTCGACCGTGTACCGGGCGCCAAAACATTGCTCACCAATCTGCACGTGGCTGGGTTCCGTATCTTGGCCGGAACGAACGGCCTGGGTGTCACACAACACCACCGCCTGAAACACAGCCACCTCGCGCCACTGTTCGATGGCGTCTATATTTCTGAAGAACTCGGTTACAACAAACCCGACACACGATTTTTCGACGCCATCTTCCAGTCCGAACCAAGCGTGGACATCCACGACACGGTGATGATTGGCGACGGCCTCAACTCCGATATCCGCGGGGGTGTGAACTACCACCTCCCCACTATTTGGCTCAATCGCAAACACCAGCCCAACACAACGGAGCTCACCCCAACGCACGAGGTCGACTCCCTTAACCAGCTGGGCGAACTCTTATTAGGATAAATTCAAAAAGGAGAACTCAATATGAACAACGACAAGAAAACGACCATTTTGGCCATCATCACCACAAGCGCGGCAGGAACAGCACTCGTGGCAAGCGCACTGGCATTAGCATCCGGCATCGTCACCCTCGTCCACGCATCGCGACGGTAAACCTTTTGCCACTGTTTTTACTTGGTGGTGAAAAAGATAGGCTTGTCCTCGTCGGCTGCGCGCCGAGGACCTGCTCGTATTAGAAAAGCGGTAACCATTCCTTCTTGTACTCGAGGGAATGGTTACCGCTTTTTTTGATAATATTACTAATGACACAATCAAAAACAAAAAGATTAACATAACCTAAATCGATTACACACTACCACTGATTATCGTAAATGTAGGGGTGTACTGGTGGTCGTAGTGGAGGGCGTTGGGGGCCAAGTGGTGGAAGTTCGACTTTTTTTGTCGAACTGGCAGATGTGGAGACTCGCGGGAGCGTAGCGAGCCGAGGCTTCACATCTAGCCGGAAGACGCGGCAGCGGCTGTAGGCGGCCACACCACGTTCCGGTCCCCATAAGCCTGCAACGGAGACCACCAGTACACCCCGGCCTTCCCGCAAACATCAAAATGGTCCCAGTTCCGGAGTGCTTTTCTCCGGAACTGGGACCATTCTGCGTCGCACTTCATCAAAAATGTGTAATGACGATACGACTAGTGATGTGTTTTCCGTGCCAGGAAGTCGCCGATGAACTGCACCACGAAGACCATGATGAGGATGAAGATCAGGCAGACCCAAATGACATCGTTCTGGTAGCGTAAGTAACCCGTGTTAATTGCCAGGTTACCCAAGCCACCCCCACCAATGGCACCAGCCATCGCGGTGAGACCAATGATACTGATGATGGTCAGAACGGACACCCGAATAAGTTCGGACAATCCTTCGCGCAAGTAGACGCGGAAGATAATGCCGAGCGGGGAAACCCCCATCGCCTGGGCTGCTTCAATGACACCCGCATCAACCGTCAGCAAGGCGTTCTGAACCTGACGGGCGTAGAAAGGCGCTGCCCCAACAATCAGTGGTACCAGGGCGGCGGTAGGGCCAATCCCCGTGTGGACAATCAGACGCGTGAAATCGTTCAACGCTGCCAGCAAAATAATGAACGGAATGGACCGGAAAATGTTCACCAATTTGTCGAGGATGGAATAGAACGGCCGGTTTTCAAGCAAGCCATGTTCATCCGTCACCAGCAACATAATCCCAACCACAAGCCCAATCAGGCCCGCCACAACTGTCGTCCAGATGGTCATATAGAGGGTTTGGTTAATCGCATCAACGACACCGTCAGAACCACTCCACAAATCAACCACGTTCGGGAAGAATTTTTCAATAATGTTCATCTTAGTCCTCCTCCGTGTTCAGTGCGACGTTCGTGACGGTCACATCGCCGTCCTTCAAGTAAGTCAATGCGCGGTCAATATCTGCTTTCTCACCCGTCAGGACAACAATCAGGTTCCCAAATGGCGTATTCTGCAGGCTTTGAATGTCCCCAAAAAGGATGTTCGCGGTCACATTGTACTCGCTGTACAGGGTCGCGATGAGTGGCTTGTCAGTGCTGGCACCCACGTAGGTCAACCGCACAAG
This sequence comes from uncultured Lacticaseibacillus sp., assembly GCA_934370925.1. Taxonomy (GTDB): domain Bacteria; phylum Bacillota; class Bacilli; order Lactobacillales; family Lactobacillaceae; genus Lacticaseibacillus. Next base: position 28,834 of record CAKRNG010000003.1, on the reverse strand, counting down.
CCGTTCGTTGTCGCCGAGGTTCGCGACGGCGGGCTGCTTGGAAATTGCCTTGAGCGTTGCATCAAGCTGCATCGTGGTGTCAATGAAATCCTTGGTGAGCTGCTGCTGTGGGTGTGCGAAAACATCAAGCAACGTTCCCCGTTCAATCACGGCACCGGCATCCATCACGGCCACGCGGTTACAAATCTGCTTCACAGCTTCCATCTGGTGCGTAATCAGCACAATGGTCAAGCCAAGCTTCTCGTTTAGCGACTTCAGCAGGTCCAAGATGGACGCAGTGGTCTTGGGGTCCAGGGCACTGGTGGCTTCATCAGAAATCAGCACTTCTGGATCAGAGGCCAATGCACGGGCAATCCCAACGCGCTGCTTCTGCCCCCCAGATAGTTCGGATGGGTAAGCATTCGCACGGTCAGCGAGGCCAACCAAGTCGAGCAGTTCGGCAACCTTCGCCTTAATCGCATCCTTGCTGGTCGTACCGCGCAGTGGGAAAGCCACGTTATCCGCGATTGTCCGGCTCGCCATGAGGTTAAAGTGCTGGAAAATCATCCCAATCTTCCGACGCTTCTGGCGTAAGTCCTTCGCAGACAACTTGAGCATGTCATCCCCAAGCACCGTGACGGTCCCCGTCGTTGGGCGCTGAAGCAAGTTGATGGCACGAACCAACGTGGACTTGCCGGCACCTGAGTACCCCACAATCCCGTAGATGTCCCCGCGTTCAACGGTCAGGCTCACATGGTCGACGGCATGCACGGCCTTTTTCTTCTTTTCTTTAAAAACAACGTCCACGTCATCAAACGTGACGACTGGTTCAGCACTCATATACGTTTTCCTCCGACTTCGTAAGCGTTCACTTACGCGATATACCAGCATCGAGCCAACTTCAAAAGATGATTTAACCCGGTATACAAGGCACGTCCCGCGGAATTCCCGAACTTAGGATTTCCGCGGGACGTGCCTTGTATATTAGCGCGCAGTCTCTTGGTGCGCGACGGGATGTCACAATCTTCACCGTTGAATAACGGCACAGACCCGATGCTTTGTTTCTATTTTACCACGTGTTTGGTTTTTTGCGGGCTTTATTAGAACTTTGCATCCCAAGCAGCGATGGTTGAGCCGTCGTAAACCTTCTTGATCTGCTTCTTCGTTGCGTCTGTCTGGTATTCCTTCACAATCTTCTTGTAGACAGCCTTGTTCTTTTCAGACTTACGCGCCACGATGATGTTGATCCATGCCTTACTTGCCTTGTTAATCTTTTCAACGTAGATAGCGTCGTCTGGATCAAGCTTTGCGTTCAGTGCCATGTCGTTGTTGACCACGGAAGCATCGGTGGAGCTCAGGGAACGTGCCGTCTGGGAAGCATCCACGGTCGTGAACTTCAGGCCCTTAGGATTCTTCGTGATGTCACGTGTTGTTGGGGAAGTCTTGCTGCTGTCGAGCTTGATAAGACCGGCCGTCTGGAGCAAAATCAGTGCGCGTCCTTCGTTGGTTGCATCGTTAGGAACCGCAATGTTTGCGCCCTTCTTCAGTTCGCTCAACTTCTTAATCTTGTTGGAGTAAACACGCAGGGGTCCGATGTAGGTGCGGCCGATAACGGCAAGGCTGCTATCCTTGTTTTCCTTTTCCCATGTGTTGAAGAAGTCGTAGTGCTGAATTGCGTTCAGGTCAAGGTCGCCATCAACGACAGCCTGGTTGACCTTGTTGTAGTCGGTAAACTGAACGAGCTTCAAGTTGATGTGCTGCTTCTTCAAGCGCTTTGCAACGGGCTTCCAAACGTCGGCGTCAGAACCGATAACCCCGAGCTTAACGGTGGTTGTCTTCGTGTCGGACTTGGCGCTGCTACTTCCGCAAGCGGCCAATGCCAATGGAATGAACAATGCGACTGCTGCAAGGGATACAAGTTTCTTCTTCATGATAATTCCTCCAAAATTGTGTGTGGGTTTTAATCGTGTTATTCGCGATAAGTGTCAACGATGATTGGGCGATACCTATGTGTCCGAATCGGTTCATGAATCGCATGGGCGATTCTATGTGTGACGACTGATGCGTGCATTGTCTCGACGGTGGTGGTTGCGAGAACAAAAAAATTCGCCCCTAACAACTGTTAGAAGCGAATTAACGCGGTACCATTCTAAGTCGTCCCTGCTGCAGTCAGGGACCTCACTAACGGGTCAAACAACCCGTGTGCACTTTAATGGATGCCAGCCATTGCAGCCTTACCCAGTTGGGTTCGGTGCACCGATCAGTAGGCCATTTTTGAGCTACCGTACCTCCCCGCTCTCACCATCCGGGGTCTCTTTTAAGGTCGTGTTTGCTCGCTCTCCCACGTCTTCGTTTGTTATCGTCGAATCAATGTCTGTATCATAGCGAGGTTTTTTCTCTCTGTCAACATAATTTACACATATTTTTCTTCTTTTTGCCACAATTTTTCGTCACACCTCGCGCACAACCGTCCACAATCCTTGATGTAGCGCGATTCGTCATCCTCATTTATCGATAAAAAATTTCGGTGTTTTTTGGGGAAAATTAAGAATGAAAAGGAACGCTTCCCGAGAAATCGTGGGGTGCGCCAGAAGTCTGCGCTCTGTTTCTAGTCGAGCTACGTGCCCCAGAAGCCTGTGCTTAACCCACACCCGGTTGCGGTGGTAAACCCGTCACCTCCACCGGGCCTACGTTAATGCTCAGCTTCTAACCGGGGCACTTCGCCTGTGAATTGTCGCGCACTTTAATGCACTGTCACCATCTTGTATACTATAGACGAAAGAATCACGGGAGGGTCACATGCAAATTCAAACTGTCAACGAACTTATTTCCGCTTTGCGCACTCACGAAGCGGCCTTTACCGTCACTGAAACGGCCGCACAATTAGTTAACGGCATCCTCATCCTACGCAACAAAACCTATTCCCCCCTCGTTCAGCTGAGCAGTTCCGTCACCGGCTTCCTCGGTAACCTCATTCACCACGACTTTTCAGACAAGGTTGGCGGCGAACAGGCTGGCACACTCGTCCAGCTCTCTACCACACAGCAGCAACGGTTCGCCATCACCCCCGAAAACGCGGTGTTCCTCGTGCAAGCGACAAACCAAAACTACACCGTGACGCCCACACATGACGGCATTCAATTCACGCGCAACGTGACATCGAGCTGGCAACCAAGTACGACAAAGTACGATCAATATCTGCATTAATCGTGGCGAAACAAAAAATCCCCCGCAGTTTTTTGCGGCGGATTTTTTTATTTTGACCTACTTCAACGCCTCAACAAACCGTGTGGCAATCTCAAGTGGCCGCGTAATGGCACCGCCCACAACAATTCCTGCAACGCCTAAATCCTGAATGGCGCGTGCCTGTTCGGGCGTGTGGATTCGGCCTTCCGCAATCACGTCGCAACCTGCTTTTACGAGTCCTTCAATCATCGCAACGTCAGGGCCTTCCTGCGCCACGCTTTCTTCCGTGTAACCGCTGAGTGTGGTGCCAACAAACTGCACACCCGCCTTGGCCGCGTTAATGCCTTCCTCAAGGGTTGAGGTGTCCGCCATGAAAAGCTGATCTGGGTACTTTGCACGTACCTGCTGAATGAATTCGTTAATCGTCAGGCCATCGTGACGTTTGCGGTTGGTACAATCAAACGCAATGACGGCACAGCCCGTTGCCACAAGTTCATCAATTTCCTTCATTGTCGCTGTGATAAAGGGCTTTTCTGGCAAGTAGGACCGTTTGATAATGCCGATGATTGGCAGATCCGTCACTGCTTGAATTTCCTTGATATCGCGCACTGAGTTTGCACGAATTCCCACGGCACCCGCACGTTCCGCAGCATTTGCCAGCAGGGGCATCACACCACCCGCCTCCGTGTACAGGGGTTCACCTGGCAGTGCCTGACAGGAAACAATCACGCCACCACGAACTTGGTTTAAAAAGTCTGCTTTCTTCATTATCCATTTATCTCCATTTACGTTTTAATTTAGGATTTATTCTCCAAACAAAGTATAACAGCAACCCGATTTTTTGTAAACGATTTTATTAGACGACAAACAAATAGGCGAGGGGGCGCCATAAGTCTAAAGCGCACGAACTTTACATCCAGTCGCGCGCCAGAAGACTGCCCCCTTACATACAAAGCAGGCCCGGTAGAAATCCTAAGTTCGGGATTTCCACCGGGCCTGCTTTGTATACCGGGACCAAACCGTCTTCTGGCGCAGCCTCACCTACTTGTTTGCAACGATTAACGGCGCGCGGCTTGTCCGCACGCCGCTTCGTCAATTCTCGTAACTACTTTTCAACGAGGTCAGAACCTTGTCCACTCCCAGCAAACCCTTCTGCCTGGCTGAACATGTAACTCTGGTGGTGGTACCGCATTGACAGCACCATCCCAACCGAGAACAAGTTTGCCAGCAAGAACGAGCCCCCCTGACTGACGAATGGCAATGGGATCCCAGTCAGTGGCAACAGTCCAATGTTCATCCCCACGTTTTCAAGCACGTGGAAGAGAATCATCATGATCACGCCCGTGGAGATGTACGCGTAGAATTCATTCTTCGTATCGAAGGTGACACGAATCATTTGGTAGATGAGCAAGAAGTACAACAGAATCAGAACCCCTGCCCCAATGAAACCAAACGTTTCCCCAATTGCGGAGAAAATCATGTCAGATTCTTGCACCGGCACGACGACGTTCAAGTTTCCGAAGCCCGTCCCCGTCATTTGTCCGGAGCCAATCGCCTTCATCGCCTGCCAAATCTGGTACGAATCCCCGTCCGTTGCCCCAGATGGGTTCAACCAAGACGCGATTCGGGCAAACTGGTACGCCTTAAACCCGACATGACGCAGAATAACCTGCCCCCATGACTGCGTGGCCATGTAGAGTGCGCCACCCCCGACAATGAGGAAGAAGCTACCAATTGGCGCAATGATTTTCCAAGTCACTCCAGAAACAAGCACAACACCCGCAAAGATAGCAATGAAAACCAGTGTTGTCCCCAAGTCCTTCTGCAGGATGAGCAGCGTCGCAACCGGTGCCGTCCACGCAACCATCTTCCCAATCAGAATCCAGTCATTATGGAAGTTGTGGGGCATTTTGGTATTATGCAACGTCACGACCCGACTCAACATCAAAATGTAGGCGGGTTTCATCACTTCACTGGGTTGGAATGTTAACGGCCCAATCTTAAACCATGATTTGGCCCCCGTACTGAGCGCAATCGCCCGGTTGTAGAAAATCAGAACGGCAATCAGGAGGAAAATCCCCACCCCAAACAAAATGGGCGCAATCCGCCACAGTTGCTCGGCATCAAAACGCATAATAATCAGAATACCGGCACCCCCAACGAGGTACCACACAACTTGCATCACGACCGCTTTCACGGCAGAACTGACGGTGCCATCATTGACAATTGTCATGTAGATGGCGCCCATTCCGATGAGTCCAAGGAGCATGATTGTCAGCAAGATGCCGTAATCGACGCGATCGCCTTTTTGCTCCTCAGTCTTTTCTTGTCGATTCAAGAAGACAACTCCTTTCACACAAGGCGGCGTGACCCGCTCGTGCAATATAAATCAAAGGCACATGAACGTTACATCCTAGTCGAGCTACGTGCCCCAGAAGCCTGCGCTTAACCCAGAATTGATTGCGGCGGAAATGCACCGCCTCCATCAATTCTACGTTAATGCTCAACTTCTGACCGGGGCACTGCACTCTGTGATTCGTCGTGCCAGAAAACTGTCCCCTCACATACAAGGCAGTCCCGACAGAAATCCTAAATTCGGGATTTCCGCCGGGACCACCTTGTATACCGGGGGCAACCCGTCTTCTGGCGCAGCCTCTCCGTTTTAGTGCTTGTGTAGATGATAAGCGGACAGCAGGTAGTTCACAGCGTCTGCTTCCGTCTTGAAGTTTTGTGCATCCGCACTACCCGTTAAGAACGCGGAAAACTTGCTTTCAACGGGTTCAATGGATCCAATCTCATTTTTTCCGTCGAGCAGAACCGAAACCATTCGGCCATTTCGCTTAATACTATCCATCGTAATGTCGATATTACGTTCTTTAGCCACTGTATTCTCCTTCATCGTTAATCGTCTCGACTATCGCAGCCGGACCTTACTTGACACCGTTAAACTCATTTGGTTTGCTTCGCCGTAAGCTAAAGTGGTCCGGAACAGGATCTTCTCCGCCGGGCACAAATGGGTTGCACCGTAAAATTCGCGCAATGCCCATCAAGCTACCCTTCACACCACCGAACCGTTGCACCGCTTGCACCGTGTACTGGCTACAAGTCGGCGTGTAGCGACAAGACGGCGGAAATAGCGGCGAAATGAAGCGTTGATAAAAGTGAATGATTGCCAAAACAATCGTCTTCAACATGCGCTTACCTTAAGAAATCTAAAATGTGTGTCCACGTACTTGGAACGAACACGGCAAAGGGATTTCCCCCGCCGACACCGTAACCAATCATGGCGCCCACAACAATGAGGACAAGCCCGACAAGCACCAGAATGCCCAAACGCCGCATTATCCTTGAAAAAGTACTCATACTGGTTGCCTCCATATGCACAGGAAAGCGTACGCCAAACCTCAGTTACTCCTAGTTAGATTCATCGTTTCACTTGTCCTGCAAGTGAACAATTAACCACCAAAATCACTGACTTTAACGTACTCTCCGCCGTGTTATTAATACTGCTTGTGGTGTGCAATGTTATCAAGGAGTACGCCGGTCCCGAGGGCAACCGCATCCAATGGGTTCTCTGCAAGTAACACAGGCACGTGCAACTCATCAGCGAACAACTTGGCAATCCCCTTCAGCAAGGCGCCCCCACCAGTGAGCATGACGCCACGGTCGATAATGTCGGCAGATAATTCAGGTGGCGTCTTTTCGAGAACTTCCTTGGCCGCCGCAATCACAGCCGCCATGACGTCGTGCAAGGCTTCCTGAACTTCAACGGCTGTCACTTCAACTTCGCGTGGCAGACCCGTTGCAATATCACGTCCACGGACTTCCATGGATGCCGTCTTGTCGGCTTCGTAAACCGCACCAATTTGAATCTTGAGCTGTTCGGCAGTGTGTTCCCCGATGAGCAACTTATGCTTGTTCTTCACGTAGCTCACGATTGCGGCATCCATCTTGTCCCCAGCCAGGCGCAATGATTGGCTCGTGACGATTTCGCCCATTGACAGAACGGCAACGTCAGACGTCCCGCCCCCAATATCAATGACCATGTTCCCTTGTGGCTGGAAAATATCGAGACCGGCCCCAACTGCAGCGACTTTAGGTTCGAATTCAAGGTAAACCTTCCCACCGCCGGACTTTTCGGCCGCCTGAATGATGGCCTTCTGTTCGATAGACGTAATGTTCGTTGGTGCACAAATGAGAATGTTTGGCTTGCTCAAAAAGCCCTTCACGTTGAGCTTGTTGATGAAGTACTCAAGCATTGCTTCCGTGATGTCGAAGTCAGCGATAACGCCATCCTTCAGTGGACGAATTGACCGAATGTTTCCGGGCGTCCGTCCCACCATCTTATATGCTTCAGCACCGACTGCCAGTACCTTTCCCGTTTGGGTATCGATTGCCACAACGGAAGGTTCGTTCAACACGATGCCCTTCCCCTTGACGTTGATGAGGACGTTCGCGGTCCCCAGGTCGATCCCGATATCTTTTGCCATTACCAATGCTCCCCTCGAGTTTAACTAGACACTCGATTATACCATAGCTGTCTAGATTTTCATTCATATTAGATGTTAAAAGTAAGTCGCAAAGTAGATGGCGGTTGCCGGAAAAAGTTTGGCTCCGGTTTTGGCGTGTCTTCAGTGGTGGGGCACGGTTCCGTATCTAGGTGGTAAACCGCCAAGATACCTTCACCACTTACGACACCCCAAAACCTCCGCCAAACTTTTTCCGGCAACAGCCTCACTGATGATTTTTTATATCTATCCTATTTTCCGTCACACGTATCCGAACAAACATCGTACACGACTAACCATATCATAAACAGGATTAACTAATTAAGTACGAAAGATTCTTGACGGCCGTTACCAATGATAGGAAACAGCTCGAAACCAAATAGCCCAGACCAATCGCGATGAACATCATGAGTAATTGTGCTTCACGCGTGTGGCCTGCCTTGACAATCTTCTCCACACGCAACGATAACATGGTTCGCCAAACAAGCAGAATAAAGACAAGGTGGGAACATAACGTTAAGAGCGCTGAAATGCCAAATGTTTGATTCATATAAAAAATCCTCCACGTGCCATGATAGCAGAATTTCATCTCTTTTTTGGCGTTGATGCTTTTTTTAAGTTAATTTATACATTCTTCATCCGTTTAAGTTTTTTTAGGCAGGTCATTCGCGGCTGCGCGCAAACAGACACATCAAAAGAGGATGCACCGTAAGTCAAAAGTACACGAACGTTACATCCTAAGTCGAGCTATGCATCCCCCACCGTGCCGCCACACAAAAACGCCCGACATTATTGTCGGGCGTTTCCGTCTAAAACTATCTTACTTCTTGTTGCCGGTGAGAATATCGTCAATCAAGCCATATTCCTTGGCTTCATCAGCGGTCAGGTAGTGGTCACGTTCAGTGTCCTTACGTACCTTATCGAGTGGCTGGCCAGAAGCATCTGCCAGCATCTTCGTGAGCTTTTCACGTGCCTTCAAAATCTGCTGTGCGGCGATTTCGATTTCAGTCTGCTGGCCCTGTGCACCCCCGAGTGGCTGGTGAATCAGCACTTCGGAGTTAGGCAGTGCAAAACGCTTGCCCTTGGTCCCACATGCCAGAAGCACACTTGCCATGGACGCAGCCATCCCAATGGCAATCGTCTGAACGTCGGACTTGATCAAGTTCATCGTGTCCAAAATGGCGAGGCCAGAAGTAATAACACCACCTGGAGAGTTAATGTAAAGGTAGATATCCTTTTCGGAATCCTGCGCGTCCAGGAAGAGGAGCTGCGCAATGATGGTGTTGGCCATCTGGTCGTTGATTTCACCGGACAGCATAATAATCCGGTCCTTAAGCAGGCGGGAGTAAATGTCGTAGGCGCGTTCGCCGCGGCTTGTCTGTTCAATAACTGTAGGTACTAACATGTAGAAACCTCCTAATTGTAGAGAGATGGCGGGCACCATTGGCACTCGCTTTAGTATAGTGCTAAGGTTACACCAAACGTCAAAATAGGTCAAATGGTTTTCACCTTAAGTTTGTCTAATCAGTATAATCTGTTGGATTGTAGGTGACAACGCCATCTGGACAGAATTAGATAGATGTCTGGCTTCTGGCGGGTGTGTTGTGTTGTCGGGTTACGTTTGGGGAAGTGACACGCTTGTCCTCAGCTAAGGGCGCTGAGGACCGTGATGTTATACCATTTAGAGCAAAAGAAAAACGCCTAGAAATAGGCGTTTTTCTTTTGCTTTTCTGCGCAGCCCGGGAGTCGAACCCGGATTTCGAGAACCGGAATCTCACGTGCGATCCATTACACTAACCGCGCAAAAGTACTTAACTATAATATCTGGTTTTCAGGCCAATTGCAATAGTTTTCGGTCTCTTTGTGAATTTACGTGTCAAAAAACAGCCGGTGCCAGCGAATGAACTACTCGCTGGCACCGGCTGCTTCTGTGTCGCCCTTCCCCCTCACGCAATAACCTACGTGAGACCGCGGGCTTTGTCGGCGAGTTCGTTAATTTTGCGCAATCTGTGGTTCACCCCTGATTTGGAAATAGGACCACCTGGAACTAGCTTGCCCAGTTCCGTTAACGAAATATCGGGATGATCGACCCGCACTTGCGCCATATCACGCAGACGGGCTGGCAGTTGGTCAAGCCCGCCATGCGTCTGCAGGAAGGTGATGTTATCAATCTGCTTCTGCGCGGCGTCCACCGTCTTACTCATGTTCGCTGTTTCACAATTAACGAGTCGGTTGACGGAGTTCCGCATGTCCCGCATGATGCGCACGTCCTCGAACTTCAGCATGGCGTTCGTTGCCCCAATCACGTTCAGGAAGTCCGCAATTTTCTCAGCTTCCTTCAGGTACACGATATCGCCACTCCGACGTGCCACCGTGCGTGCGTTCAGGTCGAAGTGATTCATCATCTGCAGAATTCCCTCATTATGATCCGCATACAGGGAGTATATCTCTAGATGGTAACGACTCGTTTCCGGGTTGTTCACAGAGCCCCCCGCCAAAAACGCACCCCGCAGATACGAGCGCATCCGCTGCGGCTCATTCAGGATATTTTCCGCCACCGCGGTGTTAATGCTCAGCCCCAATGGATCCAGGATGGACAAATCCCGTAGCATTGGTTTCACGTCATGGCTCAAGCGCACCACATACTGGTTGTTCTTCTTCAGCTTCATCTTCCGCCGCACAATTAGGCTTGCCTCCTGCTTGTACAACTGACGAATCAGGGCGTACAAACGACGCGCAATGGCAGGGTTTTCGGTTTGGACATCCAGTCCTAGCTGGTGATTAACGATGGTGAGTGTGCCGTTCATCCGAATGAGCGCTGACAATTCTGCCTTCGCGTGTTCGGGGTGGACCTCAAGTTGGGTCAGTTCTTTCTTGACCTGACTGGCAAAACTTGCCATGATGTCACCTCTTATTCTTTAGGTTTGCTTGGAAGGCCAAGTTCATAATTTCGTCGGCGACCTTCTTACCGTCATGAAACACCCCACCGCCACGCAACTCAAGGAAATCGGACGAAATCACCCGGCACCCCATATCTCGCAAGCCTTGGTAGTCACTGGCAACTGGCCGCGTGGAAATTTCCGTATATTTTGCCGTATCCAGATACCCTTCTGGCACGTGTTCAATGTTCACCAGAACGGTATCGACAAACTTGGCCTGCAGGTGGTCATGCAACACACGCACGTGATCCGCATCGGTGAAATTATCCGTTTCACCCTTTTGCGTCATTATATTAACGATATAGATGACCTCAGCCTTGGTCTTCATCACCGCATCCCCAACGTTCTTAATCATCAGGTTGGGTAAGATGCTGGTAAACAGACTCCCTGGCCCCATGACCACCACGTCGGCGTCCATGATGGCATCAATGACTTCTTGTTCCGCAGCTGGGGCACTTCCGTCGTCACTACGACTCACCCATACGTGCTTAATCTGCTTGCCGGCCGCCGTAATCTCGGCCTCCCCCGCAAGCATTGTGTGGTCACTGAATTCCGCGTGTAGCGTGAGGGGCGTATTGGCCGCCGGGTACACGTGTCCGTCGACCTGCATCATCGCGCTAAGTTGCTGAATGGCACTGAAAATTCCGCCCTGCATCTCTGACAGTGCGGCGATAATCAAGTTACCAATCGCGTGTCCCGCAAAGAACGAATCCTGGCTGGCGAATCGGTACTGGAAGATATCCCGTTGTAACTTCGGCACGTCCGACAGCGCCACAATCACGTTCCGAATATCACCAGGCGGCACCACGTTGATGTAGTTCCGAATGGCGCCACTTGAACCACCATCGTCCGCCACCGTCACGACTGCCGTCACGTCCGCGTTCTGGTCGTGCAAACTTTTGACAATAACAGGTAACCCGGTCCCCCCGCCAATCACAACAACTTTTGGACGCCGGCCCCGGATTACCCGGATAATTTTATGGTCTGCCGTCATGAGCGGTTCACCGTTTCCTTCCGCTTATGGGCGTCACGGTGCGTCACGTCCACTGCGTAGTCATTCGCAAAACTGGCCCCAATCCGGCGAGCAAAGGCGACGCTGCGGTGTTGCCCACCGGTACACCCAATGGCAATGGTCACACTCGTCTTCCCTTCCTTGATGTACGCCGGCATAATGTCATGGAGCATCGTGCTGAACTGCTGGTAGAATTTTTCCGCCATGGGACTAGCCATGACGTAATCATAAACGTCCTGGTCCTCGCCCGTCCCGTTCTTGAGTTCGGGAATATAGTAAGGGTTTGGCAGGAAGCGCACGTCCATCACGATATCGGCGTCGATGGGCAGGCCGTACTTGAAGCCAAAACTCATGACTTCGATGTGAAAAATCGGCTTCTTCTCGTTCTTGAAGCTCGCAAACAGTTCTTCGCGCAGTTCCCGTGGTGACAAGTCCGTTGTGTTGATGATGGCTTCCGCATGTGTGCGTAATGGACGCAGGAGTTCGCGCTCCTTCGTGATACCATCCATCAGGCGCCCTTCCATCGCAAGCGGGTGGGACCGGCGCGTTTCCTTATATCGCGAAACCAGCTCACTGTCGGTTGCGTCGAGAAAAACAATCCGCGCGTGCACGAATTCGGTGTTTTCCATCTCGTGCAGAACATCCACAATCTGATCGTAGAAGGCACGACTACGCATGTCCACAACGAGGGCAACCTTCTGAATCTTGCCGGACCGCTCCAGTAATTCCCAGAACTTCGGAATCAGTGCTGGCGGCATGTTATCGATGCAAAAGTAACCTAGGTCCTCAAAGGCTTGCATCGCAACCGTCTTTCCGGCCCCCGACATACCTGAAATAATGACTAACTCGATGGTACTCGTTTGTTCTGCCACACTCACCACTCCATTCAACATTTCCTCCATTATAACATCCCGGGCGTGTCTTGCGGAGAAAAGTTCAGCTCCTGGTGTGTTTTCAGTGGTGGGGCACGGGCCGGCGGTTGCGGGGGAAAGTTCGACTCCGGTTTTGCGGTGTCTCCAGTGGTGGGGCACGGTTCCATACGGGTGACCAAGTGCAGGTCAGTCAGTCTCAAAGTCGGCCCGTATCTAGGCGGTAAACCGCCAAGATACCTTCACCACTTCCGCACCCCAAAACCTCCGCCGAACTTCCCCCCCGCAACTGCCTATATCTTCCGCTTATCATCATTTTGTTTGAATGAAAAGATATTGACGCAACGTCGCTGTCGCTCCTTGCGTTGCATCCATTCGTTGATTGGTTACATTGAAACTCGGAGTCAACAATACCAGTCAATCAAACCTTAGTGAGCAAACCAACCCTCGATAAGACATTCGCGCGCAGCCGCGAATGTCCTGCCTAAAAAGGTCTTTCCTCAAAAAAGGGGGAAGATTTCTCCACCTAATCTATGTAGGTGCGCACTGGTGGTCGGAGTGGAGCCAATCGTTCTTAGCAATTTATTGCCTAGAACGATGGACATCGCAGTGGGCGTTGGGGGCCAAGTTGCGGAAGTATGTCCGGGTTTTGGGCATACTGGCGAAAAGGAAGACTCGCGGGAGCGAAGCGAGCCGAGGCTTACTTCTCAGGTGGAAGACGCGTCAGCGGCTGGAACCGGCCACGCAACGTTCCGGCCCCCATAAGCCCGTAGCGGAGACCACCTGTGCGCACCGGCCTGTACCCACAAACTGTTTAAACCCCACCAGATTTAACATGCTATAATAACCGCAACAACGACACGGGAGGAATTTGCGATATGCGTTTGGATTGGAACGAATACTTTATGATTCAGGCCGTTCTCTTAGCTTCAAGAAGCACTTGTCGGCGGCTTGCGGTTGGGGCGGCGATGGTGAAGGACCGGCGAATTATTGCTGGTGGTTATAACGGGGCGGTTTCTGGGGATGAACACTGCATTGACTCCGACTGTTACCTCCGCGATGGTCATTGCGTCCGCACGATTCACGCTGAAATGAACGCGGTGCTTCAATGCGCAAAATTCGGGATTTCCACAGATGGTGCCAGTATTTACGTCACTGATTTTCCCTGCCTGCAATGCACCAAGATGCTCCTCCAAGCAGGCATCAAGCACATTTACTACCTCCGCAACTACCACAACGATGACTACGCGGTTCAGTTAATCAAGCTCAAAAACGTCGCGGTCACCCAAATCCACCTCACCCAAGCTTCCTTAGAACGCGCCCGCTTATCAGACTACATTCCTGAAGATTAGAGGCTGCGTCAGAAGACGGTTTGGCGCGCGACTGGATGTAACTACTTCTGGCACACCTCTTATCCTTAAGCAAAACATCAAGTACAACGAGAATAGATACATGAATAGTAACGAAGAAAAAACACAGTCCTCGGCGTGCACTACGCCGAGGACAAGCGTTTCATTGAAGTACCCAATAACACAATGTCAACAAATGGTGCGAGCAAGGCGAGCACCATTGAAGTGAACAAACTAAAAAGGCACTAACAGTCAATCCCGCACTGAGGATTGACTGTTAGTGCCTTGCTTTTTCCCCCACCTACACGCTAGTTGGCGCGGGCGATGGCGATGAGGATGGCATTTATTCCGAAAATCACAAGGTAAATGGCCACGATGGCTGCGAATGATACAGCAGCAACAACTGGCTGCATAATCAGCAACAATGCCACCAAAATTGTCACGATGTCCAGGATGACGGACAGGATAAACCATCCCATCCCCATGACACGCAAATGTGGGGCGTTGATTAAGTTCGTGACTGCATCAATCAAGAACCAAACCGCAAACAAGATGGTGATGCCAACAACGCCTGCTGGGATGTTGAACAAGAACAAAAGCCCCAAAATGACGTCGAAAATCCCCGAAATCAGCGACAACCACGAAGCGCGTGGCATGTATTGACGCATTTTCGTAAACCCAGCAATGACGGTAATTCCCCGAACAATTGCAACAACCGCAAACAGTAACGCCATCGTCACAAGCCCAATGCCAGGATGCATGAACATGAATATCCCCGCAATGATGAACAGCACCCCAGTTAAGAATTCACGCCAGTCAAATCCCCATCGGTCCCTCGAATTAAACATGTATGTCCCCCTACCTTTCTTCAGTTGCTTCCGTTAAGTTAATTGTAACATGTGCAACGGAACACACATAACTTAGGATTAGTAGGGCTGTGCCAGAAACGTGCCCTGTTTGGCTTACCTTATATAAACTTAGGTCAAGATGGCTTCTGTTGTCGCATCCTTCTTTTGACCATCAAAATAATATAATCTCGTTACCATGCCTGTTTCATCCAAAAATTTATTAATCCGACTATCAATACAACAACTAAAAGCGCCCAAAAATACAACGAAAATGGACTGCCATTTGCAAATGGTCTTAAAGATATTAGCGGCATGATAATAATCGTAATGCCAAAAACTGACCATTTTGCACCAACACTTCGAAACGGACTGCCATCCTCTTCAATCATCGCGTGTCTTTGCAATATTGATCCCCAAAACACCAGAAATATAATGACTATAACCCAAACTGATAAGGTAAACAAAGAAATCCCTTCAAAGATATCCGTATATTTCTCCATGGGTTCAAGCTGCGCTCTCACTAACGCCAATTTTTGTGCTGCTATGGTAGCAAAGAAGCCTAAAATAATCGTGGAAATAACGGTCACGACCGGCTTGCGAAATATCTGCCCCCATGCCAATCCGCCCGTCATTGCTAAAACGCACCCAATAACATTGTAAATAATTAACTGTATCAATCCTGGAAATCCTATATTAAGATAACCAGACGTTACGATTATCTTTTCTAAAAGAATAATTTCCAAAACTTCAATCAGGGCAAAAATAGACACGAGAATACTCAATCGTATCCATCTTCCCAGAAAAATCTTTTTACGCTTTATACCCGAAGATATCAAAAACGAATCATAACCATTGTGGTAAAAGGTTTCACTCATGAACAATGCAACCAGAAAGGCCACAACCATCAATGCCACCCCAAGTACAAAGCTATGGCCTACATAGGATCCTGAAGTCGGTCCGGTTAACCAGCCACGTTGCCAGCTATACATCCTAACCTGTTTCGTTTGGACTATCACATGAATAACAGTGTGAATTTGCCAGTAAACACTTGCTAAAACCGTAAACCCTAAACAAATCAAAGCAAACAAATAATCTTTTTTTCTTAGCAAACTACCCCTCTTTTCATCCAACTATATCCTTCAACAAACTAATAAACATAAATATTAATAAATTGCACCAATCAGTTCCGCAACTGTTGGTATACTATCCTCTCGAATTGCTGGTGAACAACCATCAATCATTTTCGAAAGTTCATTCGAAAAATTGGTAAAAATACAGGTGTACATTCGTCCTTCATGACTTATACCTTGCAAATGATCATGCGGAAAATCACTTGGTATATTCCCATCACGAAAAACAAGCCTAATTTTCCGTGCACCCATCAACCACTCATCCAGTACTGTATCTACAATCAATTTACCTGACTTGATAATTAACGCCCTGTTAAAAACACCGTCCGTTTCATACAAATCGTGTGTTGCAATCAAAAAAGAAACCCCTTCAGCGGCAGCACCAATAATTGTTTCTATCGTCATTTTCACTACCGACATATCTAGACCAGAAAATGGCTCATCCAACAAAATAAAGCTTGCTTTGCTTGAAATTGCTAAACAGATATCAGTAATTGCTTGCTCGCCTTTTGAAAGTCGTCCGTATACTCTGCTTTGATCAATATTAAAATCCATACACATTTGTTCAAAATACGACGCATCAAATTTGGGATATATTTTAGTCATGATTGCGGGAAGTTTGCAGACTTTTTCTGTATTCATAAAAGCGTGATTAGCATCCAGAAAAAATAAATCAGTCCCTATTTGACGACCATTCAACCGCACAGTTCCTTCATCTGGTTGGATTTGATTTGCAATTGTTCGAAGCAGCGTTGTTTTACCCGCACCATTTCGTCCAACAAGTGCAATTATTTCTCCAGAATGCCAGGAAAATGATATCTCTGAAAGAACTGGTTTTTTTGCTATTTCCTTCTTAATATCACTGATTACGACTGTCATAGTCTTCATACCTCTCTAACGACGAAGATAACCATTGTTCAAAAATATGAAGGTCAATCCCAACAGATTTGGCCTCCAGTAAAAGTTGTTCAAATTGCGATTTGATATCGCTGACGCTGCTTTCATCCGGTCTACTAGGTGTTTCACTAACAAAGGTACCTCGACCTGGCTCAACATGAATAATGCCGTCTTGTTCTAATTGCTTATACGCTTTTACAACTGTATTCGGATTTAAATGCTCACGCACTGACATATCCCGAACTGACAGCAATTTATCTCCTGGCGATAGAACGCCTTGAACAACCTCGTCCTTAATCTTCAATACAAGCCGTTCATAATATGAAAGTCGTGTACCTGGATTTGGCATTTTATGTCCTCATTTCATTTTCGTTCTAGTCTTCCTTTCATTGTAGGGTACCTTTTGCGAATAGGACTCACTGTAATTGTCTTCATAGATTGTGGAATCGATGTACTCATATCAGAGCTGATAAAACTCGCTATCAAATTTATATATTTTTGAGATACCGCCTTCATCATCCTTGATAGGAAAGGATTCGGTGTGTTCGGCCCCATTCATCTTACCTGGCTCCTCACCTTCATGTTAACCTGCATGATTGTTACACCAGCCATCAACATGACAGCGACCGCTTGTGAACGGATTCCGCGAGAATAAGCAAAAAGGCGGGCACGCCATAAGTCCAAAGCGCACGAACGTTACATCCTAGTCGAGCTACGTGCCCCAGAAGACTGCCCGCCACATACAAAACAGGCCCGGTAGAAATCCTAAGTTCGGGATTTCCACCGGGTCTGCCTTGTATGTGAGGGGCCAAACCATCTTCTGGCCCAGCCCGGCTATTTTTACTTTTCTAATGCCCGCGCCTTGTCACGTCGCAGGATGGGCCCGAGGTACTGGCCCGTGTAGCTCTCTGGAACGGCCGCAATCTGTTCTGGGGTGCCCACAGCGATGAGTTGGCCACCGCCATCCCCGCCTTCTGGACCCAAGTCAAGCACCCAATCAGCACACTTGATGACGTCCAGGTTATGCTCGATGACCAGCACCGTGTTACCTTCATCGACCAACCGCTGAAGCACATCCAGCAGGCGGTTAATGTCGTCCGTGTGCAGCCCCGTCGTGGGTTCATCCAGGATGTAGAAGTTCTTCCCGGTGCTCTTCTTCTGCAGTTCACTCGCAAGCTTCATCCGCTGGGCTTCCCCACCAGACAGGGTCGTGGCGGACTGGCCCATGCTGACGTAGCCGAGACCGACATCCACGATAGTCTGGAGCTTCCGCGCAATCTTCGGGATTGGCGCGAAAAACTTCACGGCCTCACTCACGGTCATATCGAGCACTTCTGAAATATTCTTGCCCTTGTAAGCCACTTCCAGCGTTTCAGAATTATACCGACGACCGTGACAAACTTCACAAGGGACGTAAACGTCTGGGAGGAAGTTCATCTCAATCTTGATAATCCCGTCACCCTTACAGTTCTCACAACGGCCACCCTTGACGTTGAAGCTGAACCGTCCCTTACTGTAACCGCGAAGTTTAGCTTCCGTCGTTTGGGCGAAAAGGCCGCGAATATCGTCGAAGACACTCGTATAAGTTGCGGGGTTACTCCGTGGCGTCCGCCCAATTGGGGACTGATCAATGTCAATGACCTTCTCCAGCTTTTCGTAACCCGCAATTTTCTTGTAGGCACCCGGCTTGTTCGAATTGTGATTCAGCTTCTGCTTGAGTGCTCGCTTCAAAATGCTGTTGACCAGCGTTGACTTCCCGGAACCCGAAACCCCCGTCACGGCCACGAACTTGCCCAGTGGGAATTCCGCCGTCACGTTCTTCAGGTTGTGTTCCGTTGCGCCCGTCACGGTAATGGTTTCCCCATTGCCCTGACGTCGTACTTTTGGCACCGCCACGAACTTCTTGCCGGACAGATATTGCCCGGTCAGTGACTTACGACTCCGCATCACCTGTTTAGGCGTGCCAGCAGCCATGACCTGGCCCCCGTTTGCCCCCGCACCCGGACCAATATCAATCAGGTAATCTGCGGCGAGCATCGTGTCCTCATCGTGTTCGACCACGACCAGGGTGTTCCCGAGGTCACGCATCTTCTTCAACGAATCAATCAGGCGCGCATTATCGCGTTGGTGAAGCCCAATCGATGGTTCATCCAGCACGTACAACACACCGGACAAGTTCGACCCAATCTGCGTTGCCAGACGAATTCGTTGGGCCTCCCCGCCAGACAACGTCCCGGCACTTCGCGAAAGGGTCAGGTAATCCAACCCCACGTTAATCAGGAAGCTCAGCCGATCCACAACTTCCTTCACGATTGGTTGGGCCACAACCCGGTTCTGTTCGCCAAGTTCGAGGGACTGGAAGAATGGCAGTTCGTCCTTGATGGCCAAATCGCTGGCTTCGGCAATATCAAGCCCGCCAACCTTCACCGCGAGTGCTGCCCGGTTCAGACGCTTCCCGCCACAAGCGGGACAGCGCAGCGCGGTCATGTACAGACGCATCTGGCTGCGCGTGAAGTCACTGTTTGTCTCGTGGTAACGCCGGTCAATGTTAGGAATTACCCCTTCAAATTCAACGTCCACATCACGGACACCCCCAAAATCGTTCTCGTAGTGGAAATGGAACGTCTTCCCCGCACTCCCATGCAACACAAAGTCGCGCTGGTCAGCCGTTAATTCAGCAAACGGCACATCCATGGGAATATCGAAGGTTGCACAGGCCTGCCGCAATAACTCTGGGTAATACTGGGAACTAATTGGGTTCCAAGGCGCAATTGCCCCATCCGCCAACGTCACCTGATCATCAGGCACTACCAAGTCGACGTCAACGTTCAACTTCTGCCCCAACCCATCACATTCTGGGCAGGCACCAAATGGGGCGTTAAAACTAAAGAGCCGTGGTTCCAAAGCCCCCACGGAGAAGCCACAGATTGGGCAGGCATAGTGTTCGGAGAAAACGAGTGGCTCTTCTCCAATCACATCCACCACCGCGTAACCTTCAGAAAGACGCAGTGCCGCTTCGAACGAGTCAAATAAGCGGGAACGAATTTCGGGCTTGATGACGATTCGGTCAATCACAATATCAATATCATGAAACTTGTTTTTATCGATATCGTAATCAGGATTCACATCCACAATCTCGCCATCGACCCGCATCCGGACGTAGCCTTCACGCTGAATCTTGGCGAATACCTTCTTGTGTTCCCCTTTACGGTGTCGCACCACGGGACTCATAATCTGAATGCGCGTGCGTTCAGGCAATTCCAACACCCGGTTAACCATCTGCTCAACCGACTGACTCTGAATCTCGGTTCCGTCGTTCGGACAAATTGGCGTCCCCACGCGCGCCCACAACAAACGCAAGTAGTCATTGATTTCCGTCACGGTTCCCACGGTACTCCGCGGGTTCTTCGAGGTTGTTTTCTGGTCAATCGAAATGGCTGGTGATAACCCGTCAATCGAATCGACATCTGGCTTATCCATCTGCCCCAAAAACTGACGTGCGTACGCGGACAAACTCTCCACGTAACGGCGCTGGCCCTCTGCGTACAGCGTGTCAAAGGCGAGCGAACTCTTCCCCGACCCGGATAACCCCGTCACAACCACGAGCTTGTCGCGGGGAATCGTTACGTCGATATCCTTCAAGTTATGGCTCCGTGCGCCATGAATAATGATTTTATCGCTTGCCATGCTATCCCTCTTATTTGCTTTCTAATTCCAAAATCGTATCGCGCAGACTCGCCGCCTGTTCGAAGTCCAGCTTCTTGGCGGCTGCCCGCATCTGTTCACGCAGGTTGCCGATCAATTCTGTCCGCTCTTCCTTGGACATATCGGCTAGATCAACTTCCGCAAACGACTTGCCCGCATCAGCGTCAGCATCCGCCTTCACCGTTGCGATATTATCCCGAATTGGCTTGATGATGGTTGTTGGCGTAATACCGTGTTCTGCATTGAATTGCTCCTGAATCGCGCGGCGCCGGGCCGTTTCGTCGATGGCCCCACGCATGGAATCCGTCATCTTGTCTGCGTACATGATGACCTGCCCGTGCTCGTTTCGACTTGCGCGCCCAATCGTCTGAATCAAGGAGCGTTCTGCGCGCAGGAAGCCTTCCTTATCTGCATCCAAAATCGCAATCAGGGAGACTTCTGGCACGTCAATCCCTTCCCGCAACAGGTTAATGCCAATCAACACATCGAACTTCCCCAACCGCAAGTCCCGGATAATTTCGGTTCTCTCCAGAGTCTTGATGTCAGAATGCAGGTACTTGACCTTAATCCCCAGTTCCTTCATGTAGTCGGTGAGGTCTTCCGCCATCTTCTTGGTCAAGGTTGTCACAAAGACGCGCTCATTCTTCTCAACACGCGCATTAATCTCGGAAACCAAATCATCAATCTGTCCCATAATCGGCCGTACTTCAATCTTCGGATCGAGTAAGCCGGTTGGACGGATAATCTGTTCCGCCACATCTTCTTTGGGCACACGTTCTTCTTCGTAAGGCCCCGGCGTCGCAGAAACATACATAATCTGGTTCACGCGTTCTTCGAATTCACCAATCTTAAGGGGCCGGTTATCGAGCGCACTCGGCAGCCGGAAGCCGTAGTCAATCAGTGTCTGTTTCCGTGCGCGGTCCCCATTGTACATCGCCCGCACTTGTGGCATCGTCACGTGACTTTCATCCACCATGATGAGGAAATCCTTGGGGAAGAAATCAATCAGCGTGTACGGAGGTTCACCGGGTTTGCGCCCATCCATGTGCCGCGAATAGTTTTCAATTCCGCTCGTGAAGCCCATTTCCCGCAACATCTCGATATCATAATTGGTGCGTTGCTCCAGACGCTGGGCCTCAAGTAACTTGTCCTCACTACGAAGCTTCTTCAGCTGTGCGTCGAGTTCTGCACTGATGCTCGCAATGGCCGTTTCCATCGCATCATCGTTCGTCATAAAGTGCGTTGCGGGGAAAATCGCCACGTGGTCACGCGTCCCGATAATCTCCCCGGTCAGCGCGTCCACCTCGGTAATCCGATCAATCTCATCCCCGAAAAATTCAACCCGAATGGCATGTTCATCCCCACTGGCAGGAAAAATTTCAACGACATCGCCACGCACACGGAACCGCCCACGCTGGAAGTCGATGTCATTCCGGTCGTACTGAATGTCCACCAGCTTACGAAGCAACGTATTCCGGTCAAGTTCTTGGCCCACATGGAGTGAAATGAGGTGGTCAAAATATTCCTTTGGGTCCCCTAATCCAAAAATACTGGAAACGGACGCCACCACAATTACATCGCTCCGCGTCAATAGTGAACTGGTCGCCGAGTGCCGCAACTGGTCAATTTCGTCGTTAATAGACGAGTCCTTTTCAATATACGTATCCGAACTTGGCACGTACGCTTCTGGTTGGTAGTAGTCATAATAAGACACAAAGTATTCGACCGCGTTGTTCGGGAAGAATTGTTTGAACTCCCCGTACAGTTGACCAGCGAGGGTCTTGTTGTGGGACAAAATCAACGTGGGACGATTGAGGTTCGCAATGACGTTACTCATCGTGAACGTCTTCCCCGTTCCGGTTGCCCCAAGTAGAATTTGGGCCTTCTTACCAGCTTCAAACCCTTCTGTTAACTGCTTGATTGCCTGGGGTTGGTCCCCCGCGGGCTTGTATGGGGACACAAGCTCAAACTGACGTTGCTGCCGCGTATCTGCCATTTTGACTCCTCCAATCGCATGGTTCCATGCCAGTTTACCTGGTTCTATTGTACCGTCAAGTCTAGCATAGCGAACAAACTTTCGCTAGTTTTAGGTGAGTGTTTATACTTAATCTTTATTGACACTTATTCGTTATTGTCCTCGTGTGTATGGCCGGTGCGCGGTGTGGGGCTGGCCGGTGTGTACTGCCGGTCTCCGTTACGGGCTTTTGGGGGCCGGAACGTGGTGTGGCCGGCACTGGCGATGTCCAGAGCTCTAAGCGGTAAACCGCCAAGAGCTTCTGGCTCCAGCCGCTGACGCGTCTTCCACCTAGATGTGAAGCCTCGGCTCGCTTCGCTCCCGCGAGTCTCCCCATCTGCCAGTCTGACCAAAACCCGGTCAGACTTCCACCACTTGGCCCTCAACGCCCACTGCGATGTCCATCGTTCTAGGCAATAAATTGCTAAGAACGATTGGCTCCACTCCGACCACCAGTACACACCTACATAGATTAGTGGGAGAGATATCCTCCTCTTTTTTTGATTTAAACCCTTTTCAGGCAGGACATTCGCGGCTGCGCGCGAATGTCTTATCGAGGGCTAGTTTGCTCACTGTTGTTTGATTCCTTGACCGTGGGATTGTGTTCTCACATCTTCCCTTATCAACTAACTGTGCCGACCGCCTTGGATTAACGTAGACACGCAGAAAATATTGCATTAGTACGCGAACGACTAGCCCCCTAGCTCATTGCGGGGTACCCGCAATGAGTTCCGTGTCCAACTAGCAGTAACGCGGAGAATGTCTTGATAGCGCCATCCAAGACAAATGCGTGGGACCAATCAAACGTTGCCACTAAACCAACATTCGCAGCGCCCCCATGCGTTAGCAAGAAAATCCTGTTCACGAAAAAAGTCCTCCCAAAAATCGGGAGAACTTTGAAGCGGACAGCCCTCTGCTCATTGCGGGGTACCCGCAATGAGTTCCGTGTCCAACTAGCAGTATCGAACGTGAGATGTCTTGGTAACGCCATCCAAGACAAATGCGTGGGGCCGATCAAACGTTGCCACTAAACCAATGTCCGCAGCGCCCCCGATGCGTTAGCGAGGGAACACCGTCAAGCCAGAATAGTATGCGTAATTGAGATGAGGTGGTCGCGGTCGGCGAAGTCGCCGGCGAGCATGTCCGGTAGAATATTGCCTAGGAAATATTGAACGGAGGCCATTTCCTTAAACTTTACGATGGTTTTGAGGCTTTCACGGTAGATGTCTAGGAAGACGCCCTCTGGATTGCCCTTTTCAATTTCACCGTAACCTTCATATAACAGGTCGACTTTATCCGCAACGCTTAGGATTTGACCCTCTAGCGTCTCGTCCTTACCTTCACCCAAGCGGCGACGGTATGCGTCCTGGAAGTCTTCTGGAATTTCACCCTGAATGAAGTTCTCCGTCATAGATTCTTCCACGTCCGCCAACATGTGGCGCAGCGAATGTGTGGCGTATTTCACCGGGGTTTTAATGTCGCCGATGAAACGTTCCGTGTAGTCATGGTTCAAGGCCTTTTCGTACAGCGCCTGCCAGTTGACCGTGTTGCCTGCTTGTTCCTCAATGTCTCCTAACATTTGGGCAATCGACGCAACCTTGAAGCTGTGCGCAGCCACACTGTGTTCCTCGTATTTGAAGAAACCTGGTGCCCGCCGTAGCGTTTCGAGATTACTTAATCCCTTAATATACTGATGCAATCCCATGTGATCACCCCTTCCATAGTTTGGATTTATGCTACCACAAAGAGGCGGAATTAGATAGAACGGCGCGCATTATGAAATGGCGACTGTTGCCGTTTCGACAAAGGAATCACTCAAAGCACGCATTGGTAACTGTTGATTCTCCGTAATCATGCCGGTAAAAATGGTGTTATGTGCCAAAAAACGCAGAATTGAGTTACCAAATTGCTCCGGTTCGTTGTACTTCACCACAATGTAGGCCATTGTCTGAGGGATTTCAACCGGTTCGCCAAACGCCGCAACACCTTCACAAGTGCGTAGTAAGGAAGTGGCCTTCACAGCAGACGCTGCACGCATTAGGTATTGCGTGTTACCAGCTGGAATTAAATAGTAGCGCAACGGAACTAGCTGTTTCACCACTTCGCCCACATGCCACTTATCCGTCGCAAGCCGCGTCGCGATATCCTCAGTTTCAGCATGCAACCAGAGTTGCTGGCATTCCTGGCACGTTAGAAAATCACGAGCCACCTGATGCCCCGTCCGCTGAAGGTGCGCAACCGTCAACGTCGTCACAAAACCATCCACCACTCGGCCTGAGAGAACCCCATTACTTTCAGCACCCATAACCCAACACCCATCCTTCATTTGTGTTTAATTATTTCAACAACTAATCAGATTTGAATCATCGAAACATTCCAGATAATTGCTAACGTTTTAATTTCTCTACATAAAGTATATTAATCATTATCTGATATGCCAATAGGATTTAGCTGTGCAAATATTGTGGGTTTGTCAAAAAAGTAATAGTGTTTCGGGGCAACTAAAATCAAGTGAAGAGGCGTATATTCGCATAACCACCAACCGGCGATTAACGGTACGATTCTGCCCAGTTTTTTGGGGAAAATCTGGTGTAAAAATGGTTTTCCAATCAAAAAAAGCAGCTTATCAATTCGTCCGTAACGAATCGATAAGCTGCTATCCTAAATAACCTATTCCGCTGATTCTGCAAATGCGGTCAGTGCATCCGCGTACTGGTTCAGCTTTGCGCTAGCATCTGCGTCACTATCGCCCTGAACACCAATGTAGAACTTCACTTTTGGTTCCGTTCCACTTGGCCGAATCGCAATCCACGTGTTGTCTGCCAGGTAGTACTTAAGCACATTCGCCTTTGGAAGCGTAATGGCCGTTGTTGTCCCATCCGCAAGCTTGCTCTGCTGGCTCAGGTAATCTTCAACCCGCGTAATCTGGGTGCCCGCGAAGTCAGAAGGCTGGTGTTCACGGAAGGCAACCATCAGCGCTGCCATCTTCTTTGGTCCCGTTACTCCAGTGAATTCGAGCGAAGTCGTCTGTTCTGCGTAGTAGCCGTACTTCTTGTACAGTGCGTCAACAGCATCCGCAAGCGTCATGCCCTTTTCCTGGTAGTATGCCGCCACTTCGGCAAGGAGCAGGGTAGACTGAACGGCATCCTTGTCCCGGACAAATGGCTTCACGAGGTAGCCGTAGCTTTCTTCAAAGCCAAACATAAAGGTGTGTTCACCCGTTGCTTCGAAGTGGGCAATCTGGTCACCAATGAACTTGAAGCCTGTTTCCACGCTAATCATCTTCACCCCATAGTCGGCACAGATGGCGTCGGCCAATTCGGTGGAAACGAAACTCTTCACGGTCGCTGCATTTTCTGGTAAGGTCCCCGCACTGCGGTTTGCTTCCAGAAGGTAGTGCAACAGCAGACTCGCAATTTGGTTCCCCGTCAGCAGGTGGTAATCGTCCCCCTTACGTACGGCGGCACCCAGACGGTCGGCATCAGGATCCGTTGCAATCAACAAGTCCGCGCCCTGTTCCCGGCCCAACTTAATGGCGAGGTCAAAGGCTTCCTTGAATTCAGGATTTGGGTGTTCAACCGTATTGAATTCTGGGTCGTAAATGGCCTGTTCACGCACCATTGAGAAGTTTGCGAATCCTGCACGCTGCAGGGCACGCATAACGGGAACCTTCCCCGTCCCGTGAAGTGGGGAGTACACCAGCTTCATGGTCTTCCCAACGCGCTGCACGAGTTCAGGGTTCACGGTGACAGACGCCACCGCATCCAGATAGGCGGCATCGATGTCCTCACCAATCAGCTGCATGGTACCATTTGCCCGTAAATCAGCCTCATTTGCCTGTGCAATAGAGAAAATGTCCGTGACGGCGCGCACATATTCTGTAATCTTATCGGACGCTTCAGGAGGCAACTGACCACCATCTTCACCGTAGAGCTTGTAACCATTGTACTGCTTCGGGTTATGGCTGGCAGTAATCATAATGCCGGCAAAAGCATTCAGTTCACGCACGGCAAAGGACAATTCTGGCGTTGGCCGCAAAGCATCGAACACATAGCTCTTGATGCCTGCCGCACCCAGAACTTGTGCACTCACATGGGCGAACAATTCGGAGTTGTGCCGGGAGTCAAAACTAATGGCAACCCCACGCGCGCACGTTTCTGCACCCAATTCCTGCATGTAGCGCGTCAAGCCAGCTGTCGCCTGCGCCACCGTGTAGATGTTCATCCGGTTAATGCCGGCGCCAAATACACCACGCATACCCGCCGTCCCAAATGACATTGGCACCGCAAAAGCATCTTCACGTGCGTCCGCATCATTCTTCTGTGCTGCCAAATCAGCAGCAAGTTCAGCAGGCAAATCCGTCTGCGCCGCCCACACCGCGTATGTTTCATCGTAACCCATCATTACAGCTCCCATTCATTTAATCGGCTTCAACGCCACACTTCATGCCACGCCGCGTCCCGACTTCTTTTTTCATGTCTAATCACAGTATACCTGTTCTGACGTCCGCAAAAAATGGCAAAAATAAAACATCCCGACCAAAAAGCCGGAATGTTTCTGAAAATGTATCGTTTTTAAATGAAAATGCACAAATGTTTAACAAAGCATCCAATCATTAAGTTCCGCTGACTAAACGTTTTCCGGCACGTCCTGCAAACTCTGAATGTAGTTGAAAACACCCTGACCAGCAAGTCCGCCATCACCAACAGCTGTGGTAATCTGGCGCAAGCTCTTTTGACGAACATCCCCAATTGCAAAAATACCGGGAACTGCGGTCTGCATGCCGTCGTCCGTTACGACCCAGCCGTGGTCATCAAGTACGCCTAGACCTTCGAACGCATCGGTCATTGGCTTAATCCCAACGTAAATGAACGTCCCTGCAGCAGGAATCGTGTGCTTCTCGCCGGTAATCTTATCCTTGTACGTGACGCCCGTTACCTGCGTGTCGTCGCCGTCGATACTCTCAACTAACCCGTTCCAAATGAAATGCATCTTCTCATTTGCAAACGCACGCTGCTGAATAATCTTCTGCGCACGCAACTGGTCACGGCGGTGAATGACGGTCACGGACTTCGCGAGCTGTGTCAGGTAAAGGCCTTCCTCGATTGCGGAGTCCCCACCCCCGAGAACCACGAGATCGCGGTCGCGGAAGAAAGCCCCATCACATACGGCACAGTAGGAAACACCCCGGCCTGAGTAAGTATCCTCGCCAGGAACGCCAATTTTACGGTGTTCCGCACCAGTTGCCAAGATGACAGCCTTCGCGATGTAGTCTCCATCATCCGTGTGTACGGTCTTGGTCGTGCCGTTATCTTCAACGCCCGTCACATTTCCGTACGCATACTCAGCCCCAAACTGCGTCGCACCTGCATACATCTTCTCGCCCAAATCTGGACCAAGAATGGACGTGTATCCTGGATAGTTCTCAATCGTTGCGGTGTTGTTCATCTGACCGCCGTAAATCCCCCGGTCAATCATGACAACGGACAAGTTCGCCCGCGATGCGTAGAGCGCAGCGGTCATTCCGCCAGGCCCTGCACCAATCACAACCACATCAACTTCTTTTGCCATGTGTTCACACTCCCATCCACGCTTACTTTTTGTAAGGCTATATTCATATTGCCACTATACACACAATTATAGCAAAAGTAAAGCTGTGGGGCACGGGGCGGCGGTTGTGGGGGAAAGTTCAGCTCCGGTTTTGGCGTGTCTCCAGTGGTGGGGCACGGTTCCATAACTCCAGCACCCCAAAACCTCCGCCGAACTTTCCCCCACAACGACCTACATCTTCCGCTAATCGTCCTCTTGTTTGAATGAAAAGATGCTGATGCGACGTCGCTATCGCTCCTCGCGTTGCATCTGTTTGTTGATTGATGACATTGCGCCTCGGAGGATACGGTGCCAGTGAATCAGTCCACACAGAGCATGCCACCCCTTGATAAGACATTCACGCGCAGACGCGAATGTCCTGCTTGAAAGGTATTTCCTCAAAATTTCTGTCACTAATAACCAAATGCTGTCCAAACCAAAATGCAGACTGTGGCTAACTCATTGCGGGCAACCGCAATGAGTCCCGTGTCCAACTAGCAGTAGCGAACGGGGCTAGACTCGGTAACACCATCAACGGTCAATGCGTTGGGTCGATCCACCGTAGCTACCAAACCAGCGTCAGCAGCGCCTCCGATGCGTTAGCGAGGGAACACCGTCACCTCCTCATTGCGGGCAACCGCAATGAGTTTCGTGTCCAACTAGCAGTAGCGAACGGGGCTAGACTTGGTAACACCATCAACGGTCAATGCGTTGGATCGATCCACCGGAGCCACCAAACCAGCGTCAGCAGCGC
Source organism: uncultured Lacticaseibacillus sp. (assembly GCA_934370925.1). Taxonomy (GTDB): domain Bacteria; phylum Bacillota; class Bacilli; order Lactobacillales; family Lactobacillaceae; genus Lacticaseibacillus. Next base: position 55 of record CAKRNG010000003.1, on the reverse strand, counting down.
CTCCGATGCGTTAGCGAGGGAACACCGTCACCTCCTCATTGCGGGCAACCGCAAT
>CAKRNG010000002.1 GCA_934370925.1 uncultured Lacticaseibacillus sp. | reverse complement strand
AAATGACCTAAAGGGCATTTTGCATTGACCAATTTTTTATCGAGAGATGTTGTCTCAAATCTTGACCTAAATCCACAAGAGAATTCTTACAGGGCGTGGATCGCTATTGCTTATGGCTGAAGGATGCAGATAACGGATATTTACGCAGCGCTCAAATAAGAGAGAGAATTAAAGGTGTTCATGATTCAAGGTTGTCGAGTAAACGTTCAGCAACAAAGAAGTTAGCGAATATGCCTGAACTTTTCGCGGAAGATCGCTGGCAAAGCAAAACGGCTATTATTATACCTGGCGCTTCGTCTGAAAATAGAATATATGCCCCCATGGGGATGGTGGATTCTGATGTTGTTATCTCAAATCTTGCGTACCAGATCTATGACGCACCGCTATGGTTATTGGGTATATTACAGTCTAAAATCCATATGGTCTGGCTTAAGACGGTCGGTGGAAGGCTTAAAAATGATTACCATTATGCGGTAGGGCTGGTGTATAATACGTTTCCGATTGTTTCCATGTCGACACGGCGCAAAAATGAAATTGAGACTTTAATATATGAAATACTCGATATTCGTGAAGAGGAAGGTGGTACCTTGGCCGATTTGTACGGGTCACCCCTTGCAGAAAAGAATCCCAAGCCAATGAATCCACGTTTGTTGGAAGCTCACCAGAATCTTGACGAAGTTGTTGATCGCGCATATAAGGCGGACGGTTTCAAAGACGATTCACAACGCTTGGCGTTGTTGCTAAAAATGTATGAAGAGAAGGTGCAATCACTTGGAGAATAAGAATGTTGTTGATGTGAAATACCATCGAACTGGTCAAAGTACCAATACAAATAATTTGGGTATGCGGGAAATGCAAGCCCGCGTCTATGAGCATCGCAATTCGCAGTATCTGCTCGTTAAAGCCCCACCCGCATCCGGCAAGTCTCGTGCCTTGATGTTCGTTGCGCTGGATAAGTTGGCTAATCAGGGTGTTGAGAAGGTCGTTGTTGCCGTTCCCGAACGATCTATTGGGAAGTCGTTCCAGAATACTGAACTGGCGAAGTATGGTTTTTACGAAGACTGGCAGATTGATTCACAATATGATCTGACCTTACCCGGCGGCAATGATAGTAAGGTTCAGAAGTTTGTGGACTTTATCAATTCTCCGACTGGGAAAATCTTGATATGTACACACGCTACATTGCGCTTCGCTTATGACAAGATTGATGACGATCATAAATTTGATAAAGTGATGTTGGCAATCGATGAATTCCATCATGTCTCGTCCGACGACAGTTCGGTGCTTGGAACGGCTTTGAAAAACATTACGCATAACTCTACTGCACATATATTGGCGATGACAGGGTCTTATTTCCGTGGGGATTCCGCACCGATTTTGTCGCCGGAAGATGAGCAGCAGTTTGATAAGGTCAATTACACCTACTACGAGCAACTGGATGGCTACAAGTATCTAAAGTCGTTTGGCATTGATTACAAGTTTTATCAAGGGGCTTATTTGTCTGCACTAGATCAAGCGCTAGATGTGACTAAGAAGACGATCATTCATATTCCCAGTGTGAACTCAAGTGAATCAACAAAAGATAAGCTTAACGAAGTAGACGCGATTTTTGATGCAATTGGGGATGTTGTTGATCAGAATCAGGCGACAGGGATTTACACAATTAAGAGTAAGGTCAATGGCCAACTACTTAAGGTTGCTGATTTGGTGACCGAAGAAGGTCGTGACCGTGTTCAAGATTATTTGCGTGAGCAGGTCAATAGTGCGGACGATTTGGATATTCTAATCGCCCTTGGAATGGCTAAGGAAGGCTTTGATTGGCCGTGGGCAGAACAGGCGTTGACCATTGGTTATCGTCGGTCTTTGACGGAAATCGTGCAAATTATTGGTCGTGTCACACGTGATAGTTCAAATAAGACACATGCACAGTTTACCAATATGATTGAACAGCCCGATGCTAAAGATGGTGAGGTTCAGTATGCGGTCAATTCGATTCTGAAAGCAATTACAGCGTCGTTGTTGATGGAACAAGTCCTGGCCCCGGAGATTCATCTTAAAGCGCGTAAACATAAGAAAGATAAGTCGTCTAGCAATGGCGGGGACATCTTTGTCCGTGGGCTGAAAGATCCGTCAACTAAGTATGTTAAGAGCATTATTGAAAATGACATGCCTGATTTGAAAGCCGCAATTTTGCAAGATGATGCGGTCAAGAACGGTATTGCGGCAAACGTTGATCCTGAGACCATGAATAAGGTTCTAATTCCCAAGGTGATTATGCAGCGGTATCCAAACCTGAATACTGAGGAAGTCGAAGAGGTACGTCAATATGCCGTGGCCGATACTGTGCTTCGACATGCCGTGGTCGATACTACGACCGATAGTAAGGGGAATACGAACGAATTCCTGCGTATGGCAGATAAGTTTATCAACGTGAATGACTTGGACATTAATCTGATCGATTCCATCAACCCATTTCAGAGAGCCTACGATGTGTTGTCTCGTAACATTGATAGCGATGTGTTGCGTGTTATTCAGCGCTCAATTGATGCAAAGAAATCTAATTTTGATCAAGCTGAGTTGGTTTACTTGTATAAAAAATCTAAGCAATTTGTTGCAGAAAATGGGCGTAAACCTGATAAGAACTCAAAAGACGAACTGGAGGTTAAGATGGCCTATGCCTTAGCCCAACTACAAGACCTAAAGGCAAGGAGGGCGCAGAATGACGGACGATAACTTAATCAGAACGCTGGATGACATTTTCAACGATCCTGATGTCGATGACATGTTGCAAGCTCCGGTTAAGCACAAGTCAGTGTCGTATGATCCTGAGGTGACAGGATTTCAAGAAATCAATGACTGGGTGAGTGACCATGATGGTCAGGAACCCCAGAAGCTCCGTGACCCGTCCCAGATGAAGCAGCGTAAGCTTGCTAGTCGATTGAAGGGGATTCGTGATAATCCTGAACGGCGTGACCATCTTGCTCCGTATGATACGTTTGGACTATTACGTGATGGATCGCAGACGGAAAAGTTGGAAGACGTTATTAAGCAGGAGAAGACTGATTTTTCCTCACTGGATGATATTTTAGATGATGATTCGGTCTTATTTGCGGATACGCAACTGCAAGAATCAGATAGCAAGTTGTTTGATACTAAAATTTATAAGGATATTCAGCGTGAACAAGAAAACAGACCAGAGGTAGTGTCGCAACGAAGGGCGATGGCGAATTTTGGCGAATTTGAACCAATGTTTAAGAAAGTTCAAGCTGAGATTGCATCTGGAAAACGTCAACTACGGCCTTTCAAGAATTACGAAATCCTACGTCATCATTTTTATGTGCTGAGGGGTCAGCTGCTCTACGTCGACGAAGTAGGGGCGGAAATTGAGCTTAACGACAATAGTAATAGGAAGACAGACGCAAGGCTACATGTGGTTTACGATAATGGTACCGACAATCATCCGCTGCGTAATGGCCTGGCTGCCTCGTTGTATGGACGTCAGGGACGTGTCGTGTCGGAACCGGATGAGAACTTTAGTCTTGAAGTCGATGACCAGGTGACAGGGTTCATTTACGTTCTTAAGTCCTTGAGTAACAATGAACAGATTGTCCGGATTCAAGACAAGCATCCACTATTCAAGGTTGGGTTCACGGCTGGTTCAGTACAAAAGCGAATTGCAAATGCTGAGAACGATTCTACGTATCTGTATGCGCCAGTTGAGCTGGTTGAAGAAATGAAAGTCGTCAACTTGAATGCGGAGGCACTTGAGACAGCGCTTCATCATGCAATGGCTGAGTATCAGTTAGATATCGATATCACGGCTGCCAATGGGCGTTTAATTCATCCGCGTGAATGGTTTGTTGTTGACTTAACCACCATTGAGGAGATTTCTGCAAATATAATTTCGAAACTGAGGATGCAGGACTGAGTCGTTGTTGATGGTCTAACCAACATATGAAAGTGGGGGCATGAAGTTGACAAAAAGTCTTAACAGTCAGTTTAGAAGACTGAGTCGCGATCTAAAGAAGGAAATGGATAAAACAGTGAAGGATGTTAATCGGCATGCCGCGCGAAACCCGATTCGCCTTCCAGTGGAGTCTGATCTTCCTAAATCGGGTGTAACTGTTCAGAGTGTGGACAACAGTGTTCATATCACGGGTGATGTCAGCCATTCGCAAATTGGCGGCACGGGTAATGTGCAGCTTAATATTGGTGAAAGTGATGTGGTTGGTCTGCTTGAAGGAATTCAGGAGTATGCGGGCGGGTTACAGGAATCAGATCGCATCTCATTGGTACAAGCGTTAGAAGAATTACAGAGTCAAGGTAAGGTCGAATCGAGTGCCAGCAAGTCGTTTCTTGAAAAGCATCCCTTGCTGGCGATGGGGTTTGACGCAGTGATCACCTGGACTACAACTGCTGGTCTGGATCAGTTAGTTCCAATAATTCAACGCATCTTTGTGTAACAATCAGTTTGATGCTGTTCATATCGCGTGGCGGGGATCTTGTGAAAAAAATCCCCCAAACCCAAATTGGGCTGGAGGATGAATTGATGAGTGAGCGCTAATCTTCTAACCAAACGTCGAATCGCTTGCAAGCCTTGTCGTAAATTACGGTAGTAAAGCTTCCCATGCCATTGTCGTTCTCGATTGTTTGTCCAGGCTGCTGAAATGCTTCTTCCATTTTGGCAACCATGTTGAATCCATACGCTGCCAATATTTCAATAGCAAGTTCGTTGGTGGTACCGCCGTATGCGAGTAGGTGTACCGTATCGTTGCCGTCGCCTTCTTGCAGATCGTTTAATTCAACTAATGCCATGCGAGGCCTCCCTTCGTGTGAGTGGTGCTGAGACTTCTGGAATTAGCGGAATGTTGCGACCACTATTGACAATCGCTAAATTGATTGCATCACGCCATTCAGCCACTTCGTCTTCATCCATACGCCAGAGTTCACCGTATTGTGATACGTGGCCCGTTAGTGTGCCACTGGTGTACAAGATATCAGCATCTCCGGCGTGAATTGGGGTGGCCCAGCTCATGTAATATCCGTGTGATTCGTGAAATTCGAGGTTATTGGCGTTTCTAATTTGTGTCTTCATGTGGCCTCCATTGTTTGATGCGTGATTTTCACGGTGTCGTTAGCCGGTAATCAAAATGATGTACATGCCGGATGATTCGCTGCGGAACAGATCCCACACAACGTGCTCACCGTCTTTGACTGATTCTTTTAAGTAATCGTTGATCTGTGTAAGGTGTGGTTCGATGGTTGCGCGATCAACAATCAGATACTGTAACGTCTGCAACACAATCAAGTCGGTTTTTCTAAGTTCCAGTCCGGCCTTCAAGCTAAGGTCTTCATACGTGAGCGTGGTTAACTCATCCATGTGGTAATCGTGTGTCATTTTGCAATTCCTCCTAATATAGTCGGTTGAACTTACTCTTTGGCGTCTTAACGCCAAAGTTGATTTGGGATTGGTGGTGAACTGGGGACTTCACGCAAGAAAGCGTTCCAGAGTAGGGCCAGCAGCAAGCGGTCATCATGTGTCGCTTCATCCGGCACTTGATATTCCCAGGGGAAAGATACTGAAAATTCACGTTGACAGATGGTCTTGAGGTCTGAGTATGCTATGCGTTCCATGGAAAATCCTCCGTAATCGTTGCTGGAGCGCCATCTAGTGTGATGAAAGGGGTCTTAATGTAAACTGAAATCATGCAGGATTGAGGCGAGCAAATGAAATCGCAACGCCAAACAATAGGTTCTGGATGATTGTTCATGAACGATAGTAGTTTCGGAACATAAGCGGAAATCTCTTCGGGTGATAGTAGCAGGTAGTGCTTAGTGAACAGACTATGAAATTGGTCAGCTGTTAGTTTCAGACCAATGTCTTCAGCAAGATCCGCGGTAATCTGTTCGGTGATGTCTTCGTAGTTAATCCAAAGTGTCATAATTTGTACCCTCCTAAGTTGTTGAGTAACCTTTCCGCAATGAAAAAGCCCGCCGTGGCGGGCAAGGTTTTGCTTCAGATTCGTGTTATTGGCCATATGAGGTCAACTAATCTGGTTTTGATGGATAAATTTGGGTCATTGAGCGTATCCAAACAGATGCTAATAAAATTTTTTTGATCGCGAGTAACGTTGATGCATCCTTGATATATCAGCCCTTTTCTCAATTTTGCGTAACTTGATTTTAAAATAATTCAAAATTAAATGTTGACATCCTGTATTGTTGTGCGCTATCTTAACCGTGAGCCAAGGATGCGAATTGTTAAATCCGAATCGGCTCGTTGATTTAAATTAAATAATGTTTCCGATACAGTGCCAGGTTGAAGAACTTGCAGTAGGAGCTGCTGCGTTGACGCCTTGAGTCAATGGTGTCATCCTAGTTCGTCGTCGTATTACAGTTAACAGGGAAAGTTGGCTGGTCGCGCAATGCTCGCGCATACACTGAACGCTTTACGCCGGGTGGGTGCCCATAAACGGTAGTTCGTTTCCTAATATCGGATGAAAAAAACCAGTTATCTCACCGGATGCTGATTGATTACCTCATCAGAGGTGTCTTTCAGTGTCCGGCTTTTTTTAATCCCGTGACCCAAGAGGCCTTCTGATGAAAAAGTCAGGAGGCCTCTTTTTTCATTCAATTCGGTTTTTGAACCGAGAAACAACCACAACACCACCAAACCCAGCAATATCACAGAAATCGGCCGCCCGGCCGAAAATTGCCGCTCCGTCTATGCAAAAAATGAGCCTGTTATTTTTGCTCTTCGTTGCCGATAGTGCAGCCGTTGGGGCACAAGGGATTGACAGCTGTGGACGAACACTTAGCAAACTGCAATTTGGACGTTTGCCGACAGTGTAACCCAACGGGGACGTGGCGTTGAACGATTTACAGTAACAAAACAGAACTGCAAAATACTCAAAAGGAAGTAAGCAAAATGCTACAAGAAAACGAAAAACATGAAATTGAATCAGTTGATTCGAACGAACAAATTGACGATGTCGCGGGTAATGAAAAATCACTAGGAATAACAGAAATGCCAGAATCAGCGCAACAAGAGGTCGACCCAAAAGAGTATGAAGTGGACGCTGCCGAGGTAGGCGGATCACAAGTCGGTGAGCCGACTACTAAAGAGTTAAAAGAAACTGCAAAGCGGAATAAGAAACAGCGCGAGGCCCAAGAAATCATCCGGCGTTATAAACATTCAAAGCGTCCACTGTACAAAAGCATCATAAAAGTCCTTTCCAAATTTGTTAATAAGGATGGTGAAGTTGACGAATCTGCGGTCGATCTAGTACTCAAAGCCGGTGAACTTTTTAAATCATTGGCTGAAACTTCGCGGTGGTTTTTCATCAGCGTGCACTGGGCGTTCACGGTGTGCAACCCTAAGATTTTAAACCCTGACACCGGGACTGACCAATTACCTGCCGTTAAGTACAGCCCCGTTTATGAGAAAAACAAATGTGATCTCCCAAATGATAATTTTGGCGAATTAGCACGTGAGGAACTTGGAATCAACCAGAACGGGGAAACCATCTTAGAACCGCATTCCGCTAAATTAGTCGGTGATCAGCGATTTGTTGACAAGGATGCCGCCGAATACGGTTCGGCTTGGAACTCAGACGGTGACGTGATTAAGACCACCTCAACAGGGACGCCGGTGCTCGATAAGTGGATGGGCTTGCTTGCTCAACTGATTACCGAAATTCAGGACTATTGTCGGAAGCAGTGTACAAAGTATCGTAGCTTTGAGGCTTTTTTGCTCGGTGCTACGCGGGACGTAACGACGGATGAGCTAAATGCTAAGGCAATCTACAAGCCGGCCCACGCTCACATTGCAATGCAGCTCCCACGTGACAGGTCGCGCTACCAAATGATGCACGCACTTAGCGTGAACTTTGACGATTTTGTTAAGGCATTCGATTGGATTAGCAACCTAAAAGATGATGACCCAACCGTGCCTGATCGCATTGCAGCATTTCTCGCCGGCTTAGAGGGCGTAATTAGAAACTTTGAGATTCCAGAATCCTATGAATCAACACTGAAGTACCTTGTTCATCAGTCGCTTAAAGCCAAAAAAGATGTGAAGGCAGTTTACAAAGTTGCGGAGGTGACGGCATGGCTTCCCGATGAGCCGTTGACAACGTATGCAGAACGTGCGCGGGTTTCCGACGACGGGGTCCCCGCGGATGGATTGAACGCTGAAGTGATGTTGAATCTGCAAAGTCCCTACAACCTATATCATCACACCGCTACTTTTGTCTCCGAGAAGGGAATCACCACGCCGCTGACCTTCCGCTTGTGTCGTGAATTGCGGGCGGTTGGAACTAGAGGCGCCGATGATGCTTTAATTCGATTTATACGTGAAGGAAAGATTGCTATCAATGACGTCAACAGGCTGGTGCATGCGGCGTTTGATGATAAAAAGGCTGACTTTTTACTGTCTAACGAGAAACGTAATAAACGTTTTACCCAATTGCTCCAGGACGAAATTGCCGCTATCTGTGCGGACCCAGAATACTCGCGGGACACGATGACAATCATCATCACCAGTTCGGAGGGGGGGCTTGGTAAGACATTTTTGGCCAAACTTCTAGCACGTCACTTTGATAAAGGTCGCGAGCCACATTTTGCGGCTACCAAGGATAAAGGAAAAACCTTCGACCCTTATCAGGACTATGAAAATGAGTTTTCAAGTGTTCTTGATGAAGTGAGCGCGAGTTGGTTCTCATGGGAAAGCTTGAAACGACTGCTGGATGCCAAAAATGTTCCCGACGTGCCTAGTCGATACAAGAATAGACGGCCTTGGGCGGTACATCATATGTTTTTAACCCAGGTTTATCCGGATGGGGTCTCCCGATACGTTCGACAGGTCTTACGCTATGCCGCTGGGGTTTCTGATCTTGGATACCTTGAAAAAGACAAAGATGGTGAATGGCGAGTAATGGAAACGCCTGATGCGCGTGCAGCTTACAATTCGAACTTGTCGCAGCTGTTGCGACGCTTACCGGTCTGGATTGAGATGAAGCCTTCCGATAACGGACGTGCAACGAACATCAACATCCATATCCTCGCCTACAAGCCAACCGGAAGGTCCCCGCACGCATACGACTACTGCCACACGGAGTCCTCAATGATTCGCATCAATACCATTCTTGACGATGACACGCCGGCAAAAACGGTTGCGGCAATTGCCAAGAAGGTTGCGAAAACAATTGATGACATTCAGGCCCAAGCCAAGACCATTTTCCAAGAAGACCCGCTGGCGTTTCTCCCAGATGCGGATTCCACGTTTATTGCTGATAAGTGTGATTTTTGGGGCTTTCTGGAAGAGAATCAGATTGCATCAGCAAAAGGAAAGCCAAATTGCAAATCAAAGTTCGGGACCAATGCCAAGCCGGATAGAAACGCGGACACAGCTGCTTCTGAAGACAATGCTGTTAAATCGCGAGCCACCGAGCCACAGCAGTCTGCGCAGGATTATATCGATCAGAAATGGCTGTTTTCGAGTAAGACTGCAAAGAACCGTTTTCCGCTCCATGTCTCTGAAAAATTAACCGCCGCGGATTATATTCAGATGCAAATTGCTGCAAAGGAATTAGCCCTTGGGCATCGAGTTAACGTAGATGATCCGTTGATGGTTGAACGTGACTGGTTACTCAAAGGTGGCCACATTCGGGCCAGTGGTGAGATTGAGCGTGGGACGCTGCCTGATGATGAATAATTCTTGTTGATAAAAGTATAAGACCACTAAAGGAGATCATACTCATGAAAGAAAGCTCTAAAAAGTACGATGCTATGGTGCGGGTTGCTACGATGGCTTTGGCCACATGCAATCTGGTATTCTGGCGGACGATTCTAGATAACTTTGTACCGTTTGATGTTGAATTAACAGGTTGGATGACACAAGAAGAATACGATTCCGCAGCAAAAGAGATGTGGGATGATCCGGATCTTGCATACATTTTTGAGAACTTTGAACCCGATTATTTTGAAGGGATCCTCATTGAGCTTCGGACATGCTGGGACAACTGGGATGGCAAGTCACGGGAGTATCTAACCAATGCTGACATCACGCGGCTACGCAAAAAATACGGTGTGAATCAACATGCTTACGCCAAGTATTTTTCGCTTCTTCCAGCAGAGAAGCGCTTGTTGCGTGAGCTCAATTATGGCCTCGGTGATTGGGCGTAAGTATTTACGTTTTGGCGACATCAGGCGCGTGGAAACATGCGTGGTTGAGTCAATATCTTCATCAACTTTAACGCTATAGTTGATTCGTTTCGGATGATCACCGTGTGACATCGAACGACAAGCCTGCGTCGAATCCGACCGGGAAAGATGGTCGATTCCTTTGTGGGTTACGCCAAAATTGACCGCTATAGCGTTCAATTTAGCGACAGGTTTTTACAACATTTAATGACGCTGAGTTGGCGGAAAATGTTGTCTGTATCGGTGAGATACAGAACGGTTTAAGTGATAATTTTGGCGGCAAACCGCATCAAAATTGTCACGGGGAAGTATCCAAAGAAGGGGGGTATCCCCGTCTGTGGCAAGCCCCAACGCTCCGCGGTGGGAAGTGCTTGCCACGTCATGATGTGACCCGTTTCCGAGGCGTGGCTCGAAAACAAACGCCGTTCGAATAGCAACGCCTATTTGAACCAGTGAAAGGGCACATCCTGGCGCCGACTGACCGAAGGGAAGGAGGAATGGTGATGAGCGATGCACAGCGGAAATCTTATCGGGTTGAGTCCGATAAGACGATGGATGCGGCGGTTCAGCTGGTACGGCAAACGTATCAGTTAAACACGAACGCGGATGCCTGGCGTCGAGCAATGCGGGATGAGTTGCTGCTGCTAAAGGCGGCTGAACATCCCGAAATTGTTTCGGCAATGAAGGCCATGCGAATCGTTGACCGAACGCAGGTGACAGCGCTTGAGCGTTGGCTCTTCCATGATGTCTCCAATGCCTCTGATGTATTGGAAGACACCCGGGAAATGTACCAAAATGCGACGAATCAATTGCAATCGTTGCTGCTTGGCTTGACCAAAATGGGCAGCAACTTAAATCAGATTGCTAAGCAAATCAACAGCAAGCATGCCGTAATCGACGAAGAATTATTACTTCAGGCGTTGTCAGCGATTGAGACTCTTCGTGGTGAATTTGTTCAACCTGTTAAGGATGATCTGATTGCCTTAAAGGAGGTGCTGCAACGTGGCAGTACTGGAAAGTCATCGGATTAAGTCAAGTTATAAGCGCCTAACGTATGTCTATGATGCTAATTCACATGATGGTCAAACGCCTCGGGTGCTAGCGACGATCGGACACAACATTCACATGATCCACGAAAGGGATGGGACGGTCGCCACAACCCAGTCTAGCGCATATCTCCAAAAACAGTTTGCTGCGGCGAAACGGCGTGCCAAAAATCCGAACAAGACGTATTCAATGGAATCCATCATTATCAGTTTCTCAAATCGTGAGCTGCCACGCACTGATGATCCACGGGTGCTGGCCCATCAAGCACAACAGGCTCTTAAGCTGGCTCACAAATATGCGGAAGCGCATTTTCCGCCCGACACGATTTACGTTGCTGTGGCTCAGCGTGATAGTGCGATGATGCACGTTCATCTGTTAGTTGGAACGACACAGACTTCGGGTCAAGTTGTCCGCACTCATCTATTCACACCGGGTGCTCAGCGACGTGATCTTGATCGCGTCTTACAGGCTGAAATGCCCCAGCTGGGGCTAGTCTGGGATAACCCACAGGCGGTCACTCACTCAACGCGGGAAGAAATTCCAACCAAGAATGTTAAGTGGCAAGAGCGGCTTAAAGATACGATCACTCAGGTTGTCTTAGATCCTGCAGTGACCGGTATTGACGCATTCAAGTCAGTTCTTGAGGCAGCAGGAATCAAGATTAAAGAACGTAAGTCTGGATGGACCTATGTGGATGCAGACGGCCATCGTGCAAGGGCGTTTCGGCAGAAATTCGACAAGGCTACGCATGAAGTGTTGGCGTCGTCAGGCCTTGGTCGAGCATACACCGAAGCTAACATCGAATCCGTGATTGCTGATAAAGTCACGACCAATAAACTAAAGAATCAATCACGCGAAGCACAAAGCGTGCCGAATAACGTCAAACCAGGTACTCACAAAAATAAAAAGGTGGTTGAAAGCAATGAATCGATTAACAATGAGCAACACCGAATCATCCGAGACAAACAACGAGACGCAGAACTCATTAACCGAATCGCCAATGGACAGTTCTTTGCCGCATATTGCGTTGAAGAAGGACTTAGCAGTACAGACGGGGCTAATCGAAAATCGACTCGACGAAACTTCCGAGAAGACGGTCGCGAGCGTTAGCGCGCTAATGAACGAATTCCTTGGTAAATTGGGCAAGGTTCCTACTAAAGAAGAATTCGATGGGCTTTCGCAATGGGCGCACAGTCAACAGAGTCGTATCGACTATGTGAATAAGTCACAGGTCGAAGCGCAAATTCAGAATTCAGCGGACCACGCCGCGGTCGTGCAGTTAATGAAGTTGTCAAATCTCGTTGTTCAAACGGTTAGCGGACACGCGGCCACAATCAAAGACTTAATTCAGCAACTACGCGACGTTCACATCGATGGTTCAAATCTATTGGATGCCATTGAAGAAGCGGCCGGAACGACAGTGAATCAGTTGATTACGGCCGAATCCGTTAAGCAAATTAATTCAACACTTCACCAGATCAATGTTGAAAAGACTGAGATTGTGGCGGCCAGTCAAGCATTAACGAAGCGGATTAATCGATTTGAACGTGTGTTGATTATTACCGCAGCAGTGTTAGGTGTCGTGTCCTTCACGCCTTGGGTGTGGGGAAAGTTAGTAGTTGTTGGAATTGGACTTATTGGAGGGGTGCTCTATGAAAAAAATTAGTTTGATCAAAGACGGAATCTATCCCGTGAGTAGCCTTACCCCGCTCCTGTATACGAGTACGCAAGCATACCACGACCTAATGCAGCGGACAGAACCGTTGTTGGATAACCGCGTTAAAAAGTACCAGGAATTGGAAGAAGCGGTGTGCGATACATGGACTGCTACCGGAGTATCAATTGCCGGAGCCTGGGTGAATCAGCCGCTTGGTGACTGGGAACCAGAAAACATGGTGGAATTCTTCAAACAAACAACGGCGTATGCAGAACAGCACGGCCAAAATTTGGGCACGGAATTAAAGCGGCGCGTCCAACTCGTCCTTGAACGTGATCATTGTCGGGCGCAGGCGGTTGCGCTCACTCAACTCTATAAGACGCTATTGAACCATCCCGAGGAGATGATTTCCATGCAGGAAAGCTCATTTCAATACCTGCGTGAGTGTGAATCTGGTGAAGTGCTTGTCGAACCAAGCACTCGTTCGTTGGGTGATTGGCGGAATCTGTCCAAACAAATGATTCAGCATGCCAATAACGCGATGAATCAGAAAGTTCAATATCGTCGGTTAACACGGATTGATCCTGAAATCGAAGTGATTGCCGGAATGAGCGCCCCAAATAGTTCCGACAAGAACCGTCCTCAAAAGAAAAAGGCTAAAGACGATGGCTCTGGCCCAGCTTTATGAAAGGTTGTGACGACATGACTAAGCCAGTTCAGAATTCACCGCCGTTAACACCGAAGATCAATGTGACGCAAACGCGAGACAATCAAAAAAAGGTGCCTACGCCTTCCCAAGCAAGTAGTCACCCCAAACACCAGATAAGATATGGCTCCTATCTGTGCTGATTATCTCACACAAGACTTAAGTAAAACAAGTGAGGTAGTAAGAATGAATATTAAGAATTCACCCGTTTCTACCGCTGAGGCGGAATGGGGAAATAAGAATGCGCTACTTATGCGCTACGAAGGACTGACACGGCCAACGCTTAATCGCTGGCTTGCTGAGATGCGGTCCAACCGTCTGTGGCGGGATTATATCGTCAATCCAACATGTAATTCAGTCTTTGTGAATTTTGTAGGGTTCGATAATTTCCTGTACTGGAAGACACATGGCTATACCAAAAAGAAAGCAATGTAGGCAAAGAAAATGGTAAACTGGAACTTGCTAGTAGAGTTTCAGTTTTGCCTTTCCTTTAGCTCGGAAAGGTTAAACGATGCATTTTGAAAAAGGTAAGAAACGCAAAGACGGCTCATATACTTTGTACGCTGCTGATCGGTATGTTGACCCATTAACGGGGAAACATCGGCAATTACGTATCAAAGTTAATGGCAATAATGCTCGCAGCCGCAAGCAAGCACAGCTAGATTTGGCTGCCAAAATTGAGGAGTTGATAGCTGAACGGCAGGGGACTTACGCACCGACAAAATTGCAGACTTTCGGCGAGTTAAAGACAAGCTGGTTCGACAGTTGGCAGGTGACGGTTCGTCCGCAAACGGTGCACCGGGAGATGACAATACTTATGCGTGTTGAGGAACTCTTGGCCGATGATATCTTATTGTCGGTGATTACACCACTTCTAATTCAAAACGTAATAAACGATTATCGTCAGAAGTACCATTCGACCCACTCCACGATGCAGCACGTTAAGTGTACATTAAACAAAATCTTTGATTATGGGATTCTGCACAACGTCATTGAGTATTCGCCTTCGCGGGTCGTCAAATTGATTGCCACAGTTGATGAGAAGCATGCAAAGAGGGAGAGGCGCGAAGCAAAATTTCTGAATCAACAGGAAGTTCGTGCATTACTCTGTGAAGTGAAGAAGCGTCGGAATCCCAATTATTATGATCTCACGTTATTCATGTTGGCGACGGGATCTCGTATTGGCGAGGTTTCTGCACTGACAGAAAATGATATTGATTTTGAGACCGGCTTTATGACGATTGATAAGTCATTGCAGTATCATGATTTGCGGGTTGACGAATACTATACTGATGACACCAAGACCGATGCTGCTGACCGTGTTGAACAACTTCCTCAGTTTGCAATTGATGCGGTTAAACGCTGTCTTGCCCGCAATCGGGTGCTCGATGCCCGTATGGCAAAATGCCCGTCTAAAATGTACCGCCACTCTGATGCAATCTTTCGAACTGAGCATGGGACGCCTATAACGTCTCACAGTTATCGAGAAATTCTTGGGCGTATAAACGACAAATTAAGGGCACATTGTCAAGAATGCTATGGGTTCAAGTGGACCAAGAATGCGATTCCCCACGGGTTTCGCCACGTCCATATCTCGGTGTTGCAGAACGATCCCACTGTTCCTGCTAAGGAAGTCCAGACGCGTGTCGGTCACGTACTGGCGTCAACGACTGCCGGCTATACGCATTCAATGAGCAAAGATCAAACGGAGTCCGTTGAGTCCATTACCCATTTTATGGATGCGGTCTTGAACCCGAGTACGTGATGTTTGATCGTAACGGGTACGTAAGCCCGCAATTTGCCCGCAATTTTATAAAAATAACATTCAAGGGTGCGTCGTCCCTTGATATAAAAGGAGTTAATAACACTTATGGCAATCCAATGGTTCCCCGGCCACATGCAAAAAGCACGCCGGGAAGTAGCAGAAAAAATCAAACAGGTCGACATCGTATTCGAAGTGGTCGATGCGCGGTCACCTGAATCATCTCGTAACCCAATGTTACTGGAGATGTTGCAACAAAAGCCCATCATTTCCATCCTGAATAAGGCGGATTTGGCGGACCCTAACCGAACGAAGGCGTGGGTGGATGCGTACAGGCAGGCAGGGCGTGAAGCGATTGCGATTGATGCGCAGCACGCCAAGCGCCTGCAGCAGCTGCCCCAGATTGCGGAGACGGTTCTGAAAGAGAAGTTGGACCGGAAACGTGCACGTGGGATTCGGAATCCACACGTGCGGGCGATGTGTATTGGGATTCCCAACGTTGGGAAGTCCACGATTTTGAACCGCCTCGTTCAGAAGAATATCGCGGTAACCGGGAATCGGCCTGGTGTCACCAAGAACCAGCAGTGGCTCAAGGCGAGCGGCAACCTCGAATTGCTCGACACGCCGGGGATTCTTTGGCCTAAGTTCGACGATCAGATGATTGGGAAGCGCTTGGCGTTGACTGGCGCAATCGCCGACAACGTGTTTACGGCCGATGAAGTGACGCTGTGGGGGATTGAATACTTCCAGCAGAATTATGCGGCATCGTTGCGCAAGCACTATGGCCTCAATGACGACGATATGGCGTTGTCCCCCGCGGACTTGATGCAGTTGCTGACCAAGAAGCTTGGGTACGGCGAAGAGTTCGACCGGATGGCGGTGCGCTTCATGAACGATGTGCGTAAGGGCGAACTGGGCCGGTACACGCTCGAAGTTCCTGGAGACAAGGCATGACCACGCTGGCAGAATTCAAGCGCCTGCTGAATGAGCCACACGTGGCGCCTGAATTGCTCGCGGAACTGGCGACCGATAATCGTGCTGGTGCGCAGAAGTTGCTGGAGAGCTACAAACGGCGCGAGATGCACGCACGGCAACAGGCCATGATGCTGGAGGCGCACAAACGGCTCGAGCGCGAGCTGTGGCCGAAGTATCCCGTTATTGCTGGGATTGATGAAGTCGGACGTGGCCCGTTAGCCGGACCGGTGGTGACAGCGGCGGTGATTGTTGATGACGACTTCAGTGTTCCCGTCAACGATAGTAAGCAGTTGACCGCGCACCGCCGTGACGAGCTGTTCGGGGCAATTATTTCGAACGCCCGGGCAGTTGCCATCGGGGTGCGGGACAATGCGGATATCGATAAGTACAATATTTATCACGCCACCGAGCTCGCCATGGCGGACGCCGTGAATAATTTGCGCTTGCCGCCGGATTACTTGCTCGTGGACGCGATGACGATTCCCGTGCCCATCCCCCAAAGCAAGCTCATCAAGGGAGACGCCCGCAGTGTCAGCATTGGTGCCGCCAGTATTGTGGCCAAGGTGGTGCGTGACCGGCTGATGGCGATGTACGACCGCATTTATCCAGGTTACGGCTTTGCCCAAAATGCAGGTTACGGGACCGCCGTCCACTTGCAGGGACTCCAGGAATACGGCATCACGCCGATTCACCGGCATTCGTTCTCGCCGGTGAAGGACGCGGAGACGCAGCACGTAACGCCAAAATTGAATTAAACTAACCCGTACAACTTTTTTCGCAAAATTTGCGGCAAGTCGCGGGGCAAAGACATGTCAATCGCGTAATCTATTGTATTCACCAGAATCGGGGGAAGAAAATGGAGATACGCGATTTTTTGTTATGGGTGCACATCTTGAGTGGCGCAAGTCCCACCGTGGCCGTGCGGGTGTTACGAGCACTGGCAGACGGGGCGGCGCCAACACTGACGACCTTCTTGGCGTGCGTGAACACAAACATGCAGCACCGACTCAAACAGCAATTCCTCAGCCGCGAGTGGCAGGATAAACTCGCGGTCATTGCGCAAGCACCACACATTGTCTATACAGACGATGCGTATCCCGAACGCTTACGTGAGCTGGCCCAACCACCCCTCGTTCTTTTCTACGACGGGGACGTGACGCTCCTCAAACAGCCATGCCTCGCCATCGTTGGTGCGCGGCAAGCCTCCGCATATAGTCGCCGGATGATTGCGGTCATGATGGCTGACATCCCCAGCGATAATGTCATCGTTTCCGGACTCGCGCGGGGCGCAGACGGGTTCGGTCACCGAGCGGCATTGGGCACGGATCACGCGACCATCGCGGTTATTGCGTCGGGCACGGACGTCTATTACCCTAAGGAGCACCGTGCGCTTCAAAACAAGATTGCGCAAAAAGGGCTGGTGTTATCTGAATATCCACCGGGAACGCCGCCTGCCCAGTATCGGTTTGTGGCGCGCAATCGCATTATCGCGGGGGTGTGTCACGCGCTCATCGTGACGGAAGCACGTCGCCGGAGCGGAAGCCTAATTACAGCCCAGATGGCACTTGAGTCGGGGCGGGACGTTTTTGCGCTTCCTAACCGCCTGGGCGAACCACTGGGGGAAGGGACGAATGAGTTGATCAATGCGGGGGCGACACCGGTGTTGTTGGGTGGTGAATGGCAAGGTTTACGATATTTTGATTAAATCTACTTAGAATCCTGTTCTGACGCGCTTTCATCCATGGTCGATAACGCTTTTTTAGGGGTCAACCAACATTTTTTTCGAATAATAATTTGACAGAATCGCGTTTCTACCATAAGATAGGCGTGCATTTTGTGTTGAAAAAATGAAAGGAGGACAACCATGCCCGCCAAGAACTTGGTTATCGTGGAATCCCCTGCTAAAGCAAAAACAATCGAAAAATACCTCGGCCGTAATTACAAGGTCGTTGCCAGTCTCGGTCACATCCGGGACCTGCCCAAGAGTCAGATGGGCGTTGATTTTGAGAATAACTATGAACCTCGCTATATTTCCATTCGTGGTAAGGGGGATGTCATTAAATCGTTAAAGCGTGCTGCCGCCAAGGTCGACCATGTCTACCTCGCAGCTGACCCGGACCGTGAAGGGGAAGCAATTGCCTGGCACGTTTGCCACATTCTCGGACTCGATACGAAGGACAAGAACCGCGTCGTCTTCAACGAAATCACGAAGGACGCCGTGAAGAATGCCTTCAAGACCCCCCGCAGCATCGACATGAACTTGGTTGATGCCCAGCAGGCGCGTCGTGTCCTTGACCGGATTGTGGGTTACTCCATTAGCCCATTACTATGGAAGAAAGTGAAGAAGGGGCTGTCCGCGGGGCGTGTGCAGTCCGTTGCGCTTAAGTTAATCATTGACCGTGAGAACGAGATTAACGCCTTCCAGCCTGAAGAATACTGGACCATCGACGGCAGCTTCAAGAAGGGCCACGGCAAAGCGTTCCCTGCTAGTTTCTACGGGGTCGACGGCAAGAAGTTGCCAATGCCAAATAATGACGCTGTACAAGGCGTCATGAAGCGCATCGACAAGGACCAGCCATTCACCGTCACGAGCGTTGTACGTAAGGAACGTCGGCGCACACCTGCCCAGCCATTCACCACGAGTTCCCTCCAGCAGGAAGCCAACCGTAAGCTGAACTTCCCAACGCGCAAGACCATGATGATTGCCCAGCAGCTGTACGAAGGGATTAACTTGGGCGGCAAGCTGGGAACAGTCGGGCTCATCACCTACATGCGTACCGATAGTACCCGTGTGTCGAGTGTGGCGAAGACCGAGACCAGTGAATTCATCCATGAAGAATATGGGGCAGAATACGCGGCCGTCAAGATTAAGCAGGGTAAGTTGCAAGAAGGCGCCCAGGATGCCCACGAAGCAATTCGCCCAACATCCACGCGTCGCACCCCAGCAAGTCTTGAAAGTGTCCTCGATAAGGATCAGATGAAGCTTTACCGTCTCATCTGGTCACGTTTTGTCGCCAGTGAAATGACGCCCGCAGTGGTTGACACGGTGGCGGTCCGCATCGAACAAAACGGCGTGCAGTTCCGTGCCAACGGGAGTCACACCAAGTTCGAAGGGTTCACAAAGCTGTATGTTTCCTCACGTGACACGGACAACGGCGACAAGGAGCTGCCTGAATTGGCGGAGGGGGATGCCCTCACGCTCGCGAAGACAGATCCTGCGCAGCATTTCACCCAGCCACCTGCACGTTTCTCTGAAGCGAACCTGGTTAAGGCGCTGGAAGAAAATGGGGTGGGACGTCCTTCCACGTACGCACCAACCATCGAAACTCTGAAGAAGCGGTATTACGTGAAGCTTACGGCGCGCCGTTTCGAACCAACCGAACTCGGTGGCATCGTGAACGATCTGATTGTCGAATTCTTCCCGGACATCGTGGACATCAAGTTCACGGCAACGGTTGAAAGCGACTTGGATAGCATTGAAACGGGTAAGGAAGAATGGGTCAAGGTGATTGACCGCTTCTACCAGCCATTTGCGAAGGAAGTTTCGAGCGCCGAAACGGGCATCGAGAAAATTCAGCTAAAGGATGAACCAGCGGGCTTCAACTGCGACATTTGCGGTGCGCCAATGGTCATCAAGCTGGGCCGTTACGGGAAGTTCTACGCTTGTTCCCGCTTCCCAGACTGCCGCAACACGAAGGCAATCGTGAAGGAAATCGGCGTCATCTGTCCGAAGTGCCACAAGGGTCAAATTGTGGAACGCAAGAGCAAGCGCAACCGGGTCTTCTACGGCTGTGACCGCTACCCAGAATGTGACTTTGTCTCCTGGGACAAACCAGTGGGACGAGATTGCCCAGTTTGCCAGCACTTCCTCATCGAAAAGCGCAGCAAGGGTGGCGTCCAAATCGTTTGTCCAAACGGCGACTACAAAGAGGCCATTCAGAAATAGACAGTGTTTGTGCCTGTTGATGATAACAGCTAAACAAATGGGAGAGGTTACGCTTGTGCGTGGCCTCTCTTTTTGCTTGGTTGAGTGAAACCAATGTCGCTCGCGTTGCGCCCGCCATTTTAGCTACATTCTGGTTGTGGCGACGACAATGAAACGCTTGTCCTCGGCTAAGGGCGCCGAGGACCGTGGTTTGGTGACGCAGTGTTGTTGGCGATGATACGCGTTGAAAGATTCTTTGTAGGTATATCGACTTCAACTGTCAAATAACTCAGATGATTTTCTGAGTCGTTTATTGAGTGGCAAGTGTCCGGCCGTTGCCAAACCCAAATTAAGAAAGCGGATTCGTAAGAAATATGGTAGAGTATTAGTTATGGAACAAGTAGCGCAGTTAGAACAATTCATCCAGTACCTCACCACCGAGCGGCAGTATTCCGTTCAAACACAAAAAGCTTACCGCCGAGACATTCAAGCCTTCATCGACTTCCTTGACGACAGCGGTGGTTTCAATGGCTTTGACCAAGTAGATGCGGTCGCCGTGTCGAGTTATGTGTCCTACATGAACGAGAAGCAGTACAGCCCCGCAACCACTTCGCGCAAGTTGAGTAGTCTCCGCGGTCTGTACAAGTTCCTGATGAAAATTGGGGCGGCAACCGAGAATCCGTTCGCACTGGTGGAAACGAAAAAAACGCACAACCACCTGCCGCAATTCTTCTTTGAACCCGAAATTGAAGCACTGTTTCAGGCGGTGAGTGGCGACGAGCCGCTGACTGTACGGAACCGCGCCATTCTGGAGGTTCTTTACGGCACGGGCATTCGTGTGTCCGAGTGCGCCGACCTCACACTGAAGCAAATTGACTTCAACGTGTCGGCAATGTTGATTCACGGGAAGGGGAACAAGGACCGGTACGTTGTCTTCGGGCAGCGGTGCGCGGACGCCCTGCACCAATATTTGGACACGGTACGCATGGAACTGGCGGGGGTACGCGGGCTGGTGGAACCCCACGTCTTCTTGAACCAGCACGGGAAGCCGCTGACGGCACGCGGGATTGAGTACATCTTGGATCAGGTGATTAAAGAAACCAGTTTGACCGCGAAGATTCATCCCCACATGTTGCGGCACAGCTTCGCCACGCACATGCTGGATCACGGCGCAGATTTGCGGAGCGTCCAGGAACTTCTGGGCCACAGCAGTTTGTCCACCACGCAAATTTACACGCACGTCACGACCGAGCACCTGGTGAATGACTACATGAAGTACTTTCCCGGGCATAAGCCGACTGATGACACACCGTCACAATCAGACTAAAGAATGATGTATGGCGGCGACTGAGTGCGTAAGATAATAAAACCGGCAAGGCACTAATTGCTGGACCATCACGAGACGACGTGATGAAACTTATTGAGAAAGAGGCTTTATTAATGACAACAATTGCAGCAGTACGTAAGAATGGCAAAACCGCGATTGCGGGGGACGGTCAGGTCACGATGGGCGAAAAGGTCATCATGAAGGGCACCGCGCAGAAGATTCGGCGGATTTACAACGATCAGGTCGTTATCGGCTTTGCGGGTGGGGTGGCGGATGCCATCACGCTTGAAGAATGGTTCGAGAAGAAACTGGAACTCTTCCAGGGAAACTTGCGGCGTTCCGCGGTTGCTTTGGCTCAGGACTGGCGGAAGGACCCTTCCTTCCAGAAGTTGGAAGCCATGCTGATTGCGATGGACGAACACGACTTGCTCCTGATTTCTGGGACCGGTGAAGTGATTGCCCCCGACGAAGACGTTGTGGCCATCGGGAGTGGTGGTAACTTCGCCCAGGCTGCGGCGGTGGCCATGCTCCGCCACGCGGAAGACATGACGGCACCGGAGATTGCCAAAGAGGCCGTGACCATTGCCAGCACCATCGATATTTTCACCAACGAGAACATTCGCGTTGAGACGTTTTAGTTAAGGAGGCGACCAGAATGCAGACACCTAAAGAAATCGTTGCTGAACTCGACAAGTACGTCATCGGCCAAACGGAAGCAAAGAAGGCCGTCGCGGTTGCCCTTTACAACCGTTGGCGCCGGATGCAGCTGAGTGAGAAGATGCAGCAGGACATCACCCCCAAGAACCTACTCATGATTGGACCAACTGGGGTGGGGAAGACCGAAATCGCGCGGCGGCTGGCGAAGACCGTCAACGCACCGTTCGTCAAGGTTGAAGCCACTAAGTTCACCGAAGTCGGGTATGTGGGCCGGGACGTGGAATCCATGGTTCGTGACCTGGTAGACGTGGCGGTGAAGCTCGAAGAAGACGAACAGTACGCGCAGGTGCGTTCCCGTGCTTCCCAGGCGGCCGATAAGCGCCTCGTGAAGCTCTTGGTGCCTGGCATCAAGAAGGAACGGCGCCAGAAGAACTCGATGGCTGACATGATGAGCATGTTGTCGGCGTTGCAGAATGACGATGAGGTGAAGTCCGAGGAGGATGAAGTCACTGATGACATCCGCAACCAGCGCCTGTCTGTGGCTGAACAGTTGCAGAAGGGCCTGCTGGAAGACCGTGAACTCACGGTGAAGGTCGAAGATGCGCCTGCTGGTGGGGCCGGCAACATGAACGACATGTACGGCCCGATGGGAATTGACCTCTCCGCCTCCCTCGGCAGCATGATGCCAAAGAAGAAGGTCGAACGCACCATGACCGTGAAGGAAGCCCGCGAAGTCTTCATCAAGGAAGAATCCGCCAAGCTCGTCAACAGTGCCGACATTTCCCACGACGCCATCAAGCGCGCGGAGAACGCCGGAATTATCTTCATCGACGAAATTGACAAAATCGCGACCGGCCGTAAGCAGAGCGGCAGCGGTGAGGTTTCCCGTGAAGGGGTGCAGCGCGACATCTTGCCAATCGTGGAAGGCTCGCAGGTCAACACGAAGTACGGCCCCGTCGATACGGATCACGTGCTGTTCATCGGTTCCGGGGCGTTCGCAGAGGCTAAGCCAAGTGACCTGATTGCGGAACTGCAAGGGCGCTTCCCAATTCGCGTTGAATTGAAGGACCTGACGGAATCGGACTTCATTCGCATCCTGACAGAACCCGACAACGCGCTGACGAAGCAGTACATGGCGCTGATTGGCGCGGACGGTGTGAAGGTGACCTTTACCCAGGAAGCCATCGCGAAGATTGCGCACATTGCCGCAACCGTGAACACGACCCAAGAGAACATTGGGGCGCGGCGCCTGTCCACGATTCTTGAGAAACTACTCGAAGACATCCTGTATGAAGGCCCAGACATGCAAATGGGTGCGATTACCATTACCGAGCAGTATGTAGACGATAAGGTCGGCAAGATTGCCGGCGATAGCGACATGAGCCGCTATATCCTTTAATTTAGGTTCCAACATTTAAAAACATTTTTTACATGGAGGGTTTATTGCATTATGGTCAAAATCGAAAACGAGTTTCTAACGGCAGAAATCAATCTGCACGGGGCAGAATTAGCTTCCTTGGTCAGCAAGGAAGACGGCACGGAATACATGTGGCAGGCAGATCCAAAGGTGTGGGCACGCCACGCACCCGTTCTGTTCCCAATCGTGGGAGCATTGAAGGACGACCAGTACACGGTTAACGGTAAGACGTACCACATGACGCGTCACGGTTTCGCCCGGGACCTCGACTTCACGGTGGCGAGTCAGACGGCAGATGCAGTTGAACTGGAACTGCGCGATAGTGACGCCACACACGAAAAGTACCCATTTGCGTTCCGCCTCGTTCTGAGTTACAAGCTCACGGGCAAAGACCTTGCAATCGGCTACCATGTTGAAAACCCTGCTGACGAAGAAATGTTCTTCAGCGTCGGTGCACACCCAGCCTTCAACGTGCCCCTGAAAGACGGCCTGAACTTCGACGACTACACGTTTAAGTTCAGCCCTGAAGCAGACCGCACCAAGGTTGGTCTGGCCGGTAAGTACGCTGATTTCGCTGCCGGAAAGACCGTTAGCGAAAACGAACTGCCATTGTCCCTCGACCTGTTCAAGAATGACGCCCTAATCTACGTCCTTGACGGTAAGGAAACGGCCATGAGCCTGACGACGGACAAGGACACGCATGGTGTCTCCCTCAGCGTCACGGGTGCGCCATACGTGGGTATCTGGTCCAACTACCCAACACCAGGTGCATTCTGCTGCATCGAACCATGGTGGGGCGTTGCGGACGGCCCTGAATCTGACGGAAAGTTCGAAACCAAGCGCGGCATCAACAAGCTTGCTGGCGGCGCAACGTTTGAAGCAGGTTACACCGTCTCCGTCTTCTAACGACAAACAAAAAACACGATGGCAGCAGCCATCGTGTTTTTAAATGGATTTAATTAGTGTTTTTTATGGGTGAGCCAGTAATAAACGCCAAACGGAACCAAGTTTTCCGTCCCGTTCAGGATGCGCTTGATGTTCGGCAGATGCTTGACGATGAAGACCACCGTTAACGCACCGGCAATTGCGGTCAGCACCCAGTCCTGCAGAAAAGCGGCGACAATCGTGAAGGCCGTAATGGCAACCACGCTGGCGACGCTGACCATGGAGGACAGGAGGATGAGGGAGACGAACATGGTGGACGCAACCAGGAACAAGATGGGGTTGTAAGCCAGGAGAATCCCTGCGCTTGTGGCCACGGCCTTGCCCCCCTTGAACTGGATGAAGATGCTGGCGGTATGGCCAATCACCGCGGCAATCCCGCAAACGAGGATGAGCCAGTGTTGCGAGTAACCGAACAGGCGTGGCAAACTCGCACCGAGCGTCCCCTTCAGGATGTCGAGGATTAAAACGGCGGTGCCGGCGGTGGGACCAAGGACGCGATAGGCGTTGGTCGTGCCAATATTATGACTGCCGGCATCACGGGGATCTTTATGACAGAAAATCTGCCCGATCCAAACCCCAGACGGAATTGATCCGATGAGGTAAGCGAGCACAAAACAAAACGCTAGTAGCATGCTGCCACTCCTTTCCAGACTTTCAGTTTAGCATTTTTTAAAGGTGTGGCAACTGTTAAAGTGCAACGGAAAGCGAATAACGGGCAAAAAAGAACACGTAAGAATGCGATAAATGATGCTTGATGCCCAAAAGTGACGCGCCAGCCCGCGGAATAAGAACATGTGTGATATCTGTGACGGGTGAAACGGATTCCTTTTGACACGTGTTGCGTTTTGGCGTTAAACTATTGCAGACTACGAGCATACGTTCGCAATCACGAAAAAGCGCACTTATCGACATGCTGGCCGGTCACGTTCGCCGTACCGCATGCGAGCCCGTCAATTTTGGACTGGTATTTCTAGTAGCGCCAACCAGATGAAACCGGGTAACGGCGTCTTTTGCGCCGACCGGACGGAAATTTTCTGGTGGCAACGCCTAGCATGGTGTAAAGTAAAAGTATTGCTTTGAAGAGAGGTTAGAAGATGGCGAAGCCAAGCGAAACATACACAGACGCGTCAATTCAGGTGCTTGAAGGCCTTGAAGCTGTGCGGAAGCGTCCCGGGATGTACATCGGGTCAACTGACGGACGTGGTCTGCACCACCTGGTTTATGAAATTGTCGATAACGCGGTCGATGAAGCACTCGCCGGTTACGGGGATGTGATTGCGGTCACGATTCATAAGGATAATTCCATCACCGTGGTCGATCATGGTCGAGGAATGCCAACGGGGATGCACGCCAGTGGGAAACCCACGATTGAGGTCATCCTGACGGTACTGCATGCGGGTGGTAAGTTCAGCCAGAACAGCTACAAGACATCCGGTGGGTTGCACGGGGTGGGTTCTTCCGTTGTGAACGCGCTCAGTGAATCCTTAACGGTCCGGGTTGTCCGTGACGGTCAGGCCTACATGGAGAATTTCATCAATGGGGGCCATCCAGACGGCGGGCTACAGAAACTCGGCAAGGTTCGTGAACCGAACGGGACGACGTTGACGTTCAAGCCCGATCCAACGATTTTCTCCACCACAACCTATAACTTTGACACGTTAGCGGAACGCCTACGCGAATCTGCTTTCTTACTCAAGGACATCACCATTACGCTCACCGACGAACGAGCCGACCGGAGCGAAACCTACCACTACCCAGACGGCCTCAAGAGCTTCGTGTCCTACCTGAATGAAGGCAAGGATTCGATGTCTGACGTCATGCAGTTCGAGGGTGAAAAAGACGGCATCGTGGTCGATTTTGCCGGCCAGTACAACGATGGCTACTCTGAAAACATCATCTCGTTCGTGAATAATGTCCGTACGGGTGATGGTGGGACGCACGAAACTGGCTTGCGTAGTGGGTTTACGCGCGCCTTTAACGACTTTGCGCGTAAGGTGAACCTGCTGAAGGAACGCGATAAGAACCTGGAGGGAACGGATGTTCGCGAAGGGCTCGCAGGTGTCCTTTCCGTCCGCATCCCCGAAGAACTCCTGCAGTTCGAAGGGCAGACGAAGGGCAAGCTCGGCACCCAGCAGGCCCGGCCAGTCGTGGACAGTGTTGTCTACGAACAGCTGAGCTTCTGGTTGATGGAAGCTGGGGATGCTGCTCAAGAGCTCGTGAAGAAGGCTGTTCGTGCGCGTGAAGCCCGTGAAGCGGCCCGCAAAGCACGTGACGAATCACGGACAGGCAAGAAGAAGAAGAAGGACCAGGGTGTCCTCTCCGGTAAGCTCACGCCAGCACAGAGTAAGAACGCGGCGAAGAACGAACTGTACCTCGTCGAAGGGGATTCTGCCGGTGGTTCCGCCAAGCAGGGCCGTGACCGGAAGTTCCAGGCCATCCTGCCACTGCGCGGGAAGGTGCTGAACACCCAGAAGGCCAAGCTGCAGGACATCATGAAGAATGAAGAAATCAACACGATGATCTACACGATTGGTGCGGGTGTCGGGAATGATTTCGACATCAAGAGCTGTAACTACGATAAAGTCATCATCATGACCGATGCGGATACCGATGGGGCGCACATCCAGATTCTGCTCCTGACGTTCTTCTACCGGTACATGCGGCCATTGATTGACGCTGGCAAGGTTTATATTGCCCTGCCACCACTCTATCGTTTGTCTAAGGGGAGCGGTGCGAAGACCGAAATTCGCTATGCCTGGACCGATGCGGAACTCGAGAAGGAAGTTAAGTCCATGGGGCGTGGTTACACGTTGACCCGGTTCAAGGGACTTGGGGAAATGAACGCCGACCAGCTTTGGGAGACAACCATGAACCCCGAAACGCGTACGCTGATTCGGGTACGAATTGACGATGCGCAGCTCGCTGAACGGCGCGTGACAACGTTGATGGGCGATAAGGTGGAACCACGACGCGAATGGATTGAACAAAACGTGCAGTTCACGCTCGACGAAGAAGGCTCCATTCTTGAAACCCAAACGGCTGAACACGAAAACATCCAGTTCGGGGCCCAGACGCTTAAGAAACAGCTGGGGCGGAAAGGAAAGTAATCGATGGCAAATCAAGTTCAAGAATTAACGCTTGAAGAGGTCATGGGTGACCGCTTCGGCCGCTATTCCAAATATATTATTCAAGAACGTGCGCTTCCTGACGTGCGGGATGGCTTGAAACCCGTTCAACGGCGGATTCTCTACGCGATGAACCGTGACGGGAATACGTACGACAAGGGTTTCCGGAAGTCCGCGAAGTCCGTTGGGAACGTCATGGGTAATTTCCACCCCCACGGCGATAGTTCCATCTATGAAGCCATGGTGCGTCTCTCGCAAGATTGGAAGTTGCGGCTTCCCCTGATTGAGATGCACGGGAACAACGGGTCCATGGACGGGGATCCACCCGCTGCCATGCGTTACACGGAAGCTCGTTTATCCAAGATTTCGGGTGAACTACTGCGGGATATCGACAAAGAGACCGTGGATATGGTGCTCAACTTCGATGACACGCTGCAGGAACCCACCGTCTTACCCGCTGCTTTCCCGAACCTCCTTGTGAACGGGGCGACTGGGATTTCGGCGGGTTACGCGACAGAAATTCCACCCCACAACCTAGGGGAAGTCATTGAAGCATTGCTTATGCTGATGGACGACCCGGATATTCGCCTCGAACAGCTGATGACCGCCGTGAAGGGCCCAGATTTTCCAACTGGGGGGATTATTCAGGGGCTGGATGGTATTCGTAAGGCGTACGAAACCGGTCGTGGCCGCATTGTGGTCCGCTCGAAGACGGAAATCGTCGAAGTTCGCGGGCACCGGCAGCAGATTGTCATCAGTGAGTTGCCATATGAAGTCAATAAGGCAACGATGATTAAGCGGATTGATGATTTGCGGCTCGCCAAGAAGGTCGATGGGATTAGCGAAATTCGGGATGAGAGTGACCGCTTCGGCTTGTCCGTGGTCATTGAACTCAAGAAGGACGCCAACGCGGAAGGTATTTTGACCTACCTGTTCAAGAACACGGACATGCAGGTGACCTACAACTTCAACATGGTCGCGATTGCAGACTTGCAGCCGAAGTTGCTTGGCCTCAAGCCAATGCTCGAAGCCTACCTGGCCCACCGCCGCGAGATTGTCACCAAGCGGACCCAGTTCGACTTGAAGAAAGCCCAGACACGACAGCACATCGTTCAGGGGCTGATGAAGGCCCTGTCGATTCTGGACCAGGTCATCAAGACGATTCGGGGAAGCAAGGATAAGGGGGATGCCAAGAACAACTTGGTCGCCGCCTATGACTTCACGCCGGAACAGGCAGAAGCCATCGTGTCCCTGCAACTGTACCGCCTGACGAACACGGATATCACCGCGTTGCAGAAGGAATCTGCTGAATTAGCCCAGGCAATTGCCGAATACGAGCAGATTCTCAGCGACCCGAGTGCCCGTGATAAGGTGATTCGCAAGGAACTGCAGCGGATTTCTCAAGAATACGCGACCCCACGTAAGAGCGTCATCGAGAATGAAGTGGAACAGCTCGAAGTCGACACAACCGTCATGGTGGCGGACGAACAGGTCATGGTGCTTGTTTCCCGCGACGGTTACGTGAAGCGCAGTAGCTTGCGTAGTTACCAAGCCGTGGATGCTGGTCAGAACGGGTTGAAAGATGAAGACTTCATTATCTACCAAGGTCAACAATCCACCCTCGATCACGTCTACATCTTCACGACTCTCGGCAACGTCATCTACCGGCCCGTGCATGAGCTGAGTGATGAACGGTGGAAGGATTCTGGAGAGCACCTCAGTCAGACAGTTGGTTTGGGGACGAACGAGAAGGTGCTGGCGGTCTTTACCTTTAAGGACCTCACGCTGCCAGGGACGTTTGTTCTGGGGACGAGCGACGGCATGATTAAGCAGACCCGCCTGGCGGACTTGCAGCCAACGCGGACGTACCGGAGCAAGCCGATGATGGCGATGAAGGTGAAGGGGGATGCCCACGTGACGGACCTCTACTACACCGAGAAGGCAGACGACCAGATTATCTTCACGGCAACGACCCATGGCTATGGGCTGAGTTTCGCCGCGTCCGAAGTGCCCGTAACGGGTGCTCGGGCTGCGGGTGTGAAGATGATTAACCTGAAGGACGACGATACCGTGGCGAACTTCATTCTGGCTGACAGTACGAACGAACGCGTGGCGATTGTGACGCAGCGCGGGGCGTTCAAGCAGATGCCGATTAGTGAAGTGATGCCAACGAGTCGGGCAAAACGAGGCCTGCAGATTCTGCGGGAACTGAAGAAGAGCCCCCACCGGATTATTGCGGCGCGGGCTGTTGCTGAGGGCGTGGTCATGGATGTCCTGACCCCTGACGGCACCATCACCACCATTAACCCAGCGGATCACCCAGTCGGCGACCGCTTCGGGAACGGTTCCTTCGTGCTTGATACAGATGCGTTAGGTGAACCGCAGTACGTACACATACGGTTGATGGAAACGCTCATATAACTTTCAGCTAATTTAGGCGAAACGAGGGGTTAAACAACTTGTTTCGCCTTTTTTAATTGGCAAAGTTGTCGTTCTTTGGGGCGCTGACTTGGGGTGCTCCGTGGGATTGATGTTGTTTTGGGATTTATTTAATAATCATCAAATTGTTAGATTTTTGGTCAATACTATTGCTATATATTAACCATTAACTTATAGTTATTGGTAACAGGTTGGCATCAGGCCACTCTCAAATGAGGGTGAGATAGTCAGCAGCCAAAGGAGAAGCATTGACGATGAAAACGAAGCAGGAAAACATCTTTTCTTCCAAGACACTCAGCTATTTCCTCCAGCTCGCAGAGACCATGAACTATACGCAAGCAGCGCAGATTCTTGGAATTACACAGCCGGCATTGACGCAACAGATTAAGAAGCTCGAACGGACGGTGGGCGCACCACTCTTCTTCTCAGTGGGGAAGAAGCTGCACCTGTCTGACGCCGGGGCAACCATGCTCGCGGCAACGCAAGAAATCTACGAAGTGCTGAACCAAGCAACGGACGAGATTCAGCGGTCCACGAGTGCAACGTCTGGGGCCATTTCGATTGGCTTCTTGGCATCCATTGAGGACTCTGTGTTTAACGCGTTCATCGCGAACTACTACCGGATGCATCCGGATATTAACGTTAGCTTCCGCATGATGACACGTCGCGAAATCTGGGAACACCTTGAGAACAACCAGATTGATCTGGCTGTGATGTACCTACCAGATGACTCCATCAAGAAC
This sequence comes from uncultured Lacticaseibacillus sp., assembly GCA_934370925.1. Lineage (GTDB taxonomy): Bacteria > Bacillota > Bacilli > Lactobacillales > Lactobacillaceae > Lacticaseibacillus. The sequence goes on along the minus strand of CAKRNG010000002.1, from coordinate 103,643 downwards.
TGGAAGCCATACCAGTCGCGGACCATCTTCGAAGAACAGCTGATGTTCTTGCACCACGATGACACGCTGTCTGGTCGGGAATCTGTTTCCTTCAGCGAAACGGTGGATAGCCCTTGGGTTTCCTACCCAGATGACTACTTCTTGGCGCACCTCATGCGTGAGATGTACAAGAACCAGCTCGTGACGATTCCAAAGCCCGTTGCGCAGTTCACGACGCCTTACCAGATTGCTGAGTTCTCCAACCGGACAGCAGTCGACACCGCGCTGCCAGCTAGTTTCTACGTGGCACACCAGAACGAAATCACGGCAGAAGCTGCCAGTTTCGACCCCGCCATTCACTTTGAACTGAGCTTCGTTTACCGTGAAGGCAAGGATCAGATTCCACGAATTGCCAACTTCCTGGATGAACTGGATGCATACCTCGCTGAAACAGATTACCTGTCGCGGGTTGTCAAAAACAGTGGTAGACTTATCGCTGAGAGCAATGGTGATTAATTAACCGACTGTGCCGTCATTTTGGGTACAGCTGTGGGGTTTTCGCCGGGGCTGAAGCTGCGCCGTAAGTCCAAAGCACACGAACGTTACATTCTAGTCGAGCTACGTGCCCCAGAAGTCTGCGCTTAACCCAGAATTGATTGCGGTGGAAGTGCACCACCTCCATCAATTCTACGTTAATGCTCAACTTCTGACCGGGGCACTTCGCTCTGTGCTTCGTCTTCTGGCGCAGCCTTAGCCTCATTTCATACTTTATTTTTAAGGAGATTTATTCATGTCTACTTTGATTTTCGGACACAAGAGTCCAGATACCGATGCCATCACGTCCGCAATTACTTTTGCGCAGTACGAAAAGCTGAATGGTAACAAGGATGTTGAAGCCGTTGCTTTGGGTACGCCAAACGACGAAACGCAGTACGCACTCGACTACTTCAAGGTCGACTCACCACGCGTCCTGGTTTCTGCTTCATCCGAAACGGATACTGTTGAACTGGTTGACCACAACGAAGCACAGCAGTCCGTTGACGACCGCGACAAGGTGACGGTTGCTAAGGTGGTTGATCACCACCGCGTAGCCAACTTCGAAACGGCCGCACCACTGTACATGAACATTCAGCCACTGGGTAGCTGTAACTCCATCATTTACAAGATGTACAAGGCTGCTGGCTTTGAAGTTACCCCAACCCTAGCTGGTTTGATGGCTTCTGGTCTGATTTCCGACACGTTGTTGCTGAAGAGCCCAACCACAACGGAACAGGACAAGCAGATTTTCGCTGAACTTCAGGAAATTGCTGGCATTGACTTGAGTGAATACGGCCTGAACATGCTGAAGGCTGGCACGAACTTGGCCGCACGTACGGACAAGGAACTCATCGATGGTGACGCGAAGACGTTCGACATGAACGGCACCAAGGTTCGTGTGGCACAGGTAAACACGGTTGACCTGAACGAAATCTACGCACGCCAGGACACCATTCTGGAAGCCATGCAGTCTGAAATCGATGCAGAAGGTTACGGCCTGTTCTTGACCGTTGCAACTGACATCCTGAACAGCAACTCTGTTGGTTACGCGCTCGGCGCAACGGACAAGGTTGAAGCTGCATTTGGTAAGCAATTTGACGCCAACAAGCGCCTCGACTTGCCAGGCGTTGTTTCCCGTAAGAAGCAGGTTGTCCCACAATTGACTGAAGCCTTCAACTAAGCGAGGCTGCGCCAGAAGACGAAGCACAGAGCGAAGTGCCCCGGTCAGAAGTTGAGCATTAACGTAGAATTGATGGAGGTGGTGCACTTCCACCGCAATCAATTCTGGGTTAAGCGCAGACTTCTGGGGCACGTAGCTCGACTAGAATGTAACGTTCGTGCGCTCTGGACTTATGGCACCCCCGTAAAGTAAATCGGCACCATAGCAATTCCAATTCTGAATTGTCATGGTGTCTTTTTTGCGTCTTGGGTGGTCATTTTGCCAGAATTGCATAGGCAAGCCGTGAAAAACCAAGTACAATGTGGGAAGAGTTTCAGAAAGGGACGGTGACCATGGAAAGTCCACGGATGATTATTAGTCAGGATTTATCGGGTGTGGGACAAGTCTCGATGGGCGTGGCGTTACCGATTGTGGCGGCGCTGAATATTGAACCATGTACGCTTCCGACCGCCATTTTGTCGACGCATACGGCCTTTGCGGAAAACACCTTCACGGATTTATCTGCGAGCATGGCACCAACCCTCGCGCATTGGCAGCAACTACAGCTTAATCCAGCGGGTGTCTATCTAGGCTACCTAGGGGCACGTGCATTGCCGGTGTGGCGGACATGGCTCCCAACGCTGTCCACGGCGCGTGTGCGGTTGGTGGATCCAGTTATGGGCGATGGTGGTCGTTTGTACCGGGGCTTCACAGACGCTTACGTGACCGAAATGCGGGCACTTGTGCGCGACGCAACTGTTATGACGCCGAACGTGACGGAGGCGGCCCTTTTATTAGGTCAAACACCCACGCAGGCGCCACTAACGACAACGCAACTACGGCAAATGGTTCGGGAGTTGGTCGCAACCTTTCACGTTGACGTTGTGATTACGGGAACACCACTAGCAGACGGCACGCTTGGCACGGCGGGCATGACGCGAACAGATACTGCAGTTTTCGTTTTGCAGCAACCGCACCGTCCAGGCACCTATTACGGCACGGGCGACATCTTTGCGAGTGTACTGGTATCTGGCCTGTTACTGGGACAGTCACTGCGTAAAACAAGTAAAATTGCCCTGACGTTCATCGATCAGGCCATTCAGCGCACATTGTCGTCCGGCGCAGATAGTCGCTACGGCGTTCAATACGCCCCCGGATTACCCGCACTTATTGCCCAACTAGGACTAAAGGAGAAATAGATATGGGACAGCGTTCGAAGTTACGGAAAATTGTGTTTACCGCGCTATTTGCGGCCATTATTTACATCGGGATTTCTGCCTTGCGTATTCCGATTCCCGCAATGGTTGGTCGACCATTCATTCATTTCGGCAATCCACTGATGGATTTGGCGATTATCTTCCTGGGTGGCGGCTACGGGTTTATTGCGGCCGCAATCGGGCTAGGTGGGTTCGACGTGCTGAACGGATACGCCGCTACGTCCTGGCTCACTGTGCTAGAAGTTGCGGTAATGGCGTTGGTCTTGTCGGCTGTTCTGCGCATGTTTAAGGGTGATGATCGTCCCCGCAACATGATTATACTTGGTGTGATTGCGGGATTGACCAAAATCTGCACGACAGTCGCTGTGGGAACCGTCGAAGCCATGTTGGTTGGGAATCACTTTATTCCCGCCATCATCGCCGCATTTTTGAGCTTACCAGCAACGGTTATTAACTCGGTGGCGACAGCCATTATTGTGCCAGTGCTGTACTTTGCCCTGAAGCCAATGTTCCGCCGCTTCAACTTGTAGGAAAATGGCGACAAAGAAACACCCGCGGAGAACGCGGGTGTTTTTGGTTGGGATGCACGGCTGGATGTAAATATGCGTGTTATTTGCTGATAAGGGCACGTGGACGACCTTTTCACGTTGCGTTGTCTCCTACATGCTCGTTGCGTCAACCGTGCCTCTGCGCGCTAATAGGGGGTGAGGGGAGCAGGGGGATTTGCAACAGGGCAATTGACGTTGTGATTGTGTACCAAAACAGCCAGCAAAATCCGGATTATTCGGCCTTTGCTGGCTGTTTTCGGTTTAATCTATTTCGACGTTTGCCAACTTTCGGTCATGATTTTGGCCTTCGTCACGAGCGTCTGTTTGTTCATACCCGTGTACTGGTACAGGAATGTGAAGAAGCCGTTGTTTGCACGCTGAGTCGTCTGTGTGAGGTCAATGTAAGCAGCATAACCTTTTTTGAGGGTAACGGAATTGCTGCCTTTATTGGTGAACGTGCGTTTGTGGCCACCAGAATCCTTAACGAGCACGCTGTACTGGCTACCGGATCCTTGCTTGGTAATCTTGGTCTGTGCCGTCAGTGGCTCCATGGTGTGCTTGGTGGTACGTGTAAAGCCAAAACCTGTCAGCATGGTTGCGGCGACCAGTGCAACGCCGATAACGAGTAATGTACCCGTGGTGATGGCTGCATATTTGCGAAATACGCTGGGCTTTATGAAAATCATGATAATAAAGAATGCCACAGCAAGAACCGCCAAAATAAAGAGAATCATTTTGTTTCCTCCTGAATATGTATGATTGGTGAATCCCCAATAAAGACGACTTTAGCACGGAAATATGAAGTTTTATGGGTTGTTTCGGAGTATCCAGTGGGAAAAGCTGTTGACGCAATCGTCGCTGTCGCGCCTTGCGTTGCGTTCAGTTGATGGTTGGTTAAGTTGAGGCTCGGCGTTAACAATTAAATAAACCTTAGAGCACTGGTCACTAGAGACGCGTAAATCGACGTAAAGCGGCGCGTAAAAATCTGGCAACGCATTGGTGGGCGGGTGCCGCGTACAGGACCGTGGTTGCTGGGCGTACGGGTTTGCGGCAGATTTAATCGAATAATTGGCGGTGTTAAGCCAATTATATCTGACGTGTCTACTGCGTATAATATATATTATGTAAACTAAAAAAAGAAGGAAATAATCGGCTCCCCCAACCACCCAGAAACGGCAACTTCCGATTGTGATGATGCTTAATGTGGTTTTCTATCAAGTTCCAAGTTCAATGTGCAAACGTGATGGCTCTTCCCTCGACAAAGATTATTTGGCGACGTGTCGTGCTTTGAAGATACGCGGATACGCACAGTAACTGAAGTCATTCAGCTTACCTCTAGAATCTGGACATCACGAATGGTGACTTAGCCAATCCTGGTAAAAATATGCTAGCCGTAAGCATGTATACCAAACGTATGAAATTCAATTGGTATCAAATTCACGTTCAACTTAATGTCTGCGTATCTGCTAAATTATTTCCTGATTAGACAACAAATCGAAATGAGCCTATTGTGCAACCTGTTGCGTCTCTCAACCAAAAAAGCACCTTGAACGGGAAAAATCATCCGTTCAAGGTGCTTTTTAGCTCAAATCGATATTTCTATAACTTTAGAACTAAGATAAAAAAGCCTTTTGCTGACCGATTAAAGACTGTCTAAAAAACCAGGCATGACCCCATCAAATACGACCTTGTTTAGTTTGATTGATTTGGCTTGTCCGTGACGTGAGATCGTGATCAGCCCCGATTCGCGCATGATTTTAAAATGATACGAGACGGTTGATTTACCAACGCCTATACTGTCAGCTAGTGTCGCATAATCCATTTCATCATGATGCTCGTGTAAGATGCGCACAATGGCTAAGCGGTTCTCGTCTGCGAGCGCCTTGAAAATCTTTACACGTAGCTCATCATTGCTGATCGATTGTTTTATAATCATAGAACTATCACTCTCCCACGTATTCTACCCACATTTCTCGGCGAATCGAAATTGCCACGGTCACCTGGACCGTAAAAACGCTAAAAAGAAAATTAATAACGTTCATTTGGACGATCGTAACCTGAATCGACTAGCCTTTGATCCACATTTCTCTTTGGCGTTTCACTCGTGCAAATACTATACCAATCACCGATTAATTGTGTACAGATAGTACATTACAGTGGCGATTGTTTGTGCAGACGTAATCGTACCATCGTTAATCGCTGCCGTGATGGCGGTTAAATCAACTAATTCTGTTGTGACAAACTCATCGGCATCGAAGTGTTTTTCGGTTCGTTTTTCTGGATCGATAGTCGCAACGAAACAATGCTGCAATTCATTCGTCATGCCCTCACTTGCGGTTACCGTAATGAGGGGGCGGAGTTCCTGAACGGCGTACCCTGTCTCCTCCGCCAGTTCGCGACGTGCGGCTGCTTCAGGTGTTTCACCTGGGTTGATGAGCCCTGCCGGAAGCGCAATGGCCTCCCGATTAACCCCGACGCGATATTCACGGCCGATGAGTGCCTGCTGACCGTCCGCCGTTAACGCAAGAATGACGACGGCAGGTGCATGATCAACTAAGTCTCGTTGCACCGTTAACCCGTCCGGTGTTTCAATTACCTGCTTTTCGATGTTGAAAATAGGCCCCGCATAGGCTGTTTTGGTGGATTTAATAATCCCGGGTGTACGTTCTAATTTCATTTGTATAGCTCCTCACAAACCATTTTTAATTGTTTGAACTTTAATCACATTCTCCATTGAACGCCTTGTGATTAAAGTTCAATCCCGTTGTAATGCAATTTCAGCTGTTTCTTTGGGCTGTTTATCGTTTAACGTAATCACAAATCAAATGTCAATTAAAGCTTCTTAAATAGCTTTGATTCACAAAAATAGCGGGTGTGTTATGAGTCCCAGGTACATGAACGTGTTACATCCAGTCGCGCGCCAAAAGACTGTCCCCTAACATACAAAGCAGGCCCGGCAGAAATCCTAAGTTCGGGATTTCCGCCGGGCCTGTCTTGTATACCGGGGACAACCCGTCTTTTGGCGTAGCCTCCACTATTTTACCAATCATTGAATCATTATGCCCTTGTAAAATCTTTCATCCACGCAAGCGCAATGGCTTTTTCACCGAGATGTGTGCCAATAACTGGCCCAAAGAAGGAAATCTCGAAGGTAACGTCGGGATATTTCTGTTCAAGTTCAGCCTTCCAGGCTTCTGCCGCTTCAGGATCATTTGCATGAATAATGAGGCCACGAACGGGATAGTTGACGTCAGCTAGTGCTTCTGAGAACAGCGTTTCAACACGGGCGTATGCCTTCTTCAGTGAGCGAATTTTCTCAATGGCGACAATCTTGTTGCTGGTTGGGTCGAACGTTAAGAGCGGCTTGATCCGCAGCATACCCGCCACGAATCCCGCTGCGTTTGATAACCGCCCACCACGAACGAGATTTTGAATGTCGTTCACGATGAAGTATTCGTCAATGGTGTTGCGCAAATCATCCAATCGGCTAATAATCGCATCAACTGTCGCGCCGTTTTCTGCCATCTTCGCAGCTTCAAGGGCGAGCCACCCCATTAGCTTCACCGTAATCTTGGAGTCGTACACAGTGACATCGATACCATCAATATCCGTAACCGCCGCACGTAGGTTCTGCTGGAAGCCAGAAATCGTGCTGGCAAGGTGGATACTGATGACCTGTTCGTAACCCTCGTTCTTCAAGTTTTCGTAGAGCTTCAACATTTCGCCAAGTGGTGGCTGGCTCGTGCTTGGGAAGGTCTTCGCGGTCTTGAGTTTGCCGTAGAATTCGGCAGGTGTGATGTCTTTACCCTCATCGTACACCGTGCCGTCGAGAATGACCGGAATCGGGACAACGGTAATGTTTGCCGCAGCAGCCTGCTCATCAGTTAAATAAGCCGTGCTATCGGTCACAATCGCAATTTTCGTCACTTTCTTCAGCTCCTTCGCAATAATCACTCCTGAATATACCACATAACGGGCAACGTCGCGAACGACGAAAATGTAAAAACGCCGCTGTATTCGGATTCATTTGCGTTAAAATCCGGTTGTGAAAATTATTTTACTTTCTGCTAGACGGACATCCTTGTCGTTTTGCCCCACTGGTGATGTGGTGGATGTTTTGCGTGTCGAATTTTAAAACGGTACAATTAATTGGGTATTGCGCGGAATTTACCGCGTAGAAACGGGAAGCTGTATGGTCGGATGGATCCATTGGGCAATTTACTTTGTGTATCTGGCACAAACGGCTTCATATTACGGACTAGATAAAGGAGATAATTATGTCATTTGACGGAATGTTTACACACGCCATGGCGCACGAACTGGCGGCGCTACTTACGGGTGGGCGCGTCATGAAGGTACAACAGCCTTATCCAAATGAGATTGTGCTTACAATTCGGGCGCAGGGTAAGAATCGCCCCCTGCTTCTGTCAGCCAATCCAGAATACGCGCGGGTTCAGGTGACGGCCATTCCGTTTGCCAATCCCGCAGTGCCCTCTAACTTCACGATGACGATGCGCAAATATTTGGCGGCCGCAACGTTAACTGGCTTCCATCAGGTGGGTGCAGACCGCGTGCTCCACCTCGATTTTGCGAGCCGTGATGAATTAGGTGATGACCTGAAGTTACGCCTCGTGGTTGAACTCATGGGCCGGCACTCGAACATTACGTTGGTCAATGTGGGAACGAATCGGATTATTGACTTAATTCGCCACGTGCCAGCAGATGAAAATCGGTACCGTCTCTTAATGCCCGGCGCCGATTATATCGCACCGCCCCACCAGGACAAGTTAGATCCATTTACCGCCACCAGCGCCGATTGGGTGCAGCTACTTGAGCAGAGCGATGGTGACGTGCCAACGTTGGCGAAGGCGTTGCAGGGCCAGTTTCAGGGATTTGCCCGTGATTCAGCCGTTGAACTTGCCACCCGCCTGACTAGTGGCCTGCCCGGTCCCGCTTGGCAAGGTTATTTTGAGGCACTCGATGCCCCAACGCCAACGATTACGACGGCAAAGAAGCCCGTCTTCACAGCAACCCCGTACGTAAGCCTGCCGGGTGAACGCCAGACATTCCCTACCCTATCTGAACTTCTGGATGCCTTTTACGCACAGAAGGCTGAACGAACACGCGTTAATCAGGTGGGCAGTACCGTCATTCGGGTCCTCAAGAACAACACGGATCGAGTGACGGCTAAACTCAAGAAACTTCACCGGTCACTTGAAGAAAGTGCGAAGGCGGATGAATTGCGGGTGCGTGGTGAAATCCTGACCACTTACCTGAATCAGGTTCCTCGGGGCGCGACCAGCGTCACCCTGCCTAACTTTTATGATGACATGAAGCCTCTCAAGATTACCTTGGCACCAGAACTGGGGCCAAATAAGAATGCCCAGAAATACTTCACCCGTTACCAGAAGCTCCGGAACTCTGTGGTGCACGTGAACGAGCAGATTGCGGTTGCTGAAGAAGAACTCGCCTACCTGCAAGGTGTTTCGGCACTCGTTGATTTGGCCGCCCCTAAGGATTTAGAGGACATCAAGACGGAACTCGAACAATCTGGGTACATTCGCCGGCCGAAAACCAAGGGTAAGAAAAAGCCCCGCGTGAAGGTTGCCAAGCCCGATAGTTTCTGGGCAAGCGACGGGACGCACATTTTGGTCGGAAAGAATAACCTGCAGAACGACCAGCTGACCCTCCATACTGCGGCTAAGGATTCAATTTGGTTACACGCCAAGGATGTTCCCGGTTCGCACGTCATTGTGGAGAGCAATCACCCAACGGACAAAACGCTTGTTGAAGCGGCCAATCTGGCGGCCTACTATTCCCGCTCGCAGAATTCCGCGAACGTGCAGGTTGATTACATTCCCGTCAAGCGAATCAAGAAGCCAAACGGTGCGAAGCCAGGTTATGTCATTTACACGGGCCAACGTACCATGGCGGTGACCCCAGATAAGGCACTGGTTGATAAAATGCGCGTCAAGCCAACGATGTAGCCAACTGTAAATAATTTTCGTTATGTAAACCTGATTCGATATAAAAAATCCCCGTAGAGTGCTGGGGGTGCGCCATAAGTCCAAGGCACACGAACATTACATCCAGTCGCGCGCCAGAAGACTGTCCCCTAACATACAAAGCAGGCCCGGTAGAAATCCTAAGTTCGGGATTTCTACCGGGCCTGCTTTGTATACCGGGGCCAAATCGTCTTCTGGCGCAGCCTCAAACTTCTACGGGGATTTTTTGTTTAATTCGTTGCCACCAGTGGCGCTAATGAGAATGCACGTGCTTCAAACACCTGCAAAATTGCGTCTGCGGACACCGTATTCAGAATCGGCACGGTATACGCGGTTGCGCGCCGACGTAATTCATCGTCGGGTTCGTTCATCACGATGAGCTGGACGTCATTCAGATGTGCAGCGTGGTCATGACCAACAATCTGGAACCCAAGCGTGGCCAAACGTGGTGCCAGTTTGGCTGCTTCAGGTGTCCCCTCCTCCAGCAACACCGTTCCGTAGCTGAGCAATGGTTCATGTGCAGCCGCAAACGCCTTGATGAGCGCCTTCCCTAAACTGAGATCCGTCCCCATTACGAGGCCAGTTTGCACCATTTCGGGGATTTTGTTTCCGGGTGCGACAAGCCCACTACGTAAAACGGGGAGCAGAACGTGAACACCAGGTGCTTGCGGCAATTGGCCAGACGCCACATCGCTGTCCGCTAGCTTTTGTCCCAACAAGACACGACATGCAAGTTGAATCGCATCGTTCCGCAGCGTTTTTGCCAAGAATGGAACGGTCGCACTGGCGCTGGGGCCGATGAAGGTGACCGCAATCGTGCCGTCTTCAACCACCATGTCTGCATGAACAAATCCGACCAGGCCCATCATACGACTCAGTGTGACGGTAATATCACTGGCTTTAGTGGTCAGTGGCGCCGCCTTCTTTCGGGGTGGCGTTACCGCAAGCACAGTTCCCGCACGACTCTCGTTTTGTTCAAGGCTATTGATGACGCCCATCACGGCAACGTCATCACCATCCGCAATGGCGTCAACGGCCAGATGCGTGGCGCTAATGCTGCCCGTTGCGTTCCGATCCTGCACAACACGCCATTCTTCATCGCTTAGGCCGGCTAGAACCGACTGTACTTGTGCTTGAGGGACTTTCCGCGTTGCACCCACAGTCGAGCCCAAAACGGGAATGTCGAGCTTATTCAGCATGCGTGCCACACTACTTCCTTCACGTCCCGCGGTTTGGCAAATGACGCCAAGTGGTTGCTCAATGGCAACGATATCGCGGATGAGTTCAGGCGAGACATTGCTGATGTAGTGCTTGGCACCTGGGCAAATCAGTGGTCGGGGACTACTACCAACAAGAATGGGTGTATACCCTGCATCATGGATTGCCGTCAGCATTTTTGTACTGATTGACTCGTGCGCCAAGTTTAACCAAGGTGCGGCGGCGTTCGGTGCGAGCACAATCACGCGTTTACGCCCAGACGCCACACTCTCGTTTTCCTGTTCGTAGGTCGCGTAGTACGTGGCTGTGGGTTGTTCGATAAGCCCCATGCCGTCCAGCGCCTTGAAGGTTGGGCGAATGTTATGTTCTTCGCGCAATTCACGAACATGAACGTCCGTAACGCCCCAAATATTGGCGATGGTCGTGTCCAAGAATCCGTAGCGCTTGGCGCGATGGAGTAATTCTGGGTCGCCCTGGCCAGTCTTGAGCAATCCCGCCGTGCGGACCAGCGTCGCAACCGCCGCGATAAATGTTCGGTTCACGTGTGCTAACTCAGCCAGCTCGGGCACCGTGTAATCCCGCTCGAGGGCCACCCAGAAGGCAGCTAAACGTAAATCACTTGGGTGGATAATGTGCTGCGTAAGTGTGTCCTCGTCCCAAGCCCGAATACTGGCGGGAATGACAGTCGTTGGAGATTGGCGTAAGGCGTAGATTCCCTGAAGAAGCACGGATTCGAGCATACGCCCAGCCGTAATAATGGCACCGCTCGCAACGAGCTGGGGGCCTAACTTCGCCCCACTCAGACCAGACTGCGGAAATTGCGGGAAGCGGGCCACAATGGCGTCAATACCAGGTTCGATAGACGCAACCATCTTGTGGGCATCGGTTACATCCCCATTAATGTTGATTTCAGGGAGCTCATGCCCCAATGCAACGGCGGTGTTGACCGTTGCGACAGGATAGCCAGTGGCCCGTTCAACGAGATCTGTCGCCCAGGCGAGCCCCAACCGGAACTTCAGCATGTACCAGATATCGCTGGTGGGGTCGACCGCGAACGAAACGGTTGCCACGCCCCGCAAATCGATGGCACGCGCCACCTTGAAACTTGCCTGGCGTAATGCACGTCGATCCGCATCTGTCAGGGACTGTGCGGGGGTGAATGCCACGGTATTGACGGGGTTAACCCCCACGGGATCGAAGTTTTCGAGCGTTCCCAGGAGTACGCAGTTGTCTGCGCCATCACGCATAACGACCAGTTCAATTGCCTTGAAACTCCGAATGGCCCGTTCAATCAGAATTTTCCCGTTGCCGATACTGTCGGTAATGAGGCGCACGAGTTCATCGCTGTTGCGCGCAATGCCCCGTGTCTGACCACGACGCATCATAACGGGATAGCCAATGTCGTTTGCGATGGCGAGAGCGTCACTTTCCGTTTCGGTATACGTTGATTCAGGTACCGGAATCTTGAGGGTTGTCAGTAAGTGGCGCAGTGCTTCCCCATTTTCAGTTTGGCGAATCGCACGCAGCGGACTGCCGAGGACGGCGACGTTGAGGTGCCGAAGTAATCCAGATTCATCGACCTGACGAATCAAGTCGAGCGCGATTTGCCCCCCAGAGGTCGCAAGAATGGCATCGGGGTGTTCGCGCCGAATGACTTGGCTAACAAACTCACTCGTCAGTGGTGAAACGTAAAACCGGGTCGCCATGCGTTGGTCCCGGAAAACGTTCGGGTCAGACGTCACCAAAATGACCGTCTTTCCCGCCGCAACAAGCGCCCGACAACTGAGGTCGGTATCGGCGGGTGATGTGGCGGGTTGGGCGGAACTAACGGGTCCTGAACCGATCACGAGGACTGTATTGATATTGGACATAGTAAGGTCATCCTTTCAAAATCGATTCTGGTTAATCTTGCGTCTCAAAGGCGTCCATTAACTCCATGAATTCGGTAATAATATGCTCGGTATCACCACTACCAGGCGCATCTTCGGGCTGAAATTGGACGGAAAATGCCGGGTACAGCCGGTGCCGCAACCCTTCAATCGCGCCGTCCACAACATTGACGTGTGTGACCAGCAGTTTGTCTGGCTGCAGGCTTTCGGACCGCACACCATAACTGTGATTCTGGGTGGTAATATCGACACGACCCGTCGCAACTTCGCGAACGGGGAAGTTCAAACCGTGGTGTTCCTGTTCAAGCCGTAACGTCTCCGCGCCATTTGCCCGTGCAAAGAGTTCGTGACCCAGGCCAATCGCTAGGAGTGGCACGTTCCCTTGCAATCCCCGAATCATCTCTTCCGCGTATGCGGCATCCCCAGGGTCGCCAGGGCCGTCTGATAGCACGACCCCGTCCGGACTTAACCCAAGAATGGTTTTGGCTTTAGTTGGTGCGGGCACAATGGTGAGGTTACAGTCACGTACGGCCAGTGCCCGGAGCAAGCTGTGCTTCAGACCAAAGTCCACCACCACGACGTTCTTGCCGGTAGCTGGAGATGGGTATGGCTTCTCGGTGGAAACTTGCTGTACCTGATTATGTGGCAGCACCAGTGCTCGGAGCTGGTCAAACGCATGTTCGTCATCTGCGTCCACGATACTGGCCTTAAATGCCCGCCCCGCCGCGTTCACGTGGCGCATCAGTGCGCGCGTATCAATGCCGTAAACACCGGGAATACGCATACTCGTCAAGTAGCTATCGAGGGTGGCTTTACTGGCAAAGTGCCCTGGTTCATCGGCTAAGCCCGCAACAATCACCCCTTTAATCGCGGGGTCGATGCTTTCGTAGTCGTTGCGGTTAATCCCCACCGTACCGACGAGTGGCGCGGCAAACATGATGATTTTGCCCGTATTGACCTTATCCGTAATGGTTGCTTGGTAGCCAGTCATCCCCGTCTGAATAACGAGTTCCCCCGTTGTTACAATTGGTGCCCCAAAGCCGGTGCCGGCATACGAGGTGCCATCGTCAAGTATTAAGTAGCGGCGCATTGTCCCCCACCCTTTCTTCCTGCGATTGGAGTCGCAAATTTAAGTCTGTTGGTGTTGTTCCAAATACAGCAGTGTTGCTTTTGGAACAATCGTTCGCAAGTTTAATTATATGTGTCACCCGGCCATTTTGCTAGTCAAAATGAGGCCAGCGCACAACAGCCCCGCCAAAATCCCGAACATGGGTTTTGACGGGGCTGTTAGAAAATGGCCTTAATCTTCGTTTGCCGCTTTTTGTGGCAGAATCAGGTTCATCAGAATCCCGATAACGGTTGCTAATGCAAGACCGGAGAACGTGTAGCCAGAGAACTGTAAGCTTGCATTCCCAATTCCGATGACAAGAATGGTGGACGCAATCATGAGGTTCCGCTTCTTGTTAAAGTCAATCTTGTTGTCGATTAGGACACGCAGACCGTTGCTGGCAATCACCCCGAAGAGAAGGAAGCTAATCCCCCCGATGACGGGACTTGGAATTGAGCGAATCAGTGCGCTGAGTTTGCCAATGAAGGCGAAGACGATGGCGAAGAATCCGGCCCCACCAAGCACGTAGATGGAATGGACACGCGTCATGGCGAGCACCCCAATGTTTTCACCGTACGAGGTTACTGCGGATCCCCCAATTAGACTGGCGATGATGGAAGCCGTCCCATCCCCCGCCAATGTGTGGTTCAGACCAGGATCCTTGAAGAAGTTCCGCCCCGTCAGTTTGTCGAGCACCATGATGTGGCCCATGTGTTCCGTCATGGTCACGAAGGCAATTGGCGCCATGGAGAGAATTGCACCCCAGTAGAACTTAGGGCTGTAGGTTAAGAATGGGACTTGGAAGTCAGGCAAGCTGAACCACTTCGCACTCATCACACCGGAGAAATCGACAATCCCAAATGCGAGGGCAATCAGGTAGCCACTGACAATCCCGAGCAGGATGGGAAGCAGACTGATGAACTTCTTCAGGTACATGTTGTAAATGATGGTTAAAATCAGCGTCAGCATTGCCACCGTAAAGTAACGGAGGTCATAGACGGATTCGGTGGCGCTAACGGTCCGCATCGTTGCGTCCGTTGCGGCGGTACCAGCAAGGGAGAGGCCAATCACCATGACGATGGGGCCGACCACAACTGGGGGCAGTGCTTTATCAATCCAATCGCTCCCGATATAGTTTACGATGAGAGCGACAATGAGGTAAACAATCCCCACGGCCATGGTTCCCTGGGCAATTGCGGGATAGCCAGCGCCCTTCATCAGTGCCTGCATGACCGTGATGAAGCTAAATGAGGAGCCCATGTAGGCAGGAATCTTCCCCTTTGTGATGAGAATGTACATGAGGGTTCCCACCCCACTACTCATGAGGGCGATGGATGGATCCAGACCAACGAGGATTGGCACCAAGACGGTCGAACCGAACATGGCGAATAGGTGCTGGATGGAGAGGCCAAACCACTGGGCGAGTCCAGGACGGTCACCGATATCAAGAATTGCTGCGTCATTATGAAATTCTGCTTGTGCCATTACGTTCTCCAATCTTGTCTTGAAAATAAAAAATGCCTTCCGTCCAGAGTTAGACGGAAGGCATAGTATTCCCCGCGGGGCGCCGGATTCCTTCTAAGCCTCTCTGGACTTATTTAAAGGGTTTTAAACTGTGGTATAGATTACCGAACTTTGCGGGTCTTGTCAATGCCTGCACGAAGATTTGTAAGTGTCTGGGCGAACAATCCGGGGACATCCGCCGAGAAAACAAGTTCTTTACCGGTTGTGGGGTGCTTAAAGCCAAGAACCGCGGCGTGAAGGAACTGACCGTTACCAGGCAGTGTGCGCTTAGGACCGTACACCGGATCACCCGCCACGGGATGATGGATGTAGGCCATGTGGACACGAATCTGGTGCGTGCGGCCGGTTTCTAAAATACACCGGACCAACGTGTAGTCACCGAAACGTTCTTCAACGGTGAAGTGCGTGACAGCATGCCGCCCGCCCTGCTGAACCGCAATTTTCTTCCGGTCTTTCGGGTCGCGGGCAAGCGGGGCATCAATTGTGCCTGAATCTTCTGGAATGTTCCCGTGCACAATTGCTAGGTATTCCCGGCGATTCGACTTTTCGTGCAACTGCGCACTCAAGCTGGTCATTGCCACCTGACTTTTGGCCACCATCAGTAAGCCTGACGTGTCCCGGTCAATACGGTGCACAATTCCGGGTCGAATCACATCGTTAATGGCTGCCAGGTGTGTGTGGTATAGGAGCCCATTAACAAGCGTGCCATCAGGGTGCCCCGGCGCGGGGTGAACAACCATCCCCTGAGGCTTGTTGACGACAATCACGTCATCGTCTTCGTACACTATCTCGATGGGGATGTTCTGCGGGATTGCATCCAAAACGGTGGGTTCGGGTGGTGTAATTTGGACTTGGTCGCCCTGGCGCACCTTGTAGGATGCCCGTACTGCTTGACCGTTCACCTGAACGCGTCCATCTTGTAGCCACTGATGTAGCTGCGACCGGGTGAATTCAGCAAAGGCGGTTGCGAGCACCTTATCAATGCGCCCTGATTCGTCCGTAATCGTTAATTCAGCCATCTACTGATCACTCCTGTCGAGAAAGATGATGTAGATACCCACGCAAATGACGCCCACCGTTAAGCACATGTCGGCAATGTTGAAGATGGGGAAATTGATGAAGTCCGTCTGGAACATGTCGGTCACGTATTGTTGGTGCACACGGTCGATGAAGTTCCCAAGCGCCCCCGCCAGAATGAGGGCGAGGCCGAGCCGGTAAACGGGTTTGTTTTGACTATCCTTCCAGAGAAAGAAGACGACAATGAGTGCAATGACGGTTGTAATGTAGAAGAACCACTGCTGACCACTGAACATGCTCCAGGCAGCACCGTCATTTTGAATATTCGTCAGGCTCAATACGCCCGGAATTAAAGTCTTGCTCCCGCCCAGTGCGATATTGGCGACAATCCAGTGCTTAAACAACTGATCGGCGACCACCATCACGGCGGTAATGATGAGATAAATAATCAATATAAAACTTCCAATCTAAATTGAGGGTGTGGTTTGCTTAGAAGAGGCCAGAAATCACGCCGTCATCATCCACGTCGATATTCTGGGCTGCAGGTACTTTTGGCAGGCCAGGCATCGTGAGAATGGCGCCGGTCTTGACGACGAGGAAGCCGGCCCCTAACTTGGGGATGATTTCGCTAACGTGGATGGTGAAATCGTTAGGCGCACCCAAGACAGTCGCGTCGTCGGTGAAGGAATATTGCGTTTTAGCGACACAAACGGGTAATTTGTCCCAACCATTCTTCTTGATGACCTTCAAGTTGATTTGTGCTTGGTGACTAAATTCGATCTTTGCGCCACCGTAAACCTTCTGCACAATGGTTTCCAACTTATCCTGCACAGATGTGTCGCGTTCATAAAGTGGGTTGAAGCTGGTTTCCTGTTCAGTGGCCGCAACGACCGCCTCAGCGAGTTCTTGCCCCCCTGCCCCACCGTTTGCCCAGACAGTTGTGTTAACGGCCTTAACGCCCCGCTCAGCGCAAAGTTGCTGAACGAGTGCAATTTCGGCGTCTGTGTCTGCGGTGAACGCATTAATGGCGACCACAACGGGGACGCCATACCGCTGCATGTTTTCGATATGCCGGTCGAGGTTAGCAAACCCGGCGCGCAATGCGGTCAGGTTTTCGTTAGACAATTCCTTGAGGGTCACCCCGCCGTTGTACTTGAGGGCGCGAATAGTTGCCACAATCACGACAGCATCCGGGGTTTTACCCAAAACGGGTGCCTTGATGTCCATGAACTTCTCGGCCCCGAGATCTGCCCCGAATCCGGCTTCCGTCACCGCGATGTCCCCGAGTGCCAGTGCAGTTCGGGTTGCCATGACGGAGTTACACCCGTGCGCGATGTTTGCAAATGGTCCCCCGTGGATAATCGTTGGGGTGTGTTCGAGCGTTTGCACCAGATTTGGCTTTACGGCGTCCTTCAACAAGGCTGCAATGGCTCCCGTCACCCCTAAGTCATCGACGGTCACGGGTTTGCGGTCGTATGTGTACCCCACGACGATGTGGCCGATACGTTGCTTCAGGTCATGTAAGTCGCTCGCTAGGCAGAGAACAGCCATGAGTTCACTGGCAACAGTGATGTCGAACCCGTCTTCGCGTGGGACGCCTTGGTAAGGGCCACCCATGCCAATCACAATATTGCGGAGGGCACGGTCGTTGATATCTAAGCCACGCTTCCAGCTAATTCGCCGTGGGTCCAAGTTTAGCTGGTTCCCCTGCTGAATGTGATTATCAATCAGGGCAGCAAGCGTATCGACGGCACAAGTCAGGGCGTGCATGTCTCCCGTGAAGTGGAGGTTAATATCCTCCATTGGGACAACTTGTGCGTAGCCGCCACCCGTTGCGCCGCCCTTCATCCCCATCACGGGGCCAAGAGAAGGTTCGCGGAGCGCCAAAACGGCATTTTTGCCCAAACGACGTAGTGCATCCCCAAGGCCGACAACAATCGTGGACTTCCCCTCCCCAGCAGGTGTGGGGTTGATGGCGGTCACTAGAACCAGTTTTCCTTGTTTTTTATCTTGTAGGCGCTTCTGGGCCGCAAAGGTGATTTTGGCCTTGTAAGGACCGTATTGTTCGATTTCGTCTGCGGTCAGTCCTGCTGCTTCCGCAATTTGCGTGATGGGACGCATTTCGGTACGTTCGTTTGCTTGTGCAATATCAATGTCTGACATGATTGCCCCCTAATTATTGTGGTTGAATAACTGTGCAACTAACGACGCCCTGCGCCAAGTACTGATGCGCACATCGCCGTATGGTGTCCCCTGCAGCAACAGGGTGCGCTTCCCAATGACGGTGACGCTTAACTCAGTGGTTGGGATGGTGAGGGTATTGCTTGGTAGTAGCCGACGCAACGTCAATGTCTGGTCCGTCAGCGTGCCCTGGTAGCGAACTAATTGCGTAATTGCCACGACTGCGGTCAATAATGCGACAATGATTGCTAGTAAGGACGTGCTGGCCTTCTCCATCCGTATCGTTACGGCTAGTGCAAGTGCTGAAATAATAATGCCCCAGAAGATAACGGTATCCGCTATCGTGGGTTGGTAAGAAAACTTTTGTTGCAAAACACATCGCCATCCTCGGAAAATTTAGAACATGCTCAAATTGTACACAGACGTAGCCGTAAAAGGCAACCCAGGACATGGTGCTGCAGGAATTCTTATTGTTGGTCTCGCCCGCCCATCGAAATGAGTATTGCGCTGCCACCCGTGTCGAAGCTGAATTCATGGCGTAATCGTAAAAAACTGTACCGCACAACAAGATAAAAGCCAGGCAGAAATTCCGTGCGGAATTTCTGCCTGGCTTTTGCTATCTGTGGAAGCTAATCCGTCTTCTGGCGCACCCTCTAGTTCTGCTTCACCTTTTCCCAAAAATCTAAGTTGGTGTATGTGTAGTCAATACCCGACCCGGTCCGAATGCCAAATTCATGCACGGCAAGGTAGTGAATGTAGTGTTCTAGTCGGAGCCAGGCGCTATAGCTACTAATGGAAAAATAAAAATAGTGGGAATCTTCCTTCATTGGCAAATAGGCCTTGCTCAAATCGCTTGTGATGGTTAACCGTGCGAGTTCATCTGACTGCACCAGCTTCACCGCGGGCATCTGCTGAAGGGAAGCCTCGACCGCCACGTAAATCTGGTGTTCCATTGTGGGGTCAATATGGATTCGCACCTTCTCCATTGCATCCGGCATTGCAGATGACAAGAGCGGCAATAAACGCGTCGTGAGGGATGTTTGGATGCGTCTAAAGGACTGCAAATGGTCAGGAAGCGTCGCAAATATCTGGTTCACCGCCTTCTTTAGCGAATTTGGCGTTGGCGTTCCAGTGGCGACCATGACGGGTTCAAATGCTGGGACGGGGACATCCAGCAAGTTCAGTGCCACGGTGATGATGAGCATGTTCCCAATCAGCACCTGGTCATCAAGGCGATGTTCGTCGACGCCGGCCACTGACCGAACCCGACGAACGATGAGGTTCACGAACTGCCACTCGATTGTGTTGAGACGGGCGTGGTGGCCGATGAAACTGGCTGCCAGTTCGTCTTTATGCGAGTGGAAACTCGTGCCCAGCATCATTTCTAGGTAAATGAGCGCAAACGAGGATTCAAAATTCACGGGACAGCTGGTTAAATGTTTGTGGCGCGGATTCGCAACCGTCGTACTGAGAATCTCCTCAATGGGCCGAATACCTGAAATGACGTGTCCCTGACGTTGACGCGCAATGTTGACGGCACAGATAATGTTCAACCGTGCGCGAACGAAATTGGACGTTTTTAGTCCCGCATCCTCAATCGCCTGTGCCACTTGGTTTGCCTCCTGCGCCAGTTCAGGTAACAGGTCGGTTCCGTCCTGGGATAACTGCCAGATGAGTTCGGCCAAGGTGAACCGAATCACTGTCTCGTTGCCAATCAGACCAATCGGATTAAAGTTAATGCGGACATCAAACTGTTTCAGAAACTCAGAGAGGTTACGCACACGGCGAAAAATCGTGGCGTTACTCGTGTTTTGGGAATCAGCAAACTCACGTAGGCTCCAGTCTGGGTGCTGAAGAACGGCAAGAAGAAACTTGCCCGCCAACGATTCACGCATTAAAAAGACGGCATACCCTGGTGCGGGGATGTTGAACCGTTTATTGATGGGGATGGATGCGGGCATGGTCGCGAGTCCCTTCTCCGCACGTAATTGATTCAGATCATCCGCAATAACCTGCATGGCGCGATAGATACTGGTGGTACTGACATGGCGCAGTCGTGCGGCGGAATCCGCATTCTGGTAATCATGTGGCAGGTCGACGTATTGTTGGTAAAATTGAAGTCGACATTGATCGTTGTGCCCTAAAAAAAGTTGGTGCGTTAACATAATTGTCACCCTCATCCAGTCCTACTCATTTGCAATAACCTTAGTTGCATTATACAGGTAACAAGACACCCTTTGTAAAAGTGGTTAACTTTTTTATGTTTTTGAAATCTAATGGCGCAAATGACGCACTATCTGGTACATATTATTGCACATTTGCAGTTGCTTGTAGGGACAAATGAAGGTTAGTTAGACAAAAAAAGAACAGTTCGACTGTTCTTTTTTTGATCTTATTAAAATAACGATTTACCAGATTGTAATCCGCTTTTCTGGCGCCAAGTACATGCCATCTTCAGGTTGAACATCAAAAGCCTCGTACCAGTCCGCGAGATTTCGTGGCTGAATATTTGCACGTAAATAGTGTGGTGCGTGAACATCGACGGCCAGGAGAAGCTGTGCATATTCCGTCCGTTCCTTCATGCGCCAGATGCGTGCCCAGTTCGTAAAGAAGGCCTTCAAGTCAACGTCAGGTTCTTCCTTTGCGGTGGTCAGTGCGGCCGCAATCCCCCCAGCATCCGCAATGTTTTCGCTCACGATGAGCTTTCCGTTCACGGTGCCCCCTTCAAAGGCAATCCCGTCGAACTGGTCAATCATCGCTTGGGTTAATTCGTTGAACTTCTTGTAGTCGGCGTCCTGCCACCACTTGTTCAAGTTTCCGTATTCATCGAACTGTGCCCCATTGTTGTCGAAACCATGTGAGATTTCGTGCGCAATGACGGCCCCAATGCCCCCGAAGTTTTCGGAACTCGTTTGGTCGAGGGAATAGAATGGCGCCTGTAAGATGGCTGCGGGGAAGGTAATGTCGTTTCGTGATGGGTCGTAGCAAGCATTGACCAGGTGCCCAGGCATTGCCCATTCAGAACGGTCAACCGGTTTAATCAACTTCGCGTAGTTCCACTTCCGCCGTGCTTCTGCCAGCGTCAGGACATTGTCCAGCAGACTTGCCGCCGTATCAACGTGCAGCGTATCATACATCGCATCGACCTTGTCGGGATAACCCATCTTCAAGACCATCTTGTCCAACTTCACAATGGCCTTCTCGCTTGTGGCGGTGGAAAGCCATTCGTTCTTCGTGAGACGGTCCTTGTACGTGGCAATCATCCGTTCAACCATCGCGGTGACGTCGGCCTTCGCCGCTTCCCCAAAGTAGGTACGCCCATAGTAGACGCCAATCGGTTCAGCGAAAAACGCGTTGGCCAGTCGGTAAGCCGCCTTTTCTTGGTTAGGTGCGGCAGGCGACCCACTCAGAGCACGGCCGAACGCCCCCCCAGCGACACGCAATTCGTCACTCAGATAGCCCGTGCGGCGAAGCAATTCGTTCACGTACGCCCAGGCACGGAAGTTCGCGAAGTTTTCTTCGTTGAACAAGGTGGCCATTTCATCCAGGAAGCGTGGATCGTAAGCAATAATCTGTTCGGGAAGTGCTGGCATGGTATCGTTCAGGTAGGCAATCAAGTCAAACGCGTCCGTCTTCTTGGCAGCGTCCGCGAGTGAACGTGGGTTATACATAGCGGGTGAATCTGCCCATTCAACGGAACTCTTCACGCGCTTTGCGACCTGGGCGTCAAAAGCGATGGTTGCGTCGAGGTAGGCGGCCTGATCTGCCGCTGACAAGTCCGTATGCGCCATAATTGCTGCAGTTGCCTCGCGCCACTTCGCGAGTAATTCAGGTCCCTGTGCGTTGCCCTCTTCGTAGTAAGTCGTATCTGGTAAGATCGTGTCGGGGCCGAGCAGGACAACGGAATTGTGCTGCGTGTCCTTCATGTCGGCATCAACGTCAATCGTGACGGGCATTGGGAATCCCTTCAACGCAAATAAACCGGCCTTCTCGGTGAAATCACTGAAGGTCCACTGCTGAATCTGGTGCAAACGTGGCAATTCTGGTGCAATACCGTCCGCATCCCGCTTGGTGTAATCAGACGCAATTTTGAACAAGTTAACCGCTTCTGCAAAGTAACTGTCAGTCGCGTCTTCAGTCCCATCGCTGACGGCGTTGAAATCGTGCATCAACTTCTTTTCGACATCATCGGCGAGATCCTGAAAGCCCCCGGTTGCGGGTTTGTCGTCAGGAATCACAGCAGTTTCGGCCCACGCGCCATTAACGGCGTTGTACAGGTCATCTTGATATCGAGGTTGTTTATCGGTCATTTTCGTTCCTCCTAAGTGAATGAAGCTTATGTAGTTAATTGTTTTCTAATAACTACATCATTGTACTCAAAAAAACAATAAAGTTAAAGCTAATCTGACAAAGATTTCGTGTAACTTTGAAATGAATGACAAAAGACTGCGCCAGAAGTCGTCGCAGTCTTCCTATTTCTATTCAATTAAGGACATTAACTGCCCGAAGCAATTCGAGTGATGGCATAGCCAGGGATACGTTTAATGCCTGATTTCGTCTGTACAACCACCACGGATCGATCCGCGAATGGTTTTACCTGTCCCGGAATAATATCCTTCACAATCCCGTGGCAACGGCGTTTATCCATCGTTGCCACGGTGACCTGGATTCCGGAAGCCCTGGCGTCACCAAGCTGTTTAAGAATCTGCGTCAACGTCTCACTCATAGAAGTTCCTCCTTCAGTCTGTTGAAATCGGTTACAGACACATTGTACACCGTTGACTGCAGGAATCGCTCATATTTCGTCAATGTCCCTAAATCTTAATTTCTAGTGTCGACGATCCGCCCAGTACTGGAAGAAATCGGTCCGAATTGCCCCGTTGTACAGCTTACGGCGTTTCGTTGCCTTTTGCCCGTAGTAACGCTCGAATTCAAGGTCACCCGTCAAGATGTACTTGCTCCAAGTTGGCATGGTGCGGTAAACGTCCCCCATCTCTTCCGCAACGCGACGCGCATCTTCAACGTCGTTCATTCGCTTCCCGTATGGTGGGTTTGCGATGATAACCCCGTCTTCCAAATCGGTGTGGAAGTCTTTAACAGCCACCTGGCGGAAACGAATATCATGTAACACACCCGCATTCTGGGCGTTCACGTTCGCAATCTCAATCATTTCTTGGTTGATATCCCCACCAATAATGGTCAATTCGTTATCGTTACGTAACGTCAAAGCTTCCTCACGCACACCCGCCAAGATACTTGGCTTCATGAAGTGGAAGTTGCTAAAGGCGAAATCGCGCTTAATCCCGGGTGCAATGTTGCGCCCAATCATGGCGGCTTCAATGGCGATGGTCCCAGACCCGGTCGTTGGGTCATAGAAAGGCATGTTTGGGTGCCAATTCGTCAGCATCACCAGTGCAGCTGCAAAGTTTTCCTTCAGGGGTGCAGGTCCCTTTGCCACACGGTAACCACGCTTGAACAGCGAACTACCCGTTGAATCAATGGTAATCGTTGCAATGTCGCGTAAGATGGAGACCTCAAGCGGGTATTTGTCACCCGTTTCTGGTAGGCGTGAGTGCCGGTGGTAGGTGGCACTCAAACTGTCCACGATGGCCTTCTTGGTAATCGCCTGCACATCAGGTTCAGAGTGCAACTTACTACGCACTGCACGGCCCGCAACGGGGAACTGGGCATCTAGTGGCAAGTAGTCCGCCCAGGGGAGTGCGCGCACGCCTTCGAATAAGTCGTCGAACGTCAGCGCCTTGAATTGCGTCAAAATAATCTTGATCCGGTCAGCAGACCGAAGCCAGACATTCGTGTACGCAATGTCGCGTTCGTCCCCTTCAAAATAAACCTTCCCGTTTTCGGTACGGGTCTTGTACCCCAAGTTCTGAAGTTCACGGGCGGTCACTGCTTCAAAGCCAGCAGCCATTGTTGCCACTAATTGGTATTTCATGTATGAATAAATCCTTTCCGCCATTCACGGCGTTCGTAATCAATTGTTGAGGTGCTACTTTATCATTGTATACTAAAACAGCTTGGGTTGCCCCAAGCTGTGCCTGCCTGTAAATCCCTATAAGCCATGTTTTGTTCCGGATGAAGATCAGGCACCTTCATCCATTAGTAATCATCTATCTCAGTGCAAAGCACTGTATCGCCGTTAGTTCATTTACCATGGCGAAACGCCCCTACCAAAGTTTGGGTTACTCGCTCGCGGGGTTTACCCGTTCCAAACCAACCGTTTCCAGTTGGCATCGTCACTGTGGCACTGTTCAGACCTATTAACGCATAGCCGAAACCTTAGCGCGTTCGGTCGCCGTTACCGTTACCGGTACCTAGGCTTATTGGGCCTAGCGCGATCACTACAGACATCGCAGTCTGTGCGGGCATGGACTTTCCTCACCCTGCAGAAGCAGGGCGCAATTACTCGTGATTTACAGGTTTAGTATCAATATTAGTATTGCCCACGTTCGCGGGGGTCGCTACTTGCGGATGTGTCACCCGCAAGTTTGCTCCCAAACACGTGGCGTTCCAAGTTCGACAGACGTTTCAGAATGTCGTAATTAGTTGCCGCCGTGCTGGTTGGGGCTGCAGTTGTTGCAGTTCCCTTTGCGACCGTAAGCTGTTTGTTCAGCTCGTCGACACGACTTACGAGACGGGCACGTTCGTCATCCAAACGTTCAATCTCGGTCGTGTAGGCTTCATAATCCTTAATGATGGAATCGAGATACTCATCGACTTCATCAGGATCATACCCACGCATCTTGGTCTTAAACTGTTTATTGAGAATATCTTTTGGTCCGTACTGGACACTGAATTGCTGTTCGTTTTCTGAATCCATTTTATACACCTCGGAAATTCCCACGCGGGGATGTATTTATTCTAACACAAATAATCAGTTCTGAAAATGGTTATTTTTCTCTGTCTCTAATTCGGCGAGTGTTCGCGCTGCTTCTTCCAAATCATCCATCGTGATGGTTTGGAATGAATAGTGCTGGTTTTCTGGTAATTGACGGACCCGATTATAGTCAAACTCAGACTTACCAGGATAGTCGGTGTCATATAGGAAAAGTGCGCCGTCCGTATGCGTGGTCATGAACTGCCCGTACGCTGACAATTGATACCCGGACTTGTAGGGTTCTTGGCTGACGCTGGCCGAAAAGTCGAGTTGATCTTGCAGGAGCCGCAGACGCTCTTGGCTATTTTCCTGCCACCTGTTCCCAAATTCACTATACGGAAACATCATGGCAATTTGCAAGTCTGGATAATCTTTTTTCAATTCCAATCCCACTTCTGCCGCCCATTGCTCCGTCCCCTGTTGGCCACCCGTGATAAGCCACTCAAGTCCGTCGTCTAGATAATATTGAATCGCATTTCTTAGTGAATCTTTAATGACCCGGATTCTTGGGTCAGTTTGCCCGTGAATATTGAGTTCATAGCTACGGTACCCCGTAACCCAAAGTCTTTTTAACAACTAAAGTCACCTCAATTACGCGCGATTTCTCGCTAATGTTGTTATAATAAAATGTAGGAGCGTGATGAGTATGGCATTCCACTACCCAAATGGTAGTTCATATACGTCATCGAATCAATCAGATGCACCCAAATTAAGGGTCCACCGAAACACCATTTATGGTGGCCGTGGGATGACGCTTGAAGATGAATTAAACGCGACAAATGCGTATTATTTGCAAGTGAACCGGGCTGTGGTGTACAAGAAGCCGACCCCGATTCAGATTGTACGCGTCGATTATCCAGCCAGAAGCAAGGCGGTTGTGCGTGAGGGTTATTTTAAAACGCCCTCCACAACGGATTATAACGGGGTTTACCGTGGTTGGTACTTGGACTTTGAAGCCAAGGAAACCAAGAACAAGACGAGTTTCCCCCTCAAGAACTTCCACCAGCACCAGATTGACCATATGCGGGCATGCCTCATTCAAGATGGCATTTGCTTCGTTGTTATGCGTTTTTCCGCACTACAGCGACTGTTCGTTGTACCAGCAACCCTGGTGATTCCTGCTTGGGATGCGCAAGCACAAGATGGGCGTAAATCAATTTCGATAGATGCAATTATGGCGAACAGTTTTGAACTGACACCCCAATTGACGCCGACTGTCCCCTACTTAGATGGGGTTGACTGGCTGATTAATAAGAAAGTAGGTGCGCCTCGTGGCAAGAACGGGCACAAGTAACGATTCACGGATGGCAAAGAAACGGCAAGGCAAGCAAAAGAAAGGCCCCAAGAAACAAGTGAAGCACCCCATTCGCCGCATTTTCAAGTGGGTGGGAATTCTCCTGTTAGTCGGCTTTCTAAGTGGAGTGGCGCTTTTTGCCTATTACGCTAAAGATGCGCCCGCCATCACGCAGGAAAAATTGAAGAGCGATAACAGCTCTCAAATTTATGACAAAAAGGGTGATAAGATCACCTCGTTGGGACTCGAAAACCGAACGTACGTGACCTCGCAGAATATTCCGCAACAGCTAAAGGACGCGGTTGTCTCGGTGGAAGATAAACACTTCTACAAGGAAGCGTTCGGGGTTAACCCCGTTCGAATCGTGACCGCAGCAGTTAGCAACGTCTTTAACCGCGGCAGCCTTCAGGGGGCAAGCACGTTAACGCAACAGTTGGTGAAGCTCTCTGTTTTCTCAACGAAGCAGTCCGATCAAACGTTGAAGCGTAAAGCGCAGGAAGCCCTGCTCGCGTTTAAAGTTGAACAAAAGTACAGCAAGGAACAAATCCTCGAATACTACATCAACAAGGTCTACATGAATTTTGGCCAATACGGGATGGAAACGGGATCTGAGTACTACTACGGCAAGTCCCTAAAGAAATTAAGCTTGGCGCAGACGGCATTCATCGCTGGTCTCGGTCAATCCCCTGTCAATTACAACCCATACACCCACCCTGCTAAAGCCAAGGCGCGGCGAGATACGGTGATTAACGCTATGCTGAGTAACAACAAAATTACGGCTAGTGAGGCTGCTGAAGCCAAGGCAACACCAATCTCCGAGGGTCTCATTAAGCAGTCTACCGAAAAGAACACTTCTTCCACGGACAAGATTATTGATAGCTACCTCTCCTCTGTGATTAAGGAAGTTAAAAAAAGGACGGGACTTAATCCGTACACATCGGGAATGAAGATTTACACAAATCTTGATTTGGACGCACAGAAAAAGCTGTATAAGATTGTGAACGACGACAGTAACGTTGCCTTCCCTGATGACAAGTTTCAGACTGCTGTCACTATGACTGATCCGAATACGGGAAAGGTTTTGGCCCAGATTGGGGGGCGGAAAACAGGTGACGTGAAACTCGCCTACAACCGGGCAACAAGTGCTAACCGGTCAAACGGTTCCACCATGAAGCCGATGATGGACTACGGGCCGGCAATTGAGTACCTCCACGCGTCAACGGCCACAAAGATTGATGATTCAGCCTACAACTACCCAGGAACGGATATACCACTTCACGACTGGGACAATCAATATCTGGGGGTCATCACGATGCGGTATGCGCTTGAGCAATCGCGTAACATTCCGGCAATTAAGATGCTGGAACGTGTGGGCTTATCGCGTGGGGTCAGCTTCTTGAAGGGACTCGGCATCACCCTCTCCTCGACTGACGCGCAGTATTCAGCCGGGATTGGGGCACCGGTTTCCACGGAACAGGAAGCAGCGGCGTACGGTGCATTCGCAAACGGTGGGCTCTACTATAAGGCCTATTACGTACACAAAATTACGACCTCAGATGGCGTCACCACCAACTATTCCGACACGGGTAGCCGGGCGATGAAGAGCAGCACGGCATACATGATTACGGATATGCTGAAGGGCGTTATGACCAGTGGGACCGGGACGGGTGCCAAGGTATCTAACTTGTATGAAGCCGGGAAAACCGGGAGTGTGAACTACTCCTCAGATGAACTGAAAAACAACCCTTCCCTCAGTGGTCTTGAAAAAGATAGCTGGTTTACCGGCTACACCCGCAAGCGCGTTATCTCCGTTTGGACGGGTTATGATAAACCACTTGAGGACGGTCTGGGCGCAACCAGTCAGAAACTTGCGACCCGAATTTATAAGGAATTGATGTCTTACGTTTCAACCGACTTGCCTAACCGTGATTGGGTCAAGCCAAGTACCGTCATCGCAAAAACGGTCAACGGCCAACGGGAACTCTTCGTCTCTGGTAGCAGCGATCTTGAGAGCGTGACGGATGAAAGTAGTAGTAGTTCATCTGAATCGTCCTCAACGTCTTCAACAAGTAGCAGTATTAGCAGCAGTTCATCGAGTGAATCGGCTAGTTCTGAGTCTTCATCCAGTGCTAGTTCCGACTACTCCAGTGAGTTAAGTAGCTCAGCAAGCAGTTCATCCAGTGAATCTGCTTCAACCAGCACTAGCGAGGCATCTTCAGAAAGTACCGCCTCATCAGTTTCTTCGTCAATAACCGAAGACAAGGCAACAGAATAGGTCAAAATAAAAAAGTCTCGTTCGTGCAAAAACACGAACGAGACTTTTTTATTTTGACTTATAGCGAATCAAACTTTTGTTGTGCCCGCCGAACCGCTTCTGGTGTGGTGAGGTGTTGTTTCTCCCACCGCAGCAAGACGCGATCCATGTACTTGAGCGAGTACGCCTGGTTCAAGACGGCTTCACGGAGCGCAAGACTAACTAGTTCCGGTTTATACCGGTCTACGTTGAGCCAGTCACGAATCATTTGCTGCTCAATTGGCGTTAAGAGCCGCCCAAATTCAGTTTCGACCTGCCCCATCACCTGCCGAACGGGTGACAGGGGTGTCGTCGATGTCGCGTCTGACGTCACGGACGTCTTCGTGGCGACCTGTAGGAGTTGTGCCATTAGTGGTGACACATCATACCGGTCCACCAAACGACCCGCGTCATCGGTGGTGGTCTGCAGAATCACAGCCCCCTTCGCACAAAGACGATTCAGGGCGTTCATGAAGGTGGGTTCCGCCATCTTGGCACTTGCCGCGAGTTGCCCTAAATCAGGCGCCTCCGTGTGCGTTTGGACATGTTGTGCCAGGAAGAGATAGACCATCAGTTCCGTTAAACTGAGGTCGCTGTCAGCAAAACGGGTGAACAGCAAATTTGAGAACTCGCTGCTGCCCGCATTGATGTAGTCGTTAAGGTCGCTCATCAAAAGCGCCCCCTATCGTTATGGCTTGATGCGGTTAATCATTCGTGGGAACGGAATGGCTTCACGCAGGTGATCCAGCTTGCAAATCCAGGTAATCGCACGTTCCAGACCCAAACCGAATCCAGAGTGAGGCACGCTCCCGTACTGACGCAAATCGAGGTACCATTCGTATTCGTTCAAATCGAGGCCCTTTTCGACAATGCGTTGCTTGAGGGCGTCGTAGTCCGTTTCACGTTCGGACCCCCCGATGATTTCACCGTAGCCCTCTGGTGCCAGTAAGTCTGCACAGAGGTAGACATCGTCACGGTCAGGATGTGGCTTCATGTAGAATGGCTTGATGGTCTTCGGGTAGTTCAAGATAAAGACAGGCTGTTCGAACTGGTCAGAAATGTACGTTTCTTCTGGTGCACCGAAATCGTCGCCCCACTTTGCGTCGAACCCGCCCTTTTGGAGCAATTCGATGGCTTCATCGTAACTGATGCGTGGGAATGGCAATTGCGTGTACTTACGCAACTGATCAACGTCACGGTCGAGCAACTTGAGGTCATATTCGCAGTGTTCGATGACGTTGCTAACCAGGTACGCAATGTAACGTTCCTGAACCTTCAGACTTTCTTCCTGGTTTGTGAACGCCATTTCGGGTTCAATCATCCAGAATTCGGTCAGGTGGCGACGTGTCTTACTCTTTTCAGCACGGAACGTTGGGCCAAAGGTGAAGACCTTGCCGTAAGCCATTGCACCGGCTTCGGCGTACAACTGGCCACTCTGACTCAGGTAAGCATCGTGGTCGAAGTAGTCCGTCTGGAATAATTCGGTGGTGCCTTCTGGTGCGGAACCCGTCAGAATTGGGGCATCCATCTTGATGAAGCCTTCGTTGTTGAAGAATTCGTAAGTTGCACGGATGACTTCATTACGAATGTGCATGATTGCGAATGGACGCCGACTACGCAGCCAGAGGTGACGGTGGTCGAGCAGGAATTCAATCCCGTGTTCCTTAGGGGTGATTGGGAAGTCTTCACTTTCCCCCACAACTTCGATGTCACTAATCTGGATTTCGTAACCAAAGTGACTCCGGCTGTCTTCGTGAATCACACCGGTAACCCAGAAACTGGATTCCTGGTGCAGGCCCTTAGCAGTCGTGAAGGTTTCTTCGCTGACGTTATTCTTCAGAACGACCCCTTGGAAAAATGCAGAGCCGTCGCGGAGCTGCAGGAAGGCAATCTTCCCACTACTACGCTTGTCGGTAAGCCAAACGCCAATGGTGACTTCTTCGTCAACATGGTCCTTGGCATCGATGATGCTGATACGTTGTGCCATTGAAACTACT
This sequence comes from uncultured Lacticaseibacillus sp., assembly GCA_934370925.1. Classification (GTDB taxonomy): domain Bacteria; phylum Bacillota; class Bacilli; order Lactobacillales; family Lactobacillaceae; genus Lacticaseibacillus. The sequence goes on along the minus strand of CAKRNG010000002.1, from coordinate 72,782 downwards.
CCTTCTATCCCGATTATCGGGGAAATATACATTGATAAATGCAAACCAGGTGCGAAACGGCCTGGCCGAAAAACAAACACCACCATTATACACTACAAAGAACGTCACGCCCCAAATATTTTGGTGGTGACGTTCTTTTCGGTGCTAAATGTTGGCCGTCACAAATTCAGAAATGCGCTTGGCGGCTTCGGTCAAGTCATCAAGCCCCTTCGCGTAACTGAGACGGATGTGGTCTGGCATCCCAAACGCACGCCCTGCCACCACCGCAACACCTGTTTCTTCAAGCAGTGCAGCAACAAACGTGTCAGTGGAATCATATCCGAGGGCACGAACCGCAGCGCTCACTTTAGGGAACAGGTAGAAAGCCCCATCCGGCTTGCTTTCGAATTCGAATCCAGGAATCGCCTTCAGCAATGGGTATAGTGTGTTGAGCCGTTCCTCAAAGGCCTGACGCATGGTCTCAACGGACGACTGATCACTCGTGTACGCAGCCATTGCGGCGTACTGGCTCACTGCGGCGGGGTTCCCCGTTGCGTGGCTCGCAATCGTGGACAGTGCCTGCGCAATCTTCTTTGGTGCGGCCGCAAAACCAATGCGCCAGCCGGTCATGGCGTAAGACTTGGAAACCCCACTGATGAGCACGGTGTTGTCCGCAATCGCGCCGTCGAGGGACAACATTGAGGTGTAGGTGGCCCCGTTGTAAATCAAGTCACTGTAAATCTCGTCCGCAATAATCAGAATGTCGTGGCGAACTGCCCAGTTACCGATGAGGGTAAGTTCTTGTTGCGTGTAAATCGCACCACTTGGGTTCTGGGGACTGTTAATGATAATGGCACGTGTCTTGTCCGTAACGGCTTGATCGAGATCATCAACGGTAACCTTGAAGCCGTTCGATGACTTCACCGTTTGGGGTGTTCCCCCCGCCAAACGGACTTGTTCAATGTAGGAGACCCATCCAGGAAGTGGAATCATCACGCCGTCGCCTTCGTTCAAAATGGCAGTGAACAAATCATAGAGGGCAAACTTGGCCCCGTTTGTGACCACAATCTGGTTGGGTGCAAACGTGTAGCCCGTTTTCTTGGCAACGTGGTCCGCAATAATTTTGCGAAGTGCAGGCAGACCAGCAGCTGGCGTGTAGAAACTAGCCGAGCCATCACTGATTGCCGCAATCGCTGCCGCAGTAATTTCATCAGGGGTCTTAAAGTCTGGTTGACCAACTGATAAATCGATGACGTCCGCACCGGCGGCCTTCATTTGTGCCGTTTTTTGACTCACTGCGAGTGTGGCGCTGGGGTTTACTTGTGCAAGCTTCTTTGCAATGTGCATTGTATTGCCTCTCTTTCGAAGTTGACTTATTTATAGATCACGAATGACCTTTAATTGTTGGCCCGTTTCAAAGTCGTAGGTCAGGTAACCTAGACGATCATGCTTATCGACGAACCCGACATCCCAAACAATGTCCTTTCCCTGTTTACGGAGAGAGGCATTCAGAACGCGTTTTGGACTATACTTGGTCCACACCTGACGCAAAATGGCGTTCCGGGTTGTCCCATCACGCTTTTGAAGCACCGTGACTTTCCCGGTCTTCTTCGCAATCAGAACGTAAACCGCCTTGGATTTACGCTGGCCACTAACCGTTAAGTAACTACTGTCGCGGGTGTCCCACCAAAAGCCATCAATCTGGGTTGTCTGCGCCGATTTTTCCGCAATGCTTTCGGCTTCGCGCCGAATCTTTGCGTACGGATGCATGGCCGACCACAAGACGAAGATAACGGCCGCAATAATCGCGACCACAACGGCTAGAATCGCCCAGTGTTGCCACGTTTGTTTTGGTTTGTGCATGATGACTTCCTCTCATGATTGAATCAACGAAAATGGGTGTTACTTAATTTGTTTCCGTTTGTTTTGCCTGATTAAGCGGCACCTGTTCGCTCGCAAGCGGTTCAAGCCACTTGTTAATTGCTGCAGGAATTTCACTTGTTGGGAGCAAATCTGTGTCCACGTGGGGTAACGATTTCTGCATGCCCCGCCCGAATTGTGTTTTGGTGAATCGCGGATCCAGAACGACGAACGCACCGCGATCGTCCTCGCGACGAATTAGGCGTCCAAATCCTTGACGCAACTGGAGTGTGGCGCGCGGCAGTGCATCGACCTTGAAGGGGTCAAGTCCCTTCTTCTTCAGAACCGCCGCACGGGCCTTCACCACTGGATCATTCGGATTTGTGAATGGCAAGCGTGTCACGATGACGGTCTCAAGTTGCTTGCTGGGGTAATCGACCCCTTCAAAGAAGCTAGCCGCCCCGAGCAAAACCGCATTCGTGGAAACGGCAAATCGCCGCGCAATTTTGGCAGCAGTGCCCGTCACCCCTTGCGCCAGGATTTCTTTGTTCCCAATCTCAGGGTTGTTACAAAGCTCATTATATACCGCCTTGATGGTATTTAGCGATGTAAATAAAACTAAAGTCTGGTGCTTGTTGGCGGCCAGCGCCCCGATACTCTCAGCTAAATAATGCACATAATCGTCAGTCAGCGTCGCCGGTGCTTCTGGTGCATCCGTTGCCAGCATGACACGGGCCTGATCACGGTACTTGAATGGACTCCGTGTAATAAGTACTTGGTCTGGCTTGAAGGAGCCATACCCTAATTCGTGTGCCAAGAAGTTGGTGCGTCGCCGAACGGTAAGCGTGGCCCCCGTGAAGACAGGCGCGGTAAAGTGTGCGAGTAGCTCCTGAATCCGAGCACCGGTATCAATCGCGCGCCACCGCAACGTCAGGCTCGTGAGGTCATCCGGATGCTTTAATTGCACAATCGGCACCGTCAACTCGGTCGTTTGCAACCGTGGTGTTTGGGCAGCTACATCCAAAACCGCGGGGAGCAAGCCTTCTAGTTGGCTACTAACTTCATCCAAGCGTTGGAATACCTGAACATCGCTGGTCACAAATCGGGAGCGCGAACGCAGGTAATCCGTCCGTAAACTCGTTGCAACCTGCAAGATTTGTCGTAAATGGCGGACCAGTTCATTTGCTGGTTCAGCGAAACGCGTGAAGAATTCTTCAATTTCAGCCGGGGTCAGAATTTGGTCAATTTGCCCACTATGCGGCCGGTCATGGTGCCGGAAGTAGTGGTGAAAGAGTTGCGTTTGAATGTTGGTGACCGTCTGTAGCCCATCCGCCACGCTTTGGTGCATTTGCGTCAACTGGTAACTCACGAGTTCGTTTTGCGCGTAAATCGTGCTGAGACTGTGGGTATCGGGATGACTAATGATCCCGTTTAGTGAGCTAAGTAGTCGGCGCAATTGCGTGAGGTTCAAGTGCACCCCCAGCGCAGGTGCAACGTTATCCGCGAAGTGCTGGGCTTCATCAACCACGAGGAACGGCTGGTTGTTGAATACGCCATCCTCATAGTGGCGGGCAATAAACGCGTGATTCGTCACAACGAACGTTGCCTGTTTTGCACGTTCAAGAAGCCGCCGATAAAAGTCCACGTTGTAGAACGGGTTGCGCTCGCTCGTCCCAAAGTCGCCCGTATGTCGAATACGGCGCATCAGCAGGGATTGGTCGCCGGTAAGATGCAGGCTATCCAAATCCCCCGTTTGCGTTTGCGTCAACCAAACACACAGCCGTAACTGTAGGAGTTGATCGGCACGGTTAAAATCCCCTGTGGTGCGCAGGGTCGTCGCAAACTTGTTCAAATCGATAAAGTGCCGCGAACTTTTTAGCACCACGGCGTCAAACTGGCGCCCATAAAGCCGGCCAAGTTCCGACATCGTAGTTGTGGCGAGCTGCTCTTGCAAGACAGTGGTGGATGTCGCAACGACCACCTTTCGTGCTGGCGTGGCAACAGCCGCCAGTGGTGTTAGGTACCCCAAGGATTTCCCAAGGCCAGTCCCCGCTTCAATGAGAAGTGGCGTTTGTGCCCCCTGCGCGTTCGTATAAATTTTGTCCATCATTTTTGCTTGGCCAAAACGAAACCGCAATTTTGCAGACTTCAAGGCCTTGCGTTTTGCTTTATCTGTTGCTGGAAACTCAGGCTGTGTCACTGGGACATCTGGCACGCTCGGACTCGCTAACACGAGGTCTTGCACCTGAACGAAGCGCTTGGTTAATGCCCGCTTATGCTGCACGAGCGACCGTAAATAGGCGCCCGTATCGCGCACAAGAAAATCGCTACGGCTGGCAAGCAACTGTTGGGTCGCATCAGGCAACCGCGTGAATCGCCGTGTTAACTTGGTCAGCAACGTAGCGGTACTAATGGCGTCGCTGTCAGCCTGATGTGGATTTTCGTGTTTAATACCAAGAAAATGCGTCAGGTCGGCCAAACGATAACTTGCCTGATTGGGCAACATAATCTGTGCTAATTGAACGGTATCAATCGCCTGATTCGTCATCGGCGGGCGCCCCACCCGCTGCATTTCTGCATCTAAGAAGGGATAGTCGAAGTTCACATTGTGCGCCACAATAACGGCGTTCCCGATGAGCCCTGCAAGTGCGGGTGCCACTTCATCAAAATACGGGGCGCTGACAAGGACGTCTGGCGTGATGCCGGTTAGTTGTTGAATTGATTGTGGAACCGCCGTATCTGGATTGATCAACTGCGAAACGGTTTGAATGACGTGACCACGGCGGACGAGCGCACACCCGAACTGGATAATGCGGTCGCCCTTCTTGCACTCTGGCCCTGTCGTTTCAAGATCAATCACCGCGTAAACGGTGTCTGGATTCATGTCATCACCAAAATCTTCTATAGTTTGAATACATCCATTTTACTCCGGATAGTCGGGTAGCGCCACTAGTCGGCAGTTGCCACCAATCATCTTCTTGTTTGAACGAAAAGATGTTGACGCAACGTCGCTGTCGCTCCTTGCGTTGCATTCATTTGTCGATTGTTGACGTTAAAACTCGGAGGATACAATGCTAGTAAATCGACTTCTCATTGAGCAAACCTAACCTCGATAAGACATTCGCGCAAAGCCGCGAATGTCCTACCTGAAAAGTTTTTTTCCTAAATAAAGAGAGGAAACTCATCCACTCAATTTATGTAGGTGTGTACTGGTGGTCGGAGCGAAGGGCGTGGGGGCCAAGTGGTGGAAGTCTGACCGGGTTTTGGTCAGACTGGCAGATTTGGAGACTCGCGGGAGCGTAGCGAGCCGAGGCTTCAAATCTAGGCGGAAGACGCGTCAGCGGCTGGAGCCGGCCACACCACGTTCCGGCCCCCTAAGCCCGCAACGGAGACCACCAGTACGCACTGGCCTTACGTTAAGTCCACGGGGTGAACGCTTGTGGGGGATTCGAGTAAGATGAGTTGCGCTTCGACTGGTTTACCCGTCATCGCGTGTAGTGCGTGTGCATAGAGTGCGAGTTGCCCCGTATAGCGGTTGATAACAGTTTGTTCTTGGTTAGGAATGATGTGGTCAGTCTTGTAATCGAACAGGACCATATGCGTGCCAGCGTCGAAGTAGCCGTCCATAATCCCGTGTATCAAGATGTTTTGGTCATCCCCCGCCATTTCTTTAAACAAACGCGCCGCTGGAACCAGCATGGCAAAGGGTGCTTCTCGTTTGGCGTCAGCTGCGTGCGCTTGTAACGCTTGCCCCAATGACGTGGTGAAGAAGCGGGCAACATTTGCCAGCTTCACACGATCGGCCACAATTTGGTCAACGAGGCCGTCCGTGACGAGTTGACGCAACGTGTTCTGCAAGGCGTCGGCCGTCACGGGTTGGGTCAAATCAATTGCGTGCAGTAAGGCGTGCGTTGCCGTGCCGACTGCTGTGTTATCGAGATGGTCGTCTACCTGCATAAATTCCGGCGTGGCGAGTGTACTTGTGGCGCGGTTTTGCCAAGTTTGTTGCGTCGCGCCCGTTCGTTCGTTCAACTCGCGAACGGCCGGATCCGTATCGAAGGCCCCCTTCACTTCCGAAACGGACTGAAAAACGGTCGTACGGGTGGCCGATTCGTGCGGATAGGTGAAAGAAAGCCAGTTGTCGACGTCGATGTCTAATGGCGGTTGAACGTCCGCGTTGCCCGCGTGTTGCCGTGTCTGGATGGGAACCGTTTTTGAAAACTGGACGTGGAAGACAGTTGGGTCACTCATGAGTGATTTTGTCATCGTGCCCGTATTCCCTGGAAACTTAGGGTGACGCACCAAGCTCGCGCCGATTAGGTCTAACTGTGAGGTGGCATCGAGGCGAACTGCATACGGCAAAACCGTTTCAGTGCCACTTGCCAATGTTTGCCAATGATTAATGGTCGTTTCTTCATCCTTGGTGTGCCCCACAACAAAGAGACGTTGTTCTGCACGCGTTAACGCAACGTAGAGAACACGCATATTTTCGGCTTGTTCAGCTGCAGCTTTGGCGGCGGTCGCTAGGCCTAATTGCGGTGTTGGCACGGTCATTTGGCGACTGGCATCATACCAGTTGATGCCAATTCCATCACTACTTAGGACAACACTGCCCTCACCGTGACCGCCACGGAACTGACGACTGGTGTTCATCAAGAAGACAATGGGGAACTGGAGCCCCTTACTCCCGTGAATCGTCATGAGGTTCACCGCGTTCGTATTGGGGTCGACCACAACCGGCGCTGCGAGGTCTTGATCCCGCTTCATCATGAGTTCGATAAAGTGGACAAAGGCGAAGACCCCACGGAAGCCCCCCTCTTCGTAGCTATGGGCACGTTCATAAAGGGCGTGCAGGTTGGCTTGACGTTGCCGCCCGCCTGGCAATCCCCCCACGAAATCAAGGTAGCCGGTATCGGCATAAATCGCCCAAATTAAATCAACGAGTTGATTGGTGCGCGCCAAATCGCGCCAGTGCGTCAGTTGCGTTGTAAATCGCGCAACTTTTTCATACGTCCGCGTGGCAAGCGGCGTGGCCGTATCTGCCTCGAACTGGTTTTGGAATGTCGCCAAGGCGTCGTAATACGGGACACTCTTGTCAGTGATTCGAATCAAAGCCAGTTCATCGGCGGTTAACCCAACAATTGGGGAACGGAGAACGGCCACGAGTGGAATTTCTTGAAGCGGATTATCAATGACCCGCAATAGTGCCAGCATCACCTGCAGTTCAGTCGTCTTGAAATAATTCTGTGCGTTATTCACGACAACCGGAATGCCTGCATCCGCAAAGACTTGTTGAATCAGAAGGTTTTGGCTACGCGTTGGTTCGAGTAGCGTGATGTCCCGATAGTCGATTGGGCGCATTTCGCCAAGTTTTCGGTCGAAAATTTGGCTTGCGGGGTCGGCCATAAGTGTTTGGATACGATTGGCAACAAGGCGAACTTGCGCTTCATCTTTGTCCATTTTGGCACCTTCATCATCCGCCTCTGGTGCATACAACAGTAATTCCGTGTCGGGACGGTAATCCCCATAATCCTTGGCGCCGTACTGCAACTGCTCAGCACCCGTGTAGTTCACAGCCCCGAGTTGTTTATCCATGATTTGGGTGAAAATCAGGTTAGTGAAGTCCAAGATGTTTTGGCTAGACCGGAAGTTATCGGCGAGCGTCACGTGCTCTCCCTGCGTGGCGAACGTTTCTGGGTCTGTTGTATCTGCTTTCGCATAGGTGTTGTACTTCGCCATGAAGAGAGATGGGTCAGCGAGCCGGAACCCGTAGATACTCTGTTTAACGTCCCCCACCATGAACCGGTTCCCAGGCGTTTCCTCACTGACTGCTTGCAAAAGGGCCTCCTGCAGGGGGTTCGTGTCCTGGTATTCATCAACGAGCACCACGTCGAACGCTTCACGGAACGCCTGCCCCACGGATAGACCCGTGTCCGGATTGGTTTTTGTTAGGATGCGGAGCGCCGCCTGTTCGATGTCACCGAAATCCATCACGTGGCGCCGCTTTTTTTCGGCGGCGTAATGCGTGCGGAAAAGTTCGGCAACGTGGCTCAGTTCAGCGACCACCGTTCCCGCGCCCGTGAGTGTTTCTAACAATTCATTTGCGGGAAGTGTCACGAGTGGCAGCACGTGCTTTTCAATTAACTTTTTGGCCGCATCACGCTGTTGCTTCGCGTCATCCTTATCTGCCTTGAGCCCTTCATCAGCCACCTTGTTGCGCGGCCAGGCCGGCCATTTCCGTTCGCTAAGCGTGGCGTATAGGGGCCCATAATCACCACCAAGTTCGGATTCAAGGGTCAAAATATAGGTCAGATCTTGATCCAGCGTGTCCGTCCACTTCGCTAAGTCTGGCGCCGACGTTTTCTCCTTGGCCTGTACAATCAGGTTTTCGGCCTCTTGTAGCGTTGGGGCGAGTGCCATTGCCAGCTGGTTAACGAACGGACTGTCCGCATCGAGGCTGGCTGTGTAAGGCTGCTGCAGACGGGAAATCCACCCTTTTGGATCCGTGGTGGTCATGGCATAGGTGTAAATCCGTAAAATCAGGTCACCCAGCACGTCATCATGCCACCCAGTCGCGAAATTACGGGTCAAATCACCGAATGCATCGGGTTCGCCTGTGTACAAGGCCTCACGCAGGTCATCCCACACAGTTTCTTGAATCATTAGTGCCTCGGTCGTATCCGCGAGAATGCGGAAATTCGGGTCCAGATTGTCCACGTAATAGTATTGTTGCACCACTTGCAGGGCGAATGCATCGAGCGTGCTGATAGGCGCGCTATCCACGATGCCAATTTGTTCCGTTAAGTGCCGCCGTGTCTCATCCGTCATCTCGTGCCGGTGTTCCGTCAGGTACTTTTTAAGTGCCCGGTCGATTTTCGCCTTCATTTCTGCAGCGGCCGCGTTGGTGAACGTCACCACAAGCATTCGCGAGACATCCCCCCCGGCCAAAATCTGGCGACGGATTCGTTCCACCAAAACCGCGGTTTTCCCTGAACCTGCTGATGCGGAAACAAGAAGGTTGTGCGCCCCCTGCGCCGGTGAGGTCGTGAAGTCGGGGACACCATCTTGGATGGCACGTTCTTGGTCAGGCGTGAAAACGGGTTCGGTTGACTTTGCTTCTGACATGCAATCATGCTTCCCTTCTATCCTAGTTGAAGTCATTGTCGGTGTACGCTTGAATCTGGTTGGCAAGTCGCGCCAACACGTCCTTCATGTTGAGCTTTGTGAGGTCCCGGTAGCGGTTGCCGCTGAGTGCAGGGTCGAACTGCATGATACTGGTGTAATCACTTTGGGTCACCACGTCTGCCTTCTGGTCATAGCGTGCGGGGGCGAGTTCGATGATGCCGGCCAAAATTTTGTCCGCAGCCAGGCGAATCAGTTCCTCGTTGTGCGTTAAGAGCATTTCGATTTCGGATGGTGTCACAATGGGCGTTGTTGCCGCTGCGGTGCCATCTTTTTTGACCTTCAACGGGAAGAAGGCCGATTTACTTCCCCCAATGAAGGCACCCGAATCATCGGCAACGTGACTGTCGAGTTGCGCAATCCCGGGTGTTGCCACAAGAATCCCCTGCATCTGCATAAGTGGGAGCAACAAATCCGCCTGATTATCGGTAGTTGTACCCGCTTGGTAAGGCAAACGCGGGTTATGCAGGTGCATGAACATTCCCCCTGCTGGCATGAGGTCACGGTTTGTCTGCACGCCGGACTGCTTGACGGCTGCCATGTACGTCAACATTTGCATCCCCAGCCCAAAATAGGCATCTTGCGCGGAGAAACGCTTGTCGCTGGATTTATAATCGACGACCATGAACTCAGTTGTACCGTTTTGCTGCAGTTCGTCCAACCGGTCAATTCGGCCACGAACCAGCACGTGTTGGCGTCCGCCCTGATCGATTGGAATATCAAGTGCGGGCAACCCATTACGTCCGAGCCCAAAGTCGAGTTCCTGGGCGGCAACACGAAAATGACTGGCCTGTTGTTCACGCTGCACGGCCCAGGCAGACCGTTGCATAATGTCTTGCAGTAACTCGGTGATGAATTGCATGCGTGCGGTGCTGGTCAGCACGGCAAATTCGGGACGTTCCGTTAGTTGTTGCATAATCGTCCGGACAGTCTGGGCGACCACATCTTCTGAAAGTGTGGCAATTCCGCCCAGCTTATTCGCTTCCACAAGCAATTGCTGCATAACTTCGTGGTAGAGTGTCCCCGTATCGGCTGGCGTCAGCATGAATTCTCGGCGCGGTGTTAAGCCAAGCCCATACTTCACGAAGTATTCGAACGGATTGCGGAAGAAAGTTTCGAGTCTTGAAATGGAGACGGCTAAGTGGCGGCCATACAGTTCACTGGCGAGAACCGGCTGTAGATGTCCCGCGCTATTTGTGTAGTCCAGACTCGTATCTAAGGTCACTAAAAGTGGCGCAAGTGCTGTCTGCTTGAGGCTGTCTTGCACTTGCTGCCAAGCGGGGCCAATTGGTGTTTGCGTGTCACGTAACGCCCGCAAAATTTGTTGCCGGTCACTGAGCAGGCTACGTGATGTCCCGATGAGATGGGCCACTGAATCTGATGGCTGGGGGTCGTTCCAGATTTCCCAGGAAAGTCCTGATGCTTGACGTAAACCTGCAACGTAAGGGGATGGCTCATTCTCCCCCTCTTCCCGAATTGGGTAGCTAAGCGTCAGCTGCTGTGTCGGCGCAGCAAATGCGAGGTAGTTGAGAAATGGCTCGGTTAACGCCGCGTCTGCTCCGGCGTCTGGCAAGAAACACCCTTCAGGCAGGACGGGCGTCAGCACATGGCGGTCTTCACTGGTCAAGATGTCCTTGTCCGTGGTGGCATCGGGCATCACACTACTTGTCGCGCCCATGATGTACACATATTTTGCCCGGTTAATGCGCGAGAGACCCGTTTCGGAAACAATCACCTGGTCAAGTGTCGAGGGGATTTGCGTGTACGTTGCACTGGCAAACCCCGCATCAAGCAAGCGCACGAACAATTCGGCCGTGACATCCCGATCACCCCAGATGCTCACAAAATCATCCAGCAAGCCACAGAGCGTTCGCCAAGCCTGTTCTTCCCCCTGCGCAACGTCCAACTGGCCCGCATCGTTGGCTTTATCTCGCCACGCCGTCATTTGCGCTTGCACACCGGCTTGGACGAGGAACTGGTAGAGGGTGGTGGCAAAATCTCGTCCCGTTTTGGCCTGTTTGAATTGATCAACAAGCGGGCCAAGTTGCGTCCGCACTAAGGTATGAATCTGATTGATAATCGTGGTGTTGGCGGTTGCCCGTTCCGCCACGAGATCCTCATTTTGGTCGTTTTGGCGCATTCGAAAATCAACCCACGGCGTGTCGTCTAGCCAGCGGTAACCACGGACGCCCGTTGCGAGCACAAAATTCTCAGTCAGGTCGACCGCATGACGGAAATCGGCGATGGCCATGTCTTCAGGAACCAGCAGCTCCGTTCGTAGCAGACCAAAAATAGATTGATAATCAAAGTGACGCGACAGCGCCGCAAACAGATTATCGAGAAAGGCCACGAGCGGATGTGCATCCATCTGCCGTTCTCGGTCGATGAACACGGGCAGGTCAAATTCCGCAAAGACGGCCTGAAGCTTCGTGGCATATGGGGTCAGGTGCCGGGCAACAACGAGAAAGTCCCGCATTCGTGCCCCATCCCGCTGAATGTGCTGGCGAATGTCGCGCGCAACCGTCCGCAACTCGGTGTAGGAACTGCTGGCTTTGGCAAGGCGGATGCCGTCCCAGTTCACTTGTCCGTCCTGCGTCGTCACGTACTGGTCACGTGGGAATAATTGATCGCGCAAAGCAGTTGCCGCCTTGAATTGCACCCCAAAATTCTGGATACCGGCGCCGAGGTCACGCGCCGGGGCGTATTGGTCACGGCGTACTTGTGCAGGTGGAAGCTGGTTGAGTGGCTGCTGCGCTAACGTGTACAGGCGGTGATATAACCGTTTTGCTGGGTAAAAGAGGTCAGGCGTTTCGGGCATGTCAACACTGGGTGTATCCGTTGTGAGGGCCACGTACGCTTCAGCCGCCTGGTGGATGAGCGTGTTCACAATTGCCTGTTCACGCGCCGCAAAAACGTTGAAATGGTTCACGAAAACATACGTGTGCGTCAAATCCATTCCGGCGAGATGGGCATCTAGCGCCAGTAGTAGTGCAGACGTACTGAGTAGCCCCTGCGTCTCCTGCTCGTAAGCGGCCAGAATCGTGGCTAAATCGAGCAACTTCGGCAAGTGACGGTCCCCCGCCGCATTCTGAAGGACAGATTGGCGCCACGCCTGCAAATCCGTGGTGGGTGTTGGGGCGTCTACCTGAACCAGAGACGCAATGGCCCCACGAAGGTCTGCTGACGTCACACCTCCAAGAGTGAGCTGGTCTAATTGTCGTTGCAACTTCGCCGTAAATCCAGGATTATCGACCTGCCCCACAAAAATACGCAGTTCATCGTGATGATCCGCCATGATTTTTGCCAGCTGCATGGCACTTGCGGATGGCGTCAGGCGTGGTTGTTGGAAGACCGGTTCACCGTTCAAATAATACCAAGCCAGACGGGTAAAACTCATAATCTGTACCCGTTCGGACGCAAAATATGTGGCGTCAGGCGCCAGTTGCTGCTTCAACTGGTTCAAAATCGTGATTTCTGATTCGAATTTCAGGTGATTCGGGACTAGATACAGAATTTGTGCAGTTGGTTCATCCCGCATAATTGCCGCCATTTTTTGGGTTAAGCAGGCGTCATGATCCGTCGTGGCGTCACCCAAAATAAAATTAAGACCCATGCATCTCATCTCCAGTTTCGTTCCGTTATTTGTTCAGTAAAACACTTTCTTAATTCTACCATCTCTCAACGGTTTGGTATAATGGCTAGAGATGTGTAAACAACGGGAAGAAGGACAGAAAAATATGCTGGCAGCAACTGGAACGAGCCACGCAAAAACAATCTTGCTTGGTGAGCACGCGGTCGTGTATGGCGAACCCGCCATCGCGATTCCGATTTCAAGCATTCGGCTCCGCGCACAGTTAACCCCTAGAACCGATCGGCAACAGCTAACTACGTCGGCCTTCTACACGGGACCACTTGCGGACGCGACCACGACCCGATTCGCTGGGGTGGCAACCCTCATTCGCCAATTACTTGTGGCCTTCGATGATGTGCAAGCTGGCTTTGACCTAAATATCATCAGTGATCTGCCGCCAGAACGCGGGATGGGCTCGAGCGCGGCGACCGCCGTGGCAATTGTGCGGACGTTCTATGCGGCCTTTGAGACTGAGTTGCCCCACGACACGCTCTTACGCTGGGCGGACGTAAGCGAACGCATTATTCACGGAAACCCGAGTGGCATTGACGTCGCGACGACGAGTGCGGACCGACCGCAATGGCTCATTCGTGGCACAAGCCCCAAAACACTGGCTGCCCCTCAGTCTGGGGTGCTCGTGATTGCGGATACGGGCGTTCAGGGACAGACGAAACTCGCGGTGGCGGCGGTTGCCACCCAGACACGCGCCTCGGAAGCTGCACGCCATGAAATTTCCGTGCTGGGTCAAGTGACGCGTGAAGGTGCAGTGGCGCTTGCAGAAGACAACTTGCAGACGCTCGGTCGGTGCCTCTCCCGCGCGCAAACCAGTTTGCGGCATCTAGGGGTAAGCACGCCTCAGATTGATGCGCTGGTGGCAGCAGCCATGACCAATGGCGCTTTAGGGGCCAAGCTCACGGGTTCAGGCATGGGTGGTTGCGTTATTGCACTCGCGACAGACGTCACGGCGGCCAACAAAATCGTGTCAGCTATGGATCACGCTGGGGCCATTCAGGTCTGGACCCACAAATTTTAATCACAGATTCTAAAACCAACGAAATGGTGTTCAGCGAAAGGATATCTTCATGAAATCAACGGCAGTTACGGCGCGTGCGCACACAAATATTGCGCTCATTAAATATTGGGGGAAAGCAGACGCGACACGCATGCTGCCCGCAAACAGTAGTGTTTCGCTGACGCTGGATCAGTTCTACACGGACACCACCGTCCAGTTTGACGCTGACCTCACCGCGGATACATTCATTCTGGACGGGCAGCAACGAGACGCAGCGAAAATCACCCGCTTTTTGGACCATGTGCGTACCCTTGCCGGCCGCAAGCAATATGCCCATGTCACCTCCAGTAACCACGTTCCCACGGCTGCCGGGTTAGCCAGCTCTGCCTCTGCCTTCGCCGCCCTCGCACTGGCCGCATCACGTGCAGCTGGGCTGACGTTAGACGCCCCCGCGTTGACCCGTCTTGCACGGTTGGGGTCCGGGTCTGCTAGTCGCTCCATTAACGGCGGCTGCGTGATTTGGCATAAGGGCACTGACGACGCAACCAGCTTTGCGGAACCCGTTGCCGTGCACCCTGGTCTGGACCTACGCATGATTGCGATTGTGCTGGACCACGCTGAGAAGAAAGTGTCGTCCCGGTCGGGGATGGCCGAAACGGTCGCCACGTCACCGTACTTTTCCGCGTGGGCCGAAACGGCGGAACGCAACAGTCAAGAAATGGTTCAAGCTCTCGCTGCGGGGGATTTTGCCCAAATTGGTGCGCTAACGGAACGCAGCGCGCTACTCATGCACGCCACGACGCTTTCCGCCAATCCCCCCTTCACGTACTTCAAACCCGAAACACTTGCGACGTTAGCACTCGTTCAATCAATTCGCGAACAGGGACTCCCCGCGTACGCCACCATGGATGCGGGGCCAAACGTCAAGGTGCTCACAACCGCCCCATTTGTTGAGGCAGTGGTGGCAAAACTCAAGGCGGCGCTGGATGCACCCATGACCATCTGCGCACCAGGACCCGACGCATTTATTTTGGAGGCGACTGACTAATGGCGAAACAATCGATTGCGTCACACCGCAAAGATGAACATTACTTCCTAGCTGAAAAATTCTACGCGGAGACGAGCCAGTCTGGATTGGACGATGTGCGTTTCATCCGCAGCGCGCTACCAGAAAGCCAGATTAATGCCGTGGATATGCGTCCTGGTATCTTTGGCTGGCAGACCCCGATTCTCATCAACGCAATGACGGGTGGGTCGCAGACAACCGGGAAAATTAACGCAGCTCTCGCGCGTATCGCCAAGCAATTAAACCTCCCCATGGCTAGCGGGAGCGCATCCGTCGCCCTTAAAGAACCGGTTATCCGGGATTCGTTCACCGTCATTCGCGATGAAAATCCAGATGGCTTTGTGTTGGCAAACATTGGGGTTGATAAAACACCCGCAGACGTCCAGTTCGTGGTTGACCTCTTGCGGGCGGATATGTTGCAGGTCCACCTGAATGCCGTTCAAGAAATGGTGATGCCAGAAGGTGACCGTGCATTCCAGTGGCGTGAAAATCTACGTGCCATTATTGCCGCCAGTCCCGTTCCCGTCATGGTGAAGGAAGTCGGCTTTGGCATGCGCCAAGATGACTTTGACGTCCTGACAAAGGCTGGCGCCGCAGCAATTGACGTCGGCGGGCGCGGCGGGACCAATTTCGCCAAGATTGAAAATGCGCGCCGTCACGATGCCGATTACCAAGACCTATTCACATTCGGGCAAACAACGGCAGAATCATTGCTTGAAGGCCAAGATGCCACACTCCCGCTCATCGCAACTGGTGGCATTCGCACCCCAATGGACGCGGTTAAGGCGTTGCGGCTGGGTGCGGATGCAGTGGGTATTGCGGGCCTCATTCTACACTGGCTGACGAAAACGGATGAACAGACCACTTTACACAATCTCGATGCATTCTTAACCGAAATGCGTGGGATTGTGGCGCTGCTTGGCTGTCATAATCTGGCAGAACTGCGCCAAGTACCGATTATTACGAATCATTTGGCCACGTATGCAACGCAACGGGGATTGAAACAGCCGTAAAAAAAGGCTGCGCCAGAAGACGGTTTGGCCCCGGTATATAAAGCAAGGCGCGCATAAATCCCGAACTTAGGATTTATGCGCGCCTTGCTTTATATGTGAGGGGGCAGACTTCTGGGGCACGTAGCTCGACTGGATGTAACGTTCGTGTGCCCTGGACTTTTGGCGTACCCTCTTTTTACGCGTCATTAATTACGTAACCCCTTAGGATACAGATTTTTCACGGTGCCATTTACCAAGTGTCCCACTGCAAAGCCCTTTCCGTGGTTCACCAAGAGGGCAAAGAACTTACCGGATTGGTCGGGGCGTGCCAACGTTAAACCATGGCGGTATGCGACAAATTCCTCGTCCGTTACGTCAATGACGCACTTGAACGCTTCGGGAACCAGTGCCGTGGCCAAGCTGTGGCTAGGTTCAAACCGGTTCTTCTTGAACGTTCCCAGATGCAGGCCTGGACGCAACACCTTCACGCGCCCAAACTTAGGTACACCGTTTGGGGTTAAGTAGAGTTGATCACCATACGTAATGAACGCACCATCATCAGGCGTAACCGTTAAATTGGCAGTTGCCCAAGCCTGCCACAACTGGCGCTGGTCAGCCGTAATACTGCTGACGGCGTGTTGGCGCTGCTTCTTGTTCTTCTTCGCCTTCTTAGGTTCACTTTCCTGAATGGCAACGCCCGGCTTGATGAGGCGCGCAACAAAGTGCCCTTCTCCGTGTTGCACGTGTGGCCACATCCGGGCGGTGCCAGCGAGTTCTGAGCGCCCACTCGCCCAATCAGGACGACCAGGACGCATATCTGCTGTTCGCGTGATGGGGTCGATGCGCATGTCGTGTTCGGTTACCAACCAGTCCACGATTTGTTCGTCTTCTTCGGGGGCAAACGTACAGGTCGAGTAAACGAGAATACCCCCTGGTTTCAACATCAGAAGTGCAGCGTTCAGAATCTCCCGTTGGCGTGTTGCACATTCGGCAGCATATTGTGGGTGCCAATACTGAATGGCATCGGAGTCCTTTCGAAACATCCCCTCCCCCGAACATGGCGCATCAACCAGGATCATGTCGAAGAATTCTGGCGTCATCACGGCAAGGCTATCCGGATCCGTATTGGTCACAATCGCGTTGCGCACCCCAAAGCGTTCGAGATTTCCCGCCAGAATTTTGGCGCGCAACGGGTGGATTTCGTTCGCAACTAACAGTCCGGTGTTTCCCATGGCGCTCGCCAAGTGTGTGGACTTCCCCCCAGGTGCCGCGCAGAGGTCGAGCACCCGCGTGTTAGGCTGCGCATTCGCCACAGCCCCAACAACCTGCGCACTTGGCTCCTGGCTGTACACGTAGCCGCTCACATGGTCGACTGCGTTCCCGTCAACCTGTCCCCGGTAGCCCCACGTGGAATAACTAATGGGGTCTGCTAAATCGAGGGCAACATCCGTTGGGTTCGGCCGTAATGGATTGATGCGAAAACCCGCACCAGCTGGTTGATTGTAACTGGCAAAGAAGGCAGGTGCTTCTTCACCCAATAGGTTTGTATACTTCTCAATGAATGCTTCAGGCAGTGACACTAGCGAGTTTCCTTTCTGTTTAAACGAAGGTGCATGAAGAGTTGGGTGGCCAAAATGTAACAGCCGTAAAGCACCGCACTCACAACGACTAGACGGAAGTGGTCAGTTAGGTAGAATTGCCACCATGAGAACGCCGTCCCCACCACGGTGACAATCGCCATGCCCGGAAGATAACGGGTTCCTAATCGCCAAATATAACGGTTTTGTTGTGGGGCATCAAGTGCATCGAGCGCCGTCATCGGTGTCATGAGCGCCGTCAAGAGACCGATAATCGCCATCCCCAGCGCCGTGAAGACGACAGCTGCCATCCACCCACCATAGAGCTCCCACCAAGTTTCGTGGTTTTGCGTTTGCGCTACACTCACCTTGTGCGGGCTGGCACCGAATGCCTTGGTGAATAGCCCTAGGTCAGATTGATTCACGCCGTCCACAAAAATTTCAACCGTGTTCAGCTTAGGGTTAATCGATTGACGTGTTGTGGAGGCGTTGAGGAATACATGGTTGTTCAGGCGTGTTGCAGAAGCCGCACCGACCGTCCCCACAACGGGAATGTACTTGCCTGATAGTTTCAAATATTCCTGGTCGCCAGCCTTATATAGTTTCGACTTCAGGTTAGTCCCCACGACGGCAACGGGCAGACTAGAGGTGAAGTCCGCTGAGGTGAAAAAGTGGCCGGACCGGAGTGGCAACTTGGTATATTCGCCCTTTGCGTAAAAGATTGTTTTGTTTTTCCCCAGCGCAAACTGCACTTGGTAGTCATCGCGCGTCGTATCAGCTTCAAACGTCTTCACCACGTCCGCCACGGTCTTCGTGCGCTTGGTGTGGTAAACGAACGCTTGATCCGTAATCCCCGCGTGATTGAGAACGTTACTATAAGCAATTTCGTCAGCATTGCTCAGTGACAGACCCGCCAAAACGACCACAACGAGGCCCAATACGTAAATAATTGCGTGTTTAAACACGATGAATCCCCCTACGTCTTTCTTTCCAGACTAATGCATCAGGTAAATACGGTCCCCAACGGCATCGAACTTGCGGAAAGCTTGATTCAATTTCAGAAGTTTTTTATCCGGTACCATCCGCGCCTTCCGCCAAAACAGCCGGCTATTCGTGATGCCGAACCGGTCACCAATCACGAAAAGTTCAAGCTGGGGAAAATGTTGCCGAATGGTTTCAAGTAAATGTGCATCACTCGGATCACGGTCTGGACTCCACGCCATAATCACTGCGTCCACCTGATCGCCATATTCCCAAAGTGCACTGGTGGACGTTGCCTGTTCAACGGGGGTCCACGGCGTCTTGCCCGTTCCATTCTCATCAATCCAAGTAAGTGCATCCGTACAAATAACGGTCGCGCCAGCCTGCCGTAAGCCGTAGCTCATGAGGCCATTCCCGGCGGCAACTTCTAGATAGCGTCGGTTTGGGTATAATTGTGTCCACGTCTGAATGAGTTCTTGCGTAATGTACGCCCACACGCCGTAATGGTAGGCAATGTACCAGCGAAAATTCCCCAGCATGTGATCTAGCGCAATCAGTTCTTCAATCTTCCCATCCGGCACTGTCCCCGCCATCGCAATCGTTGTGAGGTCGAGACCTAAATGTGGCAGTTGGTGTGCAGGCAGTGTGCGCGCAATGATTGCATCCCGCCCCGCCGTGACAGCAGTTACCTGATCAGCAACCACGGGTAGTTGCGCGTATTTAGTTCCTAGTTGGACTAATCGTTCCCAGTAACGCATGTCGTGCCTCATTTCTAAATTCGTATCCTGACCAAAATTATACCACGACCCAAAACGCGGCCGTGGTAAATTGTGGGACCTATATCTGCATAGACACGGCTTTTAACGGGTGCCCATAAAGATTCATTAAATCTGTGTCGCCTAGTTTTCTTCAGACTTCAAGGTGCCACCAACAGCATAACGGTCCTTGGCCATTTCGTTCAGAACCACGTGCACGTGTTCTGCGGGTGCACCCGTGTTCTTAACAATGGCTGCAGTAACGTCCTTGCAAAGCTGACTAAGCTTCTCTTGGCTGCGACCTTCAATGAGCTCAATGTGTACGATAGGCATACGATGTTTCCTCCATGATTAACCAAAGATAATTTTATTGAAAAAGTTCTTCCAAATAAGTATCAGCTAAATACACGCCCATGTAAAGTTGTTCTTTTGAATTAAGGGCGACGCGGAAAGTCTTCCCAAAGAGCGGGAAGACTTTTTGGGAAATTTGAAGACCGTGCCCCACCACTGGAGACACATTAAAGCCGGAGCTAAACTTATTCCTGTAACCGCCCCGACAAACCACATGCAAAAGTTAAAGGTGCACGGTATACTGGTTATGTTAAATAAAGACGCATCTAGGAGAAAAAATATGGCACACTATCGTTCTTCTTGCACCAGCATTCTCATCGGCAAGGCGGCCTCCGCAGATGGGTCCGTGATGATCGGGCGAAATGAAGATTCCCGGTCATCTTGGCCAAAACACATGGTGGTTCGCCCCGCTGCGCACCGAACTAACGCCGTTTATACGTCAAACGACACTGGCATTCAGATTCCGTTACCCGACGATAGTTTGCAATACACCGCAACACCCGAGTGGACGGACAAGTATGGCGTTTTCGAGGAAGACGGCATCAACAGTGCCGGCGTTGCCATGAGTGCCACCGAAAGTACATATGCAAACGCGCGCGTGCAGGGATTTGACCCCTTTGTAGATAACGCGATTCTGGAAGAATGCATGGTGACGGTTGTTCTCCCTTATATTCAAACCGCACGTGCTGGGGTGCAACGGCTGGGTGAGCTCATCGAGACATACGGGACGGGTGAATCGAACGGCGTCCTGTTTGCCGACCACGATGAAGCTTGGTACATGGAAATCGTGTCGGGGCACCACTGGTTGGCCCAGCGTATTCCTGATGATGCTTATGCTGTCGCAGCAAACCAACTGAGCATCGAGGTTGTCGATTTTGAGAGTGATGGCTTCATGACGGATGCGACATTAAAACAATTTGCGACAGACAATCACTTGTGGCAACCTGGCACACCCTTCAACTCGCGCCGCATCTTTGGGACGGATGATCCGAGCGACCGGATGTACAACACGCCACGTGTTTGGGATGGACACCAATTACTGTCACCTAAACAAGCAATGACCGAAACGCCTACCAGTTCCGATTTGCCCTTTATTATGCATCCCGACCGGCCGTTACAACTGGAAGACGCGACGAACTTCTTGTCCCGACATTTCCAAGACACACCATACGACCCCGCTGCCCGCTTGCCCGATGCAACGGACGCGCACAAATTCCGCCCCATCAGCGTGGCGCAAACACAAGAAAGCCACGTTTTACAGCTACGTCAGGACCTCCCCGCAGAAATTGCGAACATTCACTGGCTCGCCATGGGGGTTCCTTCTCAAAGCCAATTTGTCCCATTCTTTGCCGGCACGTCAACAACGCCTGATTCTTACCAAAAAGGGGGCATGCCTGCGAGTCTGGATGCCGCTTACTGGCAGTATAAATTGGCGGGTGTCTTGATGGACGCACATTATCACGAATATTTACCTCACGTGACCAACACCCAAACGACGGTGCACGCACAACATGTCGCGTTAATTGCCGCAACCGATAAGACGGCGATGACCCTTTCCCACCCCAAAGAATTGGCAGAACTAGCCACAACCGCAACGTTTACGGTTGTCAAGCAGGCCGATACAGCGTGGGAAACCTTACGTATGCTGATGTTGGACCAGTCAACAAGTAAATCCGTGCTGACGTTCAAGGTGGACCCGAATCTGTAAACAAGCTTAAGACGACACAAGCCAGGCGTGCATCGTGGGTGCGCCATAAGTCCAAGGTACACGAACATTACATCCAGTCTTCTGGCGCAGCCTCATGTGCGCCTGGCTTTTATCGTTTGTGCAGGCACATTTATTTTGTTGCGCTACCTGGTGCGTACGTCACCTTCTGATCACTGGGCGGATTTGCGACCAACCAATCCCGAATTTGACGGCCGAGATTTGCGGTCATTGGGCCCGCTGCACGCATCTGCTCAGGGGTAATGGCATTAACGTGCATGCCACTAACAATCACCGCATTCCCCGTCAATACGGGTTGAATGAGACGCGCAATTTGTCGTGTCAAGACGCCTTCTTGATGGACATGTCCGGGGCGACTGGGGAGACTAACCGTTTGCGTGTTCCCATCCGGTTGAATGGTGGTCACGACACCATAATGAGGAACATCGCCACCAACAATCTCAATCAGCAAGTCCTTTGCCTCACGTTTAACGCGAGCCTGGATGCTGTAACCCGCTTGTGTCTCTTCAAACGTAACTTGATTCGTCATGACGCGTCTGCTCCTTTGCTGCGGTCATTCCTTCCCACCGCGGACTCAGCTCATTGTCGATGCCAAGGTGGTCCAGAAGCTTTTCGGTTGTGTGGTTCACGATGTCCGCGATTGTTTTAGGACGGTTATAAAAGGCGGGAATAGGAGGAATAATTTCGACGCCCATTCGTGCCAGTTTCAGCATGTTTTCCAGATGAATCTGGTTAAACGGCGATTCACGTGGCACCACAATTAGCGGGCGCCGTTCCTTCAGCGTGACATCAGCCGCTCGACCAACGAGTGTGTCCCCCATCCCAGTCGCAATGCTCGCGATGGACTTCATGCTGGCGGGCACGACGACCATCCCGTCGTGACGGAAGGAACCACTCGCAATCTTAGCCCCCATATCCCGTTCATCATATGTGGCATCCGCCAAATTACGGACATCTGCGAGCGTATAACCAGTCGCTTCAAGTGCCAAATTTTCTTTCGCCCACTTGCTCATCACGAGGTGGGTTTCCACATCAGGCATGGTTGCCAATGCTTTTAACAATGATAATGCATAAATTGTTCCAGAAGCGCCTGTAATACCAATCACAATTTTCTTCATCAATACCCCTCCTCGTGCCAATGGTGCACTTAAGTTTATGTATGACGAGAGGCTGCGCCAAAAGGATTTTGGCGCAACCTCTCGTTCCTATCTGTTTACTTCAAGTAATCGCGCCAGTTAGGCATTTCCTTGAATGGTGCCCGAACGAACTGATCCTTCATGTCGTACGGGAACGTCCCATCAAGTACCATCTTGGAACTCATCCCACGCTGACGAATTCGTGCGGGGTCGTATTCAGGGCGCTCGGATGGATCCAGCGGGTGATTCCGCAATCCTTCAAGCACCATAATGTCCTTATCCGCCTGGAAGCGTGTGTTCAAAGTCCACATCACATCGTTCATGTCGAAAATATCAACGTCTTCGTCAACCAAAATCACGGTTTTCAATTCCTTGAAGGCAGAGAAAGCGAGCAATGCCGCCTGACGCTGAATGCCTTCATCGTTGATGTCATCCTTATGAATCTGCATGATGGTCATGAGCTTCCCGCCACCAGCTGGTGGGTTGTAAACGTTCGTGACCTTACCAGGAATTGCTCAGTCAACCAAACTCAAGATAGAGGCTTCTGTTGGGATACCCGCCATGGAGACGTGTTCTTCAGAAGGCCCGATTGTCGTCTGCACAATTGGGTTATCCGCACGGTGTGTCACAGCCTTAATCTTAACCACGTGGACAGCCGGATTGGCAGTGCCGTTGTAGCCAGGGAATTCTGGCATCGCAAAGCCGGTGTTCGTATTAATGTCTTCCTGCATGGACGTGTTTGGCAAGATTTCTGCCTCAATAATCCATTCAGCACGCGCAATCCCGGTTTCGTTAACGGCAACGCCCTGCACGAGTTCAACGGCTTCGTTACGAATCGCACCCGCAACGCCGAGTTCATCGTAACCAAGTGGTGTTGTAGGTGGCTCGAAAGTAACGCCCACTGGAATAACGGGATCAAGCCCAATGTTAATGGTGATTGGCATTGGCTTGTTGTCAGCTTCGTACTGCTTCAAGAAGGCACCGATATGACGCCCACCCGGCATGATGTACATCCCAATTGTGTTCTCGTCTTCAAGAACCATCCGGTGAATGGTGACATCGTGCTGGCTCCCATCCGGGCTAGAACCACGAACAACCCCCATTGTGATGTAAGGACCTGCATCGTCAGGTGTGTTCGTTGGTGCTGCCAACAGCTTACGAATGTCAAAGCCTTCATCCGTTGCCAGGTGAACAACTTCCTGTGCAGGCGCGTCCTTTTTATCAACAAGTACAGGGTTGATTGGGTTGGAAACAGCTTCATTCAGGTACTGGCCCAATGTGTGCCAGTCGTGATGTATAATCTGCCCCACACGCTTCCGACTTGCAAGTACCCCGATGAGCACCCGTGAGTGGCTGAAGCCCTTCACGTTATTAAACATCATTGCGGGACCTTCCTGCGTTGGACGTTTAACGGTCCCACCTGAACCGATGTACCGGTAAACACCAGATAAATCAGCTTCAGGGTCAATTTCAAGGTCAGTTTCGTGATACTGGCCAGGTAACTGTTTAAGTTCTTCAATGACCTTACGCAGATCATACTTTGATTCTGACATGTTATTTCCTCCGTTCATTTAACTTACAATCGTTAGTATGAACGGAACGCGGAAAGATGAAAATTCAGATATTAGGCTTAACTATTCCAAACTGGAATGAATCGTCCGCTTAGACCGTTGGATTGGCGAACGTGGTCTTTAGAAACGACCAAATACGCTCATTTGCAGGTGCGTGTGTCCCTGCTTTGCGTGCAAAGACCAGTTGACTGTGAATTTGCTCCTTTAACGGCACACGTATTAAGTTCGGGTAGTTTGCCAAATTCATGCTCTTGCCCATCAGTACACCAATACCCATTCCCGAGTTCACTAAGTCGAGAATTAAATCGATTCGTTCCCCGCTGTAAGTAATTTGGGGGTGAAAACCCGCCAGCCGAACGAGGGCCAAGAAGGGATCATACATGTTCGTCGCTGCGCCCAAGACCAACAAATTCTCCCCCGCAAGTTGACCCAAATCCAATTGACGTGTTTGTACCAGCGGATGATTGACCGGCATAACCGCCACAAATTCGTCCGTTTCGGTCACAATGGTCTCTAAGTCTTGATCTTCATCCCCAAATGTCCGGATAAAAATCACGTCACTGTCAGCCCGTTCAAGACTGGGGCGTAATTGTTGGCTTTCCAGTTCCTGAATCTTAAGGTGTACATCAGGATTCTTCAGGTGGAAGTTGGTGATTGCCCCGAAAGCCTTATAGTTGGTCACGGTTGGAATGGTCGTAATTCGTAAATCAAGCGCTTCTTCATCCTGAACGTTACGAATAACGTTTTTGATGCCGCGGTAGTCCGCCACAACATTTCTAGCCGGCGTTACAATCGCCGCCCCAACCTTGGTCAATTCAACTTTGTGCTGGTTTCGCACAAATAGTGTGACCGCCCATTCCTTTTCCAGCGACTGGATATGCTTGGTGACGGTTGCCTGGGTTAGAAATAAATTTTCTGCCGTCGCTGTGAAGCTGAGGGTGGCGGCCAAATCCACGAATGTGGCAATTTTTTGAATATCCATAGTCGTTACTTCCTTAATTGCATTAGTGATTTAGTGGCGGCGTGTCGTGGCGCACCATTCCATAATCGAATGATAGCCCTGAAAATGCGAATTGTCCATTTTTAGTGGCTCCTGTAGAATTGTCCCTTGTAATGCACGTTTTGTGCAAATGGAATTAATCTATGGAGGAAACATAATGCCAACTGGTGTCATTATTAACGCGCTTGCCACTCTTTTAGGGGGCATCTTTGGGGCGCTCGGAGGCCATCTCTTCTCCGAAGACTTTAAGGATAAAATTAACATGATTTTCGGGGCCTGTTCGATGGGAATGGGGATTTACGCCATTGCCCCAATGAAGAACATGCCCGCCGTTATCTTCTCAGTCATCATCGGGACTGCTTTTGGACTCATGATTCACCTTGGCTCCCACATTGATAACGGGGCGCGCCTCATGCAACGGGGAATCGCCCACTTCATTCACACGGAAAACAACGACATGACGGAAAGTGAATTCACATCCACCCTCGTGACCATCATCGTGCTCTTCTGCGCCAGTGGGACCGGGATTTACGGAGCGCTAACGAACGGGATGACTGG
Source organism: uncultured Lacticaseibacillus sp. (assembly GCA_934370925.1). Lineage (GTDB taxonomy): Bacteria > Bacillota > Bacilli > Lactobacillales > Lactobacillaceae > Lacticaseibacillus. The sequence goes on along the minus strand of CAKRNG010000002.1, from coordinate 47,405 downwards.
GGATGCGACCATCTTGATTTCCAAGTCGATTCTGGACTTCTTCACCGCCGCAATCTTCGCCATTAATTTGGGGTACGTGGTCGCATTGATCGCAGTGCCACAATTCATCATTCTCTACATCCTATTCCTACTTGCAGGCTTCATCTTCCCCCTCACAACGCCAACGATGGTCTTTGACTTTAAGGCTGCGGGTGGGTTCTTGATGCTCGCAACTGGTTTCCGTATGATTAAGGTCAAAATGTTCCCGACCGCGGATATGATTCCGGCAATGATTCTTGTCATGCCCGTTTCATGGGCGTGGACGAACTGGATTGCACCGTTACTCACGCAGCACTAAACCAAAATTGAATAATCAATAAGGGCCAAGTCGTAATTTTAATCGAATTACGCCTTGGCCCTTATTTAACTAATTCATAAAAGTAAACGGATCCGTATTCAACCGTGATGGGGCTATCGTAATGCCCCACCCGTCTTTTTCATTTCGTGCGTTAAGAATTGTCGTTAAGTGTTGCTTCATCACGTGTTCAACATGGTGTCCAACATCTAACACGGCAATGCCACTTGCCAAGATATCGTGGCCTGTGTGGTACGACACATCTCCCGTAATCAACACGTCGGCACCAGCTTCAAGGGCATCGGGGTACACCTCTGCGCCTGAACCACCTAAAATGGCAATGCGTTGTACCGGCTGCGTTAAATCTGCAGCGATTGCCCGCAATCCCTGCAAGTGCCACGTTGTTTGACACTGGTTGGCGAAGGCGGTCAACGTGATTGGGGTTGGCAATTCCCCAATTCGCCCCATACCAGCTAATTCGCCCGCTTCAATAAAGGGCGTCACACTCGTTAATCCTAAATCAGCTGCCAACCAATCGTTCATTCCGGGATTCGCGTTGTCTAGATTCGTATGTGCACCAAAAACACCGATGTTGTGCCGTAACAACTCAGCATACATCGCATTTTGGGGATTCCGCTCGTCTAAATTGCGCGCAGGGCGAAAAACAAGTGGGTGGTGTGCCACAATCAGGTCATAATTCCCCGCAATTGCTTCCGCCACGACTTCTGGCCGCACATCAAGCGTGACTAAAACACGATGAACATCAGCGGCTGGATCACCAAGTTGCCAGCCAATGGGGTCGCCAGGCACGGCCAAATCTGCAGGCGCGTAATCGGTGACCGCCCGCACCACCGTCAATGCGCTAGTCATGACGCAATTCCGCTTGGACAAGTGCAAGTTCAGCTTTCGTTGCCTGGACCTTATCCGTCTGGGTAGCCTGGGCTGATTCTAATCCGCGAAGGACGCGCGTCAACGCCCGTTCCTCTCGTTCCAATTCACTCAGGAACAACGCACTACGCTCCTGACGAAGCAACGGCCCAAATGCAATTTCGGCCGGCGTGTATGGGACGTCTGGCTTCGTCCGTCCCGCAACGATGATGGTGTAAACATGCCCCTCATCTTCAAGCATGGCTTCATTCACAATGCCATAGTCGTTACCTGCAAGCCATTCACGGACGATGGGCACATCGCGATGCGGACTCAGAACGAGCGTTTCGGTTCCGTCAAGATGGCTCACACCACGCGTCAGAATTTTGCTAATAAGTTCGCCACCCATTCCGGCAATGACAACCGTGCTGATGCCGTCTTCAGGGCGAATTCCAACCAGTCCATCAGCAAGGCGCGTTTGAATAACGTTCTGTAGACCGGCACCCGTAATGTTTTGCGCCGCAATTTCAAGCGGACCTTCACCCACATCGCATGCAAGTGCAAAGTCAAGTTTGCCTTCTTGCGCTAGCGCAACGGGCAAGAACGCGTGGTCGGTGCCAATATCGGCCAAACGTTCGCCGGGTTCAACAAAATCTGCAATTGCCTGAAGTCGTTTGCTGAGTCGTACTGATGTTGCCATAACTCTCCTCTTTCCTAATTCGTTGTGTCTTTAAACCATTCGTCGCGCAACACACCATACTTGACAGAATCCCAATATTTTCCCTGCCAATAACGGACTTGCCGCACACGCGCTTCCTGCTTCATCCCCAACCGTTCCGCAAGATTCATCATGCGTTCGTTACCAGACCAAGTCGTCAAACCAATATGTGGTAGGTTGATATGATTAAACAGGTGGGTAATCCAAAGTTTCAGTGCAGCGGTTCCAATCCCTGCTCCCCAAAAGTTCTCGTCATAAATGGTTATCCCAACATCCAACCATCGTAAAAGGGCGCCGTCATCGAAATAGGCGGAAACCATTCCGACCATGTGATCATCTGCCCAAATAACCTGTCGATTAGGATTATCCTGATAATTCTCAACGCCAATCCGTGTTAAAAATTCCCGACGCGTTGGCATTTCGTCATGGAAGTAGGGCCCGTTCCACTTTGCCCACTCTGCTTTGGGATTGCTAAATGCCAATTGCCAAAATTCCGCCAAATCTTCGTGCGCTAATGGTTTTAACGTAATCTCCATTGCCAATCCTCCTCGTTATCAACTCACTTAAGGCTCATTATACATGTAATATCCGCTACATGTCGGGTTCTTCGTGCGCCATGACACTTGTCACACACTCGCCATCAGTGCTTTGTAGATAGTATACCACGACAATTCCGGCGTTTTTGTCTTTAATGCGTTCTGCTGCACAAGCAAATTAAAAAAATTCCCCGTCCACGGGAAATGGACGGGGAATGGCGTATTTACAATTAAGCAGATTTCGGGCTATTCAAGAAAATCCTTTAACTGCTTGGAACGACTTGGGTGACGCAACTTCCGCAGTGCCTTTGCTTCAATCTGACGAATACGTTCACGCGTGACGCCAAAAACCTTCCCCACTTCTTCAAGCGTGCGGGTCCGACCGTCATCGAGACCAAAACGTAGGCGAAGCACGTTCTCTTCACGTTCTGTCAGCGTATCAAGCACAGATTCCAACTGTTCTTTGAGCAACTGGTAGCTTGCGTGGTCTTCAGGACTCGTTGCATCCTGGTCTTCAATGAAGTCACCGAGGTGTGAGTCGTCCTCTTCCCCAATTGGCGTTTCAAGAGAGACAGGTTCTTGCGCAATCTTCAAGATTTCCCGAACCTTTTCTGTTGGGATATCCATTTCCGCCCCGATTTCTTCAGGTGTTGGTTCACGTCCCAAATCCTGAAGCAACTGACGCTGAATGCGAATCAACTTGTTAATGGTTTCAACCATGTGCACCGGAATCCGAATCGTCCGGGCCTGGTCCGCAATTGCACGCGTAATTGCCTGACGAATCCACCAGGTGGCGTACGTTGAGAACTTAAATCCCTTCCGGTAATCGAACTTCTCGACGGCCTTCATCAGTCCCATGTTCCCTTCCTGAATCAGATCCAGGAACTGCATCCCACGACCAACGTACCGCTTCGCAATCGACACAACCAGACGCAGGTTGGCTTCCGCAAGGCGTTGCTTGGCTTCCTGATCGCCCTGTTCGATTTTAAGTGCCAACGCTACTTCTTCGTCAGCAGTAAGCAGGGATACACGACCGATTTCCTTCAGGTACATCCGAACGGGGTCGTTAATCTTAACGCCGCTTGGTGCTGACATGTCGGCCAGTTCCTTCTTGGAAACCTTCTTCGTTGTCTTAATTGCGGCAGCGGCTGGTTCACCCTTTTCATCCACAACACTGATACCTGATTCTTCCAGGTGCTGCATCAGTGCGTCAACGGCTTCACTCTTCAATTCGAAGGGCTTCACCATCTTGGTGGCAAGTTCTTCAGTCGAGATTTCCTTTGAAGGCTTGTATTCCTTGATTAAAGCTTTGAGCGCAGAGGTGAATTCGGTTTCTTTACTTGTTGCCATATTAATTCCTCCGATTTCTAGAAGTACCTAATTAACTTGTTTGTGATTGTTTCTGGCGCATCAGCGCAATGTACTGTTCCGCGAGCGTCCGTTGTTTGTCCTTATCCCCCAGACGCTTGGCCTGGTTCATCTCTGCGCGAACAGCAGAGAGACGGACGTTCACATCGCCAAGTGCGACAACGCTGACGAGTTCATCAAACGTATAGCCGTTAATGGGCGGCACCGGCACGCTGACGACCTGGTTGGCAAATGCAGCAGACGGGCCGTCAAGTTGGTCAATGAACGCCGAATAGTTCGGGGTCAGGCCAACCGTGACTGGCACGTCATCCAAGTAAGCAAGCCACTGATGTGCGAGACGTTGACAATCAGGGGTCATCAGCTCGACGGGTTCACTTTTCAGACGCAATGCTGTTTCTGCATCGGTCATCGCGTAATGCAGTAATTCCCGCTCCGCCCGCTCAAACCGCGTTAAGTGCGTTGCGGTTACTGCAGGCGTATCGGGCGATGTGGTCCCCGCCCACTGATTAGGCACGCTCTCCCAAACGGAGTCACCCGCGTCCATCTCTGGCGGCACATCTGTATCACCAGGCCAATTTGGTTCTGGTGGGGCACCAAATGTCCCCTCGTCGTCTGTAGCAGGTCCATTCGCCCGCATCACCGGCAATTCTGTGAGCTGCTGGTTCAAAACGTCTGTTGGGACAGCCGTTTGTTCCGCAATCTGTTGCAGATAAACCGTTCGGGCAACAGACTCAGAAACACCCTGCACAACCTTCAATGCCGCGTCGATGTACTGCAACTTCGCGTGATCATTGTGCATGTCCACACCACTTGCTAAATGATGCAAACGAAAGGCAGTTGGCGTAAGAACAACTGCGAGTTGTTCTAAGAAAGCTTCTTTCCCCTTCGCCCGAATGAATTCGTCGGGGTCCAAGTGGTCCGGAAGAAACGTGACGCCAACGTCAACGGCCGTTCCCTCAAACAGCTGGAGCGCCCGTTCAATCGCCTTTTGCCCTGGGTCATCCCCATCATAACAAATAGTGACTTTCTTGGCGTGACGCGCAATACTAGCGACCTGGTTCGACGTGAGGGACGTTCCCATTGAGGCAATCCCGTTCGGCACACCCGCTTGATACGCCGCAATGACATCCATATAGCCTTCGAACAGGATGAGTTCATCCTTTGTCTGGGGAGATGTCATTGCTTTATCGAGGTTAAACAGCACATCACGTTTATTGAAGACAATTGTTTCTGGACTGTTCAGGTATTTCGCCGTTGTTTTATCGGCGCTCATTCGCCGTCCAGAAAAACCAACCGTCTCTCCGCGTTCGTTTCGCAACGGAAACATCACCCGGTCAATAAATCGCGATGCAAGGCGGCCATCACTCCGATCAACGAACAATCCCGTTTGGCGTTGTTCATCACGTGTAATGTCCTTACTGTTTAGGAACTTAACGAGCAACTCACCGTCTTCGGGAGCATAGCCCAAACCGTAAGCGGCAATGGTGTCATCCGTCAAGCCGCGCTGGTGCAGGTAGTCCAGGGCCGCATGTCCACTGTCCGTATTCACGAGCAAGTGGTGCATGAATTCCGTGACTTGCGTCAGAATATCCTTTTGCTTGCGAACAGCAGGATTCTCAGGGCGATGGTAAGTCGTCCCGATATCGAGCTCAATATTCGCATAATCTGCCACTTTTTTGACTGCCTGGATGAAATCTAGGTGGTCATACTCCATAACAAAATCAAAGATACTGCCACCACGCGAACAAGAGAAGCACTTAAACAGCTGCTTTTGTTCCGTTACCGTGAAGGAGGGTGTTTTTTCGGGGACGAACGGACAAAGGCCAAATAGGTTTTGTCCGCGCTTTTCAAGTGCCACGTACTGCCCAATATAGTCGGCAATATTGACCGCGTCACGAATTTCGTCGATTTTTTCTTGTGAAACTCTTCCCGCCATGTTCATCCACCCCCAATTCGAGCGATATAGAAAAGTCGCACCCAAAATTGAGCGCGACTTTTACACACCAAACTGCGTAAAAGCGCACCTTATAGTATAGCGCTACAGCGTGGTTTTTTCAAATGCTGTCTGTGATTGGTTTACGTTTAAACCTTCTCGGAGAACGCGACCCCAAAAGTGACGTGCACCGGTTACTTGGCAATCACTGCCGTCAAATCACCAAACCGCCCCATCAGCTTTGCCAACCGGTTGAGTTCAGCTAAACGGTTCGTCCGTACGGCTTCGTCATCCGCCATGACCATGGTGGCTTCAAAGTAGGTGTTGATGGTGTCGGTTAAGCCACTTAGCTGACCGAAGAAAGCATCCAGTGGTGCCGCTGGGTCAAGGGCATCAATTGCTGCGTGAAGTGCGGGTTCGCTATCATTGTCAAACAATGCAGGCTGAACGTCCGCGTCCACCGGATTCTTAGCGGCAATCCGAACCACACGCGTGAGTGCTTCCATGTGGTCCTTGAAGTCGGCATCATCGGCGTGCTTCGTGAGCGTCTCTGCCGCCGCAACTTCCGCGGTGACGTCCGCAACGGGCATCGCTGTTACCGCGTCAATAATATCGTGCCGAACCTTGCGCAACTGGAGTAACTGACGAACACGGTCTTGCATGAAGGCCGTCACCTGCGCGGCATTCTTCGTGTAGTTCAGGTCAGCATTTTCTCCCGCCGCTGCCAGTTGGGTGGCAATGAGCACCTGGATGAGGTCAAGTGGCAAGGAGACCTTCGCGTGGTCCAGCATCCGGATGATTCCGTATGCCTGACGTCGCAGTGCGTATGGGTCATTACTCCCACTAGGAATCATGTCGACCGCAAAGAAGGAGAGCAGTGTGTCGAACTTGTCTGCCATGGCAAGGACCGTGCCAATTTTACTGGTTGGCAGGTCACTTTCTGCTGCAATTGGCATGTACTGTTCGCCAAGTGCCGTGCTAACCGCGTCTGTTTCACCCATGATGTGGGCGTAATGTGCAGCCATCGTCCCCTGCAATTCAGCAAATTCGCCGACCATCCCGGTGACAAGGTCAAACTTATAGATGGATGCCGCACGCTGAAGATCTTTCTTCTCTGCGTCAGTCAGGTCAAAGCTAGGTGCCAGAATTGCACTAATGCTCTGAACACGCGCCATCTTCGCTGCAAGTGACCCCAACTTCTCGTGGAAGGAAACATTCTGCAACTTCGCAACGTAATCCGCAATCGTGTGCTTCTGATCTTCCGCGTAGAAGAATGCCGCATCTTCAAGGCGTGCCGTGAGCACCTTTTCGTTCCCCGCAATAACATTGTCCAAGTGTTCTTTGTTCCCATTCCGAACACCGATGAAAACATTCACCATTTTGCCTGCACGGTCACGCGCATAGAAGTAACGCTGGTTGTCCTTCATGGAAGTAATCAGCACTTCTTCAGGAATACTCAGGTACTTTTCGTCGAACTTACCGGCAAAGGCCGTTGGGAATTCAACCAAATTATTCACTTCTTCAAGAAGATCGGCGTCTGGATCCACTTGCCAGTCATTGGCATCCGCGATGGTGGCAATTTGCTGACGAATAAGGTCCTTACGTTCGGTTGGATCCACAAGCACGTTTTGTTCACGCAATGCGGTCACGTAATCAGCGGGCGTCTGAATGGTGGTCTGGTGGCCGAGGAACCGGTGTCCTTCCGTCGTCCGGCCTGCCTCAACGTCCAGCAGTTGCATTGGGACAACCTGATCGTCGAGCAAACTGACAATCCAGTGTACAGGACGGATGAATTCGAAGTCAAAGTTACTCCAGTGCATCCGTGTTGGGAAGTTCAGGCTCTTCACAACGTCAATCAAGCCACCAAGAATCTCAGCGGCAGGTTTGCCGGCGATTTCCTTGTGCAGGTAGACGTATTCGGTTCCCTTAATGTCCTTGAACGTAATATCATCCACGGTCATCCCCTGACCGCGCGTGAATCCGATGGCAGCCTTGGACCAGTTACCTTCGCTATCCTGGGCAATCTTCTTAGCGGGGCCCTTCACGTCTTCAGAAATATCCGCCTGCTTGGCCGCAACATCATCAATCAGGAGCGTCAGGCGACGTGGCGTGGCGTACTTGGTAATGGTGCCGAAGTCCAGCTTTGCGTCTTTCAGGTACTTGGCCGTTTTGTCTGCGAGTTGGTTAAGACTAGGCGTGACCACGTGTGCGGGCATGTCCTCAAGTCCGATTTCAAGTAAATACTGCATGTTAGTCCTCCTCCGTTACTTCGCCGTGGTGCAACAGTGGGAAGCCGAGCTTCTGCCGTTCCTCAACAAATGCCCGAGCGACCTTGTGTGCCATCTTCCGGATGCGGCTCAAGTAACCAGCACGCTCGGTCACGGAAACAGCGCCGCGTGCATCGAGCAGGTTGAAGGTGTGGCTACACTTCAAAATGTAATCGTAGGCTGGGTGAACGAGCCCGAGATCCATCAAGCGCCATGCTTCCTTCTCGTAATCGTTGAAGAACCTTAGCAGCATTTCCTGATCACTTTCTTCAAAGGAGTACTTGGAGTGTTCGTATTCGGGTTCCTTGAAGATGTCACCATAGTAAACACCATCGCCCCATTCAAGGTCGTAAACCGAGTTCACGTCCTGAATGTAGCTGGCCAACCGTTCAACCCCGTACGTAATTTCACTCGTTACGGGTGACACTTCAAGCCCACCAACAACTTGGAAGTACGTAAACTGGGTTACTTCCATGCCGTCAAGCCAAACTTCCCAACCAACACCGGCACAACCCATGGATGGGTTTTCCCAGTTATCTTCAACGAAGCGGATATCGTGTTCGAGGGGTTCAATACCAAGCGCCCGCAATGAATCCAGGTAGTACTCCTGGATGTTCTTTGGGGAAGGCTTCATGACAACCTGGAACTGGTGGTGTTGGTACAAACGGTTAGGGTTATCCCCGTAACGGCCATCTGCTGGACGACGGGAAGGTTCAACGTACGCTGCGTTCCAAGGTTCAGGCCCGATTGCACGCAGGAACGTGTAAGGACTCATTGTCCCCGCACCCTTTTCAGTATCGTAAGACTGCATCAACATGCACCCCTTGCTGCCCCAGAAGTTCTGCAGCGTTTGGATCATGGTTTGAACGTTCATCTTTTTGACCACGATTAACTCTCCTTTTAATTTACCTTGTCGTTGATGAGAAACAAAAAAACGCCCCTATGCCAAAGTTCGGCATAGGGACGCTTCTCGGCGCGGTTCCACCCTAATTCGCACAGGCAAACGCCCGCACGCTCTTTCAGTAATGGCTCAAAAACGCCAATCGTTAACGTTCGCCGTCTAGCTTCCACTTGCCTAGACTCGCTGGTGACTTTGGTTAACGACCCTTTTTCTCATCGCCTGTTCAACTGACAATTATTCTAGCACAGCTTACTGAAAAAGTTAAGGCTAAACACACTTATTCTTTAGGCGAACGTGGTGCCAGTGGTCGTAATGTCTGACTGCCACCAAGCATCTGGTTCAAGAACCGCTTTGCGCGTGGCGTGACCCCCACCATATCGTCATACATTCGGTCAATCACCGTTGTTAGCTCACGCTTGGTGGTTGCGGCGATGGCGACCTTATTGATCTGATCGAGCGCCACACTAGAAAACAACCGCAAGTAGTACATGCTTCGGGGAGACACATGGTAACGATGATCATCGAGGTGCCAATGGTTTGCGCACAGCACGCCCCCGTATTCTTCAGAGAAGTCGAGCGGCAGATCAGACCGGTTGCAAACCACGCAATCCGTCCAGTGTGGCGCAACTCCGAACGCACCTAGCAACTGAATCTCCGCAATGTGCGCCATGACCTCCGCATCGGTTCCCGCGTTGATTTTGCGTAATGCGGTTGCCGCAAAATTGAACCAGAGCGGGATGGGCTCGTTGTCCGGAAAGGCGAGGTCAATGAGTCCTAAAATATACGTCGCGTACGCGTTCTGCATTAAGTCCGTCGAAATTGTCTGGAATTGATCTGCCTGACGCAGTGCAGAAACGTAGGACAGGCCATTTGCATTGATGGTGCCCACATATGTCGCCTGTGTGAATGGCAAAATGCCGGCCGCAAAACGAAATCCCGGCTTGCGCGCACGGTGGAATAGAAACATCCGCTTCCCGTATTGGTCAGTTAAAATTTTAACCAACATATCCGATTCGCGGTAGTTATGCCGTGCAATCACCAGCCCGGCAAAGTCCACCTGCGCGCCAGCCATTAGCGCAGGTCCTTACGGTTGTAGCCGAGCGTACGGAGATAAGCGTTATTGTCACGCCAGTTCTTCTGTACCTTCACCCAGAGCTTCAGGTTAACCTTCTCGCCAAGCAAGGCTTCGATATCACGGCGTGCACGAATCCCGATTTGCTTCAGCATTGTACCGCCCTTACCGATAATAATTGCTTTCTGGCCGTCACGTTCAACGAAGATATTGGCTTCAATCTGTAATTTGCCACCAACATAATCCTTCATGCGTTCAACCACAACCGCAACGGCGTGAGGCACTTCATCGTGACTGAGTTCCAGAATTTTCTCCCGCACGAGTTCCCCAACCACAAAGTATTCGGGGTGGTCCGTTAATTCGTCATCAGGATAGTACTGTGGCCCCTCTGGCAAGGTTTCTTTCAGGGTGTTTAACAGTTCGTCCACGTTATTGCCCATTGTGGCGGAAATTGGGAAAATCTGGTCGAATTCCCGCATCCGGCTGTACTGGTCAATCAGCGGAATAAGATCATCAGGGTGCACCAAATCAATCTTGTTGACCAATAAGAAAACGGGCTTCTTGACGTTCTGCAGTTCATTCAGAATCCACTTGTCACCACGACCGGGCTGTTCATCAGCGGCCACCATGAAGAGCACCGCGTCCACCTGGTTCAGTGTCGACAAAGCAGCGGCGTCCATGTATTCGTCCAATTCATTCTGCGGCTTGTGAATCCCTGGTGTATCGACAAAAACAATCTGCGCATCGTCAGTCGTGTAGATACCGTTAATTTTGTTTCGGGTTGTCTGGGCCTTAGGGGACATGATGGCCACCTTTTCACCCAAAATCCGGTTCATAAACGTGGACTTCCCAACATTTGGGCGACCAATAATTGCAACAAATCCAGAACGGTGAGCATTAGGCATTGTGCATGTCCTCCTTTGCGAATGCGCCCGGTAAGAGGGCACCAACAGTCGTTTCTTCAATCAATCCGTGCAAGTTACCGAGGAAAACAGGTGTATCGGCCGTCATGAACTCAGTCATTGCTTGGCGGCAAGCACCACACGGCGAAACACCGGCTTCTGTATCAGCAACCACTGCGAGTGCCGTAATCTTCCGCACGCCCGCACAGGCCGCACCAAAAATGGCGTTCCGCTCTGCACACATTGTAATCCCGTAAGAGGCGTTCTCAATGTTCGCGCCCCCAAAATGCCGGCCATCTTCGGCAACGGCACTCGCCCCCACCTTGAAGTGTGAATATGGCACATAGGCGTTTTTCCGCGCTTCAATGGCCTCGGCCATCAACTCTTCCTTGTTCAACAAGTTTCCTCCTAGAAGTTCGTTAAATGAACTGCTTTCCTATTTGTAATAATGACGGGCCAAACACCCAAAGTGCGACGAGTAGCGCCCCGAGACAGATTAGTAAGACGGCCCCCGCTGCTAAATCTTTGGCGTCCCCAATGCCTTGCATGTACCGACCACCCGCAAGACTATCTGCCAGGCGTTCGATGGCGGTGTTAACTGCTTCTGCCGCAAACACGATGAGAATGGTAACACCTAAAACAAGCCACCGTTGCCACGAAAGGTGCACAATCAGCCCCAGAATAATGGCGCAGCAGCCGCACACCAAATCTGCACGAGCATTGCGTTCATGGCGAACTAATGCCACGATACCAGCGAGCGCGTGGCGAAAGGCCTGCCCAAAATGCCGGTTTTTTGTGGTTTGTTTATCGTTCCAAGCCATATGCAGAAAGGATTTTCTCCTGAAGTGGAATCATGACTGCTTCGTCTTCGGGCTGGATATGGTCGTAGCCGTTCAGGTGCAGGAAGCCATGAACCACCGTGTAGCCGAGTTCACGCTCGAAGCTGTGTCCGTAATCCTTGGCCTGATCAGCCACTTTTGCCGGCGCAATGAATAAGTCACCGATGTTTTCAGGAATCCCCTCGAAACCAGCGAAGGAGTCTTCATCATCCTCAATGGCGAAACTAATGACATCCGTGACACGGTCGGTATTCCGGTACTCACGGTTGATTCGGCGAATTTCGTCGTCGTCAACAATTGTGATGGACATTTCCGTATCCGGCGCGGACTGCAACTCCTTTGCCGCAAACGCCACGAGCTTTTGAACCAGCTCCTGGTGTTCCGCGTCAAGCAAGTTGTCATCATCAAATAGCGTTAAATCCATGTTTAGTCCTCTTTCTATCGGTCAATCATTTCATTTTTAAATGTGTTGTTTCACGATTACCACGTTCGTACACCTCAATGATGGATGCCACCACCGGATGACGCCCATCAAAATAACTAAAGTGAATGCGGGACACATCACCGTTAACAATCATTCAAAGATGAACCTCCCTGATGTTGTCCTTTTATTTTAGCACAGGGTGGCTAATTTCAGTACGGACGCGAGGCGAATGGGCGTTAAAACTTTGGTGATTACCCCAGAAAACAGGCTGATTGCAAACGACAAGGCTAGGTTCTTGCTGTATTCATTCATTTATGCGTGCGAAAACAAAAAGGACGTGATTTCTCACGTCCCATCGGTTTAAGCATTTAGTTTTGATTTGACGATCTGGGTGACGGCAGAGCCATCTGCCCGACCTTTAACGCGCGGCATCAAGACCTTCATTACAAGGCCAAACTGCTTGACGTTAGTAGCGCCACTTTCGGCAATCGCTTCATCGACTAGCTTGCCGATTTCTGCCTCGTCCAATTGGGCAGGCAGATATTTCTCAACGATGGCAATCTCGGCCTCGGTTTCAGTAACCAAGTCATCCCGATTCCCCGCTTTAAACTGTTCCAGCGAATCCTTCCGCTGTTTCAGCTGCGTGGCAAGAACAGAACGCTCCTCGTCCTCACTGAGGTCCTTACCAGACGCAATCTGAGCATTGGTAATTGCTGTCTTAATTGCGCGGATTGTGTTCAGTGCAACTTTGTCGTGTTCCTTCATTGCACTCTTCAAATCCTGATTCAAATCTGCGGCTAATGCCATTTTGATCAGTCCTTTGATTAGTACTTCTTACGCTTACGAGCCGCCTCAGACTTGAGCTTGCGCTTTACGCTAGGCTTTTCGTAGAATTCACGCTTACGGTATTCAGCCAGGGTGCCAGCCTTAGATACGGTCCGCTTGAAACGGCGGAGTGCATCGTCGAGAGATTCGTTTTTCTTAACAGTTGTCTTTGCCATGTGTTATCCCTCCCTCCGAAACGATGTAACCGCTGAACAGTATCCTGCCAGCAATTCTTTAACATTATAAGCTAAGCTAGAACTAATCGTCAATGCACCACGGCCAAAAAAGAAGAATATGTTCAAAAAAATTGGTTTGACGGGCCGCTCACCCTCGCTAGTCACGTCAGTTCATGTTATCATTAGTCGTGATAACGCTAACAAACAAATTTAATGATTAAATTGAGGATTTTTCATATGACGAACGAACTTAACCTTTTTATCGTTTCAGACTCTGTGGGCGACACCGCACTTCAACTCGCCCATGCAGTTGCTGCACAGTTCCCCCGTTTGACGCCCCGCTACCGGCGCTACCCCTTCATTCAGAATGAGGAGAAGTTGACCGAAGCACTGAATGATGCAAAAAAAGATAACGGTATCGTCATCAACACGCTCGCCATTCCTGATTTGGCTGAAATTGCGGATGATTACGCCCGCAAAATTGGCGTGCCTTGCCTTGACGTTTTCACCCCTGTCATCCGCGCAATCAGTAAGCAATTCGACGAAGAACCTACCGGGATTGCTGGTTCCGTCCATGATTTGAACGAAACCTACTTCGACCGGATTGGTGCAATCGAATTTGCCGTTACTTACGATGACGGTAAAGATCCAAAGGGGTTCCTCGAAGCGGATATCGTCCTTCTGGGTGTTTCCAGAACCAGCAAGACGCCGCTTTCCCTCTTCTTGGCGAACCGAAACTTGAAGGTTGCCAACCTACCACTGGTGCCGGCCGCAAAAATTCCGGAAGAGATTTATCAAGTCGACCCTAAGAAAATTATCGGTCTCACCACCGACCCACAAGTTTTAATGGAATTCCGTCGTCAGCGCATGATTGCGTACGGGCTTAACCCTGATAACAACTACTCTGCACGGACGCAGGTGCTTGATGAACTCGAATACGCCAACAAACTCTACGCAAAACTTGGGTGCATGGTCATCAACACCGCCCACCGTTCTATTGAAGAAACCGCCACGCTTATCTTGGAACACATGGGGCTGGATGTTATCGACAACTAGGGTTTTGTCTCCCAGCGCAACCTCTAAAAAAGAGGCTGCGCCAGAGGAAGGTTTGGCCCCGGTATATAAAGCAAGGCGCGCATAAATCCCGAACTTAGGATTTATGCGCGCCTTGCTTTATATGTGAGGGGGCAGACTTATGGGGCACGTAGCTCGACTAGGATGTAACGTTCGTGTGCCCTGGACTTTTGGCGTCCCCTCCTTTTTCTGCATCATTGTATCTTCGGTTCGTAAAAACGGCCCATAATTTTAACCGAATCCGTAATTGAAACGAACGCGTATGGATCTGACTTCTTCATTGCAACTTCTAAATCATACATTTCGGCACGACTGATAACGGTGAAGAGAATGGTCATCTCTTCATGACGGAACGCGCCTTCGACGTCATGGACAATCGTAATCCCCCGCCGCAACCCATTTTGAATAGCGTTCGTAACTTCTTTTGGGTGGGCAGTCACAATCATGACCTGCATGCGCTGTTGGCGTGTGTACATCGAATCAATCATTTTCCCGTTAATGAAAATGGACAGCGCTGAAATCAACGCATGTGGCCAACTGTAGATGAACCCGGCCAGAATAATGATGATGGCGTTAAAGAAAATGTTAATCTGACCAATGGATTTCCCGGTTCGCTTGCGGATAACAATCCCCAAGATATCGAGGCCCCCGGTAGAAATGTTATTACGGAGGGCAAATCCAGTCCCCAACCCGTTCACAACCGCCCCGAAAATCCCACAAATAATGGGATCCTTCGTCAATGGTGGAATGTACATCAGCTTCATCATGATGGTCGAGAAAATAACGGCCAGGAACGTGAAGAAAGTAAACCGGTGACCAATCCGCTTCCAGGCCAAAATAAATAATGGTACGTTCAGTACGAACAGCATAATCGCCGTGCTGAAAATATCGGCCGTGTGCACGGTCCCAAATGGTGTGTGTAACGCAACGTTAAACCAGCGCGAAACCACGGTAGAAACCAACTGCGCGGCCCCCGTAATTCCAGAAGCATAAATTCCGCCAGGTTCCCAGAAAAGGTTCAGTGCCAGCGTGACACAAATCCCGTAAAAAAAGGCAGCGGAAAGGCGGCTCATATTTTGATGCCGGCGAATCAGCTTATCGAGTTCTTGCAATGTTCTTCCTCCCAGATTCGGTACATCAAGTATAGCATGGTGCATTGTTGGTATGCATGGGCTTCGTTGTTCCCAGCGCTCTCGATATGAAGCGAGAACCCAATATGTAGGAAACGAGACTGCGCCAAAAGCCCGTTCCCTAACACATAAGATAGTCCCGGCAGAAATCCTAAATACGGAATCTCTGCCGGGACTACCTTATATACCGGGGCTAAAACGTCTTTTGGCACAGCCTCGTCATGGGTGCAGTAATTAGTTATTCTGCATCACTATTTTGTGTTGCAGCCGCTTCAGGCGTAACTTCAATCCCGAGTGGCTGGAGCTGGTTACCCGCAACTGGCTGTGGGGCACGCGTCATTGGTTCGCTGGCGTTTGAGTTCTTAGGGAACGCAATCACGTCACGAATATTGTCGCGACCGGACAACAACATTGCAAATCGGTCGAGCCCGATTGCCTGACCGCCATGTGGTGGGAACCCGTAATCAAGCGCGCCAAGCAGGAAGCCGAACGCCTTTTCCGCACGTTCAGGGGTGAACCCAAGCGCCTTCAACATCTTTTCCTGAATTTCGCGGGTGTGAATACGGATGGAACCACCCCCCAATTCGTAGCCGTTCAGGACAATGTCGTAACTCTGTGCGTGGGCTGCGTGTGGGTCGGTGTCCAAAAGGTGAACGTCTTCTTCATTTGGCATCGTGAATGGGTGGTGGGCTGAAACCCAACGGTCGTCCCCTTCATCGTATTCAAACAGTGGCCAGTTGACGACCCAGACGAACTTGTAGTCCCCCTCGTTAATGAGACCCATGTCTTTCCCGTAGTAGGAACGCAGATAGCCGAGTGTGTCCGCAACCACCTTGGCACGGTCAGCGGCAAAGAGAATCAAATCGCCTGCTTCAGCACCGAGACCCGCCGTCAACGCTTTGCCATCACCGAAGAACTTGGCAATTGGCCCCGCAACCTTCTCTTCTTCAACTTTTAGCCAAGCCAGCCCATGTGCACCAAAACGCTTGATGTATTCAGCCTGCTGGTCAATCATCTTCCGGGAGTACTTCTTAGCCCCACCTGGTACAACAATTGCCTTCACCTGACCGCCGTTTTCAAGCGCACCAGTAAAGACCTTGAAGCCAGAATCCTTAACCAGTGCAGCAGCATCCTGAAGTTCCATTCCAAACCGCAAATCTGGCTTGTCGGAACCGTACTTGTCCATCGCTTCCTGCCAGTCAAGGCTTGGGAATGGGCGCTGAACCTGAATGCCCATAACATCCTTCATGACCCGTTCAATCAGGCCTTCCGTAATGTCATGAATTTCGTCCGCCGTCAAGAAACTAGTTTCCATATCAATCTGTGTGAATTCAGGCTGACGGTCACCGCGGAGATCTTCGTCACGGAAGCAACGTGCAATCTGGTAGTAACGGTCAAAGCCGGCCCCCATCAGCAGCTGCTTGAACAGCTGTGGAGACTGAGGCAAGGCGTAGAACGAACCTGGGTAAATACGGGAAGGCACGAGGTAATCACGTGCCCCTTCTGGCGTAGAAGCCGTCAGCATAGGTGTTTCCACGTTAATGAAGCCATTTTCATCGAAGAAACGGTTCGCTGCCTGCACAATCTTTGCCCGCGTAATGATTGCCTGCTGCATTTCAGGCCGGCGCAAATCCAGGTAACGGTACTTCAGCTTGAGTTCTTCAGAGGCATTCACGCCATCTTCAATATCAAATGGTGGCGTCTTCGCCTTGTTCAAAACGGTCAAAGCGTGCACTTCAACTTCGACTTCCCCAGTCTTCATGTTGGGGTTAACGGTCTCTGGCTTACGCGCCTTCACAACCCCGGTCGCTGAAATGACGAATTCACTCCGTAGTTCATTGGCCTGATCCAACGCGTTCTGGTCAAATTCAGCGGAGAAAACCAGCTGAACAATTCCGGCACGATCGCGCAAGTCAACGAAAATAAGGTTTCCAAGACGACGACTCTTCTTGACCCAACCCTTTAACGTAACGGTTTGGTCAATGTTTGCGGACGTGACATCGCCTGCATACATAGTACGTTTTTCCATAATTGATGATTCTCCTTAAGCTTCGAACGCTTTTTCGATTGCCACAAAATCAGCAGCAAGGGCATCCTGAGTGAATGTCTTCTGTTCCCCCGTTGCCATGTGCTTCACCTGCACGGTTCCGTCCGTCATTTCGGATTCCCCAATTGTGCAGACGAATTGCGCGTTTTCCTTATTGGCGGACTTGAACTGTGCCTTAGCTTTCCGGTTCATAAAGTCCAAGTCAACGGCCACGCCCTGGTGACGAAGCCGCGTTGCAAGACTGAGTGCTGTCTGCTGTGCAGCCGCATCGATCGCAACGATGTAAACCGGAAGTGGCGTGGTCATTGTCTTCCCTGCAACCAGCATCATGAGGCGTTCAACACCCATCGCAAACCCAACGCCAGGTGTTTCTGGTCCACCAAGTTCTTCAGCAAGCCCATTGTAGCGGCCACCAGCCAAAACAGTTGTGTAGCCACCACCGAACGCGGAATCATTACTCATGACTTCAAAGATTGTGTGGTTGTAGTAATCCAGGCCACGAACCATCGTGGCATCAACCTCAAAATCAATGTCGAGTGCCGTCAAGAAACGCTGCACCTGATCAAAGTGGTCCTGAGCAGCGGGTGTCAGGTGATCCAGAATTGATGGTGCGTTTGCGACGATTTCCTGATCATGTTTATCCTTGCTATCCAGGATGCGCAATGGGTTCTTTCCCAAACGAACCTTTGAATCTGCGGATAATTCATCGTAGAACGGCGTCAGGTAATCCACGAGTGCCTGGTGAAAGGCCGTGCGGGTTTCCGGATCACCCAGACTATTGATGACCACTTTCAACCCCTTCGCGTCAAAAGATGTCAGCAATTCTGTTGCCAGCGCAATCGTTTCGGCGTCAAGCGCGGGTGAGTTACTCCCGAACGCCTCGACACCTAACTGCGTAAACTGCCGCTGACGGCCAGACTGTGGTCGTTCGTAACGGAACATTGGCCCCGCGTAGAAAACCTTATAAGGCTTCCCGAATTCAGGCCCGTACAACTTGTTTTCGATGTACGCACGCACAACACCCGCCGTACCTTCAGGGCGCAACGCCATTAAACGGCCGCCCTTGTCCTCAAACGTGTACATTTCTTTGGACACCACATCACTGGTTTCCCCACTCGTGCGGGCGAAAACGTCGGCACTTTCAAAAATCGGGGTCCGAATTTCGTGGTACTGGTAACGTGTGAACACATCGCGTGCGGTGTCTTCAACGTACTGCCAAACTTCACTAGTTCCGGGCAGGATGTCTGCCGTTCCCTTTGGTCGCTGATAACTACTCATTTTGCATTGTCCCTTTCTTCCATAAAAAAACACCCTTCGCGACAAATCGCGAAGGGTGCAAGCACACGGTACCACCTTACTGTTTAACTCAAACCATAACGGTGGTTACCGGAGCGCGTCTACCTCGAAAGTGTCTTGTCAATCATCCCCGGCTTACACCGTCCCGGGTCGCTTAAGTTGATCTCTTCTGCTTCGTCATAGGTTCTGGAATTATTTAACTTCATACTACCCAGAAATATCGATGTGGTCAAGGGATTCAGAAAACTATCTCGCCTTTTTTCGGATTCACGCACAAAGTAACGGCGGAATCCCCAAAAAGTTGCAGAAAACTATGGCGCACCCACAACCGCCAAACAAAGACATTTTATAAACACCACTATCTCTTCCGTCTGGTATAATTTAAGATAACGGAAACACGGAGGCCTGTTCATGAAGAAGAATCTACACCTAAAAAAATGGCCATTGCTCATTATTACTGCCATCTTACTCGGCGTTAGTCTCGCCACAACGACCGTTTTAGCCGGCACGAAAACCCTAACCGTCACAGCAAGCGTCCTTAACATTCGTAAGGGACCTGGGCTTGCGTACGATGTTGTGGGGCAATCCCAGACGGGCGCAAAACTTGATATTATTGCCGAACGTAATTCTTGGTATGAAGTCCGTCTAGCCGGAAACCAAGTCGGATGGGTTGCTAGCTGGCTCGTCAATAAGGACGATGCCACCACCAGCGCTGCCAAAATCGCGCAGGTCAACGCCCAGGTCAATGTGCGCCAATACGCAAATGCCAACGCGAAGTTACTTGGCACCATCACGGCTGGAACGAACGTCAAGGTGGTGTACAGTCAAGGTGACTGGAGCCAGATTGTGTACAAGAACACGGCTGCTTGGGTCAGCACGCAATACCTGGAACTGACTGGGCAGACAACGACCGTTACAAGTCAACAATCAGCCGTCAGCCAAGCCAATACATCCACGCAGATTAAGGTGAAAACTAACACATCTACCCACTTGCGTCAGGCGGGCGGAATTAATGCGACCGTCCTGATGAACCTCAGCAAGAACACCGAATTGACCGTACTCAACCAGGACGGCGATTGGTACCACGTGCGTGCCAACAACGGTAAAGTCGGGTACGTCGCCAGCTGGGTTGTTTCCACGCCAAGTGATGGCAAGAGTAGCAAAGCCGCAACGAGTCTTGCCGAAGCGACAATTGTGCTTGATGCCGGACACGGTGGCAGCGATGGCGGGGCAAGTTCCACGGATGGTGCCTACGAAAAGACGTACACCCTCCAAACAGCGAACGCGGTTGCCAGCCAATTACGCACGGCCGGTGCCAACGTGATTATGACGCGCAGCACGGACACGTATGTTGACTTGGCCACGCGCCCCGTCACGGCACAAAAGGCCAATGCAGACGCATTCATCAGTATTCACTTCGATTCCTCACCAACTGCAAATAGCGCTGAGGGCCACACCACATACTACTACAGTGAATCGAAGGACATGCACCTAGCGACGTACCTCAGCAACAGTCTTGCAAATCTAAACACAAACAGTCGCGGGGTTGCTTACGGAAACTTCGAAGTTCTCCGGGATAATAAGCAACCATCCATCTTGCTCGAATTGGGCTATATCAATAACACAAATGACTTCAGCAAGATTAAGACCAGCGCTTACCAAGCTAAAGTTGCACTCGATATCGTGAATGGTTTGAACAAATACTTCGCGGCGGGATACCACCGTTAATTAGGAAAATACGATACACCAAATAAAAGTGCCCCTACAGAAATCCGAATGAATTTCTGCAGGGGCACTTTTTTCAGACCAGTATTTTCAGCCTAGAATGACCATCAGTAGCCTACTTTTGCGTAAATTGGGTTGCCCACGCCTGTGGATCCTGACGCCATTCATGCAACGTTGCCTCATCGCGTGCATCAATTGCGCCTGTTGCAACAGCCGCTTTCACCAACGTTGAATAACCCGTCAACGTCGCAAATGGAATTTTTGCTTCTGCAAAGTTCGTGGTTGCAGCGGGCAATTCGTAGCTGAAAATCCCGCAAACGCCAACCACATTGGCTCCTTCCCGCCGCGCGGCTTCAGCGGCCTGAATGACGCTCCCCCCCGTTGAGAGGAGATCGTCAATCACCACCGTGTTCGCACCCGCCGTTAAGTGGCCCTCAATTTGGCGCCCCTGACCGTGGTCCTTTGGTTTGCTCCGAATATAAACCAATGGTAAGTTCAGTTCTTGTGCCACCCACGCAGCGTGGGGAATGCCCGCCGTTGCGGTTCCTGCAATCACCTCAGCTTGCGGGAACTGGTCCCGAATAAGGGCAACGAGGCCATCAATAATATGTTGCCGAACAATTGGGTAGCTAATCGTCAGGCGGTTGTCCGTGTAAATGGGACTCTTTAACCCACTTGCCCAGGTGAATGGCGTTCGTGGGCGCAGCGTTACGGCTTCGATGGCAAGTAAATCACGTGCAATGGTGGTGGCGAAATCAATTGTGGTCATGGTGAGCTTCCTTTCAGTTATGCCAAGCATTTTGAATGGCAAAATATGCGGCGACAGGATCGGTTGCCTGCGTAATGGGGCGGCCCACGACGATGCCCGAGCTATTTAATTCTTTCGCGCGCGCCGGTGTCACCACGCGCACTTGATCATCCACCGAATTTTGGGTAGGACGAATTCCAGGCGTAATCCGTAAAAATGACGTGTTGGTCGCCTTGAAGATGTCGGTTGCCTCTAGCGCGGAGCAAACCACGCCATCGCACCCCGATTTCTCGGCTAACCGTGCGCGGTGCACCACATCTGCGCTCAAGGCACCCGGAATGTGTTGTTCATCGTGCATCTGCGCTTCTGAGGTGGAGGTTAGTTGCGTGATACCTAAGAGTTTCGTGGTTGTTCCCGTTGATGCGCCCGCCTCAAGTCCAGACTTTGCCGCGCGGAGCATCTCGCTCCCACCAGAAATGTGGGTGGTGGTCATCGCAACGCCGAGCTTCGCAATACTGCGCATGCCCGCCTCAACCGTGTGCGGAATGTCATGAAGTTTCAGGTCAAGGAAGACGTCGTGTCCCGCCGCACGTAGCTCACGTACGATGTCAGGTCCGGCAGAATAGAATAATTCCATGCCCACCTTCACAAACAACTGCGTCTCCTGGTCAAACCGCCCCAAAAAATGACGGGTAGTCGCAATATCCGGAAAATCTAACGCAATAATTGGTCGTTCTACTGTTAAATCCATCTCAAATTGCCCCCATTATGCTTTAGCCAAGTGGCACTGCATCAAAACTACGGTCGGCGATTGCCTGGACCATCGCCGTCGCCGTATCAAGCGCCGTGAAGAGCGGAATTCCGTGCATGATGGCTGCTTGCCGAATCTTCGCGGCATCCCCGTTTGCATCGTGATCTTGGTCAACCGTATTGATGGCCGCCTGAATGTGTCCCGCATTAATTTCGGCCAAAATATCTTGGTCGGCTGTCCCCACTTTGGCAACCGTGATGCAACGTAATCCCGCTGCTTGAAGTGCCGAAGCGGTCCCGCTCGTTGCCATGAGTTGGTACCCAAGATCCGCTAACTTCTTTGCGAGTGGCAACACACCCGCCTTCTGTCCGTCTGCCACGGTGATGAGCACATTTCCGTGATCTGGCATGGCTAGTTTTGCGGCCGCAAAGGCTTTGTATAGCGCCTTGGCCAACGTCTCATCGCTCCCCATAACTTCACCCGTTGACTTCATTTCAGGTCCGAGTAGACTATCCACGTCTGCTAACTTGGTGAAGGAGAAGACGGGCGCCTTCACGTGAACCACACTTGGCTCAGGTGCAAGTCCAGGTTCGTAGCCAAGTTCCGTCAGCGTTGCCCCCATAATAATCTGCGTGGCCACTTGTGCCATCGGGATTCCGGTGACCTTGCTCAAGAATGGCACGGTGCGACTGGCACGTGGATTCACCTCAATCACATAGACAGTCTCGTCACTAACGATGAATTGAATATTCATCATCCCCACGGTGTTTAGTTCAAGTGCCAAGTCTCGCGCATACGTGATAATTTGCTCGCGCACGTGCGTACTGAAGGACTGCGGTGGGTAGATGGCCATCGAGTCCCCTGAGTGAACGCCTGACCGTTCAACATGCTCCATAATGCCAGGTAGAAGCACATTCTTTCCGTCACTAATGACGTCGACTTCACATTCCTTGCCTTCCAAGTAGTGGTCGATCAGAACGGGATGACCCTCTGAAACCTGCACCGCCGTGGAGACATATTCACGCAACTCATCGTCATTGTAGATAATGGTCATGGCACGGCCGCCCAGCACGTAGCTCGGGCGTAAAAGGGCAGGATAACCGACCTTGTTTGCGGCGGCAAGTGCCCCTTCAAGATTCGTGGCCGTTGCGCCAACTGGTTGCGGAATGTGCAAATCGCGCACAATTTGGTTGAAGTCATCGCGGTCTTCCGCTCGGTTCAGATCGGCAACCGTGGTCCCCAAGACCGCCACGCCTGCCCGTTCCAGTGGTCCCGCCAAATTGACGGCCGTCTGTCCCCCAAACTGAGCGATGACGCCAAGTGGTTGTTCCCGGTCGACCACATTTAGCACATCTTCGAGTG
Source organism: uncultured Lacticaseibacillus sp. (assembly GCA_934370925.1). Taxonomy (GTDB): domain Bacteria; phylum Bacillota; class Bacilli; order Lactobacillales; family Lactobacillaceae; genus Lacticaseibacillus. The sequence continues at coordinate 24,110 of CAKRNG010000002.1, read as the reverse complement.
TTAATGGTTCAAAGTAAAGCTTGTCCGCCACCGTAAAATCGGTTGAAACCGTTTCGGGGTTATTATTCACCACGATGGCAGCGTACCCTGCTCGCTGGAGTGCACGGACGGCATGGACCGTTGCGTAATCGAATTCGACCCCCTGACCAATCCGGATTGGACCAGAACCAAGCACAATTACGGATGGCTTATCGAGCGGTTCACTTTCATTTTCCTCATCGTAAGTTCCGTAAAAGTATGGCGTTGCGGCCGTAAACTCAGCAGCACACGTATCGACCATCTTGTAGACAGGGGCGATGCCAGCCGCCAACCGGTTCTGCCGAATAGTGGTTTCGTCTTGATGCCATAATTGGCCAATTGTGGCATCACTGAAGCCGTTTTGCTTAGCGACACGCATGTGCGTCATATCGCCAACATTTGCCTTCAAGTCATTCTCAATTTCGAGAATGTGCAGTAATTTGTCGAGGAAGAAGACGTTAATGCCCGTCAACTTTCCTAATTCATAAACCGTGTACCCGCGGCGAAGTGCAGTGGCAAGGTAAAACAACCGGTCATCCCGTGCGTTCACGATGTTTTGCACGAGTGTATCCTCGTCCGCATTCTGTGCGTCTGGGTCGAACAGGTAGTCCCGGTCGATTTCGAGTGACCGCACCGCCTTGAGCAGTGCTTCCTCGAAATTCCGCCCAATTGCCATAACTTCCCCCGTCGCCTTCATCTGGGTTCCAAGCAGACGGTTCCCATTTGTGAATTTATCGAACGGCCACCGTGGAATCTTAACCACCACGTAATCAAGCATGGGTTCAAACTGGGCGTAGGTGACCTGTGTAATGGGGTTCTTGATTTCGTCTAAGTTCAAGCCAATTGCGATTTTAGCCGCAATCTTGGCAATTGGGTAACCCGTCGCCTTTGATGCCAGTGCACTCGACCGGGAAACACGTGGATTCACTTCAATAATGTAATACTGATCACTGTTTGGGTCGAGCGCAAGCTGCACGTTACAGCCCCCCTCAATGCCCAGCGCCTGAATAATACGGAGTGAACTGTCCCGCAGCATTTGCGCCTGCCGGTCCGTCAGCGTCTGGACGGGCGCGGTCACAATGGAATCGCCCGTATGAATTCCAACTGGGTCGAAGTTTTCCATGTTGCAAACCACCATGCCGTTACCCGCGTGGTCCCGCATCACTTCATATTCAATTTCTTTATAGCCCGCAATGCTCTGTTCAATTAATGCTTGCGTAATGGGCGACAATTTCAACGCATTCGTACAGATTTCCCGCAGTTCAGTCTCTGTGTCGCACATTCCACCACCAGTGCCCCCCATCGTAAATGCAGGACGCACGATAACCGGATAGCCAGTCGCTTGTGCAAACGCCACAGCCTCGTCGACGGTATTCACACTCTGGGAAGCTGGAATGGGTTCTCCCAGCCGCTGCATGAGTTCCTTGAATTCTTCCCGATCTTCCGCTTCGTTGATGGCGCTCAGTTTGGTCCCGAGGAGTTCGATGTTCAGCTCGTCTAACACGCCTGCGTCCGATAGCTCAAGGGCCATGTTGAGTCCTTGCTGACCGCCAAGTGTTGGGAGAATAGCATCTGGTCGCTCCTTACGCAACACACGCGTTACGAACGGAAGGGTCAGTGGTTCGAGGTAAACTGTATCCGCAATTTCGCGATCCGTCATGATGGTTGCCGGATTAGAGTTAATCAGAACGGTTTCGTATCCTTCTTCGCGGAGTGCAAGACATGCCTGGGTTCCTGAATAATCGAACTCAGCAGCCTGGCCAATAATAATGGGACCAGATCCGATGACCATAATTTTGTGAATATCATTTCGTTTAGGCATTATGTGTCTCCTCTTTCATCATTACGTTCAATCGTGGCACCGTGCGGGTACTGGCTAGTCTTGACGCGCCTTCATCATCGCGCAGAAGTCGTCAAAGATTCCCGCCGCATCATGGGGGCCCGGGGTTGCATCCGGGTGGAACTGGACTGAAATGACCGGATAATTCCGGTGACGCAAGCCTTCAACCGTTCCGTCGTTAATTTCGACGTGGGTGACGAGCAAATCCGTGTTCTTGACCGAATCTGCTTCAACTGCGTAACCGTGATTTTGGGAGGTAAAGAAGGTACTCCCCGTTGCAATCTCCCGAACAGCATGGTTAAAGCCACGGTGACCGAATGTCATCTTGGTCGTCTCCGCACCATTTGCCAGTGCAAAAAGTTGGTGACCCAGACAAATTCCCAGCATTGGGTAGTGTGTTTGCAGCTGCCGAATGAGCGGCAACGCACCCGGAACGTCCTCGGGATTCCCTGGACCGTTTGAAAGCAACACGCCATCTGGATGTAGCGCCGCAATCTGCTCAAACGGCGTATTGTAAGGCACCACCGTAACGTTACATGCCCGACGCGACAGTTCAGCGAGGATGCTGTGCTTCAGGCCAAAGTCGACGAGCACCACGCGTTGACCGGTACCTGCACTCGGATAAGGACGCGGCGTCGCGACTTGTGCGACCTGATCTTGACGTGCAGGGACCGCGAATCGTGCAGCTGCGCGTTCAGGATTGCTTGTAATCACGCCGCGCATCACCCCTTGGTCGCGTAAATGGCGCGTTAACCGCCGCGTATCGACACCCGTAATACCAGGAATCTGGTGTAACTTTAAGAACTCGTCTAGCGTTAGTTCCGACGTCCAGTTGCTGGCGCGTCGTGCTAATTCGTGCACGATGACCCCACTACAACTCGGAATAATCGATTCGCTCGCACCCGCACTAATGCCATAATTCCCAATCAGCGGGTAAGTGAACGTGATAATTTGGTTACAATACGATTCGTCCGTAATCGTTTCTTGATAGCCCGTCATCCCCGTATTGAAAACAACTTCACCGTCAACCTCAACGTCCGCACCGAACCCAGTGCCGGTGAAGGTGGTGCCGTCTTCCAAAATTAAAAACCGCTGCATGGTATCCTCCTTGATTGCTTCGCGCGACGTGCTAAATTTATGCCTGCCCTTTTGCGTAAGCTAGTTGCCCATCCACAAACGTATACACCGTGTTGCCGTACAACTTACGGCCAACGAATGGATTGTTGTGCCCCTTTGAAACAAAATCTGTCGCCTGTAGTGTTTCGCCGTTTTTCAGGTCAAACACCGCAATGTCTGCCGCTTCACCAGGCAACAATTTGCCGGCGTTCATGCCGAAGATATCAGCTGGCGCAAAACTCAGCCACTTAAGTAAATCCGTTAACTGGCATTTAGGGCTTGGTCCCGCAACAAACGCGGTGTAGAGCGCCGCAAATGCCGTTTCACTCCCCGTAATGCCGTTCGGTGCACCACACAATCCCTGCGCCTTTTCATCATCCGTATGGGGTGCGTGGTCCGTCGCAATACAATCGATGGTGCCGTCTCGCAACCCTTCTAACAGCGCCGCACAATCACTTGGCGTTCTAAGTGGTGGGTTCATCTTGTAATTGGCATCGTTACCCGGAATGTCCGTGTCGCTCAGCAGTAAGTGGTGTGGCGTCACCTCAGCCGTAACCCGAACCCCAGCCTTCTTCGCCGCACGAACCATGGCAACGCTTGTGGCAGTTGACAAGTGGCACACGTGATAAGGTGCATCAACGGCCTGTGCAAGTGCTAAATCGCGTGCAAGCTGGCTTGTTTCAATCGATGGCACCAGCCCCGGAACCCCAAGTGCATCGGCCGTGGCCCCTGCACTAATGACCCCATCGTGCTTCAGGCTATCTTCTTCAACGTGTTCGGCAAGGGGAAGCCCCGCTGCCTTGGCCCCCAGCAGGGCTTGCATCATGGTGTCGGCGGATTGAATTCCGTTGCCATCATTTGAAACCGCAATGGCCCCCGCCGCCTTCACGCCTGCATAATCAACCACATCCCCTGCCTGCCGGTTCATCGTGATGCTCGCGTACTGTTTAATGTGCACCGCACCCTCGTGGTGGTTCCGCTGCACCATGTGTGCAATTCGTGCGGGTGTATCCGGAACGGGGTCGACGTTTGGCATCGCGCAGATGGTTGTGAAGCCCCCACGTGCTGCGGCAGCACTTCCGGTCGCAATCGTTTCCTTCGTTGTCTGACCAGGATCACGCAGGTGGACGTGTAAGTCGACAAGGCCAGCCGTCACTAACATTCCGGTGACATCATAGACCGTCGCATCCGTTTCTGGCAGGTGCATCCCAATCGCTTCAACCCGTCCATCCGCAATGAGAACGTCCGCTTCGATTAAATCACCATTCAGATTAACCGTGCCACCGCGCAATAAACTTTTGTTGTTCATGATAATCCTCCAAGGTGCCGTTCACGGCAGATTCGTTCCAACATTGCCATTCGCACGAAAACGCCATTTTGCATCTGCTTCACAAAATGTGACTGTGGTGCCTGCACCAACGCACTCGCTAATTCCACCCCACGATTCACGGGACCCGGATGCATAATAATGGCTGTTTTCTTCATTGTCTGTGCACGCGCAACCGTTAACCCATATGTTTCGTGGTATACCGTTGCGTCGAAGCCGTTTGCACCCGCACCACGTTCATGCTGCACGCGCAACATCATCACCACATCCGCGGTTGGCAATAAGTCCGCCCAATCACCGTATGTGCCTAATGTCGCCAGGCTTTCGTCAAACCATTCACGCGGACCCGCGAACAAGACCGTTGCGCCTAACTTCCCAAGCGCCTCTGCGTTTGACCTCGCTACCCGTGAATGGCGAATGTCACCACAAATGAGGACGCGTAACCCCACAAATTGAGCGAATTCTTCACGAATGGTCATCAAATCCAGCAAGCTTTGGGAGGGGTGCTCACCTGAACCATCACCCGCATTCACAATTCCTAAGTCGAGGTCACTGCCCGCAAGCAGTTCATCAAAGTAGCGATTCTGCTTGTGCCGAATGACTGCAATTTGCGCACCAATCGCGTCAAGTGTGAGCAACGTGTCATGGAGCGTCTCACCCTTTGTCACAGAACTCGTGCTGGGGTCAAAAGGGAGAATGGTGAAGCCGAGTTTTCGTTCAGCCATTTCAAAGCTCGTGTGTGTCCGCGTACTGTTTTCGAAGAAGAGATTCACAGCGTAAACAGGTTCTGACAAAACAACCTGCGTCCCCGCCTTAAACGCCTCTGCCCGGTTCAATAATTGCGTGATTGCCTCAGTGTCTAAATCCTTCATGCTGAGCAAGTGCCCCGCGTTTTGTTCAATTTGAGATGCCAACATATGCTTCCTCCTAGTAAAAAAGACCACGATGCCCGTTAGTTAGGCGTCGTGGTCTTCTTCGGCTACACAAAAATAGCCAACCCAATTCCATTTTGCCCTCTCTGGAGTCAATTAAATCATTTGGTGTTTACCAGATTGCGTTCATCTGCCGCAATCTAGTTTTTATTCAGTTTATAGTTCCTCAATGGCAATGGCATCCTTACCGTCAACTTCTTCAACGGAAACTCGGATTTGTTCCTTGAGGGAAGTGGGGATGTTCTTCCCCACAAAATCAGCCCGAATTGGCAGTTCCCGGTGACCGCGGTCAACCAGGACGGCGAGTGAGATCTTGCGTGGGCGGCCCAGAGAAATCAGCGCGTCCATCGCAGCGCGCGTGGTGCGTCCCGTGAAGAGAACGTCATCAACGAGCACGACATGCTTGCCACTGATATCGACAGGTAATTCGGAACCGTTGACTTGCGCCAGCTCAGTCCCTGATTCATGACGGTCATCACGGTAGAGCGAAATGTCCAACTCACCCACTGGCACCGACACACCTTCAAGCTGATCAATTCGCTTTGCAATGCGGTTCGCAATGTAAATGCCGCGCGTCTTGATGCCGACAATCACGATATCACTGAGCCCTTTGTTCTTCTCGATGATTTCGTACGAAATACGGGTTAAAACGCGCCGCATGCCGACAGCGTCAACTAATTCTTTTGCCAATATCTTTCCTCCTAAGTTTCGACCGAAAAAAAGCCCCTCACCCGCAAGTGAGAGGCCATTCGCCATTACCGGTCGCAACCGGGCGTCGACTCCTTCTCAGCCTCGCGGGACTGATGTTAAAGGATTTTATGTTGTCATTAATATAGACTGAAACCACGAGAAATGCAACCCCAAAAACGATTTTTCAGGGGATTAACGCAAAATCTGCCCGCAGTTAGTCCCCCGCAACGAACTGCCGAATCGTGGGCAGTGCTTTCGCTAGTGTTGGCGCCGTATACGTTGCCGTTGGTGCATCATGAAGGCCATCCACATCGATGTACAACGTTTGGCATCCCGCTGCCGCGCCTGCTTCAACATCCAACCGCCTGTCGCCCACAACGAGTGTGTCTGTGGCAGTCGTCTCAAACTGATTCAGCAGGTACAAGACGGATTCTGGATTTGGTTTTCGCTTAAAGTGCATATCAATCGTTGTGCCACCCGCAAACAACCCGGACATTTGGTTCTGACGCAGTAACTGCCACGCCTTCTGATCCCGGTGTGTCCAGAGCAAATTCATGCCCCCCTCAACCTTCACCGTGGACGTTGCAGCGAGCGCACCTGGGTACGGTTGCGGATTCTGGTTCAGACGCCGTTCATTCGCATTATATTCCGCCTGTAGCACCGTTCGCGCCACATCATACTTAACTGCATAGTCGTCCAGGACCCGTTTCATCGAATCGTACTTGGTCGCCTTTAGAAGTTCCTGCGCGTCTGCGGGTAACTGATGCGCCTCTAAAACGGTAACTAACGCCCGAATCATCCCGGGATACGTGTCAAAAAGCGTCCCATCAAAATCCCAAATCACTGTTTTCATTACATTACCGCCGTATCTAAAATAATTGTCACGGGTCCGTCGTTCACCAAACTGACCGCCATATCTGCGCCAAATTCGCCCGTTTCTACTGGCAAACCGAGGCCACGCAACTGGTCATTAAACAGGTCATAAAGTCTTTTGCCCAGTTCAGGTGCACCTGCAAGCGAAAAACCAGGTCGATTACCATGACGCGTATCTGCATACAATGTAAATTGCGAAATTGAGAGAATTTGCCCAGCCACGTCACGGATAGACAAATTCATCTTCCCTGCCGCATCACTGAAGACACGCAACTTCACTAGTTTCTGCGCGAGCTTATCGACTTCTACTTCTGTATCTCCCTGACCAACACCGACAAGGACCATATAGCCCTGCTTGATGGCACCAACCGTCTTGCCCTCAATGGCAACGGATGCTTCCGTGACGCGCTGTACAATGAGTCGCATGTTTAATTCCTCCGACGATAGATAAGACCGTGCGATTAGTCCAAGTCACACCCGTCTTTTAGCGCAGCCTCATCTCACAAAAAAGTTACCCGTTAGATCGTTTGACTTCATAGACATCCGGAATATTCTTGATGGCTTCAATCATGCGGTCCAGGTGTGCGAGGTTACTAATCCCAACCGTGACGTGAATATCCGCCATCTTATCGTGGTCTACCCGTCCGTTAATATTGTTGAGGTTCTTCGTCTGTGCGTTCAGAACCTGCAATACTTCATTCAACAGACCATTACGGTTGAACCCGTAAATTTCCAAATCCGCGTTAAAGGACTGTGCGGTGTCTGTCTTCCGTTGCCAGCTAACTTCGATGAGCCGGGATGCCTCTTGCGGATTGTTCGTCACGTTCGGACAGTCTGCACGGTGAATGGTCACCCCACGCCCCTTCGTCACGTACCCCACAATCTTGTCTCCGGGTACGGGCAGACAACACTTAGCCAGGTGAACCAGTAAGTTGTCGACGCCTTCAATGATGACGCCTTCGCCATTGCCCGCACTATTCGTCTTCGCGGCCGGCTTCTGCATCTTGGACTTCGATACAGTGGTGTATTTCTTGTTTTGACTTAAAATAGCAGCTTCACGTTCCCGCTGTTCAGCTGCTTCCTTATCATGCCGGTACTTTTCAGTTAACCGGTTCGCCACAACGAGCGGCGTTAACTCACCGTATCCAATCGCGCTCAGCAGTTCATCTTCGGAGGCATAGTTCAACCGCTGTAACAGTTGGTGCATCGGTTCCTTACCCATGAATTCGTTCGGGTGCAGTCCCATTTCAACCAGCTGCCGTTCCAGCAAGTCGCGTCCCTTGATGGCGTTATCTTCTTTGTCTTCTTGCTTAAAGTATCGGCGAATCTTGTTCCGTGCCCGCGACGTGAAGACCAAGTTCACCCAGTCACGGCTCGGACTACTCCCAGCCGACGTAAGCATCTCGATGATGTCCCCGTTCTTCAGCTGGTAATTCAGTGGCACAATCTTCCCGTTAACCTTGGCCCCAACCGTATGATTTCCGACTTCCGTGTGCACGAGGTAGGCAAAATCGAGCGTATTCGCCCCCTTGGGTAGTTCGAAAACGTCCCCACGTGGCGTGAACACGTAAACACGGTCGCCAAAGACATCCCCTTTGACGCTCTCCATGAAGTCAGCGGCGTTGGTGCTTTCATCCTGAATTTCAAGGATTTCACGGAACAAGTCCAACTTCTTACCGTCGTTATCGTACTGAACTTCGGCAGTCTGTCCTTCCTTATACGCCCAGTGCGCCGCAACCCCATATTCAGCCACGTGGTGCATTTCTTCCGTCCGAATCTGCACTTCTAGCGGCTTACCTTCTGGGCCAATCACCGTTGTGTGAATACTCTGGTACAAGTTGGCTTTAGGCATCGCAATGTAATCTTTAAACCGACCAGGCATTGGCTTCCACTGGGTGTGGATGGCCCCTAAAACGGCGTAGCAATCCTTAATGGACTTGGTGACCACACGAATTGCCAGCAGATCATAGAGTTCTTCAAACTGCTTGTGCTTGTCCCGCATCTTCTTGTAGATGGAGTAAATGTGCTTTGGCCGCCCATAAATTTCGTACTCGATGTGCAAATCACCCAGTGCGTTGTTAATGTCGGTAATGGCAGACTGAATGTAGGCTTCACGTTCGGCCCGTTTCGAGTTCATCAGGGACGCAATTCGATGGTACTGCTGTGGGTTGAGGTATCGAAGCGAAAGGTCTTCCAGTTCCCACTTAATGGTGCTAATCCCCAACCGATCAGCAAGTGGCGCAAAAATATCGAGCGTCTCACTGGCAATTCGGCGTTGTTTGTCAGGCCGTAAATGCATGAGTGTCCGCATGTTGTGCAACCGGTCGGCCAGTTTCACCATGATGACACGCAAATCCCGCGCCATCGCAATAAGCATCTTACGGTGGTTTTCGGCCAGTTCATCCTTGTGGGCCACGTACGTCACTTTACTCAGCTTCGTCAGGCCATCCACGATAACGGCAACATCCTTACCGAAAAGCTCGTTGATGTCGCCTAACGTGATGTTCGTGTCCTCGACCACGTCATGCAAATAGCCGGACGCAACGGTTTCTGGGTCCATCTTGAGCTGAGCAAGAATTCCCGCAACCTGAATTGGGTGAATAATGTACGGTTCACCACTCTTGCGCGCCTGGTCTTTATGCACGTACGCCGCAAAATCATAGGCCTTCTTCACGAACTCCAGATGTTCTTCGTTCATGTAGCCCGCGCAAATTGCGTAAACTTCCTCTTGTGTTAGTTCTGGTTCTTCTGCCATGATTGTCATCCCCATACAATAAAAGCACGTCACCGATGTGCGTGCCCTTACCACGAATTATCTAATTTGATTATACACAGCTATTCCTTTGATTGTCCATGTTGGAATCATGCTTTTGGTATAGGGAACGTGCTTCAATCAAAAAAGCAGATTGAAGCGTCCGCCAAAATCCGGAATCACACCTCAATCTGCCCTACTTGCGAATGGCAAACACCAATTGCTTCTATCTATTGTTAGTCCTTTGCAAGTGCGAGCAAGCTCACAACTGCATATAAGAGAACGAACCAATAATCATACCGTGCGTATCGCCAGTAAACCATTCCGGCAAAAAGAATTGGGAAAACGAGAATAACGCCCCAAAAGAGTTTGTGCTGCTTCGTGTAACGTCCCAACCACCAAGCGAAGATGGTGTTAATGACGATGAACAGCAAACCCACACGCCAAGCGATGTGCACGTGTACCAGCTTAAAGAAGATGGGTGCAATAATCGCCATCACTGCGCTGAATAAAATTGAGAGTGTGAGTGGCTGCTGCCACCAAGCATTGAGTTTTTGCATAAGTGCCTCCGAATGGAATCTGATTTCTATAAATAAAAATTATACCCTGAAACGAATCCCAAACCAAGTTTTCTAACCCTTAGATTACATTAATTCTGTTAATGCAGAAACAACGCTCAATAAATAAAGCGGCGCCGTCTCAGTCCGCAAGATACGTGGCCCTAACCCGGCAGTAACAAACGCGGCATTGGTTAACTGCGTCACCTCTGCCGGTGCTAACCCACCTTCTGGACCAAAAACGGCAACTAGATGCGTCGGCTTTGCTTGTAATGCCGTGACCAATGCGCCGGTCTCGCCCGCCTTTGCGCTTTCTTCATATGCCACTACCTTGGCATCCGCCGTGAGTTCTGCGGCATCGGTTAAGGTTGGCATAAAGTCGACGGTCGGCACCACGTCCCGGTGACTTTGCTCCGCAGCGCTAATTGCCACCTGCTGCAAACGCGCCAACTTCTTGGCCACCTTCTCTTGTGGCCAGCGCACGGTTGCCCACTGACTACCGGCAAAGTAAATCGTTGTTGCGCCAAGTTCCGTGGCTTTTTGCACAATCCACTCAGGTTTTTGTGCTTTGCTTAACCCGCAAACAAGCGTGACCTGAACCGGTAACTCGACATGACGCGAGATTTCATCAGTCACCTGCACCGTCAGCGGAGAGGTCTCGGTAATTGTCACGTGGTATGCCCGTCCTGCATGCGCTAATTCGAACATCGCCCCCACTTGCATCCGTAAAACGGTCACGGCGTGGTGGGCAATCTCCTTATCGAGCGTGACCAACGCACCAAGCTGTAAGGGAGAATCAGTGAAATATCGCTGCATTAATCAAGTCCCCCAAGCGTCACGTGAAGACCGAGCCAATCGCCTTCCTGCCGTCGTTCAACCAGGTGAAAGCCATTTTCAGCTAACGCGGTCATCACGCCCGCCTCTTGTTCCGTAATGATCCCCGACAGGAGCATGTGTCCCCCTGCCCGTAACACGTTTGGTACTTGTGCAATCAGTGGCACCAGAACAACGGGTAGCATGTTCGCCAAAACGAGGTCAGCCTGCGCCTCAACACCGTTCAGAAGGTCACTGGCAATCACGTCAATGTTCGTAACAGGATTGAGCGCGATATTCTTCTCGGCACTCGCAACTGCAATGTCGTCAATATCGGTCGCCAGAACGTGCTTGGACCCCATTCGCATTGCCGCAATCGCCAACACGCCAGAGCCTGTCCCAACGTCAATGATTTCTTCGCCACCACGCAGGACATTTTCAAGCAAGCCCAACGTCAAGCGCGTCGTCGGGTGCGTTCCCGTGCCGAATGCCTGTCCAGGATCCAGAATCAGCGGGATTTCATCAGTCTGTGTCGGTGTATAATCTTCCCACTTTGGCACAACCGTCAAATAACGTGTTACCCGTTCTGCATGGTAGTACTTTTCCCAGGTGTGCGCCCAGCTTTCATCTGACACCGTGTCGTTCGTAACTGTGCCGGCACCAATATCGATACCGAATTGTGTCAATCCCTGGACTCGCTGTACAATTTCTACCATTCGCTCTGCTGCAGAGACGGTTGGCGGAAAGAAGCCGGTGACACGCGCCATGCCCGCCGTCAATGACGTATCGGTGTCCACATCGGCCACTTGAATTCCTTCTGCGTCCGCTTCAAGCATCAGGTTGCTGATGGCCTCGACTGCTTCCGTTGTCGTGTTTGCCGTAATCATGACCCATTCCATCAGTTGTCGTCTCCGTTCTAGTACTTAGGGTAAGCGTAAAAAACGTCCGCTTTCGCAGCTGGCTGTTCGCTAATTGTCGCGTCTAACTGTGCCTGATCAAACGTGACCTCAAATTCGTCATCTTCACCGGTGCCATCCACAAAGTCAAGCAGATCGCTTTCGCCATCATCGAGCACTTGCTGGAAGTAGTCGAAGAAACCATCAACGGTTGCCTGATCGATTCCCTTCTTACCCGCAAATGGAATGACTGCCAAGTAGTTGTCGACGTAATCTTCGCCCTTCAGTCGGGTCTTATCGAAGAAGAGAACAGCATCGTCGTAACTTACTTCACCTGTTTCAGCGACTTCGCCATCCTGATTCTCGATGGTGTAATCCTTATCCGTGATAACCGTCATGGTGTATTCCAGTTCAATGACGTGTGCACTCTTGTCCCAGTTGAGGTTCAAGTCGCCATCAAAATCTAGGGCGTCCATCTTGTCACCAATATAATCGAGCATGTTTTCTGTTGCTTTCATGTTTGCCTCCGCAATTTGTTGTCTGGTTGTTTGTTTCTACTATTATAGAAGAATGTGTCGCTTCTGCTTTGGCGGGGGCCAAAGCAGCGGATTTAGTCCTAGAGTATTGTACACTATGGGCGAATACTCCCACAATGTAGAATTAGCCGTTCGTATCGCTATCTAGTCGCTTGATAGCTTCCTTCAATTAAGTCCGATAATATTTCAGGTCGCTCAAATTGATCTAACTGTACGCTCAACCAGTGTGTTTTATTCATGTGGTAGCCTGGGAAAAATCCTGGTTGAATTTGCAAAATGGAATTGAGTTCCGGTTCAACCTTTAAGTTCACGATGTCGTGGCTGTCATCACCTGGTAATCCCAATTTTGCATAAGCCACGTGCATTACCAGCGCAAACCATTTTCCGTTTGGATGACGTAACGCAACAATTTCTGGGTCACGTTTAAATGGATGATCTGCTTGCATCGAAAATTCTGATTGACAGTACGTCATGAAGGCTTGTCGCTTCATGGGTACACCTCCTCGTGGGTGAAGTTGTTTTCTATTGAAGAACCCTTTTGTTTACTTCTTTCTTCCCAACTGATGACTTTTTTGCTATAATTACTTCCGTTGTCAAACATGGAGAGTTGGCAGAGTGGTAATGCAACGGACTCGAAATCCGTCGAACCGGTAATACCGGCGCGCAGGTTCAAATCCTGTACTCTCCTTTATAGCACTTCGGAATCTTCCGCAACAAGAGGCAAAACGTTGATTTATCAGCGTTTTGCCTCTTTTCTTTTCGGAACAAACCGGTATAAAACGGAAGCTACTTGTCCCTTTACTTGTCCCTTTACTTGTCCCCTGCAAACAAAAAAGACGCATTTAAAAATAAACCAATTTATATTGAAATATAAATGTCATATTCGCCCATTGATGCCAACTCAGCCTTTGCTCAAAAATAAACGCGCACCATCATCTTTTTAACATATCGTACGTTCTTTAAAACATAACACTTATAGATGATTAACTTCATGGAAACCCAAGACGGAAACGGTCTGCTGCGTATAGAAAGATATTGACGCTGAGGCAACGTAAACAGTAGCTTGATCAAGAAAACGAATTCAACGCGAAATCACCATCTTAAATTAATCGCTATGCCACCGTGCACTCTTTTTACGCCAAGTATTTCGCTTTAACCCGCTGCAGTCACGAGCTCATGATTAAATACTCAGCAACGCCTCTGCTTATATGTTATTTAATGTAAAGCGAGCTCTGCAACAGCAAGGTGTCACCTCGCGAGGTTGTCATTTATTTCTGCAGTTCCTTCAAGACATGAAATAGAAGTTCCTCACTAAATTGACGTGCTTCCGCCAGCGTCATGGTCAACGTTTCTGCCGCATCCGGTGCTTCTTTGTTTCCCGCCTGCCAATTCGTTGCCCGTTTAGCAACCTTTTCCTCCGTGTAGTGGGTACTTACCACTTCATCACTACATCGGGCGATTAATGCGCGTAGCTCTTTTTCACTCATCGTTAATTCCCTTCCCTTATTAGTTAAACTTTATCATTCCAAAACCATTATGCAACACCAATCAAAAAACTTATTTAACGATAGATTTTTCCGTAGATTCTTATGCCGTAAATAATTTCACGCTTTACGGTATAAACCTTCCTTAATGTTGCAAATTAGTTTTGCGATTGGTAAGATATTCTTGTAAGCGATTCAGTTACACAACGTATAATCCTTGGGGGGAAAAATTATGTACACGAATGCCTATATCAGTAACGTCAGCAGCCAGCTCAACCGTCTCTTAGTTTTCAAGCAGGTTTTTAATGAATACATTCACACCTGCGAAAAAATTATTCATGGTAAATGTCTTGCGAGTGAAAGTACCAAAACACTCCACAGCTATTTTATCCGTAATCTTGCGCGTTTTAAGCCATTCGTCGATGAATTCCGTTCGATGTCTGCGCCTGAAGAATATGAAGAAATGCACGCAGAAATCATGGATGGCGTGAAGCAATACGAAAAAGCCATCACGGAGATTATGTTTGCGATGAAGGGCACCCATTTAGATCAACGCCAATTCAAGATTGGTGTTAGTGAACAAGAACGTGCGCTTGCCAACATCAATTTTTCTTATTTCGATAGCATTCGCTACAATGTTGGTGCTTAAAAATAAATACACGCGAGGAAATCATGAAAATTCGTGACATTAGTTGGGGCTGACCACAAAGTATGTGGTCAGCCCCAATTTCGTTCTTATTGCCTCGTTATTCGAGTTCATCTTCCAACAGAATTGTTTGGACATTGCCATCGTCATACGCATACACAGACGCGGGGAGATTATCCAAATACTTATAATCTAAATCCACCGCTAACTCCGCATCGAGGCCCTTTTCCGTAAAAACAACCTGCAGTTGGCCATCATGATTTCGAAATTCAAAGCGTAGTAAGTTCTGCAAAGGGAAAACACCCTGTAAATTGTTATCGATGATAGACCACAAAGCGTCAATCATGACGCCTGGTGTTCGTGAAATAACCCCAAACGTCGCAAATCGACTTTTATTTGCGCCAAACATAAACGTGCCTCCTTAATGTGCCTGTTCCGTTGTGGTGGCAAAATCCGCAAACGTTGCACCCACAAGTTGTGCAAGTGCTTCTGCATTAACTTTATCTGAACGGCCAATTTTACCCGCGCTAACAATAATCTCCCCCGCTGCTTTTGCTTCATTGGCGAAAAAGATTGGATAATTGTGCCGTGCGTGGATACCAACCGGATTGTTAGCCCCATGCTCGTACCCACTCGTCTTAACAAGATCCTTCAGTGGCACCATTCCCACCTTCTTGTTGCCCGAAACTTGGCTCAGCTTTTTATAATCAATATGCATATCCAGTGGCACAACGCCAACTAGCGGTCCCGTTTTGTTGCCCGTTAATACAAGCGTTTTGTATACGAGGTGCCGTGGGACCGCCATTTCTTCCGCACTAATCTGCATGACATCGCCATCTTGATGGGTTGCAAACGTGACTGACTCATAAGCAACGTGCTGTGCATCCAGCATTTTCTCAACGAGCGTCTTCTCTGCATCCTTTGTTTTCTTCTTTCCCACAATGCTCACCTCTCGATTTCTCTTATTAATTGTAACTTACCCCTAAGTATTTTTAAACCACCGGAAAATTAATATCAGAAACCCCTTACAAATAACCGTTATCATGGTATGCTAGATGTTGTAGAAAGAGGTTGTTAGGATGATTAAACGAATCACGTATCTTTTATTGGCAGTTTTAATTACGGGTCTATGGGGCGTCACCGCATTCGTGCAACCTGACAGCCACCAGACCGTCCGCATTGCAGGCATCACCCACCATGAACGAATTTCATTGCCAAAAACGGCCAATGAAGCTGATCCGCTCGCTGGTTACACGCCTTCCAAGAACGTCAAAGCAATTTGCACGTGGATTCTGGGTGCCGCAACGATTGGCTTGTTACTGTTTCCCCTCGCTGCATGGGAATTAACATTGCCCTTTCAACCCCGTAAACTTAACGCACAGTCCTCAAAATCGTAGTACTGAATAAAAAAGAACGCGTCTGCAAGAATCCCGAATTGAATCGGATTTTTGCAGACGCGTTCTTCTTACATAACGAGCGTCGTTGCTTAGGCGCCCGCGTATTCAGTTAGCGCCAAAATGTCGTAACCCTTAATCTTGTCACGTCCGTGTAAGTCGTTCAGTTCAACAATAAATGCTGTCCCGACAACGACACCACCCAGTCGTTCAACAAGTTCAATGGTTGCGGCGATTGTACCGCCAGTTGCGAGCAAATCGTCACAAACGAGCACACGCTGGCCAGGTTTAATAGCGTCCTTGTGCAGGTAGAGGGTTGACTCCCCATACTCAAGGCCATAACTAGCACTCACGGTGTCACGAGGCAACTTGCCCTTCTTACGTGCAGGTGCAAACCCAACACCCAACTTGTAGGCAACCGGACAACCCACGATGAAGCCACGCGCTTCAGGTCCGGCAATCATCTCAACGCCCTTATCGCGAGCGTAGGCGGCAATTGCGTCTGTCGCAGCTGCATATGCCTGTCCATCTGCCATCAGGGGTGAAATATCACGGAAAACAACTCCGGGTTCTGGAAAATCCGGAACACTCGCAATGTAATCCTTGAAGTTAAAAGTCATTACTATTCCTCACAATCTTAATCGCGGTAGCGCAAAAGTTCTGTTTGTAACGCGGCCCGTCCTACCGTCTGTAGGTGCTTAGCCAACGCGAGCGCCACCTTGCGTTCCTGATATGCTGGCGCTTCATCCAAAGCGTGCTTCTCAGGATTCATAACGACCGAAATCAACGCACCCTCTATAGTAACAAATTTCAGCTGGAAAAACACCTGTACAGCAAGGATTACTTGCCCACTATTCATGTGACAATCTCGCGCCAAAACGGCAAGTTTGTGCTTATCAAACTGTGGGTGCTGACGTAAGTAACGTAAAACCGCCCCGAATTCTTCGCGCGTAGGTAATTCTACAAGATCAGCAGGCGTGGCAAAAAACAGGACACTAACCGGTAATTGGACCTTTTGCATCACGTTCGCCAATTCTGCCTTCGTTCTGGGTACATCCACCAAGACGACATTTGCAGTATTCTCGGTTAATTGTGACGCCAAAACAGTTGGACCGCCAAAAGAAAACCGATTCGTCAATCGTCGCGCAACAACAGGATCGAAGAAAACGTAAGTCGCTGCACCCGCAACCCGGTTGGCCGTCAGCATTGGTTCGCGTAGGTCTACGACGTCATTGGCCTGTACCTGCACATCCTTAATCTCTAGCTGCAAACTGGTGTTGCCCTGATACGTATTTTCACCAACCGTAAAGGCTAGCTTCACCTTCTCGGCAGCACCAATTTGACCTGCAAGCGCCCCAAAGCCAAAGCCGATTGCACCAAGTGTCCCATCAACCCGGAACTTCAGGTGTTTGCCATCCGCGCCAATTTGCCGAATACCATCAACCACGCGTGGCACAACCGTAAAGACTGGCTGCGGGTTACCTTCACCAAATGGCGCTAACTGCCGCAAAGCTCGGTACGCTGCCGGCGTCACATCTGCAGCATCAACACGGCCACTCACCGTCAACGGCATCTTGGGGTGTTCCTTCAATACCGGTGCTGCGGCAGCACTCAAAACATCTTGTAGCGCGGCGATGTTCGTTGCGGGCAAACTCATCCCGGCCGCCGCTGCGTGCCCGCCAAAGTGTGTCATCAGGTCGGCACCCTTTTGCAGCCCTTTAAACAGATGAAAGGCTGGTACTGAACGTCCGCTCCCCTTCGCCACACCCGTTTCGGGATCAATTGTCAAAATAAGTGCTGGTTTCCCCGTTGCCTCAACTACCTTGCTTGCAACAATTCCCAAAACACCCTGATGCCAACCTTCGTGTGCAATCACAAGGGCACTCTTCGCGGCATTTTCAGGTTGCTGTGCCTCAGCCAACGCGACATCCGCAATTTCTGCCACAAGTCCCTGACGCTCCCGGTTTGTTTTATCAATCTTGGCCGCAAGCGTTTCGGCTTCTTCCTGATCGAATGTCGACAACAACGTCACACCAGGTGTTGCATCACCCATTCGGCCAATTGCGTTCAATCGTGGGGCAATGGCAAACCCAACCGTTGTTTCATCAACCGTTGCGGGGTCAACCCGCGCGACCGCGAGTAATGCTGCAATCCCCGTTCGTGGTGATTCACGTAACATCTGCAATCCAATTTGAACAAAAATGCGATTTTCATCCGTCAAACTCACGACATCGGCAATCGCACCTAATGCTGCCAAGTCGATGCTCTCCACGGGAACCTCATCTAAAAGTGCCGTTGCAACCTTGAGTGCGACACCCGCCCCACTGAGTTCACCAAATGGGTAGTCACTCCCTGGATACCGGGGGTGAACCACCGCAACAGCTTCGGGCATCACCTCTGGCAATTCATGGTGATCCGTCACAACGACATCCATCCCGTTTGCCATCGCCCACGCAATTTCGTCGTGACCACTCACCCCATTATCAACGGTGATGAGCAGTTGCGTACCCGCTGCCTGCAACCGTTCGTAGACGTCACGATTTGGTCCGTAACCATCTGTAAACCGATTCGGAATGTAGATGTTAGGTTCAGCCCCGATACTTTCAAGGGCTTCCTTCATAATGGTTGTACTTGTCAGTCCATCAACGTCATAGTCCCCGTAGATGGTAATCTGCTCACCACCCTCGATAGCCGCCATAATCCGTTCAACAGCCTTCTCCATATCGTGGAGGGCAAAAGGATCATGGAGGTCTTCAAGGTGCGGTTGTGTAAAGTGCGCCCATTGTTCCGGCGTCCGGATGCCCCGTTCAGCCGCCAACTTTGCGACCATGGGCGTCACCTGCAGCCCATCCACAAGTTTCTGAATGAGTGCCTGATCTGGTTCCGCCTGTAATTGCCAATCATATCGTGAGTCCACAGTATCGTTCCTTTCCTTAGCTCATCCAGTTTATCATATTCTGTGGGGTGTGGGGGGTGAGGACGGCGGTTGTGGGAGAAAGTTCAGCCCCGGCTTTGGGATGTCTCCAGTGGTGGGGCACGGCGACGGTTGTGGGGGCAAGTTCGGCCTGCATCTTCCGCTAATCATCTTCTTGTTTGAATGAAAAGATGTTGACGCAACGTCGCTGGCGCTCCTTGCGTTACATCCGTTCGTCGATTGGTTACATTGAAACTCGAAATCAACAATACCAGTCAATCAAACCTCAGTGAGCAAACCACCCCTCGATAAGACATTCGCGCGAAGCCGCGAATGTCTTGCCTAAAAAGGTTTTTCCCTAAACAAAGAGGGGGATTTCTCCAACTAATCAATGTAGGTGCGCACTGGTGGTCGGAGTGAAGGGCGTTGAGGGCTAAGTGGTGGAAGTTCGACCGATTTTTGGTCGAACTGGCAGATGGGGAGACTCGCGGGAGCGCAGCGAGCCGAGGCTTCCCATCTAGGCGGAATACGCGGAGCGGATGGAGCCGGCCACACCACGTTCCGGCCCTCATAAGCCCGCAACGGAGACCACCCGTACGCACCGGCCTGACCACACACCCCACCTTCCACGAAAAAACGTGACGTGAACGTAACGTTTATTCGCCCAAATTCTGGTAAGCTAGAGGTATACAAGTCTGGAGGATGATCACATGACAGTTTTAGTTCTTGGGGGCGCCGGCTACATTGGTTCCCACACAGTTGACCGTTTGCTCGATAACGGTTATGACGTTGCCGTTGTCGATAACCTGGTGACAGGCCACAAATATGCTGTTCGCGCCGAGGCTCGGTTGCACGTTGGGGATGTGCGCGACAAGGCGTTCATGCGCAAGGTCTTTACCGAAGAAGATGTTGAAGGTGTCGTTCACTTTGCCGCCTTCTCTGTTGTGCCTGAAAGTATGAAGGATCCCCTGAAGTACTTTGACAACAACACCGCGGGCATGGTGACACTGCTTGAAGTTATGCACGAATTCGACGTTAAGAACATCGTCTTCTCTTCTACGGCCGCAACGTACGGTGAACCCAAGCAGATTCCAATTCGTGAAACAGATCCCCAAGTGCCAACGAATCCATACGGTGAAAGTAAGCTGGCCATGGAAAAGATTATGCACTGGTCCGATATTGCGTACGGCATCAAGTTTGTTGCCCTCCGCTACTTCAACGTGGCGGGCGCGAAAGCAGACGGCAGCATCGGTGAAGACCACGGTCCTGAAACTCACCTCATCCCCATTATTTTGCAGGTGGCTGCGGGCAAGCGGGACAAGTTGCAGGTTTACGGTGATGACTACCCAACCAAGGATGGGACGAACGTTCGTGATTACGTCCACGTTGTTGATTTAGCTGACGCCCACATTCTTGCCTTGAAGTACCTGGCTGCGGGCAATGACAGCAACGCCTTCAACCTCGGCTCCGCAACGGGCTTTTCTAACCTCGAAATTCTCGAAGCCGCACGTAAGGCAACCGGGAAGGAAATTCCTGCTGAAATGGCCCCTCGTCGCCCTGGTGACCCAAGTACGCTGATTGCAGCATCCGACAAGGCTCGCGATATTCTCGGCTGGCAGCCCCAGTATGACGATGTTGAAAAAATTATCGCTACGGCTTGGAACTGGCACGAAAACCACCCAGAAGGTTACGGCGACCGGAAGTAATGTCTCACAATGCTGCAACCCACAAAATCTAATTGAATTTTGGACATGATTTTTAGTCGCGCTCTGCAAAACAGAAGCTTCCGGTTAGCCCGAAACAATCGCTGGGGAAGTACACCCCAACGCTTGCTTCACGTTAATCCTCACCTTCTGCCCATTTTTCATTGCCCTGTTTTTAATGGATCGCCATACTGAAAAGGGCCACACATCGCAAATATGTGTGGCCCTTTTTACTATTCCGCGGGGACAGCCGTTCGTAATGCTGCCAAGAACGGTTCCGCATACTTATCCAATTTGTTCTGACCAACCCCACGAACCTGGAGCATCTCGACGCGCGTTTGTGGCATCGCGGTACAGAGCTCCTTGAGGGTTTGGTCGGAGAAAATAACATACGGTGGCACACCCTGTTTTTCCGCCAGTGTCATGCGAATTGCCCGCAATTGCTGGAACAAATCATCATCCACAGCCAGGCTTTTCCGTGCTTTCGCCGCCATTTTCCGGGCCACCTTCGACTCACCCTTTAGAACTGCCGCGCCTTTTTCCGTGATGCCAAGTGTTGGAAATTGTCCGCCGTTTGGAGCCAAATAGCCATCCGCCGTTAAGAAATCGATGAAGCCACCTAATTCCTTTTGCGTCTGTCCCTTCATAATGCCGTAAGTCGACAACTGATCAAGCCGGTTAGATAGCACCCGCTCATTCTTAGCGCCCGCCAGCACCTGCGCGATGATGCCCTTACCGAAGCGCGCGTGCATCCGCACCACGCACGACAGGACCTTCTGCGCGTCCACCGTCACGTCCGTATATTCCCGTTCGTCCAGGCAGTTTGAACACCGGCCACACGCCTCCGTACCCGTTTGCCCGAAGTAACGGAGGATGAACTGCTGCAAACAATCCCCCGTGTTGGCGTACTGCTGCATGGTTTGCAACTTGCCATACTCACGGGCCTTGTAATCGTCGTCCCCTTCAGATTGGTCAATGAAGAAATGCCGAATCTGAACGTCTTGTGGCTTGAACAGTAGAATGGCCTCACTCGGCAAACCGTCACGTCCGGCGCGCCCAGCTTCTTGGTAATACGACTCAAGGTCACCCGGCACCTGATCGTGAATCACAAAGCGCACGTTGCTCTTATCAATTCCCATACCGAACGCATTCGTGGCGACCATAATGGGCTTCCGGTCAAAGAGGAAGTCTTCTTGGTTGGCACTTCGCTCGGCTTCGCTCATTCCGGCGTGGTACTTCGCAACAGGATAATGTTTATGCTCGAGCAAATTGGTCAGTCGATCCACTTCTTTACGCGTGCTTGCATAAATAATACCCGCCTGATCACGATTTAACTTGAGGTATTCCAGCAAGTACGTGTCCTTATCCTGATCACGAACCACTTGAAAACTCAGATTAGACCGTTCAAACCCCGTATTGACCAATCCCGCTGCGGGAATGTTCAACCGGTCGCAGATATCGACAGCAACCCGTGTCGTGGCCGTTGCGGTTAGCGCAATAATCACAGGGTGTGACTGAAGCGAGGTCACCACGGTCTGCAGGTTCAAATAACTTGGCCGAAAGTCGTGGCCCCAGTGAGAAATACAGTGCGCCTCATCAACCGCAACTAAGTCAATCTGTAGCCGGTCCAGTTCACTCCGAAAATCAGCATTATCTAGGCGTTCGGGTGCGACATACAGCAGTTTGACATCTCCCCGCGCTGCCATTCCCAATCGATAATCAATCTCGTGGTAATTCAGCGAACTGTTGATGAACGTTGCGGGAATCCCGTTATCGTTCAACGCGTCAACTTGGTCCTTCATGAGGGCAATGAGCGGCGAAATAACAATGGTCAGTCCGCCCAGCAATAATGCCGGAATCTGGTAGCAGAGTGATTTCCCACCACCCGTTGGCATCACTGCGAGCGTATTCTCCCCGTTCAAGACTCGTTCGATGACGCGATCTTGTCCAGGCCTAAAGCTGTCATAACCGAATTTGTCCTTTAGCACCTGCAATGCTGCCACGTTTGCCATGGATTCACTCTCCTCAAAAACCATTAGTGCCGTGTTTCAATACTTTCGCGCACGTCACCCGAAAAATCAGCTATTATCCATTCTACTTAAAATTACGCACATAGCAAAGCCATCCCCCTAAATTGTTTCGGGAAACAATTGTTTAAGTTTTTTGTAAGCGACACCATAAACAAGCCATCCCCGTTGCGAGAAGGTCGGGCAACCTGAAATAATAAAGATAGGCAGCGCACCCCGACGGACGCACCGTCACCCACGCATGGGCAACATCGCGCTAGAAATAGGAGGGATTGCAATGACAGACGAACGGTTAGATAGTGCTAAGGATAAGGTAACCGGAAGCGCTAAGGAACTTGAAGGTAAGGTAACGGGTGATAAAACTCGTGAAGCTCAGGGTAAGGGCGAGAAACTGATGGGCAAAGCGAAGGAAAAACTCGCTGACGCCAAGGATACCCTTGAAGAAGGCATCGAAAAGGTCAAGGAAAAGGTCCAAAAATAGTCCGCCCTAACAAAAATAAGGCTACCTCAGAAAATGATGCAGCCAAAATAACGAGCCCCAGATGTAAATCCGCTGTACGGGATTTACGTCTGGGGCTCGTTATCTGTTAGCAGCTTATATCTAGCACGCATTTATGTAATATTGTGTGTGATGTACCAATGCCCGATTCACATTTCACTAATTTTCAATAAAAAATGTTTCAATCGGCACACCCAGCAATTTTGCGAGTGAGGGTAATTCTGTCGCCTTAAACTGATATTGCCCGTTTTTGCGGCGGAGATACTGATCGGCCCGACTCAACCCAATTGCCTCCGCCGCCTGTGTGAGTGTTAACTGCCGTCGTCGCCGAAACTGTTTGATTGCTTCTATATTAATTGAATACCCCAAAATAAACCCCTCTTCCACATCAGAATATTAGTTTACACAGTTATCTTACCTTGCGATAATCACATGGTCAATATTTTCAATGTGATTATCACAAATATTTTTGTGTGAAATTCAAAACACGTTACACTGAAATTGTTGAAATCTCAAAGGGGTGTTTAAAACGGAAAATGCATATTTGCAAAAAAGGCTCATCGATGCGCGGGAATCTTCCGGCCTATCGCAATCAGAAGTTGCACGTCAGCTAGGTGTCGACAACAGCGTTATCAGCCGAATTGAGTCTGGTGATCGAAAAGTTTCTGCGCGCGAACTTGACGATTTTTCACAACTTTATCAGGTTTCACTGGCATACTTGGTTGGACGATCATCGCGGCGCCATGAACCGCTTCTCGACAATAAACAACCCGTCGAGAAACAATCAGCGACTGACCTGAATTTATTCCTTGAAGATTGTCACAAGAGCACGCTCACCTTTAAGGGAACCCCCCTCTCCGATGAACAAACCATCCGTCTCCGAATTGCCCTCACCCAAATCTTCTGGGATGAACTCAAGCCAAAATAAAAAAGACCTGAACTACGCCGCTGTGACTGCACAGCCGACCTAGTTCTGGTCTTTTTTTAATTCTTGGGAATGGCTTAAGTCATTCGCGCTATTTCCCGCGCGTATCGTCCTTGCTCAGGTTCAGAATGCTCATAAACGCTTCTTATACGGACATTTCCTTCTATT
>CAKRNG010000001.1 GCA_934370925.1 uncultured Lacticaseibacillus sp. | reverse complement strand
CGGAAGTAGTTCAGTGGTAGAACATCACCTTGCCATGGTGGGGGTCGCGGGTTCGAATCCCGTCTTCCGCTTTTTTTAATACCCGGGAAATAGCTCAGCTTGGTAGAGCACTACGTTCGGGACGTAGGGGTCGCAAGTTCAAATCTTGTTTTCCCGATCGTTCTAGGAGAAAAGGTCATGACAAAGAAGTCATGACCTTTTTGCGTTCAATGAACAATAATTTTTATAAAAGGAACAACTATTTATTTTTGCTTTTTTGGTTAAAGACGGTATAATAAAAGTCAACATTAGTCAAACTTGATTGAACTAGTCGGGTTATGAAAGCCGGGGGTGATATCGTGCAGACACAAAACATGTCTGATATAATCGAATCCTATCTCAAATCGATACTTGAACAGCAGAAACAGGTTGAAATACGCCGTGCAGAAATTGCTGATCGTTTTAATTGTGTTCCATCGCAAATCAACTATGTCATTAAAACGCGTTTTACACCGCAACGAGGCTATGTCGTTGAAAGTAAACGTGGTGGTGGCGGCTACATTCGAATTGTGAAGGCACAGCTGAAGCCAGATCCGTCTTCGATTGCAGTGTTGCGTGCGAATGTGCCCAATCAATTACGTGAACGTGATGCTCAGATAATGACACAAGAATTATTTGAAGCAAACATCATTCAAAGAGAAACCGGGAACGCCATGCTTGCGGCAATGAGTCATCGAACCTTGAATTTAGCGGATACAAGACTAGAAGAGATGATTCGAGCACGTTTATTTCGGGCATTTTTGGATAGCTTAAGGTTTGAACGGTAATGGCTTAGTCAGTAATTAGTTAGTAAATTGTATGAACGAAGAGTTTAGGAGGTACGTGCATGGATAATATTTTTACAGATAGCGCGCATAAGGCAACGGTCATCGCACAAACGGAAGCGCTCGAATTTCAGCACCATGCTGTGGGTACGGAACACGTTCTTCTTGGACTCGTCACGGAACAGAATGGTTTAGCGGGTAAGACGTTACGTCAATTGGGTGTGACGGCTGATACTGTACACGATGATATTGAAACTTACACGGGTTTTGGGTCACGTCCTGCCAGTTCGACGGACGAAATGCCGTATATTCCTTACTCACCAAAAGCGCGCCACATATTGTCGCTCGCTGGAGATGAAGCAAAACGCTTGGGCAGTACCAAAATTGGAACGGAACACATTCTACTTGGTTTATTGTCTGATGATCAGACGATTGCAGCACGAATTCTGAGTAGTTATGACCTATCAACTAAAAAGTTACGTCAACTGGTGCTCAAAAAGATGGGTGCTAGTGATAAGGGGGGGACACGTCCAAGCCGTCCCGCATCGATGAGTCCAACACCAACTTTGGATGGACTTGCACGTGACTTAACGCAAATGGCGCGTGAGAATCGGATGGATCCTGTCGTTGGACGGGATGAGGAAGTTGCGCGTCTGATTCAAATTTTGGCACGACGCACGAAGAACAACCCAGTTCTTGTTGGTGAACCAGGTGTTGGGAAAACGGCCATTGCGGAAGGATTTGCTGAACGAATTGTTGCGGGCAAAGTACCGCTCGATATGCAGACGAAGCGCGTGATGATGTTAGATATGGGTTCCCTTGTGGCTGGCACCAAGTATCGTGGTGAATTTGAAGATCGACTGAAGAAAGTCATCGATGAAATCTATAAGAATGGAAATGTTATTCTTTTTATCGATGAATTACACACGTTAATTGGCGCGGGTGGTGCTGAAGGGGCAATCGATGCCTCTAACATTTTGAAGCCCGCCCTTGCACGTGGCGAACTCCAACTTATTGGTGCAACGACACTAGATGAATATCAGAAGTACATTGAAAAGGACGCGGCGCTTGAACGGCGCTTTGCAACCATTACGGTGAACGAACCAAGTCAGGCGGAAGCTGCTCAGATTCTTCTGGGGTTGCGGTCACGCTACGAGGAGCACCACAATCTCACCATCACTGAAGAAGCGGTTCAAGCAGCAGTTGAGCTTTCAAGTCGTTACATTACGACGCGTTTCCTGCCCGACAAGGCGATTGATTTAATCGACGAAGCGTCTGCGAAGGTGCGTATTACACATCCAGAAGCACCGACATACGTGGATGAACTGAACGATAAGCTGGCGCAGGTTACGGCAGATACTGAAGCGGCCATTGCTGATCAAGATTTTGAGCACGCGGCCCAACTTCGCGAACAGGCTCGCAAAATCAAAGATGAATTACAAACCGCTCAGCAAATTAGCATGATGAAAGATGATGATGCGGCGCAGACACAGGTCACATCGAGTCTTAAAGTGACGGCAACGGATGTCGCAGACGTGGTCGCACAGTGGACGGGGGTACCCGTGACACAACTGACACGTCAAGAA
This sequence comes from uncultured Lacticaseibacillus sp., assembly GCA_934370925.1. GTDB lineage: Bacteria > Bacillota > Bacilli > Lactobacillales > Lactobacillaceae > Lacticaseibacillus. The sequence goes on along the minus strand of CAKRNG010000001.1, from coordinate 155,992 downwards.
AGTGACCGGTTAATCCACCTTGAGTCTGAACTGCACAAGCGAGTTGTCGGACAAGAGGAAGCCGTTTCTGCAGTGGCGCGGGCCATTCGCCGTGCACGGAGCGGATTGAAGGCGCCGAACCGCCCAATTGGTAGCTTCATGTTTCTCGGACCAACAGGGGTTGGGAAGACAGAACTTGCGAAGGCACTGGCGGAATCCATGTTTGGTAATGAAGACGCCATTATTCGCGTTGACATGTCTGAATACATGGAGAAGTACAGCACGAGCCGCTTGATTGGTGCTGCCCCGGGGTACGTGGGCTATGAAGAAGGTGGTCAGCTGACGGAAAAGGTGCGCAACAAGCCTTATTCCGTTGTCTTGCTGGATGAGGTTGAAAAGGCACATCCAGATGTCTTCAATCTGTTATTACAAGTGCTTGATGATGGCTACTTGCGTGATGCGAAGGGACGCATGGTCGACTTCCGGAATACAATTCTGATCATGACGTCTAACCTTGGTGCAACCGCGCTTCGAGATGAAAAGAGCGTGGGCTTCGGGGCAAAACGTCAGGCGGACGACTATAAGGCAATGCAAGGACGCGTACTTGAAGAGCTGAAGCGTTACTTCCGCCCAGAGTTCTTAAACCGAATTGATGAAACGCTCGTCTTCCATAGTTTAGGCGAAACAGAACTACACGCAATCGTCAAAATCATGGCAAAGCAGTTGCTGGACCGTGTTCGCGAACAAGGAATTAAGGTTAAGCTAACACCAGCGGCGGTTGATGCGATTGCCAAGGCAGGATTCGATCCGGAGTACGGGGCACGTCCAATTCGGCGCGCATTGCAACGCGAGGTAGAAGACGCGTTGAGTGAACTGCTGCTTGCTGGAACCGTCCAGTCGGGTGATGCAGTGACGATTGGTGCTAAGAAGGGGAAGATTACGTTGACCCCAAAATCTCAAGACGTTGCTGAACCTGTTTCCCGAGAAAAAGTACATTAACGAAATGCACGCGACATTAATCACGCGACATTAATATAGAAGAAAAGGGACTGGGCTGAATTTGAAGTCGAGTCCCTTTGTCGTTGGGTGGCCACTTGACATCCCAGGCGTATCAAATGTATACTACATCTTAGTTGTGTATCAGTTCGGACAAAGACGTCGCGTGATCTATTGTCCACGCGGGGTTCGGAATAAAAGTCAAAAGTAGCAGCATATTTAGGGCTACTTTTGGTTTTTTTTTGCCTAAAAAGTCCAGCAGATGCCACTTGTAAACCAATTGTAATATTTGGCTTATGCGCACTTTAATCAACGTTAATTTTGGCAATCTAATAGAGGGGTGAATAACTTGGCAGGACACTTAGTGAACTACGGTAAGCACCGCACCCGCCGTTCCTACGCCCGCATCAAGGAAGTTCTCGATCTGCCTAACCTGATCGAGATTCAAACGAACTCATACCAGTGGTTCCTTGATGAAGGTTTACGCGAAATGTTTGACGACATCATGCCGATTTCTGACTTCCAGGGGAATCTGAGCTTGGAGTTCGTCGACTACCAGCTGCTTGAACCAAAATACACAGTGGAGGAAGCACGTCAGCACGACGCAAACTACTCCGCACCATTGCACGTGACGCTACGTTTGACGAACCACGAAACTGGTGAAATCAAGTCTCAGGACGTCTTCTTTGGGGACTTCCCACTGATGACCGAACAGGGAACGTTCATTATCAACGGGGCAGAACGAGTTATCGTTTCACAACTCGTTCGTTCTCCTGGTGTGTACTTCAACAGTGCCATCGATAAGAACAGTCGTACCACTTACGGCACAACGGTGATTCCTAACCGTGGGGCCTGGTTGGAATACGAAACGGACGCAAAGGATATTGCGTACGTTCGTATTGACCGGACACGTAAGATTCCATTGACCGAGTTGGTTCGGGCACTGGGTTATGGTTCTGACCAAGACATCATCAACATGTTTGGTGACAACGATTCCTTGATGCTGACGCTCGAAAAGGACGTCCACAAGAACACGGACGATTCCCGGACGGATGAAGCCCTTAAGGATATCTACGAACGTCTACGCCCAGGCGAACCAAAGACGGCTGATTCCAGTCGTTCCTTGCTGTACGCACGTTTCTTCGACCCAAAGCGCTACGACCTCGCGAACGTGGGTCGTTACAAGGTCAACAAGAAGCTGACGCTCAAGACACGCTTGCTCGGTCAGACGCTTGCTGAAACGCTTGCTGATCCTGATACGGGTGAAGTAATCGTCAACAAGGGCGACAAGGTTACACGTCAGGTGATGGACACCCTTGCCCCATACCTTGATCGTGATGACTTCAAGATGACGACCTACCAGCCAAGTACAGATGGGGTGCTCCAAGACCCAATGACGCTTCAGGTGGTTAAGGTTTACTCTCAGGTAACACCTGATAAGGAAATCAACCTGATTGGTAACGGTCAGATTGGTAAGAAGACGAAGAACCTGACGCCAGCCGATATCATTGCTTCCATGAACTACTTCCTGAACCTTCAGGAAGGTCTTGGTAACACGGATGATATTGACCACTTGGGTAACCGTCGTATTCGTTCCGTTGGTGAACTTCTGCAGAACCAGTTCCGTATCGGGCTTTCCCGTATGGAACGTGTGGTTCGCGAACGGATGTCCATCCAGGATGTTTCGACCGTAACGCCACAACAGTTGATTAACATTCGGCCTGTTGTTGCTTCAATCAAGGAATTCTTCGGTTCTTCCCAGCTTTCACAGTTCATGGACCAAACCAACCCACTTGGGGAATTGACGCACAAGCGTCGTCTTTCCGCACTTGGACCTGGTGGGCTCACACGTGACCGTGCGGGTTATGAAGTTCGAGACGTGCACTATACCCACTATGGTCGTATGTGCCCAATCGAAACACCAGAAGGTCCTAATATCGGTCTGATTAACAGTTTAGCTAGTTACGCTGTTGTTAACCCATATGGCTTCATTGAAACCCCATACCGGCGTGTTTCATGGGAAGATCACAAGGTTACCGACAAGATTGACTACCTGACTGCTGACGAAGAAGATAACTACATCGTGGCACAAGCGAACTCACCATTGAATGATGATGGTTCTTTTGAAGAAGCCACCGTTCTGGCACGTCACAAGGATGATAACATCGAAGTTAGCCCTGAAAAGGTTGACTACATGGACGTTTCGCCTAAGCAGGTAGTTGCGGTCGCAACGGCTTGCATTCCGTTCTTGGAAAACGATGATAGTAACCGTGCGCTCATGGGTGCGAACATGCAGCGTCAGGCTGTGCCACTGGTTAACCCGCACGCCCCACTTGTGGGTACCGGGATGGAATACAAGGCGGCCCATGACTCTGGGACGGCTATTCAGGCACGTTTCAACGGGACTGTAACCTTCGTTGATGCGAAGAGCATTAAGGTTCGTCGTGAAGATGGTGCGGAAGATACCTACAAGCTGATGAAGTTCCGCCGTAGTAATGCGGGTAAGAACTACAACCAGAAGCCAATTGTTCGCCTCGGCGACAAGGTGGATGTTGGTGAAATCATCGCTGATGGTCCCGCAATGGATAACGGTGAATTGGCACTTGGTCAGAACCCAGTGATTGCGTTCATGACTTGGAACATGTACAACTACGAAGATGCAATTGTGCTTTCTGAAAAGTTGGTGCGTGAAGACGCCTACACCTCCATTCACATCGAAGAATACGAATCCGAAGCACGTGACACGAAGCTTGGACCTGAAGAAGTTACACGCGAAATTCCTAACGTTGGGGATGAAGCGCTCAAGGACCTCGACGAAGCCGGAATTATCCGGATTGGTGCGGAAGTCCATGATGGCGACATTCTGGTTGGTAAGGTAACGCCAAAGGGTGTTACCGAACTGTCCGCTGAAGAACGTCTCCTGCACGCTATCTTCGGTGAAAAGGCGCGTGAAGTCCGTGATACGTCCCTCCGTGTTCCTCATGGTGGTGGCGGGATTGTTCAGGATGTTCGGATTTTCACCCGTGAAGCGGGCGATGAACTGGCACCTGGCGTGAACATGATGGTTCGTGTTTACATCACGCAGAAACGTAAGATTCAAGTCGGGGACAAGATGGCCGGCCGTCACGGTAACAAGGGGACTGTTTCCATCGTGGTTCCTGAAGAAGACATGCCATTCCTGCCAGACGGGACGCCAGTTGATATCTGTCTCTCGCCAATGGGTGTGCCATCCCGTATGAACATCGGGCAAGTGCTCGAACTTCACTTGGGGATGGCCGCACGCAAGCTCGGAATTCACGTTGCAAGTCCTGTCTTTGATGGGGCACGTGAACAGGATCTTTGGGAAACCGTTAAGGAAGCCGGCATGCCATCTGATGGTAAGTCAATCCTTTATGATGGTCGCACCGGGGAACCATTTGAAACCCGTGTCTCCGTTGGGGTTATGTACTACATGAAGCTCGCGCACATGGTTGACGATAAGCTTCACGCCCGTTCTATTGGACCATACTCCCTTGTTACCCAGCAGCCACTGGGTGGTAAGGCACAGTTTGGGGGCCAACGTTTCGGGGAAATGGAAGTTTGGGCCCTTGAAGCTTACGGTGCTGCTTACACACTTCAGGAAATTCTGACCTACAAGTCTGATGACGTGGTTGGACGTGTGAAGACGTATGAAGCAATCGTGAAGGGTGAACCAATTCCTAAGCCTGGTGTCCCAGAAAGTTTCCGCGTTCTTGTGAAGGAACTGCAGTCACTTGGACTGGACATGAAGGTGCTCGATGCAGCGCAAAACGAAATCGAATTGCGCGACATGGACGATGAAGACGATGACGTGGTAAGCGTCGATGCACTGGCTAAGTTCGCGGCTGAACAGGAACAGAAGAAGGCTAAGGACGAAGCAGAAAAGGCAGCTGCAACTGAGCAGAAGTCAGAAGATAAAGAATAGGAGGGTACCCTGTGATTGACGTCAACAAGTTTGAAAGCATGCAAGTCGGTCTGGCATCTCCAGACAAGATTCGCAGCTGGTCTTACGGGGAAGTAAAGAAGCCCGAAACGATCAACTACCGCACGCTCAAGCCAGAGCGCGACGGTTTGTTCGATGAACGCATTTTTGGCCCAACCAAGGACTGGGAATGTGCTTGTGGGAAGTACAAGCGGATTCGTTATAAGGGCATCGTTTGTGACCGTTGTGGGGTTGAAGTAACCCGCGCGAAGGTTCGTCGTGAACGTATGGGTCACATTGAACTCGCTGCACCTGTTTCTCACATTTGGTACTTCAAGGGAATCCCTAGCCGGATGGGTCTTGTTCTTGACATGTCCCCACGTTCCCTCGAAGAAGTTATTTACTTCGCATCTTACGTTGTGATTGACCCAGGTGATACTGGTCTGGCCAAGAAACAGCTTTTGACCGAACGTGAATACCGTGATAAGCGCGACGAATACGGCAACGGCTTTAACGCCAAGATGGGTGCCGAAGCCGTGAAGGAATTGCTTGACGACGTTGACCTTGAAACTGAGGTTAAGGAACTTAAGGAAGACCTGAAGACTGCTTCTGGTCAGAAGCGTACCCGTGCAATCCGTCGTTTGGACATTCTGGATGCCTTCCGCCAGTCTGGTAATAACCCAGCTTGGATGGTGATGGACACAATTCCAGTGATTCCACCTGACTTGCGGCCAATGGTTCAGCTCGAAGGTGGCCGTTTTGCGACATCTGACTTGAACGACTTGTACCGTCGTGTGATTAACCGTAACAACCGGTTGAAGCGTCTGCTGGATCTGAACGCACCAAGCATTATCGTTCAGAACGAAAAGCGGATGTTGCAAGAAGCCGTTGATGCGTTGATTGATAACGGTCGTCGTGGCCGTCCTGTGACCGGTCCTGGTAACCGACCACTCAAGAGTCTGTCACACATGCTGAAGGGGAAACAGGGACGTTTCCGTCAGAACTTGCTTGGTAAGCGTGTTGACTACTCTGGCCGTTCTGTTATCGACGTTGGGCCTACACTGAAGTTCTACCAGTGTGGCTTGCCACGTGAAATGGCACTTGAACTCTTCAAGCCATTCGTGATGCGCGAACTCGTTAAGCTCGACATGGCTTCTAACATCAAGAACGCACGTCGGAAGATTGACCGTCAAGATGACGATATCTGGGATGTGCTTGAAGAAGTCATCAAGGAACGTCCAGTTCTCCTTAACCGAGCACCTACCCTGCACCGTCTTGGGATTCAGGCATTCGAACCCGTCCTGGTTGACGGGAAGGCAATGCGTCTGCACCCAATCGTGTGTGAAGCTTATAACGCTGACTTTGATGGGGACCAAATGGCCATTCACGTGCCATTGTCCGATGAAGCCCAGGCCGAAGCACGTCTGCTGATGCTGGCTGCGCACCACATTTTGACCCCTAAGGATGGTAAGCCAATCGTAACGCCATCCCAAGATATCGTTCTGGGTAACTACTACCTGACGATGGAAGAAGCCGGTCGTGTGGGTGAAGGCATGATTTTCAAGGATGCATCTGAAGTTATCATGGCGCACGAAAATGGGGATGTGCACTTGCACTCTCGTATTGGACTCGCTGTGGATTCGATGCCAAACAAGCCATTCAGTGCTGACCAGCGCGGTAAGATTATGGTGACGAGTGTCGGGAAGGTGATTTTCAACGAAATCATGCCTGAAGGACTCCCATACCTGAACGTGCCAACCGTTGACAACATTGTGAATGGGGTTCCTGACCAGTACTTCCTTGAAAAGGGAACTGACATCAGCGACTACTTGGAAACGGCTGAAGTTATCAAGCCATTCAAGAAGGGCTTCCTGTCTGATATCATTGCCGAAGTCTTCAAGACCTACAAGGTTCAGCGGACGTCCGACTTGCTTGATGACATGAAGACGCTGGGATACACGCAAGCAACGCTTTCCGGTCTGACCGTTGGGGTTGCCGATGTGCCGCACGTTCCTGAAAAGCAAGCAATTGTTGATGATGCCCACAAGCAGGTTTCAACAGTTTCCAAGCAGTTCCGTCGTGGGTTGATTACCGATGATGAACGACACGAACGTGTTATCAGCATTTGGAATAGCGCGAAGGATGAAATTCAGCAGAAGCTGGTTGATAACTTCGACCCTAAGAACCCAATCTCCATGATGAGTGATTCCGGTGCCCGTGGTAACATCTCTAACTTTACCCAGCTCGCCGGGATGCGTGGACTCATGGCCGCGCCTAATGGTGGGATGATGGAAGTGCCAGTTATCTCTAACTTCCGTGAAGGACTTTCCGTTCTGGAAATGTTCATGAGTACTCACGGGGCGCGTAAGGGGATGACCGATACGGCCCTCAAGACGGCTGACTCAGGTTACCTGACACGTCGACTCGTTGATGTGGCGCAAGATGTTATTGTTCGTGAAGAAGACTGTGGGACTGACCGTGGTCTGGACGTTCAGTCGATTCGCGAAGGTAACGAAATGATTGAACCTCTTTATGATCGTCTTGTTGGGCGTTACGCGCAGAAGACTGTTCGCGACCCACAGACAGGCGAAGTAATTGCGCCTAAGGGAAGCTTGCTCAGTGAAGAGATTTCTCAGCACATCGTTGACGCGGGTGTTGAACAGGTAACGATTCGCTCCGTCTTCACATGTAACACCAAGCATGGTGTCTGCCAGAAGTGTTATGGCCGAAACCTTGCAACGGGTGAACAGGTTGAAGTTGGGGAAGCAGTCGGGACCGTTGCTGCTCAGTCTATCGGTGAACCAGGTACGCAGCTGACGATGCGTAACTTCCATACTGGTGGGGTTGCCGGTGGTGAAGATATCACGCAAGGTCTCCCACGTATTCAGGAAATCTTCGAAGCTCGTAATCCTAAGGGGCTCGCGGTTATTACTGAAGTTACGGGTGAAATCACAGCGATTGATGAAAACCCAGCAGAACACACACGTGAGATTACGGTTCAGGGTTCAACTGACACCCGTTCTTACAGCGTTCCTTACGCTTCCAGTGTCTCTGTTGCAGAAGGTGACCGCGTTCGTCGTGGTCAGCGTCTGACGGGTGGTTCTGTCGATCCTAAGCAGTTGATTAAGGTCACTGACGTTATGGATACGGAAAACTATCTTCTCCACGAAGTTCAGAAGGTTTACCGTATGCAAGGGATTGAAATCGGGGATAAGCATATCGAAGTAATGGTTCGCCAGATGCTTCGTAAGATTCGTGTCATGGATCCAGGGGACACCGAAATTCTGCCAGGAACATTGCTTGATATCGGTGAATTCAACGATCGTAACCGCGAAACGCTTGTTAGCGGTGGTATTCCTGCAACGGGTCGTCCAGTACTTCTCGGGATTACGAAGGCTTCTCTTGAAACCAACAGTTTCCTGTCCGCCGCTTCCTTCCAGGAAACGACACGTGTACTGACGGATGCATCTATTCGTGGGAAGAACGATCCACTGCTCGGTCTGAAGGAAAATGTTATCATCGGGAAGATTATTCCTGCTGGTACTGGTATGGCAACGTACCGCCACATGGAACCAAAGACCGTTGGGGCCGTTTCCGAAAACGTCTACTCTATTTCCGATTTGGAAGAGAAGATGCAAAAGGAAGATGCACCAGCAGCAGAACCAGAAACTAAGTAATTAGTTGTAATAAAAAAAGGGACACTTCGCGACGGCGAAGTGCCCCTTTTTTGTGGGGTTGATTTAATGAAGATGCAAAAAAGACGCTAAAAACAAACAATAAGTCACTGCCCCGAATGCGAGATGGGGGATAAAGGCAATTTGTTGTTGTTGACGCTTGTGTGCCCACAGAAGACCACTCACACTGGCAACAGTGAGCGTGCAAAGTGTCCCCGTGAGTCCAAGACAACAGACGCTACCAGCTAAAACAAAAATATCTGCACTGCCTAGTCCGCGTGTTCGGTAAGCAAATAGCGTCAAAACGAGTGAAACGGCGAACATTGCGAGTAATCGTGACGGCGCCACAACAAGCGTTCCGGATAAAACTAATGCCAACCAACCGTCTGTTAAACGTGCAGATACAGATTGACTAATCGCATCTTGGCGGGCCATGAATAGAAGCCCGGTAAAGTAAATGAATTGAATCAGTAGCATGATGTCACCTCGTTAAAGGTAGATTACGCAAAAGACGACGGGATACCCGTTGTCTTTTGTTTTTTTGTCATTAGGGCGTATTTAAATAGAAAAAGACGGATTTACCTGCGTTTTTCGCAAATACCCGTTGACACTTCGACTAAAAACTTTGTATACTATCAAAGGTGCTTTTTTCCAGTATATTCGGCTTGTCCGACGCGCTGGTTCATCGTTGTCCAGCGTTACTTTGAGCAATCAGAGTGACAACTGGCGGGCACCGAACCAAGATGCCGCCGGGCCGGCTAATTTTTTCACACAAAAATGAACCGCCTGGATGTGTGGACTTAAAATAGCACATAATTTGAAAGGAGGAACCTTTGAATGCCAACCATTAACCAATTGGTACGCTCAGGTCGTAAGTCTCAGACAACCAAGTCCAACTCTCCTGCGTTGAACTTCGGTTACAACAGTAAGAACAAAGCCCTCACCAACACACCCGCTCCTCAGAAGCGCGGTGTTGCTACTCGTGTCGGCACCATGACGCCAAAGAAGCCTAACTCCGCTTTGCGTAAGTATGCTCGTGTGCGTCTTTCTAACCTGATTGAAGTTACTGCCTACATTCCTGGTATCGGTCACAACCTGCAAGAACACTCCGTTGTTCTTATCCGTGGGGGCCGTGTTAAGGATTTGCCTGGGGTACGTTACCACATCATCCGTGGTGCGCTTGATACAGCCGGCGTTGACGGCCGTATGCAGAGCCGTTCTAAGTACGGTGCAAAGCGCCCTAAGGCTAAGAAGTAATTTTCAAAAAATAAAAATCACCCCTTAATTGGGGCAATAACTAGGAGGCTATCAGGATGCCACGTAAAGGCAATGTTTCAAAGCGAGATGTCCTGCCTGACCCAATTTACAATTCTAAATTGGTAAGTCGCTTGATCAACCACTTGATGATTGATGGTAAGCGCGGTAAGGCTTCAACTATCATTTATGATGCATTTGACATCATCAAGACCCAAACCGGTAACGACCCTGTCGAAGTATTTGAGGAAGCCATGAAGAACATCATGCCTGTCCTTGAAGTTAAGGCTCGTCGTATCGGGGGATCTAACTACCAGGTTCCTATCGAAGTTCGCCCAGATCGTCGTACGACGCTCGGCCTTCGTTGGTTGACCCAGTACTCCCGTCAGCGCGGTGAACACACCATGGACGAACGTCTTGCACGTGAAATCATGGATGCTGCAAACAACACTGGTTCTGCAGTTAAGAAGCGTGAAGATACCCACAAGATGGCCGAGGCCAACCGGGCATTCGCACACTATCGTTGGTAAGATAATGGCTATTATATGCGGGTTAAGTCGTCATATAGTAGCCTTTTTCTTCATCAAGGAACCAATAAATATAAATTAATCAATTAAAATTGAGAGGAGCAACTCATTCACATGGCTAACAAGCGTGAATACCCACTTGAAGAAACCCGGAACATCGGGATTATGGCCCACATTGATGCGGGTAAGACCACGACGACCGAACGTATCCTGTACTACACGGGTAAGATCCACAAGATTGGTGAAACCCATGATGGTGCATCCCAGATGGACTGGATGGCACAGGAACAGGAACGTGGGATTACCATTACTTCCGCCGCAACGACGGCTGTTTGGAAGGACCACCGTGTTAACATCATTGACACCCCAGGACACGTTGACTTCACAATCGAAGTTGAACGTTCCCTCCGTGTTCTTGATGGTGCCGTAGCGGTTCTTGATGGTCAGGCTGGGGTTGAACCACAGACTGAAAACGTTTGGCGTCAGGCTTCCACCTACAGCGTGCCACGTATCGTGTTCATCAACAAGATGGACAAGATGGGTGCTGACTTCCAGTTCTCCGTGAACTCCATTCACGAACGTCTGGGTGCCAACGCCCACGCCATTCAGTTGCCAATCGGTGCTGAAGACGACTTCTCCGGGATTATCGACCTTCTCGAAATGAAGGCTGATATCTACGACCACGATGACCAGGGTGCAACCTGGGATACCGTTGAAATCCCAGAAGAATACAAGGAAGCTGCTGAAACTGCACGTGCTGAACTTGTTGAAGCTGTTGCAGACGTCAACGATGACATCATGGACAAGTACCTTGAAGGTGAAGAGATTACAATCCCTGAACTGAAGGCTGCTATCCGTAAGGCAACGATCGACCTTGAATTCTTCCCAGTTCTTGCAGGTTCCGCCTTCAAGGATAAGGGTGTGCAGATGCTTCTTGACGCCGTGGTTGACTACTTGCCAAGCCCACTTGACGTTAAGCCATACGAAGCAACGGATCCAGAAACTGACGAAGAAGTTCAGCTGGTTGCCGGCGATGACAAGCCTTTCGCAGCGCTTGCCTTCAAGATTGCCACTGACCCATTCGTTGGTCGTTTGACCTTCATCCGTGTTTACACTGGGACACTTCAGTCTGGTTCATACGTTATGAACACGACGAAGGGCAAGCGTGAACGTGTTGGTCGTCTTCTTCAGATGCACAGTAACCAGCGTCAGGAAATCCCAGAAGTATTCTCTGGTGATATTGCCGCTGTTATTGGTCTGAAGGACACCACAACTGGTGACTCCCTGACAGATATCGACCACCCACTGATTCTTGAATCTCTTGAAATTCCAGAACCAGTTATCCAGGTTTCCGTTGAACCTAAGTCCAAGGAAGATCGTGATAAGCTCGACATTGCGCTTCAGAAGCTTGCTGAAGAAGACCCAACGTTCCGTGCTGAAACGAACCCTGAAACTGGTGAAACGCTGATTGCTGGGATGGGTGAACTTCACTTGGACATCATGGTTGACCGTATGAAGCGTGAATTCAAGGTTGAAGCTCAGATTGGTGCCCCTCAGGTTGCCTACCGTGAAACCTTCACGAAGACTGCTAGCGCACAAGGTAAGTTTGTTCGCCAGTCTGGTGGTAAGGGTCAGTATGGGGACGTTTGGGTTGAATTCTCCCCTAACGAAGAAGGTAAGGGCTTTGAATTCGAAAACGCCATCGTCGGTGGTGTTGTTCCTCGTGAATACATCCCATCTGTTGAACAGGGTCTGAAGGAATCTATGGCTAACGGTGTGCTTGCCGGTTACCCACTGATTGACGTTAAGGCTAAGCTCTACGATGGTAGCTACCACGAAGTCGATTCCTCTGAAGCTGCATTTAAGGTTGCTGCATCCATTTCCTTGAAGAATGCTGCCAAGAGTGCCGGTGCCGTTATTCTTGAACCTATCATGAAGGTTGAAGTTGTGGCTCCTGAAGATAACTTTGGTGATGTTATGGGCCAGGTTACCGCACGTCGTGGACGCGTTGAAGGTATGGAAGCACGTGGGAACGCTCAGCTTGTTAAGGCTATGGTGCCACTTGCTGAAATGTTCGGTTACGCAACCACCCTTCGTTCTGCAACCCAGGGCCGTGGTACTTTCACCATGACCTTCGACCACTACGAAGCTGTTCCAAAGAGCATCCAGGAAGAAATCATCAAGAAGAACGGCGGCCAGTAATTAGCTGCTTGCGTTGATGATTCATCTTAGTTGCAATAAAAAGACCGCGTAATTTTAATTGCGCGGTCTTTTTTATTTTGAGGCTGTGCCAGAAGATGAACCATAGGGTGGCGCATCCTGGGAACTTTTGAGCATTAGCATAAAATTGACGGAGGGGGTGCGCCATAAGTCCAAGGTACACGAACATTACATCCAGTCTTCTGGCGCAGCCTCGCAGTCGATTCTGGGCTAAGCGGAAAAAGTTGGGATGCAGAGCTCGACTTAGGATGTAACGTTCGTGCATTTTGGACACTCACTTATTTTGCTCTAAACGACAAGGGCTACTTCAAACGGGCCAACCAATCATTCACTTGCTTTTGCGACAAGTAGTATTGCCGGCTACCTGGTTTGGTTCGTGCGAGCGGAATTTTGCCAGTGTAATTGAGACGTTTTGTAAGATCGCCAGCATCAAGTGATTGTGCATCAGCTAATTGCCATAGTTCGTCTAATCTTGCGTTGGCGTTCTTTTCGATTTTTGTAAAAACGAGCATTAGTAGAATGTAAATAATGAAAATGAGAAAGCCGAGCCACCAGTGAGCTGAAAACATGGCTGCAAGGATCATGCCGATTAACATCACCACGTTGAATAGGTGGATTAGGGTACGTACAAGGGATACACGCATAAGGGAACCTCCGAAAAGACATTTAATTCGGTGTTGATAGACCGAATCGTTACCTATCAGTATCCGAGTTCATTTCCAGTTTGTCCAGTTCACGTGTGATTCGTTTCAAGTCACCCATGCCGAGAAAATATGTTGGCGGGTTTGTGCGTGTCATGCGAAGGTCGAGTTCACCTTGGTGCGGGGTCATTCGGCTGAGGTCCGCTGCTGTTAGGTGCAGGTTATCAGCGCGTACCCATAGTTGTTTTTGGATGATGGTGAGGCGTTTTTGCTCATAGTTTGAAATGGTCGAGGAAACGAGAACCCAGATGAACCAAATCAAGGTGCTGAAATGGCTGTGGGTAACAATCAGTGCGACGAATAAAATGAGAAGTGCACTGACATTTAGCAGGATTGTGAGTGATCGTATTTTCCGTAATGACAAGGGCGACGTCTTCTTTCTTCTATAGTAATGAATCAGATGATCGTTGCCCCTAGTGTATCCCTAAAGTGCGCAAATGCCCATGCGTCTCCAGACGGATTAAAGGTGGCGCAAGCATTTTTGTGAATGCACAGTTGATAGTTAAGGTTGTAGGCATCAATAGCGGTATGCAGGACGCAAATATCCGTGCAGACGCCAACGAGGTGCAGTTCCTTAATATCGCGTTCGCGTAGCCATTCGTCCAGAGGGGTGCCGGCAAAACTTGAATAGCGTCGCTTAGGGAAGGCTAGCACATGATCGTTTTCTTGATGCGTCGCGTACCAAGCGCCTAGATTGCCATAGTAGCGACGGCCCCATGTGTTCAATTCGTTGTGTGGCGGGAAAAGCCGTGTTTCGGGGTGGTAAGGGTCATCCTTAACGTGAACATCAGTGGGAAGAAAGATGAAATCACCGTTAGCCAAGAAATCCTTGGCGAGTTGTGTGATTGCCGCATCGATTTTTTGCGCAGGTAAACCGGCAGTTAAGGCGCCATTGTCTGCAACAAAATCATTTGTGTAGTCGATAATGATAAGGGCTTTTGTCATGTTGAGAACTCCTTTTAGTCAGGAACTGTGCGAACAACGTGTTATGTTTAGTGTTATCATACCTGTCTTGACACGTTTAAGGAAGTCGCAATCGTTTTCGTGAAAAATAAAATGGAATGAACATTAAAAAAATTGCGGTTAAAGAAAAAAGTCTGCATAAACCCCTTGATATCGGCTTTTTGTTGCTGTATACTTCTAAAAGTGCTGATTATCAAGGGGCGCAATGCGCACCTCGATGCTTTAGCGCAGAGTAGCGTGGATGTGAGAGGTTGCGACACGCCCGGCCGCTTTGCCATGGCGGTGTGTTGGTAATTTTCACGGAGCTAGTCTACTAGTTCATAATAGACGAAGGAGGATACACAATTGGCAAAACAAAAGATTCGCATCCGGCTTAAGGCTTACGAACACCGGATTCTTGATCAGTCTGCAGAGAAGATTGTTGAAACTGCTAAGCGCACTGGCGCAGCAGTTTCCGGTCCAATCCCTCTGCCAACCGAACGGACCCTGTACACGGTGCTTCGCTCACCCCACAAGTACAAGGACTCTCGGGAACAGTTCGAAATGCGCACTCACAAGCGCCTGATCGACATCGTTAACCCAACTCCAAAGACGGTTGATGCTCTTATGAAGCTCGACCTGCCAAGCGGCGTTGACATTGAGATCAAACTTTAATCTATAGGAAATTGGAGGTGTACCCATGTCTCGTAAAGGAATCTTAGGTAAAAAGGTCGGCATGACCCAGGTCTTTACCGAAAAGGGTGAACTCGTTCCCGTTACAGTTATCGATGTAACGCCTAACGTTGTTCTCCAGGTTAAGACCAACGAAACTGATGGCTATGAAGCTGTCCAGCTCGGGTTTGGCGACAAGCGTGAAGTTCTGACCAACAAGCCTGCCCAAGGGCACGCAAAGAAGGCGAACACCACCCCTAAGCGCTTCATTAAAGAACTCCGTGATGTAGCGCTTAGCGAATACGAAGTAGGTGCCGAAGTTAAGGCAGATGCTTTCGCCGCTGGTGACATCGTGGATGTTACTGGGACAACCAAGGGTCACGGTTACCAGGGTAACATTAAGAAGGACGGCCAGCGTCGTGGACCGATGGCTCACGGTTCTCGCTACCACCGTCGTCCTGGTTCCCTCGGTGCAATTATTAACAAGGTGTTCAAGGGCAAGAAGCTTCCAGGTCGAATGGGTAACAAGACTGTTACCATGCAGAACCTCGAAGTCATCTCTGCTGACCTCGAACACAATGTATTGCTCATCAAGGGGAATGTCCCTGGGGCAAACAAGTCTTTTGTTACCGTTCGGACCGCTGTTAAAGCGGCCAACAAATAATTACGAAGGGAGGACATTAACAGATGGCTAACGTTACTTTGTACAAGCAAGATGGTACAGAAAACGGCACCGTTGAACTGAACGACGCTATTTTCGCTATCGAACCTAACGAGAACGTCGTATTTGATGCAATTCTTATGCAGCGTGCTTCTCTTCGTCAGGGTACCAGCAAGGTTAAGAACCGTCACGAAGTTTCTGGTGGTGGCCGCAAGCCATGGCGCCAGAAGGGGACCGGTCGTGCACGTCAGGGTTCTATCCGTTCACCACAATGGCGTGGCGGTGGTATCGTCTTCGGACCACACCCACGCAGCTACGCTTACAAGCTTCCTAAGAAGGTTCGCCGCTTGGCACTCAAGTCCGTACTTTCTGAAAAGGTTGCTGAAAACGCACTTGTTGCAGTTGACGCTTTGAGCTTCGCAGCACCTAAGACAGCAGATTTTGCTAAGGCCCTTAAGAGTCTTAACGCTGCTGAAAAGACGCTGGTTGTGCTCGAATCTGGCAACGACAACGCTGCACTTTCCGCACGCAACTTGCCAAACGTTAAGGTAGTTAACGCTGACGGGATTAACGTCCTGGACATTGTTAACGCCAAGAAGCTGGTTGTAACCCAAGCAGCTCTCCAGAAGATTGAGGAGGTGTTCGCATAATGGATGCACGCGACGTAATTCTTCGCCCAATCATTACCGAACAGTCTACCGCAGAAATGGACAACCGTAAGTACACCTTTGAAGTTGCTCTGACCGCAGACAAGACGCAAGTTCGTCGTGCTGCTGAAGACATCTTCGGTGTAAACGTGAAGAACGTTAACATTGCGAATGTTCGCGGTAAGAAGAAGCGCCAGGGTCGCTACGAAGGTACGACGCGTCGTCGTCGTAAAGCCGTCGTTACCCTGACCAAGGATTCTAAAGACATCAAGATCTTTGAAGACTAGTTCTTTAAATTCTAAAACAGGAGGTAAAAATCGTGGCGATTATTAAGTACAAACCAACCAGCAACGGTCGCCGGAACATGTCCGGTTCCGACTTTGCTGACATCACCAAGAAGAAGCCTGAAAAGTCTCTTCTTGAAAGCCAGAGTCACACTGCCGGCCGTAACGCCCATGGGCACATTACGGTTCGTCACCGTGGCGGTGGTCACAAGCAGTTCTACCGTGTGATTGATTTCAAGCGCACGAAGGACAACGTAACTGCTAAGGTTACGGCTATCGAATACGATCCAAACCGTACAGCAAACATTGCTTTGTTGACGTATGAAGATGGGGTTAAAACCTACATCCTCGCACCTAAGGGTCTGAAGGTAGGGGACAAGGTTGAATCCGGTCCTGAATCCGATATCAAGTCTGGTAACGCACTTCCATTGGCTAACATTCCTGATGGGACGACGATTCACAACATCGAGCTCAAGCCTGGTAAGGGTGGTCAGCTTGCACGTTCCGCCGGTGTTTCCGCGCAATTGCTCGGTCACGACGGCAAGTACGTAACGGTTCGTCTTTCCTCTGGTGAAGTTCGGATGATCCTGTCCGTTAACCGTGCAACCATTGGTGAAGTTGGTAACGCAGAACACGGTCTTATCAACATTGGTAAGGCTGGTCGCAAGCGTTGGCTTGGTTTCCGTCCTACCGTTCGTGGTTCTGTAATGAACCCTAACGATCACCCTCATGGTGGTGGTGAAGGTAAGGCTCCTATCGGTCGTCCAAGTCCTCTCTCCCCATGGGGTAAGAAGACGTTGGGTAAGAAGACGCGCGATACTAAGGCTAAGTCCGAGAAGTTCATCGTTCGTCACCGTAAGCACAAATAAGCCACTAACCATAGTTAAGGAGGTCACACAATGGGTCGCAGTCTTAAAAAAGGACCTTTTGCCGACGCTTCTCTTCTGAAGAAGATTGATGCGCAGGCAGATAACGACAAGAAGACCGTCATCAAGACATGGTCACGTCGTTCCACCATTTTCCCAAGTTTCATCGGCTACACCATCGCAGTATACGATGGCCGTAAGCACGTCCCAGTTTTCGTTTCCGAAGACATGGTTGGCCACAAGTTGGGCGAATTCGTTCCAACTCGTACCTTCCGTGGTCACATCGTTGACGACAAGAAAACCAAGAAGCGCTAGAAAGGAGCAATCAACACATGACTGAAACAATTACGTCTGCAACCGCTACGGCGAAGACGGTGCGGATTGCTGCTCGCAAAGTGCGATTGGTAGTCGACCTGATTCGCGGCCGGGGCGTTGATGAAGCCCTTGCCATTCTGGAATTCACCCCACGTGGTGCTTCTCCAGAAGTTGCCAAGGTATTGAAGAGTGCGATTGCAAATGCAGAACACAACTTCGACCTTGACAAGCAGAACCTGTACGTTAAGGAAGTTTTCGCTGATGAAGGTCCAACCCTCAAGCGGTTCCGTCCACGTGCCAAGGGTTCTGCATCACCAATCAACAAGCGCACCAGCCACATCACCGTGACTGTTGCCGAAAAAGAAGCATAAGGAGGGATAACGCGTGGGTCACAAGATTAATCCAAATGGGTTCCGTGTTGGTGTCATTCGTGACTGGGAAGCTAAGTGGTACGCCGAAAAGGATTTTGCCACATTCCTGCACGAAGACCTGAAGATCCGGAGCTTCATTAACAAAAAGCTCGCCGATGCGTCTGTCTCAACCATCGAGATTGAACGTGCAGCGAACAAGGTCAACGTTTCTATCCACACCGCAAAGCCAGGGATGGTTATCGGTAAGGGTGGTTCCGAAGTTGAAGCACTGCGTAAGCAGCTTAACGCTTTGACAGGCCGTAACATTCACATTAACATTGTCGAAATCAAGAAGCCTGATCTCGATGCCAAGCTTGTTGGCGAAAACATCGCTAGCCAGCTTGAACAGCGGATCGCATTCCGTCGTGCAATGAAGCAGACCATGCAGCGTACCATGCGCGCAGGTGCCAAGGGTATCAAGACCCAGGTTGCCGGCCGTTTGAACGGTGCTGACATTTCCCGTCGCGAACACTACGCTGAAGGAACTGTTCCTCTGCACACATTGCGTGCGGATATTGATTATTCATGGCAGGAAGCTATGACCACATACGGTAAGCTGGGTGTTAAGACCTGGATCTACCGTGGTGAAATTCTTCCTGAGAAGAAGTCTGCGAAGGGAGCGAAGTAACCGATGCTTGTACCAAAGCGTGTTAAGCACCGCCGCGAATTCCGCGGTAAGATGCGTGGTGCCGCTAAGGGCGGTACCGAATTAAACTTCGGCGAATACGGTCTGCAGGCTCTGGAATCTTCATGGATTTCCAACCGTCAGATCGAAGCAGCCCGTATTGCAATGACCCGCTACATGAAGCGTGGCGGTAAGGTTTGGATCCGTATCTTCCCTCAGAAGTCTTACACCGCAAAGGGTGTTGGGGTTCGTATGGGTAATGGTAAGGGTGCACCAACCGGTTGGGTAGCAGTTGTTAAGCGTCAGAAGGTCATGTTTGAAGTCGCTGGTGTTCCAGAAGACGTCGCTCGTGAAGCTCTGCGCCTTGCATCTAACAAGCTCCCCGTTCGTACCAAGATTCTTAAGCGCGAGGAAGTAGGTGGGCAATCAAATGAAGGCTAAAGAAATTACCGCATTGAGCGCTGCTGAAATGCTTGACAAAGAGAAGCAGTACAAAGAAGAACTCTTCAATCTGCGTTTCCAGCAGGCTACGGGTCAGCTCGAAAACACTGCTCGTCTGAAGCAGGTTAAGAAGAACATTGCCCGTATCAAGACGGTCCTGCGCCAGCAGGAACTGAACAAGTAGGAAAGGAGCCATTACCTTGGAAGAACGCAACAGTCGTAAAGTTTATCAGGGTCGCGTGGTTTCCGCCAAGATGGATAAAACCATCACCGTTGAGGTAAGTACAACAAAAACTCACCCAACGTATGGCAAGCGCGTTAAGTACTCCAAGAAGTACTACGCCCACGACGAAGAGAACGCAGCCAAAGTTGGCGACATCGTTCAAATCATGGAAACTCGTCCGCTGTCAAAGCAGAAGCGGTTCCGCTTGCTCAGCATCGTTGAGAAAGCCGTTATTATTTAACAGAATTTCGTGACGAAAGGAGGACACAATAGTGATTCAACAAGAAAGTCGCCTCAAAGTGGCAGATAACTCCGGTGCACGCGAAATCCTCGTAATTAAGGTGCTCGGCGGTTCATTCCGTAAAACCGGTAACATCGGTGATGTCGTTGTGGCAACGGTTAAGCAGGCTACGCCAGGTGGTGTTGTCAAGAAGTCAGATGTTGTGAAGGCAGTTATTGTCCGCACTAAGTCTGGTCAGCGCCGTGCCGACGGTTCTTACATCAAGTTCGATGAAAACGCAGCAGTTATCATTAACGCCGACAAGTCCCCAAAGGGTACACGTATCTTTGGACCTGTCGCTCGTGAACTGCGTGACAATGACTTCATGAAGATCGTTTCATTGGCACCCGAAGTTCTGTAATTTTCCCCAGTAAGAGGAGGTGCAACATGTTTATCAAAACTGGTGACAAAGTCCGTGTTATGCGTGGTAAAGACGCTGGCAAGGAAGGCACCGTAACCAAGATTCTTAAGAACAAGGATCGTGTGGTTGTCGAAGGTGTCAACATGATTAAGAAGCACGTAAAGCCATCAACAACGAACCCTAACGGTGGCGTTGTTGATACTGAAGCTGCAATTCACGTCTCCAACGTGATGTTGCTGGATCCTGAAAGCGGTAAGCCAACGCGTGTTGGTAAGTCCGTGGCTGAAGGCAAGCGCGTACGCGTTGCAAAGAAGTCCGGCGCCGCAATCGATAAGTAAGCAGAAAGGAGGACCCAATTTTCATGGCTAACCGTTTAAAAGAACGCTACAGCAAAGAAATCGCACCTGCATTGGTTGAAAAGTTCAGTTACAAGAGCACCATGCAGACGCCAAAGATTGACAAGATCGTTTTGAACATGGGTGTTGGTGACGCAACGCAGAACGCTAAGCTCCTTGACGAAGCAGTCGAAGAACTCAAGCTTATCTCCGGTCAGCAGCCACTTATTACCAAGGCGAAGAAGTCTATCGCGGGCTTCCGTCTGCGTGAAGGCATGCCAATCGGTGCCAAGGTCACCCTCCGTGGCGAACGGATGTATGACTTCTTGGATAAGCTGGTCAATGTTTCACTTCCACGTGTTCGTGACTTCCATGGTATTTCTACCAAGAGTTTCGACGGTCGTGGTAACTACACCCTGGGTGTACGTGAACAGTTGATTTTCCCAGAAATCGACTACGATCAGGTTAACCGCGTGCGTGGTTTGGACGTTGTTATCGTCACAACCGCTAACACCGATGAAGAATCTCTCGAACTGCTTAAGCAGTTTGGGATGCCATTCGCAAAATAAGGAGGTCACAACTTGGCTAAGAAGTCTCTCATCATTAAAAACGAGCGTCCGGCTAAGTTTGCAGTTCAGGAATACTCCCGCTGCAAGCGTTGTGGTCGTCCACACTCCGTATACCGTAAGTTTCAGCTTTGCCGGATCTGCCTTCGCGAGTTAGCACATGCCGGTCAGATCCCTGGTCTTAAAAAGGCCAGCTGGTAGCATTTACCTAGACAAAGGAGGTTTAATCAATGGTCCTGACAGATCCAATTGCAGATTACTTGACTCGGATTCGTAACGCCAACATGGTTCGTCACGAAAGCCTGACCATTCCAGCTTCCAAGATTAAGAAAGACATGTCTGAAATCTTGAAGAGCGAAGGCTTTATCCGCGACTATGAAGTAATCGAAGACGACAAGCAGGGTGAAATCCGCGTCTTCCTCAAGTACGGCAAGAACAACGAACGCGTTATCTCCGGCTTGAAGCGTATTTCCAAGCCTGGTCTGCGCACGTACGTCAAGGCTGACGCTGTTCCTAAGGTCCTCAACGGCCTGGGTATCGCGATCATTTCTACGTCTGATGGTGTTATCACGGACAAGGAAGCTCGCGCCAAGAACGTCGGCGGCGAAGTTCTCGCTTACATTTGGTAATAATACAAAAATAGAGGAGGTGCACACCTGTGAGTCGTATCGGTTTGAAAGTTGTTAACATCCCAGCAGGGGTAACAGTTACCAACGACGGCGACAAGGTCACCGTCAAAGGTCCTAAGGGTGAACTGACTCGTCAGTTTGACTCTAACATCAAGATGAGCGTTGAAGGAACGGAAGCTTCATTCTCCCGTTCTTCCGAAGCTTACAAGGCACTTCACGGTACCACCCGTGCAAACTTCAATAACATGGTTATTGGTGTTACGGATGGTTTCAAGAAGGACCTCACCCTGGTCGGTGTTGGTTACCGTGCCCAGATGCAGGGTAAGAAGCTTGTACTTAACGTTGGTTACTCCCACCCAGTAGAGATGGAAGCACCAGCAGGCGTTAGCGTCGAAGTACCAAGCACCACCACCATTACCGTTTCTGGTATCAGCAAGCAAGAAGTTGGTCAGTTCGCTGCTCAAATTCGTGCTGTTCGCGCACCAGAACCTTACAAGGGTAAGGGTATTCGTTACACGGACGAAAACGTTCGTCGTAAGGAAGGTAAGACTGGTAAGTAATTAGGTAAACGTGCCTAATTCAAAACACACATTAACGAGGTGAACATTGTGATTTCTAAGCCAGATAAGAACAAGACTCGTGCAAAGCGCCACGCGCGTGTACGAGGCACGATCTCTGGTACGAGCGAGCGCCCACGCTTGAACGTATTCCGTTCTAACAAAAACATCTACGCACAGTTGATTGATGACGTAGCGGGTGTGACGCTAGCAAGTGCCTCCACTCTCGATAAAGAAGTTAGTGATGATCTTAACAAGACCGAGCAGGCAACTGCCGTTGGTGCACTTGTTGCCAAGCGTGCCGTTGCTGCAGGTAAAGAGGAAGTCGTATTTGACCGTGGTGGGTATCTCTATCATGGGCGTGTAGCTGCACTTGCTGAAGCTGCTCGTGATAACGGCCTCAAATTCTAGACAAAGGAGGATATCCAAACTCATGGCAGAATACATCGATCCAAACCAGCTCGATTTGGAAGATCGCGTAGTTTCCATCAACCGTGTTACGAAGGTTGTTAAGGGTGGTCGTCGCCTGCGTTTTGCAGTTATCGCAATCGTCGGTGATAAGGCTGGCCACGTTGGCTTCGGTACCGGTAAGGCTCAGGAAGTTCCTGAAGCAATCCGTAAGGCCGTTGAAGACGCCAAGAAGAACCTGATTACCGTGCCAATCGTGGGTACCACGATTCCTCACGAAGTAATCGGTCACTTCGGCGCTGGTGAAGTTATGCTTAAGCCAGCCGTTGAAGGTTCCGGGGTTGCCGCTGGTGGCGCCGTTCGTGCCGTTATGGAACTTGCTGGTGTCGCTGACGTTACTAGTAAGTCCCTCGGCCGTAACACGAACATTAACATGATTCGTGCTACCGTCGACGGTTTGAAGCAGCTGAAGACTGCACAGCAGGTTGCTGACTTGCGTGGAGTCTCCGTTGCACACCTACAAAACTAGGAGGTAGACAACAATGGCTCAGCTAAAGATCACGTTGGTTAAGAGCGCAGCACACCGTCTGCCTAAGCAACGTAAAATCGTTAAGGAATTTGGTCTTGGCCGTGTAAGCAGTTCTGTTATCAAGCCTGATAACGCTGCAACACGCGGTGTGATTTTCCAGATTTCCCACTTGGTTTCCGTTGAAGAAATCAAGGACTAAAACAAACCTAGAACAAGGAGGTGCGAACACTAATGAAACTGCACGAATTGACACCAAGTGAAGGTTCCCGTCACTCCCGCAAGCGTCTTGGCCGTGGTACTTCTAGTGGTCAGGGTAAGACTGCTGGTAAGGGTACTAAGGGTCAACTGGCTCGTCAGGGCGGCAAGACCCGTCTCGGTTTCGAAGGTGGTCAGATGCCACTGTTCCGTCGTATGCCTAAGCGCGGCTTTAAGAACATTAACCGCAAGGAATACGCAATTGTGAACTTGAGCGATCTGAACCGTTTCGAAGACGGCACCGAAGTTACAGCAACATTGCTCGTTGAGTCCGGTCTTGTTAAGAACGAACGCGACGGCATCAAGTTGCTTGGCAACGGTGAAGTTACCAAGAAGCTTTCTATCAAGGTAGCAAAGGCATCCGGAGCTGCCAAGGCAGCTATCGAAGCTGCAGGCGGTACGATTGAGGTGATCTAATGATTGCGACCCTCAAAAGCGCGTTTAAGGTCAAAGAGATCCGTAACAAGCTCTTTTTCACCTTAGCCGTTTTACTGGTTTATCGCTTAGGGGCACAGATTTCCGTCCCCGGCATTGACGCTGCAGCGTTGAATAAGGTTGGCTCAACTGGGTTGATTTCAATCTTAGACACTGTGAGTGGTGGTGGTTTGTCGAATTACTCAATCTTCGCATTGGGTGTTTCCCCATACATTACGGCTCAGATTGTCATTCAGCTGTTGCAGATGGACATCGTTCCAAAGTTTGTTGAATGGAGTAAACAAGGTGAAGTTGGTCGGCGTAAGTTGAATCAATGGACCCGTTACCTCACCATCATCTTAGCGATGTTTCAGGCAATTGGGATTACCGCTGGTTTTCAAGTTCTTTCCCAATATGGCTTGGTTGCCAACCCAACCGTTAAAACATTCATTATCTTGGGCATCATCATGACCGGGGGCACAATGCTTCTGACGTGGATGGGTGAACAGATAACGGATAAAGGTCTTGGGAATGGGATTTCGCTAATCATTTTTGCTGGGATTATTGCCCGGCTGCCAAGTGGGTTGCAGGAAATCTGGACGGATCAGATTACCAACAATAACGCGAGTGATCGTTGGCAAGGAATTCTGTTTATGATTGCACTCGCATTGCTGATTATTCTCATCGTGACATTTGTGACGTGGGTGCAGCAAGCCAATCGTAAAATTCCGATTCAGTATACCCGTCGCGTGACAAGCGCGGGGGATAACTCCTACTTACCCCTTAAGATTAACGTTGCTGGTGTTATTCCAGTTATCTTTGCTAGTTCTTTCATTGTGACACCACAGACTATTCTGATGGCGTTTCAGGCGAAGCACAGTACGGATGGCTGGTACGTCGTTATGACGAATATCTTCAGCATGACCAAACCAGCAGGAATCGCACTCTACACCATTTTGATTGTTCTGTTCACGTTCTTCTACGCCTTCGTTCAGGTTAACCCCGAGAAGGTTTCGGAGAACTTGACGAAACAAGGAAGCTACATTCCAGGTGTTTGGCCTGGGAAAGCCACCGAAAAGTATCTTTCCGGTGTGCTGATGCGGTTATCCACCGTTGGGGCACTGTTCCTTGGGTTTGTTGCACTGCTTCCGCAGATTGCAGCAAACATTTGGAACCTGCCACAGTCAATCGGACTTGGTGGAACGAGCCTACTGATCGTTGTTATGACCGCCATTGAACTGGTTCGCCAGATTAATGGACTGTTGATGAAGCGCGAATACGTCGGCTTCATCCGGGATGACTTGATTAAGTAGGACAGAACGGAGGAAACACTGTGAATTTGATGCTCATGGGTCTACCTGGTGCTGGTAAAGGCACTCAGGCGGAAAAAATTGTGGACAAGTTCCCAATTGCTCACATCAGCACCGGTGACATGTTCCGTGCAGCTATCGCTAACGGAACGGAACTGGGAAAGCAAGCAAAGTCCTTCATGGATAAGGGGCAGCTTGTTCCTGATGAGGTCACCGAAGGGCTAGTCAAGGAGCGTTTGCAGGAGTCCGATACGGAAGCTGGCTACATGTTAGACGGTTTCCCCCGGACGATTGCTCAGGCAGAAGCACTCGAAGAGATTGGTTCTGAACTGAACAAGCCTCTTGATGCCGTCATCAACATTGATGTTGATCCGGCGATTCTCGGCGCGCGCCTCAGTGCACGCTACATTTGCAAGACCTGTGGGGCAACTTACAACAAGTTGTCTCACAACCCAAAGGTGGAAGGTACGTGTGATCGTTGTGGAGGACATGAGTTCTTCCAGCGTGATGACGATACACCTGAAACCGTGCAAAACCGCCTCAAGGTCAACATCGAAATGAACACGCCCCTGCTTGATTTCTACGCTGACCGCAAGTTGCTGTTTACTATAAATGGCGACCAGGACATTGACGCGGTATTCGCAGAGATTGAATCAATTCTCGATGCACGTAAGTAAATCGAGGTTGGCATCGTCTGTCGGCGGGCAGACTTGTTTTCAACGTGCGAAAATTGTGATACACTGACGCAGTGTGTCATAGGTCGACGTCCAGGCAGTATAGTGGGCGCAGTTATATTTATATAATGACCAACCGGACGAGGAGGAAAAAGTTCCGTGGCAAAAGACGATGTCATTGAAATTCAGGGCACCGTGGTGGATACCCTACCCAACGCGATGTTCCAAGTCGAGCTTGAAAACGGCGCGAAGATTCTGGCTCATGTTTCTGGAAAGATTCGGATGCACTACATCCGTATTCTGCCTGGTGACCGAGTAACTGTTGAATTGTCTCCGTACGATTTGACAAAGGGTCGCATCACTTACCGTTTCAAGTAGCCAAGACAGGAGGCAAAAACAACAATGAAAGTACGTCCATCAGTTAAGAAAATGTGCGAGCACTGCAAAGTTGTACGCCGCAAGGGTCGCGTTATGATCATTTGCTCTGCTAACCCAAAGCACAAGCAGCGCCAAGGTTAATCTAGAATAAAAACAGGAGGTGTCATAACATGGCTCGTATTGCAGGTGTCGACTTGCCCCGTAGCAAGCGTATCGTAATCGCCCTTACCTACATTTATGGTATTGGTAACACGACTGCACAGAAGATTATCGCTGCATCTGGTGTGTCCGAAGACGTTCGCGTTCAAGACCTTACGCCAGACCAGGAAGATAAGCTTCGTCAAGAAGTAGAAAACTACCGTGTTGAAGGTGATCTTCGTCGTGAAGTTAACCTCAACATCAAGCGTCTCATGGAAATTGGCTCCTACCGTGGCATTCGTCACCGTAAGGGTCTTCCAGTTCGCGGTCAGCACACCAAGAACAACGCACGCACACGCAAGGGTAAGAAAACTACCATTGCTGGCAAGAAGAAATAAGTAAGGAGGTCTGTATAGATGGCAACACGCAAGACAACCCGTAAGCGCCGTGTACGCAAGAACATCGAAACTGGTGTTGCGCACATCCACTCCACGTTCAACAACACCCTCGTCATGATTACTGATGTTCAGGGTAACGCAGTGGCTTGGTCTTCTGCCGGTGCACTTGGGTTTAAGGGCAGCCGTAAGTCCACTCCATTTGCTGCGCAGATGGCTGCGGAAGCTGCTTCTAAGGAAGCTATGGAACACGGTTTGAAGTCTGTCGAAGTCGCAGTTAAGGGACCTGGTTCAGGTCGTGAAGCTGCAATTCGTGCAATTCAGGCTACTGGGATTGACGTTACCGCCATTCGCGACGTAACGCCAGTGCCACATAACGGTTCTCGTCCTCCAAAGCGGCGTCGTGTGTAGTTTGTATACCCACACGTCTCGTTTATTGGAGGCAGGGTATGCTGACATCACTCTCGTTCTGAAAGGGGTACACTTTAGATGATCGAATTTGAAAAGCCAAACATTACCAAAGTTGACGAAAACAGCAACTACGGCAAGTTTGTCATCGAGCCACTCGAACGCGGGTACGGTACCACACTCGGGAATTCGTTGCGGCGGATTTTACTTTCATCTTTGCCTGGGGCTGCGGTCTCAAGCATTCAGATTGACGGCGTGCTCCACGAGTTCTCCACAATCGATGGGGTTCTCGAGGATGTCACCCAAATCATCCTGAACATCAAGAAGCTTGCTTTGAAGATGCACGGTGATGGCGAAAAGACAGCTGAAATCAATATTGAGGGTCCAGCAACGGTAACCGCTGCGGACATCAAGACCGATGCAGACGTCGACGTTTTGAACCCTGAACAGTACATTTGTACAGTTGCTGAAGGTGCTGAATTGCACATGCGGATGACTGTCAAATCTGGTCGCGGTTACGTGCCAGCTGTTCAGAACAAGACCGATGACATGCCTATTGGCGTAATTGCTGTCGACTCGATTTTTACCCCGATCAGTCGGGTTAACTACCAGGTTGAAAGTGCACGTGTTGGTCGTCGGAGCGACTTTGATAAGTTGACTCTTGATGTTTGGACAAATGGTTCCATTAACCCACGTGAGGCAATTGCCCTGGCTGCAAAGATTTTGACCGATCACTTGGCAATCTTTGTAAACCTGACCGACGATGCCAAAAACACGGAAATCATGGTCGAAAAGGAAGAAGATCACAAGGAGAAGATGCTCGAGATGACAATCGAAGAGCTTGACCTCTCTGTACGTTCTTACAACTGCTTGAAGCGTGCTGGAATCAACACGGTTCAGGAACTGACCAACAAAACCGAAGCGGAAATGATGAAAGTGCGCAATCTGGGCCGTAAATCACTTGAAGAAGTGAAGAACAAGCTCGCTGACTTGGGTCTCAGCCTGCGCCAGGATGATTAATTCGTAAAGGAGGCCAAAATTCATGAGTTACCGGAAATTGGGACGTACCAGCTCCCAGCGTAAGGCACTTCTTCGTGACCTTACCACCGATCTGATTATCAACGAACGTATCATTACCACCGAAGCGCGTGCGAAGGAAATTCGCTCCACTACGGAAAAGATGATTACGCTTGGTAAGCGCGGCGACCTGCACGCACGTCGTCAGGCAGCAGCATTTGTTCGCAACGAGGTTGCGGACGTTACCGAGAAGGACGACACGATTGTTGTCCAGTCCGCATTGCAGAAGCTTTTCAGTGACGTTGCAAAGCGTTACGAAAGCCGCAATGGGGGTTACACCCGCATTCTTAAGACGAGCCCACGCCGTGGTGACGGCGCACCGATGGTTATCATCGAACTCGTTTAATTAAGTAAGCAACGTGCGGCGGGCGCTTAGGTGACCCGCCGTCTTGCTATACGGAACTTCTTTGGAAGAACCGTACTAAGCGGTAAGAAAAGCAATTTGCTTACCACAAAGTAAAACCGAACTGACCCTCGCTGGCCGGTTCACTTTGATCATTTGATCGATGGAGCGTTACGATGATGGACATCCAGTTGGGTGTGGTCTTAGACCCGGAGTAATCCGCTTAGTCTAGCTTGCGAGTGCTGGGGCAACCCGGCCCTCCATCAGTCACTTGATTTTACATACAGGGGAGGGAGCGAATGGTGATCATTCGACTTCCTCTTTTTGTTTTAGCGTGATGTCGCTAAACAAAATTAAGAACGTTGGCGTGTTTGGCAGAAGGGACAAACGTCAACTATGGTAAACTATGCATAGTTTTGTTAGTCGAATGGAGGCGCGATATGGACGACAACATCATTGAAGTAGAACATTTACGTTATACGTACCAGGATGCTGAACAACCAGCACTCAATGACCTATCAATCAGCGTGCCTCGTGGTGCTTGGGTATCGATTATTGGTCATAACGGAAGCGGTAAGAGTACACTTGCCAAAAATATTCTCGGACTGTTAGAACCAGCATCGGGTAAAGTGACGGTAGCTGGGATGGTTTTGAGCGAGGAAACCGTTTGGGATATTCGGGCACGTGTCGGGATTGTTTTTCAGAATCCCGATAACCAGTTTGTGGGGGCAACGGTGGCTGATGACGTGGCGTTCGGTCTTGAAAATCATGCTGTGCCCCGGGACGAAATGATTAAGCGCGTTGATGACGCCCTAGTTGCTGTCCGAATGGATGCATTTAGTGATCGTGAACCGGCACATTTGTCTGGCGGTCAGAAACAACGTGTGGCCATTGCGGGTGTGGTGGCACAGCGGCCCGATATTATTATTCTGGATGAGGCGACATCGATGCTTGATCCAGCAGGACGTCAGGAAATTGTTGGATTAATTCGGGAGTTAAAGGCGCAACTTGGCCTAACCGTGTTGTCAATCACACATGATTTAGATGAAGCGGCAAGTAGTGATCAACTCATTGTGATTGATAATGGGCAGGTTGTGGAAACAGGGACGCCGGATGCCATTTTTGCGCACGGACGCGACTTGATTCAACACGGGCTGGATGTGCCGTATTCTGAACAGTTAAAGCACGAATTAGCGCAACGGGGGATTCAGGTTCCAGCGCGCTATGTCGCTGATGAAGGGTTGGTGGATTATCTGTGGACATTACGTTCGACCATGTAAGTTATACGTATCAGGCCGGCACTCCCATGGCGGGTGTGGGTCTGGATGATGTGTCCGTGACGATTCACGGCGGTGCGTACACGGCAATTATTGGACATACGGGATCGGGTAAAAGCACGCTGTTGCAACACCTGAACGCGCTCATTAAGCCAACGAGCGGGACGGTAACGATTGGTGACCGGGTGATTACACCGACAACGAACAATAAAAATCTGCGGCCACTACGACAAAAAGTGGGCATGGTCTTCCAGTTTGCTGAGAGCCAGCTGTTTGCGGCGACGGTTCGGGAAGATGTTGCGTTTGGTCCCCGCAACTTCGGCATTGCACCGGCAGAAGCCGATCAATTGGCGGTGAAGACGATTGCGCGTGTCGGGTTACCCGTGGATGTACTGGATCGCTCCCCATTTGATTTGTCGGGTGGCCAGATGCGGCGTGTAGCCATTGCGGGTGTGCTGGCAATGCAACCGGATATTTTAGTGCTGGATGAACCGACTGCTGGACTGGATCCTGCTGGGCGGCGCGAAATGATGGCGCTGTTTGCACAATTACATGCAGATGGGCAGACAATTGTCTTGGTCACGCACCAGATGGATGATGTGGCCGATTTTGCTGACCATGTATTGGTGATGGATCAAGGACGCCTTGTACGCGAGGGTGCGCCAGCTGATATTTTCCAGGATGCCGATTGGTTAGTGGCACATCAGCTTGGCTTGCCACGAACGACGGCCTTTGCGCGTCAGTTGCAGCGGCGCGGGTTTGAATTTCCACGCTTACCCCTTAAAACAACGGAACTTGCTGCGATGCTCGCGACCCAGTTAGGGGGTGATGGGCATGAATAGCATGATTCTAGGACGCTATATTCCAGGTGATTCCTTTATTCACCGGTTGGACCCCCGAACAAAGTTGTTGGCGACGTTCTACTATATTGCCATCGTATTCTTGGCGAATAACTGGCAAAGCTATTTGTTCATTGCTGCTGTTACATTAGCGATTATTCCGTTTGCTAAAGTTAGCTTGCGATTTTTCTTGAAGGGCCTCACGCCGGTGCTGTTCTTGCTTGTGTTCACCGTCCTGATTCAGATTTTCTTCACGACGGGGGGGCACGTTTATTGGCAGTGGGGGTGGCTGAGCGTGACGCGTCTCGGACTGATTAATGCGGGGTTTGTGTTCATTCGCTTAGTCCTGATTATCTTCATGTCCACGTTGCTGACCCTCACAACGCCATCACTCTCGCTTGCGGATGCGGTGGAGTCACTGCTTAAACCGTTAGCGAAGGTGCATTTTCCCGTGACGGAGGTGGCGCTGATGCTCAGCATTGCCTTGCGTTTTGTGCCGACGTTGCTGGATCAAACCACGAAAACGATGAATGCGCAGCGAGCGCGGGGCGTTGACTTTGGGAGCGGTGGCCTCATGAAACAGGTGAAGACGATTGTCCCCCTGTTCATTCCGCTGTTTGTGGCGGCGTTCACCATGGCGGATGACTTGGCGACGGCGATGGAAGCACGTGGCTACCGTGATGGTTATGGGCGCACGCGTTACCGTGTTTTACGCTATGGCCGCAGAGATGTGGTGACGGCGGGCTTGATGGTTATGCTCACGGTGGGGTTACTGTTGCTCCGTCATTAAGAAAGGACGAACACATTGCAGCACTATCGACTAACACTTGAATACGACGGGACGCACTTTGCGGGTTACCAAGTGCAACCAGCGCAACGAACCGTTCAGGGCGTTTTGCAAAAGGCCCTGACCAAGATGGCAAAGGGAACGCCTGTGCATATCGATGGGTCTGGGCGAACGGATTCCGGGGTGCACGCGATGGGGCAGGTAATCTCATTTGATTACCCGGGAAATATTCCCCCGCTGAACATGTTACGGGGATTGAACAGCATGATGCCACTCGATATCCTCATCAAGGATGTGCAGTACGCGGCGCCAGACTTCCACGCACGCTATTCTGCGAAGGGGAAGCGTTACATGTACCGGGTGGCGCTGGGAAAGTACACACAGCCGTTTAAGCGCCTCTACACGGGGCATTACGCCTACCAGGTGGATGTCACGCGCATTCAGACGGCCTTACAGGATCTTGTAGGGACGCATGACTTTACGAGCTTTGCCGCGAGTGGCGGGGTGATTGAGGATAAAGTGCGGACCATCTATGAAGCGACTTGTACCTATGATGCCGTGAATGATGAACTCATCATGGAGTTCTACGGGAACGGATTCCTTTACAACATGGTGCGTATTCTGGTGGCAACGGCGCTTGAAATTGGTAATGGGCGTCGCGACTTGCATGATTTTATCCGGTTGTTTGAGGTAAAGGACCGGCAGCAGGCGCGTGGAACGGCACCGGCATCGGGATTGTATTTGAAGGAAGTTTATTATTAAAGAAATGCGGGCGGTTGAACAAACATCTTTTTGCTTGAATACTGAAAGTTTACGGGAAAGTCACCTGGGGAACGCCCCGAGACGTTGACTAGCGTAGATTATTTTGTTATCCTTGCAGTTGGTATTGTTTGCCCCACGTAAGCCCCGGAAATCTTACAAGTGTCAAACAAACACAGAAATTTGGAGGAAACTCATCGTGCGTACAACATTTTTGGCTAAGCCAGGTGAAATCGAACGCAAATGGTACGTCATCGACGCAACCGACATCGCTCTTGGTCGTCTTGCATCCGTCGTTGCATCTATCTTGCGCGGCAAGAACAAGCCAACGTTCACCCCTAACGTAGATACTGGTGATAACGTCATCGTTATCAACGCTTCCAAGGTCAAGCTGACCGGTCGCAAGGCTACTGACAAGATTTACTACCGTCACAGCCAGCACCCAGGTGGTCTTAAGCAGGAAGTTGCTGGGGACCTTCTGGAAAACAACCCAGAACGTTTGATCGAATACGCAGTTAAGAAGATGCTGCCAACCAAGAACACTCTTGGCCACCAGCAGTTCCTGAAGCTGCACGTGTACGCAGGCGCAGAGCACAACAATGCTGCTCAGAAGCCTGAAGTACTCGACATTAAGGACCGTATCTAAGGAGGATCATCATGGCAGACGTTGTAGCATACAGCGGCACAGGCCGCCGCAAGAACTCCGTTGCCCGCGTACGTCTCGTACCCGGTACCGGTAAGATTACCATGAACGGCAAGGATGCACATGACTACCTTCCGTTCGAAAACTTGATTCTGGACATGACCCAGCCATTTGCTTTGACCGAAACCGTTGGCCAGTACGACGCTTTGGTTAACGTTAATGGTGGTGGTTTCACAGGTCAGACCGGCGCAACTCGTCACGGGATTGCCCGTGCCCTGCTCGCCGTAGACCCAGACTTCCGTGCAGCCCTTAAGAAGGCTGGCATGCTCACACGTGACCCTCGTATGAAGGAACGTAAGAAGCCAGGTCTCAAGAAGGCTCGTAAGGCTAGCCAGTTCTCCAAGCGTTAATTCTTCGCGAATTATCGTCTGGATTCCGGATGGTATACAGAAAGACACTCGTCAATTTGGCGGGTGTCTTTTTTTGTCGAAAATAAGGGCACTTGTGGGTAGTTGCTTGATGGAACTAGATGATTGCCCCACGAATTTAAGCAACATTGATTAATTATGATTTTTGTTATAGAAACATCATTTTTATCAGTGGAACAGCGATTAAAGATAACGACTTTCGTAACTGGCACGTGACTGAAATTGACTTACTTATGTCACGATGCGGTCCCAACAGGCTAGAGTAGATGCAAATTCACCAGCCAGAATACGTGATTGGCACGGTTGAAATTAAATGACGAATTTCTTGTAAAAAACAATGGAATACTATTGTGTTTTCATTTATAAAATTATAAACTTTACATACAACTAGATGGTTAGGATGAGGTCGTTAATTAACGGACGGCGCACCTAACGACGAGAATTAGATGCAATTTCGGGGGGGAAGTTACAGCTATGAAAAAAACAACCAAATTAATGATGGCAGCTGCCGTTGCGTTGGGATTGGCCAGCGTTGCGGTCGGCACACAATCAGCAACTGTTAACGCCAGTACCGGAATTGCAATTGATGGTCAATTCGCTGACTGGGATCAGATTAGTGCAACGAAATCAACCTACTGGGATGATGGCACCGGCAGTACCACAACGCTACTGAAGGTTGCTGCGGATACCACGACCGTGAACGTCTACGCTGAGGTGCACAAGGGCGATGCCAATGAAGCACCTAAAGCACTGTGGGTATTGACGGTTGGCGGAAAAACGCGCCAGCTTCAGTTGGCAGATGGTAGTGGCACGATGGCATCTGGTAGCGGTGAAGTTTACCTGAATGACCGGTCGGCTGCAGTAGGGTCCGTGAACGTTGTCCGTAAGAGTGCGTCTGGCGTCTACACGTCCGACTACAGTGTGGTTGAATTCAGCGTTGACCTAGCTAAAGCAGGAATCGACAATGTGAACCTCGGGGACAACGTGACGTTGAACGTTGCGAGCGCCGGACTCGGGAACGACAACATGGTGACAACGGTTGGCTCGATTGGAACTGGTGATGTCACCGGAGATGTGACCAACACTGACACGGATACGAGCACGGAAGCCGGCACAACGGGTTCCAGTGAAACGACTTCCACCAGCAGCAGTTCCACATCCACGTCTGGCTCCAATGTGAGTGAAGATGGCGTGGTGACGGACAAGGGTGATGCCGACACGACGAAGGGTGACCAGAACAACAGCAACGATGACCTAAACATCGTGATTGATGGGGCCTTCCAGGACTGGACGAATGTGGCCATTACGAAGGTTGCTGGGGACTCTGTCTACAACAGCCGCTACATGGCAATGGTGAGTGATGGCAAGTATGTCTACGTTTACGTGAAGATGCAGCCATACGATGCAATGCCTGGCTACGGGGATTACAACTTCCAGATTGGGGGCAAAACCTACAATGTCTGGTCGTCAAACATTCCGAACAATTTGACCGTCGACGGGGATGCACAAGCGGTGACGCTGACCGGTGGCGATACGAATGAAGGTAGTCAGTACGGAACCGTTGCGACGGGATACGTGAAGCGCCAGACGCTGGTTGAAAACGGCCAGTCTTACGGGTGGTACGACACGATGGAATTCAAGCTCGACCTGAGCAAGCTGAACGTTTCCACCATGAACGGCCAGCAGATTACCATGAGCAACCCGAACGTTGGGAACGGCGCGGTGACGGCTGCTGGTGGGTCAACGGGTCCAGTCCTTCTTGCAAGCGTTGGGGTTTTACTTGCCGGCGTTGGCTACATGAAGGTCAAGAAGATTGGCATGTTTGCACAAAAAGAAGCAGTTCGTGTGAGCGGAAAGTAATTTAAATATATGAGTATTTATATTCTGATTGGTGCTGTGATTTGGCTGTACGCACTGTCAGTTTTGAAGAGGGCCCGGCTCTCTGCCTTCTATTTCATCGTCGGCAGTGCCGGGCTTTTCTTTATTCTGATGGCGCTTAGTGATCCGTATTGGGTTTGGTTTTTCACCCACGCGATTATTCACGGGGTTAGCTGGCTCGGGAAGCTGACGGGCTGGTGCGAAGTGAACATGAAGACGGGCTTGGTGTATATCGTCAACGCGGGGAATCCCGTGAACATGTCGATTGACTTCGAGTGCTCAGGCATTATTGAGACGAGTGCGTTGATATCCCTGATTGCGTTCTTCCCGACGTATGTGCGGAAGGAGAAAATTTTTTACGCCATCTTCGGCACGATTTTCATTTACCTGAGCAACCTCATTCGATTGGGGAGCGTGGTGCTGATTGTACATTTCCAAGGTGGGAATTCATTCTTCATGGCGCACTCCATTGTGGGCCGGGTGATTTTCTATGTGCTCGTGATTATGCTCTACTATCACGTTTTCACCTATTCACAATTAGCGCAGGGGGTCTACCGTCAACTCGTTGAACGGAGGGGACAGCATTGATCTATTGGATTAACTTGACCCTGCAGAAAATGGGGTTCTGGATTACCTGGACGCTTATTCCGATTGTGGTTGAAATCGTGCCGGCGTTCATATCGACCGCACGATTAATGTACCGGCACATCAACGAGAAGAAGTTGGCGACACCGGCGAAGTGGCCCATGGTGTCCATCATTGTCCCCGTCTATAACTCGGAAGATACGTTGTTCGATTGTATTCGTTCAATTAATGATCAAACGTACCCGAAGAATTCGATGCAAATTATTTTGGCGAATAACCAGAGTACTGATAATAGCTTCGGTGCCTATGCCGCTGCGCAAAATGAATTCCCTGAACTTATCCTGCGTTACGTGAACGCGGACAAGGGGAAGGCCAAAGCGCTGAACACGGCGATTTATGAAAGCATTGGGACGTATGTCGTCAATATCGACAGCGATGGTATTCTGGAAAAGCACGCGATTGAAAGCATGATACGGCGGTTTGAGAGCGACCTCAGTATTGCGGCGATGACGGGGGCAATCCTACCGCAACACAAGCTTGTGCAGGGGCTGAAGAACCCGTGGCACCGGCTCCTCGCGCAGAATGAGTACTATGAGTACGCGCAGGCCTTCATGTCTGGGCGGACAATCGAGTCAGACCACGACCAGCTGTTTACGATGTCTGGCGCATTTTCAGCCTTTCGTCGGGAAGTGCTGATGGAAACGTTCCTGTACAACACGGATACGATTGGTGAAGACACCGACATGACCTTCCAGATTCGCACGCGGCTCGGGAAGAAAGTGATGATTTGTTCCGACGCCATCTTCTACGTTGAACCCATTTCCGGCCTCGGGGAGCTGTACACGCAGCGTCAACGGTGGCAACGTGGGGAAATGGAAGTGACGGGAAACTACATGACGGAATCAAGTGCGGGACTGACGCGGTTCTTCAAGAACTTCCTGATTCGCCGGATGATGATTGACCACACGTTCCTGTTTCCCAGGATGATCTGGATGTTTGCCAGTTTTGTGCTGATTCATTTCGGCTACCCCGCCGCGATGATGGGATTGTCGTATGTCGCGATTTACGCGTTGTACGTCTTGGTGTCCCTAGTGAATTCGGTGAGTGTGCAGTTCTTGATGCACCATTACCCGGCGGAGCAACGGTACTTCCGGTTTTTGTGGTGGGTGGCGTTCACCTTACCTGGCTATAACTTCATCTGTTCGTGGATTCGTCTCGTGGGGATTCTCAACGGAATGACCACGCAGGCCTCATGGAATTTGCGTTCTTTCCAGCAAGAATGGCATCAGTTGCGCCGGGTCGTCAAACATGACGTGGATTCGGCGCGGAAGCATGAGGATGATTAACAAGGAGAAGCAGCATGGCAAACAAATTCTTTCGGTTCGGGCAGCGGACCATTAATTGGCTATTCGGCTTGTTGTTTGGCCTGACGACGATTTTTGCGTTGATTTCCCCCAATCTGATTGTTGGGGATAACAGCATTACGGGGGCGGGAACCACAATTGTAACTGCCATCGTCATTATCGCGGTAATCGCGCTGTTACTCGGACTGTATGCATTTCCGCAATTCCGGGCGTTGTGCCACACGGTATTTGTGCGATGCGCACCTATCACGGCAACGGTACTGATTCTCGTCGTGGTGGCGTGGCAGATTCTGTTCGTGTCGTATTTGCACCCGCCGATTGGGTGGGATGCGGGGGCGTTGCATCAGACGTTGACAAATACAACCAGTGCAAACTTGCGGTCTTATTACAGTCAAAACTACAATAACTTGCCGGTGCTGTTACTGATGCATTGGTTTGCAACCGTTTTTCACTCAACAACATGGTTGACGTTTGATTATATTACGTTAGTCTTAGTCGACTTGAGCGCAGCCTTTAATATTTTGACGATTGCGGTGGTTTCGCGGCGTCACGTGACAACGGCGATGTATGTACACGTTGTCTGGCTGGCATTCTTCCCTACAATTATCGTGCCCTATACGGATGCATGGGTACTGCCACTTGTCAGTCTGATTCTTTTGAGTAGCGCCTTTTTAATGATGGGACCAGGTCGTTGGGTTTGGCGGCTGCCCGCAGCAGTTGTGTTGGCTGCTGCAACAGTAGGGGCATACTTCATTAAACCCTCTGCGATTGTGCCACTGATTGCAATTGTGGCTGTCGTCTTCTTGTTTGCGTTTAAGAAAGAGACCGTCATTCACTGGCGCCAACTTTTTGTGACGCTCATTGTGTTGATGGGATGTTTTGGTGCGGGGTATGGCTTAATTAACCACGCTGTAAATCAACAATCCTTTATTGAAGTCGATCAATCCCGTGCAATTCCGGCAATTCATTTCATTAGCATGGGTGTATCAGGTGAAGGGGGGTATAATGCCAAGGACGCCCTGGCGATGGCGATGTTACCGACCAAGAAAGCACGCAGCGACTATTCCATGAAGAAGTTGAAGCAACGCTTACGTAAAATGGGACCATTTGGCTATATTGCCTTTCTGTTTAAGAAACATCGTAATAATACAGCGGATGGCAGCTTTGCGTGGGATAAGGAAGGGAGCTTTATTGATGAGAACCCCAAACCAACGCCGGGACCCGGAATAAAGAATCATCTGCAACAGTTTGTTTATCTGTATGGCACGAACTTGGGCGATTTTCGGTGGGTGACGCAGGTTATCTGGGTGTTTGGGTTGCTTCTCATCCTGTTTGCTTGGGATGATCAACGGGGGTTGATTCAGGTGCTGCGGGTCAGCGTTATTGGTGCCTTTCTTTACCTGCTCATTTTTGAAGGTGGGCGTTCACGTTACCTGATTCAGTATCTACCAGCATTTTTACTGCTGATTACGCTGGTGGCGGAACGGAGCCTTAAGCGGTGGCGACAACTGTTTACCTGGTCTGAGTATCCGGAAACGGATGAGTAATATTTTTGACGGATGATGACTTTCACATATGATACTAAAGGCGCGGGAAACCCTGATTTGGTTTTCTGCGCCTTTAGTATGTATTAAATCCCTTTTTCAGTTGTGACCGATTGGGGAGGACAGAAAAGCGGCGACTTCTATAGGCTGAAAAGAAAATGAATTAGCGTATGTTGATATGTTGTTT
This sequence comes from uncultured Lacticaseibacillus sp., assembly GCA_934370925.1. Lineage (GTDB taxonomy): Bacteria > Bacillota > Bacilli > Lactobacillales > Lactobacillaceae > Lacticaseibacillus. Next base: position 117,267 of record CAKRNG010000001.1, on the reverse strand, counting down.
AATCCGAATTACGACCAGCCGTGGCATTACTTGAATTTGTTGGAACAAACGGCAGTTAACCAGATGCGGGCCAACAATAAATCTAAGTTAAATCAATAGCTAACCAACACGCCAAATACACAAAAACCGCCTCATCCCCGCACTTGGGATGAGGCGGTTTTCCGTATCCAATAAGAAACGTTATTTCGTGTACAGTGATTCAACAAATGGCTTCATCGTTGTCACGACTTCTTTGCTACCTGTACCTTCAATCATGGCCATCATGAGGTAGCTGTTGTTGTCTGCATCGGCGGCCATTAAGAAGCCGTTGGTGGTGCCATCGACGCCTTGTTTGGCCTTGAGTTCGGCCGTCCCCGTCTTGGCGGCGATACTGTGGCCGCTCAACTTCAGTCCGTGTGCGGTACCTTCGCTGTTGTCGACAACCTGCGTGAGGGCCTGCTTCAGCGTGTTGGCGGTGCTTGCCTTAAGAACCTGCGTGGTGCCGGTGGTCTTGTTCAGCAGCAGGCTTGGTGATTGCATCTTCCCGCCGTTCATGACGGAGGTGTACGCAACAGCTTGCTGAATGGGCGACATCAGGATTTGTCCCTGACCATAAGACGTATCCGCGAACAGAACTTCCTTATCCAACTTGCCGGAGTTCGAAATCTGCGGTACGTTCATCGTGAGGGGAAGCTTGTTGGTTTGCTTGAAGAACGGTGCAATGCCCTTCAAGAATGCTGACTTGCCCATCTTCAGTGCGGTTTGTGCGAACCAAATATTGTCGGAGTGGAGCAGTGCCTGCGTGAGGTTTTCAGGAGCAACATCGTCCACACGGGTCACCTTGTAGTCCCCCCATGAGGAATCCTTCTGCCACTTGAGCCCCTTAATGGACTTGGTGGTGCTGGTTGTAATCGTGCCGTTATCGAGCGCCACACCAGCCGTCAACATCTTGAATGTTGACCCGGGGGCGTAACGTTGGGTGTACCGGCTGATGAAGGGGTGGTCGGCATCGTTGGCGTACTTATCGTAGTCGCTCTGGCTAATCCCGCTAACGAACTTGTTCGGATCATAGCTTGGTGTGCTGACCAGGGTGAGCAGTTCGCCCGTCTGTGGGTTGATGGTCACCACGGCGCCCTTTTTGCCCTTCAATTGGTTGTAAGCCTTTGTTTGCAACTTACTATCGATGGTTAACTGGATATTCTGCCCGTTTTGCTTCTTCCGGCTGATTAACGTGGTGACTTTGCCGCTGCCAGCCACAATGGTGAGTTCGCCGCCCGCCTGACCTGCAAGCTGTTTATTGTACGTCTTCTCGAGGCCGGCCTTACCAATGATGTCGCCGGTGTGGTAAGTGGCGTTCTTCTTGATGTCGTCCGCCGTCACTTCGCCAACGTAACCAATTAGTTGCGCACTCGCCTCGCCGGTTGCGTAGGTGCGCTGCGTGACGGTCTGGTAGGTCACACCAGTCAGCGTGGGGTTATCCGTGACGACCTTGATGGGAACAAAGTTGTCGTCAGTGACCCACGACTGGTTGAGTAACGTCTTCAGGCTGGAAACGTCGACGTCGAAAGCGGCGCTAATTTTCTTTAAGTTGTTGGCAAGCGTTGTGCCCGTTCCCAACTTTCCGCGGATCATGCCAGCTTCCGCAGCCGTACCTTCCTCAGCAAGTGCCTTGCCGTTGCGGTCAAGAATCTTCCCGCGCGTGGCAGCCTGCGTGGTCAGCTGAACCGTAGCCTTACCGCTCAACTGGGGCAGAATCATCCGTGGCGTCCAGTCGACCTTCCACTGATTGTTCACTTTGCGTAGAGTGGTTTTGTAGTTTTTCTGGGAAAGGGTGCCAAGAGATGTGGCCATCTTGACGTTGAAGCGCAAGGCGTAAGTCCCATTCTTGTTCGCCGACACCTTCAGCCCTGCACCCGAATGTTGGTGGCGCCCATGCGTTCAAACACGGCCTGGTTTCGAGACGCTAACGTCTTGGCCGTGTAGCCCTTCAGCGTCTGCTTGTTCACTTGGCGCGCCATTTTCGTGTACTGTTTTTGCTTGAAAGCCTGTGTGTAGGTGGTGGCGACCTTATTCACGGCAGCCACTTCCTGCTTGTGCACGTGCTGCTGGTATAGTTAATAACCGCCACCCCCGATGACGGCAAGTCCCAGAACGACACCAAGGCTGATGGATAATGACTTCTTCATATGCGTTTCCCCACGGTTGTCACGATTTGTTTCGTTTATGCTAACACAAAATGAGGGGGTGAAGCGCTTCGGTTTGGTTAAGTTACAGTCACAAATTTTGAAATGGTCCAGGTGGCGCGCTGCGTGTTGTGGGTTGTGGTGGTTGGGACTTCGGCTTTGCGGGTGCCGGAACGCGGTGGGGTCGGTTCCAGCCGCGTTGCGTCTTCCACCTAAAATTTTTGACTCATATCGCTACGCTCATCATGAGTCAAAAATTTTACCCGCATTGGCGCACCAATGCTTTCACCGCTTGGCACCCACGCCTTCGTCCCAACCACCACAACCCACAACACTAGATGCGAGACAATCATTCTATTTAAAAAAAGACTGTAGATGAAATCTATATCTGTACATAATTAGCGATGATGTGCATTCATTTTAGCTATCAGTGTTAAATGATTGACGGGATCCCGTGACTACTTTAAAATGCACGTAACAGGGTATCGAGGAGGACGCGTTATGTTTTTAGCGGGGATTACTTTGGGGGATTTTGCTTTTGGCTTCGCGACGTTTATTGTTTTGGCTGTGATTGTGGGACTTTTTGCCATTGTGATTCATGAGTTGTTGAAGTAGTGTTATATTCGGGTGCCAAGCCTAGTGTATAGGTCGCGATTATTGTCATTGGAAGAATGAGGTAGACCATGCTGTTAATGAGTATATCGGTGAAAGAAGGCGTGATGATGCTTGTTACGCTTGTCGCGTTGGTTGGCATTGTGAGTCTTGGTGGTATTGTGATTCACGCATTGTTGCGGCATTAATATAGGAAGAAATATCATCAAGGTAACGGTATTGGTGTGTGAAATGCAGCTAGCGACATCAAGGTGAATACGCAAACGGCCTCATTTCCGAATTTGGAATGAGGCCGTTTCTGTCTAATCATTTAAACCAATGACAGACGGTGAGTGATGGTATGGCTACTTTTGACGCCCCAAGTAGTTCGTCAGTCCCAGTGCGGGGATGGCGAGTAGGGCTAATCCCACGGCTGACCAGAGGAAACCTTGCTGGTAACTTGCTGCAACGTTGGTCAATGTTTGCGCGTGGTGATTCTGGAAGTTGACGACGACCGTGGCGAGTAGTGCGGAACCGAACGCACCCCCGATATTCTGAAGCGTGCGCGTGCCAATTGAGACTTGCGCCGCAAAATGATGGTCAATGCCGACAAAAGCATCCGTCATGAGGGGACTGGTGATGGCCCCGGCCCCGATACCGCGAATGAAGAGGACCACCATCAGTAACCAGTAGGCGGTGTGCTGATCGAAATAGATGAAGGGCACGGAACTAATTAGCGTGATGAGAAGACCACCTAGCGTAACGAACCGGGCGCCGACTTAACGTTAAATAATCCCGTGTTCGTGCAAACTGTCGATTGTTGTTAACACGAGCGCCTCGTTGTCGGCGCGTGGGGTCCAGCCCAAAACGGTGCGGGCGCGTTCGTTGCTCATGTTGCGATTCATGTGGATCATCAGGGCGCCGGCACGAGCTTGTGCGTTGAAGGGGGCGCCCAAGTTGATGAGCCAATTCGGCAGTTTTTTTGTGGTAACCTTTTCAGCGAGGGCGGGGCGTTGTGTCCGCATTAGTTGCGCAATTTCCGGCAGTGATATTTGGCCGTCGTTCGACACGATGAAGCGCTGGCCGTCTGCTTCTGGCGTCAGCATCGCGCGGATGTGGGCGTCTGCCACATCACGGACATCCACGAGATTGAGCGGCAGATTCGGGATGCGCTTCATGCTTCCGTTGAGAAGGTTGGTGAGAAGGTCGAAACTACCGGAAACGTGATTGCCTAGCGCCGGACCGAAGATGGCGACTGGATTAATGGTGGCGAACTCAAGGGTGACGTCGGGTTGTTGGACGTATGCCCACGCGGCCTTTTCAGCCAGAAGCTTGGATTTTTCGTAAATGGACAAACCGTGGTTTTCTGCATCAGTCCAGTCTGCCGCCGTGGTTAGGGCGCCGGGCTGGGCACGTTTGGTGAAGCCAACCGCCCCAAAATTAGCGGTCATGATAACGCGGCGAACGTGCAATTTTTGTGCCATGCGCAGAATCCGCAGTGTGCCCTCACGCGAGGTGTTCAAAATGGCATCAGTATCCGTCACGTCCCCAAAGAAGACGGGCGAGGCGACGCTGAAAACACCATCCACGTTTTGCACGGCTGCGGTCCAGCCGTCATCGGCGAGCAAATCAGCGCGGGCGCAGGTCAGATTTTCGATGTTTCGTGCGTGATTGGTTTGAAGTGTTTTTATAACAACAGCTTCTTTCTGCGCCGAACGAACGGTGGTCCGCACGTGAAGCCCGCGTGCAAGCAACTGCATGATTAAGTGGGTTGCGAGGAAACCGGTGCCACCCGTGACTAAAAAAGTTTGATTCATGTTATTTTTCCCCTTTACAAATCGTGTTTTTCTAACTAAGATAAGCGTAAACCCTCAACCTAAGTTCAGGGCAAGCGAAAGGACACGAAAAATGGCGAAAACATACTTAATTAATGAAGTTGCGCGAGCTTTTGGTGTGTCCGTTTCGACGTTGCGCTATTACGACAAGCAGGGATTATTGCCGTTCGTGCAAAAGAACCAGGCGGGGTACCGGCTCTTCACGGAGACGGATTTGAATTTTCTGAAGACCATTACCTGTTTGAAGAATACGGGCATGGATCTGAAGACAATTCGGCAGTACATCGAGTTGTGCATGACGGGGGTATCCACAATTGCGGCGCGACGGGCGCTGTTGGAGGCGCACGCAGAGAAGGTCGCGCAAGCGCAGGCTGAGCTTGCACGGAATATGGCAGAAGTGCAGCGGAAAATCGCGGATTATTCCGCGGACGATGCAACGGCGATTATCAAGGCGAAGATTGATTACGTGAGCCAGGAGAAAACTGCCGAGCACTTAGCCAATCCGTACGCGGGGCAGTAGGGCGGGCTTTTCATTTTCGCGCAGCCTCTATCAAATTGATTACCCCCATGAATTTCTTTTTTTTGACCAATTCGCAAAAAAAAGAAGTATGTTTACCGTAAGCGGTGCATGATAATGGTGGTATGGGATTTTATGGCACGAAGAAGTTAGTAGATTCAAACCAGCAGGCGTTGGCGGTGATGGGCACTGTCAAGCGGTTGGTCAAATAGGTTGAAGAAGCGAGGGAACAAGGCGTGGCTAAGCAGAAGCGACGATACATAACTGGGTTTGATGGCTTGCGGACGATTGGGGTTTTAGGGGTTATTCTCTACCACATTCGTTCGGATATTTTTCAAGGTGGCTACTTAGGGGTTCCCATCTTCATGGTTGTTTCTGGGTATCTAATTACGGACGGGCTCAACATGGAGTTCGACCGAACAGGTGGCTTCGACTTTAAGGGGTTCTGGCAGCGGCGATTCCGGCGGTTGTATCCGGGCTTACTATTGATGCTACTCGTGACGAGTGCGTGCATCACACTTTTCTTCAGGTCGCTACTGGGACAACTGAACCAGATTGTGCTGAGTAACTTAACGTACGTGTACAACTGGTGGCAGATTATGAACGGGCAGTCTTATTTTGCCCAGTTCGCGCAGGGTACCAGTCCGTTCACCCACCTGTGGACGCTGTCGATTGAAGGTCAGTTCTACCTTGTTTGGCCCCTGATTGTGCTGTTCTTACGTCGGCATGCGGGGAAGAAGTTCGGTCGGGCGGCATTTACGACCGCGATGGGGCTGTCCATCGTGTCGGCACTCATCATGGCGGTCTTGTACCAGCCAAAAATCGGCGTGCCTTACGATCCAAGCCGGTTGTACTATGGCACGGACACCCGTGCCTTTAGCATTCTTTTGGGTGCAGCACTGGCCTTCATCTGGCCTAGTCAGCGATTGGTTAAAAGTTCATCGGTCCGCAACAAGCTCATCTTGAACTTGGTGGGGACGATCGCAATCGTGGGGATGCTCGCCATGGTTGGCTTTACGAGTGACCAGAGTCCTTGGTTATATCGTGGGGGCATGTTCGTCTTCTCCATCCTGGTGACCATCCTTGTTGCGGTGGTGGCACACCCCGACGCCGTGTTCAACCGGTTGTTAACTAATCCAGTGTTCAGCTGGGTGGGGAGTCGGAGTTACGGCCTGTACCTCTACCAGCTTCCCGTCATGGTGTTCGTTGAAGCGCGCGCCACGAACTTTGCGAGTCACCCCGTGCTGTATCCGGTACTTGAAGTGGTTCTGATTGTTGCTCTGACGGAATTATCTTACCGGTTCGTCGAAAAGCCACTGGCACACGCCGACTTCTCGGACGTGGGTGTGGTGAAGTTCTTCAAGTCTTTGAAGCAAAACCACGGACGCGCAATCGTGACCGGTGTGTTGGCGATCGTTGCAGTTGTCGGAATGGCCGGCATCGCGGAGGCGCCAAGCGTGAAGGCCGTGAAGACCACGTCACCACTGGAGAAGCAACTCCAGGATAACAAGAAGTCGCAGGCGGAAAAGAAGCGCCGGTTGAAGCAACTTAAGGAAAATATCGCGGCGGCTAAGAAGTCATCGCAGTCTTCCGCGAAGTCGAGTTCTTCGGCAACGTCTAGCTCGTCAAGTCAGGCATCTTCTTCGAGTGCACAGCCGAAACCAAATAGTAAGTACGGGCTGACGGCGGATGAAACGAGCCGGGCACAGAGCATGGGCATCACCGCAATCGGGGATTCCGTGATGAAGGATGGCGAAACGGACTTGCAGGAAATTTTCCCGAAAGCCTACATCGACGCCGCGGTTTCCCGTCAAGCTGTCACGGGTGTGCAGTTGCTTGAATATTACGCGAAGCAGGGTGCACTGGCAGATACGATTCTGATTGGGCTCGGAACGAATGGTCCCGTCACAAGTTCAGCGATTGATGATGCGATGCGCACGGCAACGACCAAGCGTCAGGTCTACTGGATTAACGTTCGCGTCCCAACAAGACCTTGGCAGAGCACGACGAATAATGCGTTGATTGCGGGAGCGAAGAAGTACAAGAACCTGCACATCATCGACTGGTATCACTTCTGTAACGCGCATGAAGAATGGTTCTACAACGACCGGGTTCACCCGAAACCAAGTGGGAACATTTTCTATGCAGGGTTCATTGCGAAGCAGATTTTGCGGTAGGTTCACTGTACATTTTAAGAACAACAAGAGAATCCCTCGGCCCTGGTCGAGGGATTCTTTTAATCATGCCCACTAAGCATAGTTATCTGCATTAACAGGCATTTGTCATCTTCCCAATAAACCGTGTATGCTAGGAACATCAAGTGGTGCAACGCGTGCATCACACCACAGGAAATGATGATTTGTGTCGGAACATGATGGCGCTGTTGTCGTTAAGGAGGATTTTAAAATGAAAGTTACTGTTTTTGTTGAACCAGGAAAAGTTGAAGTACGGGAAATGCCCAAGCCGGTGATTGAGAAACCAACCGACGCAATCATTCGTATCGTTCGGGCCAGCGTCTGTGGCTCTGATTTGTGGTGGTATCGTGGAATTTCGAAGCGTGAATCAGGGGCCGCAGTGGGGCATGAAGGCATCGGGGTGATTGAATCCGTTGGGGCAGATGTCACCGCCGTTAAGCCAGGCGACTTTGTCATCGCACCATTCACGCATGGTTGTGGGCACTGTTCCGCTTGTCTTGCAGGATTCGATGCGAACTGTTTAAATCAGGAACCAGGAAGTAATGCGGGTTACCAAGGTGAATACCTGCGCTTCACGAACGCCAACTGGGCGCTCGTGAAAATTCCGGGTCAGCCAAGTGACTACTCAGAAGACATGTTGAAGTCGTTCGTGACCTTGTCAGACGTCATGGCAACGGGCTACCATGCCGCTGCGAGTGCTGAAGTGAAGCCTGGCGATACGGTGGTTGTGATGGGTGACGGGGCTGTCGGCTTATCAGGTGTTCTTGCTGCTAAGTTGCGTGGGGCGGAGCGAATTATTGCCATGAGCCGTCACGAAGACCGGCAGAAGCTCGCCATTGAATTCGGCGCAACCGATATTGTGCCAGAACGTGGTGACGAGGCGGTTGAGAAGGTGATGGCCCTGACGAACGGCGCGGGTGCGGATGCGGTGCTCGAATGTGTCGGGATGGAACAGTCGGTGGACACGGCGTTGAAGGTTGGTCGCCCCGGGTCCGTGGTGGGCCGCGTGGGTGTCCCCCAGAAGGCAGAAATGAACACGAACAACTTATTCTGGCGGAACATTGGTCTCCGCGGTGGCATTGCGAACGTGACAACTTATGACAAGGAAATCCTGTTACAGGCAGTTCTCGACGGCAAGATTAACCCCGGGAAGGTCTTCACCAAGCAGTTCGACCTGGATCACGTTGAAGAAGCGTACGAAGCGATGGACCGACGCGAAGCCATTAAGTCACTGCTCGTTATTAGTGATTAGGGGATTTTTGGGTGGCAGCGTGCGGGCTTTGCCGCGCGCTGTTGTGATAATTAAGCATAGAACTGAGAAGTATCCATCTTGATGTGAAGTTGGGTGCTTTTATTTTGGACGAATTAATTGCTATGGGTACCAAATACGGTAAACTAAAGTCAATAGCAATCAGGGAGGCCATTATGGAAATTCGCCTATTACGTTATTTCTGGACCATTGCGGAAGAGGGGACGATTTCGCGTGCGGCGGATGTGCTGCACATTACCCAACCCACACTAAGTCGGCAGCTCAAGTCCCTGGAGGATGAGCTGGGGACGAGCCTTTTCGTGCGTGATGGGAAGCGGATGGTACTCACGGAAGCTGGGCTGCTCCTCAAGAGTCGGGCGGAGGAAATCCTGTCGTTGTCGGACGCCACCATGAAGGAATTTGCGGAACGGAAATCGTCGTTATTCAGCGGCAACGTTTCGATTGGGTGCGTTGAAGCGGATAATTCGGACACGATGGCTGTGATGTTGGAGGAACTCGTGAGTGATTATCCACAGGTGACCTTCAACATCTTCACGGGGACAAGCGACATTATTCGTGACCGGTTGGATAAGGGCTTGCTTGACCTGGCAATTTTGCTGGAACCCGTGTCGAAGGAAAAGTACGAAACATTCGTCCTTCCTCGGACAGAACGATGGGGGTTGTTGACTTCCGAAGAGAGTTTTCTGGCAACGAAGAAGGTTGTGCACCCTGAAGACATTCGGGGAATTCCGTTGTTGCTCTCGCCACGGCCAGAGGTGCAGGCCCTTGTTTCTGACTGGATGCATTGCGCATATGAGGACCTGAACGTGGTGGGCACCTTCAACCTGCTTTTCAACATCCTGCCCATCGTTGCGAACCAGTCTGCTTCCACCTTCACCATCGAGGGCGCCCTCAATAACCGCACGGATGGGGTTGTGTTTATTCCCGCAGAACCGCGCGTGGATACGAATTGTGTCTTGGTTTGGCGTCAGGGACGTGTGCTGTCGCCGGTTGTTCAGGAGCTGATTAAGCGGTTTAAGGACGCGTTTGGGGGCATGGCGCAACCTAGTAAATAGATGACTGGGGAAAACCGAGCGTTGCAGGTGAAGTGGCGCCAGAAGCCGATTTGGTCCCGGTATACAAAATAATGCACGCATAAATCCTAAATTCAGGATTTATGCATGCATGTTTTGTATGGCGCGACTTATGATGCGGCATCTGTCACCGAAAAAGTGGCGTTTTTAACGGCGGTAAGTAGATAAGTGGTTGATCAGGTATAAACGCGTGCAATTTTGATTCCAATTTACGTTGGCTCGTCAGAAGCGGTGGAAGTAGCATTTGAGAACCCTCCAAATTAGGTGGTGGCTTGCTGATATCTCAAGTGATACCGCGATACCAGTAATTGAGATGCCACATTTTTTAGTCAGGATAGCCCGAGTTGTATCGGATGTTTATTTGATGTTTTTATCTGAAAACGCATTCTGGTTACTTATACAGTCGATTTTAAGCCATCTTCATCATGGCCGCAATGGGGAATTGTCTTTGGATATAACGATTAACGCACTAGCATGAGTAAAGGTGTCGCGTGTGCGTGATGATAGTGACGAAACAAGTCGAAAAGAAACGCCTCGTCATGGTTAAAGGAAATCGCCACCCATTCATGCCTCTCAAGCATACACTGCGACTAAACAAGCATTGGTCGTCTCAAAAAAGCAACTGTATCATGAATCTTGTCAATGAGATTCAGGGTACAGTTTTTTTGTGTCAACGAATCAGAAGGAATAACGGTGATGAAATGGCAGAAATCGTGTTTTTCGCCATCAGCGGCCCCACGTGGTTGGGAGGCTGTGTGGCGAATCGAGAAATCGGGAATACGCAAATCGTTGCGGAAACTTTAGGACGACAGTTGGGTGCATCTATCAGTCGAATTGAACCTAAACAACCCTATCCAGATGAATACACGGCACTGACGGCACGCGCAGAGACGGAAAAGGCACCGGAGAAGTGGCCGGAATTGATGCCGATGCCACCGCTGACCAGCGATACCATTTATCTCGGCTATCCGAACTGGTTCGGGGACGTGCCACCAGCTGTGAAGCAGTGGCTTCGGCAGACGCCACTAGTGGGCAAACGGATACGGCCGTTCGTTACGCATGAAGGAAGCGGCGTTGGAACGAGCATGGCAACCCTAAGTACGTTAGCAGTTGGGGCAACGATTGAACAGGCACTACCCGTTCGGGGTGGTCGCGCCGCGCGGTCTGAATGTGCGGTGCGTAATTGGTTGGCAGCATTAGACGTTGAAGAACAAAGGAGAATGCAATAATGGTTAAAAATGAAAATATTAAAGACGGTGTGATTTTCCCACGCGGATCCGAAAATGTGAACTACGCGCAGTTTTTCACTGGGGTGAGCTACCTGCAGGGGCTAGTTGCCGATCCAGAGGTCAATGTTGGCGTCGGCGTCGTGACGTTCGAACCTGGCACGCGGAACAACTGGCACATTCACCACGATGGGTATCAGTTGCTACTCGTGACGGGCGGCGAAGGTTGGTATCAAGAAGAAGGCCACCCCGCACGTCATTTGGTTTCCGGCGATGTGGTGGTGACGTATGATGGTGTGAAGCACTGGCACGGCGCCACGAAGGATAGTTGGTTTGCCCACATTGCGGTCACCGCGGGCACGCCTGAATGGTTGGAACCGGTCAGTGATGCGGATTACAACGCACTGTAATTCGGGAGAGGTAGGAAGATAAAGATGGCTAAAAAACAAACGGCAGGACGTGAGCAGTTAGGTGAATTCGCCCCTCAGTTCGCGGCGTTGAACGATGATGTCCTCTTCGGCGAAGTCTGGGCGAAAGAAAGTGAGCTCTCAGCGCGCGACCGCAGTTTGATTACATGTGCGAGTTTGATGAGTCAGGGACTCTTTCCACAACTTGAAGCCCACATGAAGATGGCAAAGGCAAACGGCGTCACGAAGGAAGAGATGGTTGCGCTCATTACGCACCTGTCCTTCTACGCGGGATGGCCGAAAGCATGGTCCGCATTCGGGTTAGCTAAACAGACTTTCGGGGAATAACGGTAAAATTTGGAGGAAAAAATGACGGTTGATAATTATATTTTTGAATTAAAGGATGAAGTGGCACGGACACACGTTCAGTACCCGAATCGCTTCGGAATTACGTTGGTAGGAGATTTGTATCAGCGTAAGGACTTGGATCCACAGCAACAGCATCCCGCGTTGGTCATTGGTGCGCCCTATGGTGGGGTGAAGGAGCAAGGACCAGGCATCTACGCGCAAGAACTTGCAGATCGCGGATTTGTTGTGTTGACGTTCGACCCATCCTTTAATGGTTACAGTGGAGGCGAACCGCGCCACGTGTCCTCGCCTGAATTCTTCACGGAGGACTTCTCCGCGAGCGTCGATTTCGTCGGTACGCGGCCAATGGTTGACCGGCAACGCGTGGGCGCAATCGGTATCTGTGGTAGTGGTGGTTTTGCGTTGAGCGCGGCACAGGTTGATCACCGAATTAAGGCAGTTGCGACAGTCAGCATGTATGATATTTCGCGTGTGCAGCGAAATGGATTCATGGATAGTATGACCGATGACGAACGACAGGCATTCTTGGACGACCTGGGTGAGCAACGCTATCAGGACTTCGAGCAGCGTCAACCTGCTCTGAGTGGTCGCGGTGCACCAATTGGCTTTGATGCGACGACTGATCCGATTGGGCGTGAGTTCGGCGAGTTCTATTCAACAATGCGCGGTTACCACCCGAATTCAATTACGCAGTTTACCGCGACGAGTACGATGGGATTCGTTAACTTCAGCTTATTGACACACTTGAAGGACATTGCCCCACGTCCAATTCTGTTGGTTGCGGGTGAAAATGCACATTCCCTGTACTTCAGTGAAGATGTTGCAAAACAAGCGGGTGAACCATGTGAACTATATCTCGTTCCGGGTGCAGGTCACGTCGATTTGTACGACAAAGCAGCGTTGATTCCGTTCACCAAACTCGAAGATTTCTTCACCCAAAACTTGAAGTGAGGCGATCGAAATGACAAATATCTTAATCTTGGGTGCAAATGGGCAAATTGCACGCCTTGTACGCAATCGTTTATTGCAGGAAACCAATGTTCACCTGACGTTATATCTACGGCGTGCAAACCGAATTGGGACGGTGGATGCGGCGCGAGAAACGGTTGTAGCGGGGGATATCAACGATACGGCGCGACTCACTGAGGCGATGCAGGGGCAGGATATTGTCTATGCAAATCTAGGCGGCGTGTTCGAACCCATGGCGGCAAGCATTGTGACGGCAATGCAAGCAACAGGTGTAAGTCGTCTCATCTATGTGACGGGGCTTGGGTTATACCACGAAGTCCCTAATCCATTCGGTGATTGGGTGGAACAATCTGTTGGCCATGAAGTCATGGAAGACACGCGGCGTGCGGCGGCTATCATCGAGGCAGCGCCAATTAACGCAACAATTATTCGCGCAGCCTACATGTCGAATGATGACCGGATTGATTATGCGCTCACCACACGAAATGAACCATTTAAAGGAACTATAATTTCACGAAAGAGTATTGCGGATTTAATTGTGAATATCGTGGTTGATCCAAGTCGTTATGCAGATAGCAGTCTCGGTATCTCACAGCCTGGGACGGATGGACCTGTGCCGATGTATTAATGTATATAGAAAAAAACAGCGCCACGGTTTGAACCGGGCGCTGTTTTTTGTGGAAGGGCGACGCGAGGACCTGCCCCGAAATCGGGCAGGTCCCACGTGCAGACACTTTGGATTTGGATGATATGAAGTGGATGTTTTTGACACCAATGTAATGCTGATTTATAATCTAATATTAATAAATCAAATTCGTAGGCTGGATTGAGTGGAAGTGGGATTTTCGCTACTCCCTAATATTAGACCAGTAAAATTGAACAAAGACATAATGATGATTAATTTGGTTACAGTTTTATTTAACATAGCTTTTCTCCTGGGGGGGTTAATTTGTTTGGACATGCATTTCGTGAATTACGAAAAGATAAAGGCTTTTCAATTAAGGAACTGACAGTTGCGGGCCCGTCTGAGTCTAGTATTCGTCGTTTCGAGACCGAGCAACAAGACATGGGTGTTGAAAACCTGAGCGCGATTTTAAGAGTGATGAATGTATCCATGGGTGAGTGGTTATTGACGCTTAATGAAGAAAAAGGGCTACTGGACACCGAGCAATCAAAATTAATGCAGTTTTATTTTGGAAATGATGCTGAAAATATAGCAAAAGAATATAACTCACTGGCTCAAAGATTTAAACTTGATGCAAATTTTGAGTTACTGAAACAAATTGCTGGTGCTGCGAGTTTGTACACGGATCTGACAAATAAGGTAATTATTTCTAAATCGCTGTTAAGTAAAGTAGTTGATGTTTTATTTAATACTTCATACTGGGGAATCGCTGAAATTGAATTTTTTGGTGATTCGGTGGCATTATTGACAGCACCACAATTGTTATTAATTTTGAAAGATATCATCAGTCAAATTCACTTAATCGAAAAACGAGATAGCAGAACTTATATGGATTGCTGGAATGCAATATTGAACGGTTACTTAATAGTGATTCAGAAAAACCTTGACTTTGCTCAGGAGCTACAACCGCTAATCATGCGATTGGAAACTCCCGTTCAAGTGACATCGATTCAGATAAGACGGTACTTTATCAATGAAGTGCTTAATTATCAATTAGCCACTACGGATTTAGAAAAAATGAAGTTTAGTTCAAATATTATTCGAGTCATCTCCCTTTTAGATGACGTTGGTAACAAACAAATGGCGAATCAGTACATGGTTTTATTTACACAAATAAAAGGTGACAAATAGAGTTAGCACTGACATTCAATATACTATGTATATTATTAAAGCATCGTTGACTAAGCAACCATTAATAAAGACCATATATGACCAAAAAAGTGCACTTTTGTAAAATGCACTTTTTTATTTGCTTTGTTGGTCAAATATGGCGGAAGCACAATAATGTTTGGCGAAAGGGTCTACGATATAATCGTTAATTGATAAAGTAACCGATAAAAATAACTAACTAATTATTTTTAATGCCAGCAGCAAGTGTAGACGGACTAATCATAGCTAGTATTAAAGACAGAAAGGTGGAAGGAATTATGCAGGTAGATGCTGAAGAAACTGATGTTTTGGAATTACAGACATTAAACGATGTAATCGATCAGGATGAATCCGACGAGGATGTATCGTACTTGAAACTCAGAAGCTTGTTTAGCATAGGTTGCTAACAGAAAGGAGAATTAGCAATGGAAGATATTCTTGATTTGCAGGTTATGCAAGTTGATGAAGATGATGAAACTTCATATGAGGGGGAGTTATTTAGTCTGTTTAGCATTGGATGCTAATGAATATTTTTTATAAAAAGAGAGCTGACTAATATGGAAGCTCTTTGTTTTTTTATAAGGGAGAATCACTTATGGAAATTAGAATAAGCAAAAAAAACATGTATCTACAGAATTATCTTGCTTTTAAAGGTGATATGGGTGGTAATTCATCTGAATATGTACCGGATAATGTATATTCAGCACTCTTTAGTAACGTCGTTTTAAGAAGGAATGGCATATATTACAACGTAACAAATGCTGTTAATGAAATGCCAGATCAAGGATGGAAAATACATATTTCGGCAATAAAAAGTAACGCTATCGAAATACTTGGCGTTTGTAAAAAAATTTGTGCAGAGTGTCAGGTTAATTTTAAGTTTATGTGTGATTCTACAATTTTAACGGCATCCGTCAGTAAAAATTGGTTAAGAGGGCAATCTGGAAAATTCATCACTATATATCCTAACTCAGAGGGGCAGGCGAAAGAATTACTAAAAGCACTATATGAAAGCTTAAAAGGGTTTGATGGGCCGTATATTTTGTCCGATAAGCGGTATAAGCCAGACTGTAAGGTGCTTTTTTACCGCTATGGCGGTTTTAAAGATATTAGAATGCAAACTAATAACGGACAGAAAGTACTTGCAATTGTTGATAAACATGGAATTAAGCAACCAGATATTCGTGACGTTAAATATAGGCAGCCGATATGGATTGAAAGCTTATTCGGCAAAAAAATAATTGTTTCGAATGAAAGTAGACAACATAAAATCGTTTTGAATAAACGATTTCGAATTGAACATGTTGTTCGTCATACAAATTCTGGTGGGATTTATTATGCTTACGATATTTTTACTAATAGTAACGTAATTATTAAAGAGGCGCGTCCGTTTACATCTACCAACTTGTTAAATGAGGATGATGCAACTGTGATTCGGGAACGTGAGTTTACTATTTTAAATATGCTTTTAAAAAAACATGTTTATAGTGTACCAATTCCAATTAAATTTTTTAAGGAATGGGAGAATGAATTTTTAGTAGAAAGCGTCATTGCGGGGGAAGATTTGCAAATGTTTGTTGCTAATCAAAATCCGTTGGGATTAGCAAACTTTTATCAGCAGGCTTTTCTTAAAGATAACAATGATAAACTTCGGAAATACTTGAAATTAATCACTAATATTGCAATTAAGTTGATAAAAGCAATTGATGAAATTCATAACGCTAATATATATCTGGGAGATATGTCGATTTTTAATGTGATGATTAATGGTGATCAAGAAGTTTACTTTCCTGATTTAGAAGGTGCTGGATTTCTAGATGAACCTTCTCCAGTTGATAATTTCACCCCTGGGTTTAGTACGCCACACAAGTTGGACACAAATAGCCGTATTGTAAATGATTTTGTTGGCGTGGGATTAATCGTAATTAATCTACTGTTACCGGTTAATTACGAGTACGAATTAGATGAGTCAATTATTGATCGTTTAGCAAAAATGATGAATAGTGATTTCGGAATACCGCAGTCTTTTTTTGGAATTATGAAGAAGTTAATTCAAGGTGAATCAGTTAATTCGATAACCCAAGTAATTAAAGAATTAACTTCAATTTCGTTTGAAAATGTGAAAATAAATTTAGATGTGTTAGCTGTTGATTCCGAAAAAATTAAGAATGAAATAGTGAAAATGGACAAATCTATACTTAGAGATAACGAAAAAAATCTTGCTTCTTGCAAATATGATTCAACACTTGTGACCGCGAACGAATTAAACGTATATCACGGATTAGCCGGATACGTACACTATGCACACAACAATCATCTAGAACACAAAAAAAGTTTAAATGAGTTACAAAAAAAATGGCCACTTATTGATGGCCTTGGACTCTTCACAGGACTGTCGGGGGTTGCGTGGACGCTATTGGAATGCGGATGTGAAACACAAGCAATTAAAGCAATTGACAGTGTCTATCAAGAAATGAAGGTAATAGACATTCAAGACTTTTCGTTAGCTTCTGGATTATCGGGTATAGGTTTGACTAGCTTATACTTTTATCAGCAAACGGGAGATAATAAGTATTTGAATGAGGCACGTAAGCTTGCACATAAAATACTGTTAAATGCACATCAAAGTTTAAATACGCTTTATTGGCAAACGTCAGAAGAAAAAGTTATGTGTGGATTAGAAAAAGGAGCGAGCGGGGTTTCTATTTTTCTATTGAAATTATCTACGGTAGATTCTGATGAGAACATGCTAGAATTTGCGAAAAAAGCACTACAGTTTGATATCGATTGTGCCCGAAAAGACAAAGAAGGTATGGGACTTAGGCGCTCTCCAAAATCAAACATTGTTTCGCCATATATTTTGAGTGGTACTGGTGGGCTGATACTGGTGTTAAATAGATTTTATGAAATAACTAGCTCCGTAAAATACAGCCGGTTATCTATCGAGCTTACTGATGATATCGTTCGAAAATACATGTCAACTACTGGGTACGGTGAAGGGTTATCAGGGCTAGGCATTGTTTTGTTAAATCAATACGAACTATATAAGGATGAAAAATTTTTGAATGCTGCTAAACGTGTGTACTGGGGTTTGCATCTATATGCCATAACGAAAAATGATGAAATTAGTTATCCGGGAATGATGTTATTACGTTTGAGCTTTGATTTCAGGGATGGAACGATCGGTGTTACTCAATTTTACAGATCTCTAGTTGATGCGGAAAAAAAAGAATTCAAAGCGCAACATTATGATTTTTTGTGAGGAGAAAATAAATGAGTTTTTATATTGAAGGCCATGTTTTAGTAGGTATTTCTGGTGGTGCGTTTTCAATTCTATCGGCAGGAACGATTGCTTATATTCAACAAAAAATTTGTAGGAATGTACGCATCATCGCAACAAGTAGTAGCGAAAAGTTTCTTAGTCTAACGGGATTAGAATACTTGACGGGAAATTCCGTTATTAGTGATTTTTCAAATGGTAACGTTGAGCACATTAACTTAACGCAGTGGGCTGATATTTTTTTAATCATTCCTGCTTCTGCAAATACACTTTCTAAGTGTGCCAATGCCATTGCAGATAATGAGTTAACAACAGCCGTGATGGCTGCTCAGTGTCCAATTGTTTTTTATCCAGGAATGAATGAGCGTATGTGGCATAATAAATTACTTCAGGAGAACATTAAAAAACTTGAACGGTCGGGCTATTATCTGTCGTATGCAAATGATAAAAAGCTAACACTCTATAATCATGAAGTGTCTGAGCAAGTTGTACATCCTGATCTTAAGCAAGTAGAAAATGATGTTGAACGACTAATGGTAAACTTTGAGGAGGGAGAAGAACAATGAATTTTAAAATAGTCCTAAAGTGGCTGCCGATTCCATTAACAATTGGAATCGCTGTCACACTAATCATTTCTTCTTTCGATGGTGTTGTGTTGGCGGCAATTGTTTCAAATGTCACTAAATTTAATTCTAATTCGACTGTCGTGGATGCCGTCAGGTATGGATGTTTAAGTTTGTTGGGCGTCAGCATTGTATATGTATCAATGGCGCTTAAGGAGTTGTTGAAAAATCGAGCTATTCGAATTATGAATATTCACTTAAAAAGATCTTTTATTTACTCAGAAATTGAGTCAGAAAAAACATCGTTAAATTCTGCCGATGCTGTTTCTAAAATTTCAAATGATTTTAAACTAATTGAAACTGATTACTTTTCGCTAATTTTTGAATTTGGAGCAACATTGTTAACGGGATTTGTCTCAGCTTGCTATATTTTGATGCAAAGTATACCGGTAGGGCTCTTCTTCATCCTATTTTCAGCCTTGCCAATGGTGGTTCCGGTATTGTTTGGCGGTGTTATGCAACGGTCAGCAACTGTTTGGCAAAAGGACAGTGCGCGGTATACGAGTAAAGTTACAGATCTAATTGGTGGTCTTGCATCTATTCGATCTTATTTTGCACAGAAGCAAATGTATGATGACAGTGATTATTACTTACAGAAAGTGGAGCATTCATATCAACGTATGAATGACTATCAAGCATTTGCGTTAGGTGTAACAGCCATTCTTTCTATGGTTAGTTTTCTGTTGCCGCTCACGGTAGGTTTAGTAATGGTATCTATGAATCTGATAGCGCCCAACGTAATTATTGCCATTTTTCTTGCGAGTGATCGTGTTGTGGGACCATTACGCAGTGCTGTGGGATATTTGAATCAAATGAAAATGACGAAAGATATTAGAGCGGGAATCAAAAATGTAGAAATTATTTTTGATAAGAGCACGGCAATCAAAGAAAATGTTGATGTGAAGCTGAATAAAGTTAGCTTTTCCTACGATGATGGAGAACAGATTTTAAAAGATGTATCCTTGGACGTACCCGCAACCAAGAAGGTGCTAATTATAGGGCCATCTGGGACTGGTAAGACAACAATTTTAAATTTGATTCAAGGGTGGTTAAAGCCGACCTCGGGAACGGTAGAACTAGTTGATGAGGATGGTAGTCTAATTCCAAATGAAAATGCAATTGCGTATATTCAGCAAAAACCATATATATTTAACGATAGTTTGAAGTTTAATTTAACATTAGGTACTGATTTTAGTGATGGTGAATGTTTGAAAGTACTTAAACAAGTTGGGCTTGTTGATGAACTGGGGGGAGACTTACTAGAAAAAGAGTATGGTGAAGGAGGCCAGGCACTTTCAGGAGGACAACGACAGCGTGTAGAGATTGCGCGGGCTCTTTTATTTAGTAAAAAAGTATTTTTATTGGATGAAGCAACTTCTAGTTTGGACGATAACTTGGCTGCAAAGATCCGTGAACTGATTTGGAAAATGCCGTATACGGTTATTGAGGTAGCACATCATTATAATCGAGATGAGCTGAAAAGGTTTGGTATTAAGTGCTACCAATTGAGCGATAAATCGCTGAAGGTGTTTGAATGAAAGGAATAGATTCTGAATCGATTATCTGCTGCTCATTCTCTAAAAATCAGAAAAAGATACTTTATTCAGATGATTATTGTGGAAATTTCCAAATCTATGAGTACTCTATAGAGCATGAGACGTCAGTTTGTTTAGTTCAAAGCCGCGTTGAAAACTTATTGGCCAATTGCTTCATGTTGAATGATCAAGTTGTTATATTTCAATCAGACGGAGGAGATGAGGTAAATAACATTTATTCATATGATGTTAATACTCGTAAACAAAGAAAAATTACCGATTATCAAGCTGGAAAAGTTAAGTTTATTACTAAGATAAACGAAAGCAATATTGTCTTTCGATATCAGCAAAATTACTACTTATTCAATGTTAACAGGTTTTCGGTGATGGATAAATTATCTGTAAATCGTCGTATCAGTTACCTAGGATATGATATAACGAAAAAAAGATGGTTGTATACAATGGAAGATGAGAGAAGTTGGATAATTCCGGATTTTAAAATAAGACCGGGGAAACAAGAAGTACCATTGCGGATAAATATAGATAGTGGGTACTTAATTACGGGTAAGCGTGCGGAGGACAAGGCTGTAGAATTTTATATAAAAATCAGAAGTTGCAAATTTTAAAGTGCCAAATCAAGGTGTCTGTGTATATATGGAAGCAACAAATCGCTCATTGTTGATTGTATTTAAACGAGGAGGAAAAAATAGTTTATTCCAATATGATTTAGTAACGGGTCGTATAATGTGGCATTTTGTGGAAGACAATGAGCATTTGTTTTTAAACTTTGCAATTTCACGGAACTCTGACGATGTTGTTTTGGTTTTAAGAAATCGTTCGGGATATTCCGTTTGTAAATTACATTTGTATGAACAAGATGAGGTCATCAATATTAATTTGTTAATGGCAAGCTACGATGATATAAAGGTACCTAAAAAGGTTTCGATACTCAGTGGAAACGATGGAATTACGGGTTTTCTATTTGAAGCTAACAGACAGACTATAGGCGCAATTTTATATCTTCACGGTGGTCCAGGACATCAAGCTAGTGCATCCGCAGATCCACTAATTCGCTATTTTCTTAATTTGGGATTTAGTGTGTTAGATATTGATTACCATGGATCGAGTGGTCACGGTGATAAGTTTCAAGATTCTATTAATCAGCATATTGGACACCTTGAACTTATTGATACACTAGCTGGTATGAATTTTTTAAAATCAAGATTTGACAGATTACCAGTTGGTGTCTGTGGCAATAGTTATGGGGGATTTCTTGCATTGCAAGTGCTAGCATCAAGCCAAAATCAGTTTGAATTTGGAATTGATGTTGCTGGTGTGGTGGATTGGACTGCAACACTTGAACAGTTACCTGCTTTTTGGGAGAAAAAAAGAGACAAGATTTATCGACGATTTGGAAACCCGTACCGTGACTTTGCATACTTGCAACAAATATCACCCGTTTCGTATAGCCAACGCATAAGGGTGCCAATAATGATAGTTCATGGACAACGAGACGCTAGAGTTAAAATTGAACAAGTCGAAAACTTTTTTAGCAGATTAAAAGAAAATAATAAAAACGTTCAACTAACAGTCGCTAAAAATGCAGGACACGATGTTCTGGCAACTAGGCAGGCAGATATTATTTATCGAAAAATTGCATCTTTTTTGGAATGTTCTCTGAAATCATAATGAACAAGATAGATTTAATTGTAATGTTATAACATTTTGTGACTGCAGTGGAATTTGTGAATATGTCTATACTTTGTTTGGAGTTTATTATCTAGAGTATGGTCGTGTTTTTAATGATATTAGCGGGAACCGTTGACGAGGAAGCGGCGGCACCGGTGAACTTCTCGCTTTGGGCAACGATGGAGTACGTTAGTCAGCAGAAGTTATTATTGGTATTTAGTGCTGCGATGTTGCTGATTAATCTAATTTTCGCTTCGATCGATATTGGGATGCCATACTTACTGGTTAAATATTTTGCGAATCACACGATGATGATTGGTGTGGTTGAGGTGGCGGTTCCGGTCGGACTGATTCTAGCCTCAATCTTGTATCCGGCGTTCGCGTATAAAGGTGCCTTTTATCGCGTTGTGTTTGGAAGTTGGCTCGGATTCGCAGTCGTCATGTTCCTTCTTGGTGTGGTGGTGGATACCTTGCACAATAGCTTTCTTCTCTTTGCAAGTGCACTGACGCTCATTACTTTGTTGCTAGGGGTCTTCATTTCAGTTGGGAAAATTCCGCTAATGGGGTATTTTCAGACTAAAATTCCTACGCGGCAGCAAGGGCGGGTCTTCTCGCTACTCGATGCGGTGGTTCAGGTAACAACCCCAGTGGGAACCGTCATCTATGGGGTGCTGTTCGATCGTTTGAACGCGGCGAATATCTTTATTGTTTCAGGAATCCTCATGGCGGTTAGCTTGGTCGTTATGTATCTTGGGAGTCGTGGCACGTTGCGCGGGACAGTAGCTGAGGGCACACCACATGAAGCAAGATTGTCCGAATAAAATTGCGTCAGGAGTCGCGCGCAAAATACCGATGTTAACTTAAAACGCACGCCCGCTAGAAGTGGAGTTCCACTTCTGGCGCAGCCCCGTTTAGTTACGCGAGTTATTCAATGTTCAGAACATCTCGGTGCGTTCCTGTCGCTAAAAGAAGTAACTCGACATGGTTACCGACAATTTGGTAGCGAAGTAACCAGTCGGATGTTAAGTGAAGTTCACGTTGCTTCTTGTAACGTCCAGTTAACGGATGGTCGCACATGGCTTTTAATGTTTTATGGTCCTCTTCGATGATGGCTGAGACGGCATCATCAATTAGTGTGAGATTCAGTCCACGTTTTTTGACAAGCTTAAGTTGTTTGAGTAAGTGGGCAGTTAGGCTAATCTTCATCGGTGTACAACGTCTTTCGAAAGTCGTCTAATGTCTCATATGTGGTCATTCGCCCCGCCTTAACGTCTGCAAGCGCGAGATCTGTTGCGCGATCAAGTGGATCAACTGCATTGGGAGTGAAGGGTAATCGACGATCACGAGCGACTTGTTTGAGGAAAATCGCAATGGCGGTACTCATATCAAGCCCCATGTCATTGAGTGTTTTTTGTGCCGCTTCTTTTGTGAGTGGATCAATACGAGCAAAGACGCGAACAGATTTATTTTTTGCCTCCATGGTAACACCTCCTGTACGTTCATTGTGCGCTCGTTGGTCACCTAAAGTCAACTCAACCGGACACTAATGTCCGGTTGAGTTGACTACCGGCGATGATTGGCAATGGACTTCTCGGACATACGCAAAACCCGCACGTTTGGGTGTCCTTTCCAAACGTGCGGGTTTTGCATGTAATCCTTAAGCTTCTTTTGCTGCCAGGACCTGATCGAGGACCTGTGTGACGCCGAATTCTTGGTTACTACCGGTGCGGTAATCGGCGAAGGGGGCCATGTGTGGCTTCGCGTTTGCGACGAGGTAACTGTATTTTACGAGCTGGAGCATTTCCTTATCGTTCGAGTTGTCGCCGAACGCCATCATCTGGTCAGCCGTGACCTGCATCTTGTCGCCAAGTGCCTTCAGGGAGGTACCCTTGTTGACGTCCTTCATCATGATATCAATCCAGACATCACCCGTGACTGCAGCGGAGAAGTCTGCACCAAACCGGGGCGCGATGACTTGTTCGTACAGGTCATCAATGCTGCCTTCTGGGAGGTAAAGGCTAATCTTGTCGCATTCGCCCGTCCAATCAGCCTGGTCGTCCATGAAGCTGAGGTCATGGTAGAACTGGCGGTAGGCTTTTTCAAATGGGCGGTCCAACTGATCCGCAATCGCGCGGCTGTCCACGGTGCAAATAATAGGCCGAGCCAGTGTGTTTTCACGGACGAAAGCACGGATTTCTTGCACAGCGTCGAGCGGAATCAGGTTCTTCTGCACAATCCGACCGTGATCCGCAATCACACCGCCGTTATCGCTAATCATGACGAGGCGGTCCTTGTGTTCAGGGAACAGGTTGCGCAACGTGTTCAGGGGCCGACCACTGGCGATGGCGAACTGAACGCCGAGTGCTTCAAGCCTGTCGAGGTAGTCGCCGAAGTGAGGGGGCAGGGTATCATTCTCCGTGAGTAACGTGTGGTCCATATCAGTTGCAATTATTTTAATGTCACGCAAAATTTATACCTCGCTGGTTAATAGTTTAATTTATATAGGAGAAACAAGTATCAGCGTATCAGTGAATCTGAAATGTGGCAACTAGTTTCGTTGGTGGTTTCGGAAAATTGGGTGGGTAGTTGGGGGATGGAATTAAAGAGGTCATTGGTTGCAAAAGTACCGATGCGCCTTTGTTCCAATGACCTAATGTGTGCTTAACGTTAATCCTCAGCTTCTACCCGTTTTGCGTCGCTCTGTTTCTAGTCGAGCTCTGCATCCCAGCTTTTTCCGCTTAGCCCAGAATCGATTGCGGTGGTAAGCCCACCACCTCCATCGATTCTATGCTAATGCTCAAAAGCTCCCGGGATGCGCCGCTCTGTTCTCTTACTTCTTCCGTGAATCATAAGCCCGCTTGGACTTGTAGCCCGCCGCGAAGACTTCTTGCATGACGGCGATGTGCCGTTGTTTGGTTGCTTCTGCCTTGGCGCCGAAAATAAACCGCGCCCATTCACGCTGGTAGCCAGGGGTGAGGGCGCGGAAGAACGCCGCCATTTCGTTGTTGTCCGCCAGTAGTTCCTAAACGGCGGGGATGTCTGCTTCATAATCTGCGAGTGGTTTAGTTGACATGTGGGGAATCCTCCTTGAGTTTATCAACAACAATTGGCCAGGCGACGGTGTCCATCGCCATCAGTGCACGGAGGCGATTGAATAGCAACAGGAGCCACCCGAACGCGAGCACGAACGCCTGAATTTCGAACGAGGTGAGCGATGGGTATTTGAACAAGCGGAAGCCGAAGTTCAAGAGGAGTAGCAGGACGGCAACGGTATACGACGTCACGAGGAATTCGCGGGTAACGTTCGGTAGTAACCAGCGCACGCCGATGATGAGCGCCACCATGATAATCACGAGCATGCCCGCTGCCTGATCGTGCAGGAAGTGGCTTGCAGCGTTGTTGGGGAACAGGCCGACAAATGCGACGTCGACTGCGGTTAGCGAAAGCAGTGCCCGAAGCAAAACGAGGCGCCGATTTTTTGGAAACCGCTCATGGAGGGAAACGAAGATATAATCGACCAGCGCAATCATCAGGAGTGCGGTCAAGATGAGGGTCGCGTTGAACTGCCAGGCGTTGCTGGCCATGTTCGTGCCGAGGAAGCTGAGGTTATACTGCCACCAGCGTCGTTGTCCGTTCGTGGCCATGGCGACGACCACCCCCGTGATGATGACGACCACCAGTAGTTGAATCAGCGTGGTCGCGTCGATAGTGAGGGCCGCGCTCACCATGAAGGCGTCGGCGATGAATGTGAACAGCATCACCATCAGGCTGGCGGTGAACAGGTCGAAGGTAGCGCCGGGGAAAAGTGTGCCGAGAAGCCACATGAACCCAACCAACGTGAGTCCGAGGATGAGGGTGAACGACAGGATAATCACGGGCAAATTACGCCAGTAGATGCGGGGTGAGAAGCGGTCGGTATCCGTGTGGCGATTACGAATGAAGAAACCCGTGAAGAGTAAGATACCCGTGATAACGCCAATACCGATGACGAAGCTCGCAACGGACACGTCGCCAGACAGTGGAATCGTGTGGCGTCCCAGCAACGTCCAGTAGACGACCGTGCCGAGTGTCGTTAGTGCCGCCACAATGAGGGGCCAGATAAGGAACAGGCGTAACTGGTTAAACCGTTCCGTGGCGCGGGGCTGAATGATCACCTTCCCGTTGCGGACAATGAGTTGCATGGGCGTTTGGTCATCGATACCCAGCTGCGTACAGACGGATTCGGGGAGTTTGATGGTCGTTTGAGAAGCTGTTGATGCTGACTTTGCCATGATGATTCCCTTCTGTTTTGTTTGGTATCCCAATTATGACGCTCAATTAACACTTGTTCAAATCATGTTGTTACTAAATGAGGATTAATGCTTACTTTCCACACAAAATGCGCCACCCCGAAAGGGATGGCGCATTTTGCGTGGCTACTTCATTACTTCAAAGTAAAGGTAACGTCGGGGAAGAACTTGTCAAAGTGTGCCACGTAATCGCCCTTGGTTGCGTGTGGTGGTAGGAGGAACGTGCCGCTTGAGACGCGGGTGCCAGCAGGGAAGTCGTGGCCTTGTGCTGCGAGTTTGCCAACCAGCCATTTGAGTGAGTTCAAGGGGTTTCCGAGAACTTCAGAAGAGGCACCGTGGCCCAATTCTTCGCCGTTCCGGGTGAGTGTGGCGTTCACCGTTGCGAGGTCGTCGGGTGTGAGCGCTGCATCAGTATCCTGACCGTAAACGACGCGCCCTGCGACAGCACTGTCGGCGACAACTAAATACTTGTTGAGTTCTGGGAACCAGTCTTTGAAGCGACTGTCGGGCAATTCGACGGCGCCCGCCACGGTTGTTTTACACAATAGGTCGGGCAAGTCATCTTCTGGTGTGAGAGCCTGTGTGGCGGTGAAAACGAGTTCGACTTCGAGCAGGGGGGCCATTAAGTCGCTGAGCGGAACCTGAGAACCACTTGTCAACCAGCACTTGGCTGTTTCAACGCCGTAAAAAGGGGAGTCGGAATCGAACATTTTCTGTGTTTCCTCAGAAGTGAGGCTTACCTTGTAGCCGCCAACGGATTCATGCTTATTTTCGGTGAATGCCCACTGGGTGCGATAGGCGCTATCGTAATCAGTCAGCTTGCCGGTGTAGTCTGCCATCAGCAGTGGCTGTTGCGTCGTATACGCCTGGTAAAGGGCGTCGGCCGTGGTCCGTTCGGTTGTGGTCAGAGATTCTGGTGTTGTCATATGTATTGCCTCCATAAGAATAGTTGATATGTATGTGACGGTAGACATAAAGGCACGTGATGCGTAAAAAAAGCGCCCCGTCGAATCCAAAAGATTCAACGGGGCGCGAACGCGGTACCACCCGTGATTCGGGTGGCTTCACAGCAACCCGCTCAGAACGTACAGCCTGTGTCGTTGGTTGAGTCGAACAGGCGATACGCTGGCAAGATAGTGGTTGCCATCCAGAGTCGCTACGTATCACGACCCAGCTCAAAGGTGATTGACAGCAAGCTTGCGCATGTTCCCTCCCACCAAACGGAACTCGCTGTTTGCGATACTTGCGGTGCGTCCTCATCAACGCTACGTGCATTTATGTTGTGATTGCATTAACACAATCTAATCTGTTGTTAGCCGTTTTTTAACGATTCCAAAAACATAGCGACAGAAAGTGGACGGTTGGGGAAGTTTATTGACAAAGATAACTGAAAATATTATTGTAACAAATAGTAAGTACGAAAGAATCACGGCGCAGCGGCAGCTGATGCGATGCGAAAAGATGAGTGGGTTTCAGTAAATAAAACAAACCCCGCGGAAATCCTGAATTGAAGCGGATTTCTGTGGGGTTTCTCGTTTGTTCGGTCCCTGTCTTGACGCGTAATGAGCATAAATATAGGTCTAGACACGTACGGGTGATGTTCCCCGTGTTGACGTGTGCAAATTATTTTCAGCATATACCGAAGCTTACAAAGTCGTTTGACGGAGGAATTTATGGATACATGGCAAATTATTAAAGATGCATTACCACAACTGATTGCGGCAGGGTTGAAGTACACGTTACCCATCGCCATCATCTCATTTGTCCTGGGGCTTATTTTGGCGCTCGTGACTGCACTGGTGCGTATATCCCAGCGGAAAGGAGCCTTCCGAATTGTTAAGGGGATCTTTGCCTTCTACGTCTGGTTGTTCCGCAGTACGCCACTGTTAGTGCAACTG
Organism: uncultured Lacticaseibacillus sp.; assembly: GCA_934370925.1. Lineage (GTDB taxonomy): Bacteria > Bacillota > Bacilli > Lactobacillales > Lactobacillaceae > Lacticaseibacillus. The sequence continues at coordinate 89,505 of CAKRNG010000001.1, read as the reverse complement.
TTCATTGTGTATTTTGGACTCCCTTATTTGAAAATCGGGGGGATGTTTCCGAACGGCATTCAGATGGCACCATTTGCGGCGGGGGTGTTGACGTTCACGTTGAACACGGGTGCCTATTGTTCTGAGACGATTCGCGGTGCCATCGAATCCATTCCGCGGGGGCAGTGGGAAGCAGCGAATGCAATCGGAATGACGCGGACACTAACGCTGCGGCGAATTATCATTCCGCAAGCCGTGCGTGTGTCCTTGCCCCCCTTGGCGAACAGTTTCATCAGTTTGGTTAAGGATACCTCACTGGCGGCATCTATCACCATTATTGAAATGTTCGAGGTGAGCCAACAGATTGCCGCAGCGAACTATCAGCCACTCATCATGTACACGCTTGTTGCGGCGTTGTACGCGGTTGCCTGCACGTTGCTTGCATGGCTACAATCATACTTGGAGAAGCTAACGTCACGATACATCGCGCCGACTGCTAAGTAGAGACGGTTGATATTGGCCTGTTAAGCGCAACGTCTCGCATTAGACGTTGTTGCGACTGCGCATTAAGAGGAGAAATCATGATCCGATTAACCAAGCTAAACAAAACGTTCGCGGAACACCACGCGCTCCGCGATATCACGACTGAATTCCCTGAACACAAAACCACCGTAATTCTTGGGCCATCCGGGTCGGGTAAATCTACCCTTTTACGGTCACTGAACTTGCTTGAACGACCTGAAAGCGGGATTTTTACGTTCGATGACTTGCAGATTGATTACGCAAAACCAATCAGTGAAGCCACGACCATGAACGTGCGGCTGCGTACCGAGATGGTGTTCCAGAATTTCAACTTGTTTCCTCATTTAACGGTGTTGCAGAACCTGATCGAAGGCCCTGTGCACGTGCTACACAAGGACAAGGCGGATGCAATAACTGAAGCGCGTGCGTTACTGACGAAAGTGGGATTGGCGGATAAAGCCGACGTCTATCCACACCAGTTATCTGGGGGACAGGCACAGCGGGTCGCAATCGCGCGGAGTTTGGCGATGCACCCCGAGTACATTTTCCTGGATGAACCAACGAGCGCCTTGGATCCAGAGTTGGAGCTGGAAGTGTTGAAGGTGCTCTTGCAGATTGCGCGTGATGCCCAGTCGATGATTATCGTGACGCACAACATGGCATTCGCACGGAAAGTTGCCGACAAGGTGATTTTCGTGGAAGACGGGCAGATTGTGTTCGACGGTGAGACCGAGGCGTTCTTCCAAACGGATAATGCGCGCATTCGGAGTTTCATTTCTGCGATGACGTTTGAGCAGATTGAGTAGTTGACGCGTGGTTTGACTAAGGACGTGGCTGGGTAAACTGAATTTAAGGAGGAGCATTATTTTGAAGAAGACAATGAAGCGGACAGTTCTGGGTGTTGTGGCGGTTGCGAGCGCATTTTTGCTTGCGGCTTGTGGGAGTAGCTCAAGCAGTTCAGACACAACAACCAGTTACAAGTCTGACTTGGTGAACAAGGGGGAGCTAACGATTGGGCTTGAGGGGACTTACGAACCTTACTCTTACCGGGAAAACGGAAAGCTGACCGGCTTTGAAGTTGACTTGGGGAAGGCTGTGGCGAAGGAACTGGGCTTGAAGGCAAAATTCGTGCCAACCAAGTGGGATTCCCTCATTGCGGGGCTTGGGAGCGGCAAGTTCGACACCGTTTTGAACAACGTCTCCGTCACGGCAGAACGCAAGAAAGTGTACCTGTTTAGTGATCCATACGTTTATACCCGTTATGTCCTGATTACGAAGTCTGACAACACGAGCATCAAGTCGATTGCCGACATCAAGGGCAAGTCCTTCGCGCAAGGAACGGGAACGGATAATGCGGTCGTTGCTAAGAAGTTCGGTGCCACCATCGTGCCTCAGGGTGAATTCGCAACGGTACTGCAGATGGTGAAGCAGGGACGTGTTGATGGCACCATTAACGCTTCCACATCTTGGTACGCCTACAAGAAGGCCAACGCAACGGAAGGTTTGCAGGTTCAGACTATCAAGGACAGCGACCAGACACCAGGCAAGTCTGGCGCGCTGGTTGCCAAAGACCACAAAGCACTGCGCGACCAGATTAACAAGGCACTGAAGGCGCTGCGGAAAGACGGCACGCTGACGAAGCTGTCGAAGAAGTACTTCGGCGCAGACATTACGAAATAAGCGCGATTTGACATGAACAGCTCACCGAAAATCGGTGAGCTGTTTTTAAATGCACTGGCAATGAAGGAGCACTGAACTAGTCTTGATAATACTGTGCCTGGGCGGTAAAGAGTTGGGCGTACAGGCCATCCTTATCCCGCATCAATTCCGCATGGTTGCCGGATTGAATAACCCCACCAGCGTCCAATACGGCAATGCGGTCACAGAACTTGCACGACCCCATCCGGTGCGACACAAAGACCGCCATCCGACCAGCTTTCATGGTCTGCAGGCGCGCATAAATTTCGGCTTCCGACTGGGGATCGAGTGCAGCGGTTGGTTCGTCCAGAAGTAACAGTGGACTGTCCTTGTAGTGTGCACGCGCAATGGCTAACTTCTGGCTTTGACCACCGGAAAATTTTTTGCCAGCCGGATCTAGTTCCGTCGTGATGCCCGTTGCTAATTGTGCCGGTTGCGTGCGTATCAAGTCGTCAACACCACCGGCATGAAGGGCCTGCCAAACTTTTTCGCTGACCTGCTCGGTACTGGCCGCAATATTTTCACCGACCGAGTACGCGAGCAATGCGAAATCCTGGAACACAACCCCTAGTTGGGACCGGTAGTCTGCTGAATCCATGGTGGCGATATTCATCCCGTTGAGCAAAATTTGCCCCCGACTTGGATGGTACAAACCGCAAATCAGCTTAATCAGGGTGGTTTTACCCGAGCCGTTTCGTCCCACCAGGGCAAGACTTTCACCTTGCTGAAGTGTCAGATTGACGTCCCGTAAAATCCAGTCGGCGTCCTCAGTGTAGCGAAACCAAACGTGACTGATGGTGAGACCCTGCGCGTGGTTGGTTACGGACGGTGCCGCTTGTTCGGCTGGGTTATCCTGCTGTTTTGGTTCAGCTAGTGAATTAGTCATTGGCAGGTTGATGTATTCAACCAAAGTTTCGAGGTAGCCAAGCACGGCGAGTCCATCATTCCACTGGAGTACATTGGCGTTCACAACGGAAATAAAGCTTTGTAGGTACCCGACATGCAGGATGATTTGCCCGGTGGAAATGGCGTGGACACGTGCCTTCAGTATGACTAATAGGTAGAGCAAAATCGTGACTAGGATTAGACTGGCCTGCAACAGCGCGGTACTCAGGGCCTGTTTTCGCCGTGCGGAAACTAGTTTAACCATTGGCCCCGTCTTGAAGGTGGCGGTAATCCAGGTTAAAAATGCGGGACCAGCGTCAAACGCCCGAAAGGTAGCACCGGCCTGGTCGTCCAGCAGTACCTGGTTATCGTAGTATGAACCAGCCTGATTGAATTGCGCACTGGATTCCATGTTTGCTTGCTGAATCTGCCGATTCCGGCGCGCAAGCACGAAAACGAGTACTAGTGGCACTAGCAAACACAACAATAATAGGCCAGCGTACCAGATAGAGCCGGTAAAGGACGCCAGGGCTGTGGTTTGATTACTGGTCGTGCTCAGCAAGCTGATTAGGGTGACAACGGTGAAGATGGCGGCAAGTACCACGCTCAGTACGCTGGAAAAAAGACCGTCAATCACTTTGTTCAGGGTGTTGTTGTAAGTGAGTGCGGTAATTCCCTTGGTCCGCATCATCGCGACTGCGGGTGATTCTAGTTGGGCGTAGTCTAATTTGAGTGTGGTGGTGGTTATGCGGCGGGTAAAACTCAGGTGCAGTTGGCCCTTTATGACCGTAATCTTGGTGCGGAACCACGCAGATAGGAGGTTGATCGCATACGCACCCACCAAAAAGCCGCCCAGTAGAACCGGCAACCGCGCGGAACCACCCGAGGTTGAAAACGCATCGATAATCCAAGCCAACAGGGTGCTACTGAAGTAAGGTTGAATGGTCGTCAGCAACGCCGTCACCAACAAGACGGGGAATAATGTGGGGGACAATTCGTGAACCGTCCGTAAAATTTGCGCGAATTGCTGGCGACTTGGTAATTGCTTGGTGTCTGAATTAGTTGGCATGAGTAACCTCCCCACGGTAGTACTGTCCCTGCACGTTGAACATTTGAGCGTAGAGCGGCGAGCTGGCTAACAATTGCGCGTGCGTCCCGGTGGCGACTACTTGGCCGTGCTGCAACAGGATGATGGCATCGCAAAATTGGGTCGATGCCAAGCGGTGCGAAATAAAGAGTACCGTTTTCTTGCCGAGTAACGCGTGGTAATGCTGGTATAATTCGCTCTCGGACAAAGCGTCCAACGCGGCTGTTGGTTCGTCCAGCAAAACCACTGGTGTTTGCCGGTAGAGCGCCCGAGCCAGCATCAGTTTTTGCTGCTCCCCGCCGGATAATGTGACACCGCTTGGGTCAATGTAGCGGGTCAGCGTGGTGTCGATGCCCGCTGGCAATTGTTGCACACGGGCCCACAAACCGACTTCTTCCAGCACTTGCTGTACGCACGTGCGGTCCACCTGGTCACCAATTGCCATGGCGACATTTTCCGCCAAACTCAACGACCAGGGCTCTGACTTCTGAAACACGGGCGCCAATGTTTGTGCTAGTTGACTTCGGGTGAACGTACTTTGGTCCACGTCATTAAGAAAAATTCGCCCTGACGTGGGGCGTAACAAACCCAAACTAAGAAGCACGATGGTACTCTTGCCGGCTCCGTTGTCACCAACTAGGGCCACCGACTGTCCAGCAGGAATGGTGAAGCTGAGGTCGTTGAGGGTATCGGTCTGGACACCAGGGTAACGAAAGAAAACGTGCTCAAAGCGAATGGACACGGCGTCTGTAGGTGTTTCAACGGTCGCCTGCTGCACCTCTTCGTCCGGAAAATCAAGCAGCTGCCGTAAGTGATCAATGTTTTGCGATGATTGCTGCAAACCTGACACTTGAACTAATAGCGACCGCATCCAGGTATCCATTTGCAGCAGAATGCCGAAGAACAGCACAAATTGCACTGAGGTCAGCTGGTGGTGGACCACCATGACGGACAATACAGTTAACAGCACTCCGCTTTGAACGAGGTTAAAGCTCGTTTCGATGACGCTGGCCATAAATTCGTGATGCGCCACGCCGGTCAAATACCGGTGATTATCACTGGACACCGTTGCGTATTTCGTACCCAACCACTTTTCCATCGTAAACAGCCGGCTGTCCTTTCCGTTGGCGATGTTTTGCGCAAAGCGGTCAATGTAATTTTGCTGGTTGTAAATCTGGCTACGGAAATTGAGCACCGAGCGCTGATAGTTGGTCGACAATTTAATTGCGAGGTAGGTAACGGCTAATTCAACCAAAATTAGTGGGAGAAACAGGAATAATTTCGTGGTGGCGTACACCGTGAACCCGCCAATTAGACACGCGCTGAGCATGGTTTGCGTGAAATTATTCAAAATTGTGGCCACACCGGATGAATCCCCAAACGTCCCGTATTCAAAAGCGTTAATTAGCAACTGTGTAAACTGATTATCAAGCGTATTAGCGTAATTGGTGGCTAATAATTTGGCGTAGACATCGTGCTCAAACACCTGAAAGCGACCAATGGTACTCACCGCCCCAACGTTGAAGTTAGCCAGGACGGAGAAGTACGCCGCCAACGCGATCAGGAGACCAACCCCAAGAATTCGCACCGTCATTGTGGACGTCGTAAGTGACAATCCAAATTGGTCCACCACGAATGCGGGGAGGATTGTGGTCCCCACTGTCAGGAGCAACGAACAACTAATTGTCGCGATTGCGCGCGGCCAATAGTTTTGCCCGACCGAGTGAAACCCTTTGATAATGAAGGCAACGTTTTGCCAGAGTGTGTAATGCTTGCTTGTCGACATATAATGCCTTCTTTCGTGAGAATAAGTAGTTGTCGTGACCTGAATATTGGGGGGAATGCAGGCAACGCTTATCCTCTTTTCTGAGACCGCATGGCGGGGAAAATGTTCACCAAATCTGTCGTAAATTACGGATGAGTCATTACATTGACGGTCGGAGAAAATAAATGGGCCGGTAAAGTCATATGTAATAAGGGAAATCGAAGGAGACGCCTTCTCAACAAAGGCAATTATAATCCGGAAAATTAAATTAATAAACGGATTTTTACATCTAGGCTTAATTTAACGCTACTCATTACGCAACCTTGCTTGACGTTTCCCAAAGCGTCTCCTGTTCTGATGTACCGTGGCCATTGCATAGTTATGCTTAGGCAAAAATTGGTTTAAAGGATCTTACATTAAGCCGTTATTTTCATTGTCGTAAATTACATGAAAATATAAATGATAGAACAAATATATTCAATTTTCTAACAGATCATGGCTAATCCTAGTGTTACTAATCCTTATTTGTTTGGGGTGTCGGTCTTTAGCGCAATATGGATAGTCCGTAAATTTTCCGTCCGTAAATTTTAAATCAACTTGCAACAAAAAACACATTGACGTAAATGATATTTCTGTTAAAGATTAATTACAATATTTATATATTTTCAGCGTGGCAAAAAGGTAAATAATTTTTAGTCCTGATTTTAAGCTTATTGCGTAGGAAAAACGTCTGAGTAAATTTCATATTATCAAATTAAAAAAATATAAATTATAAGTCGTTCGTAAAATGGCGTTTGTAATCGTTTACACAGAAGAGAAGGCGAGCGTACACTGGTTATATTGTGATGGTTTTAAAAGGGGTGGCTTATGGAATCGTTGCAATGTATGGGGAGAGTCTTTAACAAGCATATTTATTGAAAGGAGAGTATATGAAGGGGAAATGGAATCATGTCTCATTTGAAACTGCCGTTGCCATCGTGTTTTTCTGGGGTTCCGGTTTCTTTGCGTCAATTTACAAAGCGGGATTAGAAGCGAACAAACCGGAATGGTCAGCGCTATTTATGGCAATTGTATTCTTCATAGTTGGGTTGCAGGGGATTTTGTTTAATTGGAGGATGTAAGTAATGAAATTAACTAAGGTATTTTTAACTAGTTTAGCGGCTTTGACCATGGCATCATCAACTGTTGTGGCACCAGTATTTGCGGCTACTTAGCAAGACGTTACGACACAAAATAGAGATGATAATTCTGCTCACATAATTGAGTCGAATTACAATAAGGACGGAAGCATATCTGCTAAACTCAAGGATTCAGACGGTACGATACATGATGTAAACATTTCGTATATGAATAGTACGTATGATGTTTATATAGACGGTGAATTTGTAATGTCCGTAAATGATGAAGGTAGTCAGCTTTCACCAGCTATTCCAACGGGCGTTTCATTTCGTACGATTTCGAACGGTAAAGTGGCTTTTAAACACAGCGGAAGGTCATATTATTATGTCAATGCAACCAAGTTTACAAGCGCCCAGCAGTCTAAGGAAATCGGAAATTTGGCCACGGCGCTTAGTTTATTACCAGGGGGTATAGGAGCTGGATTTGGTGTGGCAGCACTTGTAAAAGGTTTAACCGGATCAGCTAAAAATCGATGGTTTACCGTTAAAATGTATTGTACAAAGAATTATAAGTATTATGCGTTTAAAACCTATGCTTACAAAAATGCAAAGCGCACGAAATTAGCTTCAACAAAGACCACGTATAAAACCATGTTCTAAGTTTTAAAAACAAGACGTTAAACTCACCCCGAAGCCAACCAGCGCCAGCTGATTGGCTTTTTTGTCCCCATTCGGCCACTGCCAAATAAACTTGCACCAAACTTGACCAAGCTGGCAAAATGAAGGTAGAGACGACGCAACCAGAAAGGAGCCTCATCATGAAAAAAGACGGTCACACGCACACTGAGTTTTGTCCCCACGGCAGTCGTGAGGATGTCGAGTTGATGATTCAGCGCGCCATTCAGCTAGGTTTCACCGATTACAGCATCACCGAACACGCACCGTTGCCCCCAGAATTTCGCGCCGATTACGAGGGCAGTGTATCTGGGTTTGACGAAGCAGCCATCGCCATGACGGATGTGGACGCGTACCTGAAGAAGGCGCACGCGATGCAGGCGAAGTACCGCGACCAGATTCACATCACGGTGGGGTTTGAGGTGGATTACTTGCCAACCCAGGTGGCGTGGACGCGCGACTTCCTGAACGAATACGGCCCGCAAACGGATGAAAACATTCTCTCCGTGCACTTCATGCGGGGGACGCACAATCACTTCTGGTGCGTGGATAACGAACTGGATGAATTCGAAACGGGCCTGCTACCATTGGCGGAAAAAGACCTGCAGAACCTGTACGCCGCTTACTTCAACACGTTGCGTGGGGCACTGTTGGCGGACTTGGGCGACTTTGCACCAAAGCGGGTGGGGCACTTGACGCTCATCAAGAAGTTCCAGGATTATTTTCACCTACCGCAAACCTTCGACAACGCGAACATTCACCGCATCGGCGACTTACTCACACTGATGAAAACGCAGGGGCGGGCATTGGACCTAAACGTGGCGGGTCTATTCAAGCCGTACTGCAACGAAACGTACCCAACGATGCCGATTGTCTGGATGGCCCGCGCACGCAAACTCCCCATCGTGTACGGCTCCGATGCACACAGCGTGGCGGAAGTCGGACACGCGTATCACATGGCTGCGGGGATGATGTATCACCAGGGTTAAGCGGAAACTTCTGCCCCGCGTCCCCCGACGATGAGGGTGACGTGAACAAGCTGGCGAAGAAAACAAATCCCAAAAGCGACAGCCGGACGTCGCGAAGTCGGCGCCCGGAAGCGTAAAAAGGGTCTGCACGTAAAAAGAGCCTTGACATGTGAAAAAAACGCGCTAAACTAACAATAACATTAAAACATTCTGATGAAGTAGTGATTGGTCCAAGTACCCCGTCACCGGTGCCCAGAGAAATTCCGTTAGCTGAGAGGAACGACCGCCCGGGGGAAACACATCCATGAACTTGCCGGCTGAACCGTGCAGATGCACACTAGGTTGACACGCAGCGATTGCGTTATCATAGCTACCACGACCTGTTACGTGATGTGACTAGGGCGTGGCAGTGTGAGGTCCATTTCGTGAGGAGTGGGCGAACTGAGGTGGAATCGCGGTTTATTAATCGTCCTCTTAGACACAACTTTTTGTGTCTAAGGGGACTTTTTTTGTTCCCATTTTTTAACCACTTGCCGTTCACTTCTGAGGAATCAAGGAGAGGTAGACAGATGACTAACCGTAACTTACCCATTGGCACCCGTGATGAATTCGGGGTGCGCACGGAACAGAAGGCACAGGTGCTGACCGACATTCAGGCCACGTTCAAGAAGCGCGGGTTCCAGAAAATCACGACGCCCCTCATCGAGTATCGTGACGTGTTCGCCCCCATGGATCGCACCGCGTACCAGCCCTACCAGATGCTCGATGAATATGGCGACACGTTGGTGCTAAGGCCAGACCTCACGTTGCCTATCGCGCGGATGATGAGCACCACCGGCATTGAACCGCCCGTGAAGTGGTATTACAGCGGCGATATTTTCCGTGTGCAGCGCAGATTAGCTGGGGACTACAACCAGGTGACGCAGGCGGGGATGGAAATCATCGGGTATGCCGGACGCAAGGCGGAGTGGGAATGCCTGAGCGTGGCGTGCACGGTGGCCGAGCAGCTGGGCTTGCCCGCAATGACACTTGAGTTGGGGCAGGCGCAATTCGTGGATGCGTTACTTGCGGCGCTCGCACTTGACGACGCCACGCGAACTGAACTCAAAGCGACACTGTTCGCCAAGAACCTGACGCGCTACGACCAGCTGGTGGCGGACTTACCGGAAACGCCATTTAGCGACGTGGTGCGGCAGTGGCCGTGGTTGTTCGGGGATGCGGCAACTGTGCTCGCAACGTTGACGCCACTCGCGCAGGTGCCAGAACTGGCGGTCATGTTGACGGAATTACGGGCGACCGTTGCGTTCATCAAGGCGCAGTTCCCTAAGCAGCGTATCACCATCGACCTGTCCGTTCCCGCACCGCAGAACTACTACACGGGGATGGTGTTCCGGGGGTACACGGACGAAACAACGCGGTTTGTCTTCAGCGGTGGGCGTTACGACCGGTTGCTCGCGAGCTTCCAGAACACGGCATTGCCCGCAGTCGGCTTGTCCTTTGACGTCGACGCGGTGGTGGCGATGTTGCCCCAGCCGGACCAACCCGCGCCGACACTCATCTACTTCGATGATACCCAGTGGACTCACGCGCAGGCGCTGCAAGAACGCACCGCCAACTGCTCGCTGTGCTTGGCGGACAGTCGTAAGGCCGCCGCGGCAATTGCGGCACAGACGGGTGCGACACTGATTGATTTAACCCAGGAGGCGACGAAATGACACTCACGATTGCATTAACGAAGGGCCGAACGGAAAAGCAGGTGTTACCCCTACTTGAGGCGGCGGGCATCGATTGCACCGCCGTCCGCAACAAGGGCCGCCGCCTCATTTTCAACGACCAAGATGACGTGCACTTCATTCTGGTCAAAGGTGTGGACGTGCTGACCTACTTGAATCAGGGCGCCGTGGACATTGGGATTGTCGGCTCCGATATTCTGGCCGAACAGCGCAGTGCACAGTACGACATGCTGGATTTGCAGACGGGCAAATGCCGGTTCGTGCTCGCCTCAACGCCGGACTTCAACCCGCGTCTGACCCGGCGGAAAATCATTGCGACCAAGTATCCCCAAGTGACCCAGGATTACTTCAGTTCGATTGGGGAAGATGTGGAAATCATCAAGATTGAAGGCTCCGTTGAACTCGCACCACTCGTGGGGTTGGCGGATGCCATCGTTGATATCGTGGAGACGGGGACGACCCTCGCGGAGAACAACTTGCAGGTCTACGCGAACCTGACGCCGGTCTCAACGCAACTCGTGGTCAACCAGTTGGCCCTCAAGAAGAAGCGTCCCGAGATGCAGGCGTTGATGACGCGCTTGCAGACGGCCATCGAGACAAAGCAGCAGAATCAGGCATAAGAAAAGGAAGGTAAGCACATGCGTACAGCAAAAATCACCCGGAAAACCGGCGAAACCACCATTACCGTTGAACTCAACCTCGACCAACCCACGCCCATCGATATCCAGACGGGCATCGGCTTCTTTGACCACATGTTAACCGCGTTCGCCAAGCACGGCCGGTTCGGGATGACCGTGCGCGCAGATGGTGATCTGGACGTGGATCCGCACCACACGACTGAGGATGTGGGAATTGTGCTCGGTCAGTGTTTCAAGGAAGCGCTCGGCGACAAAGCCGGAATTGAACGCTTTGGGACGGCCTTTGTCCCACTCGACGAAACCCTGTCCCGCGTGGTTGTGGACTTGTCCGGTCGCGCCTACCTGTTGTTCGACGCGGAACTGACCAACCCGAAGTTGGGTGGGTACGATACGGAAGTGACCGAAGACTTCTTCCAGTCCTTCGCCTTCAACGCCGAACTGAACCTGCACGCAGCGGTTCTGTATGGCCGTAACACGCACCACAAAGTCGAGACGCTGTTCAAGGCACTCGGACGCGCCATGCGGGCAGCGGTGACGATTAACCCCGATGTGCAGGGCATTCCGTCGACGAAGGGAGTCATCTGATGATTGGCATTTTGGATTACGACGCGGGCAACACGGCGAACGTGATGAAAGCTTGCGCGTACCTGGGGATTGATACCGTGCTCTCGGCGGACCAGGACGTGTTGGCGCAAGCTGATGGGCTGATTTTGCCTGGTGTAGGTGCGTTCCGCGAGGCGATGAATGCGTTGACAGGGCGTAATCTGGTTTCTTTCCTCCGCGACCAAGCCGCAAGTGGAAAGCCGCTCCTCGGGATTTGCCTAGGCATGCAACTGTTGTTCACCAGCAGTAGCGAGTTCGGGCAAACGGCGGGCCTCGACATTCTGCCCGGCACGGTCGCGCCCATTCCGGCGGGCGCGGGGCTGAAGGTGCCACACATGGGCTGGAACGTGAATCAGGCGGTGCGGCAGACGGTCTTCGGGCGTACGTTCGACCAGCAGGCGACGTATTTCGTCCACTCGTTCTACGTGCAGACGGCGGCGCGCAACGTGGTGTGCACGACGGATTACGGCGTGTCGATTCCGAGCGTGGTGCAGCAGAGCAACGTGGTGGGGATGCAGTTCCACCCGGAGAAGAGCGGGGCGGTCGGGCTGGCCGGACTCGCGGCGTTTAAGGAGATGGTGACGGGATGAAGATTTATCCGGCGATAGATTTGTTGAACGGACAGAGCGTGCGGCTGGTGCGGGGCGATTATGGTCAGGCAACCCAGGTCGCCGCAGACCCCGTGGCGCAAGCACAGGCTTACGCGGCGTCGGGCTTGACGAACCTGCACTTAGTGGATCTCGATGGCGCCAAGGCTGGCCGGCCCGTCAATGGCCCGACGATTGCGGCGATTCGGGCGGCGTTCCCCGGCATGATTGAAGTTGGGGGTGGGATTCGCACGCTAGCAGCCATTGATGAAGTGCTTGCGTCCGGGATTGACCGTGTGATTTTGGGGTCGATTGCCCTCAAGGCCCCTGAATTGGTTGCTCAGGCGTTGCGCCAGTTCGGTCCCGATAAGATTGTGGTTGGGATTGACGGTGCGAACGGGCGCGTGGCAACGGAAGGCTGGCTTGACCAGAGCGACGTGGCAATGGCGGACTTGATGACGCAGATGGTAGCGGTGGGCGTGCAGACCTTCATCGTGACCGACATTGCACGGGACGGCACGCTGACGGGGCCGAACGTGGCGCTGCTGGCGCAGTTGCAGGCACAATTCCCTGAGGTCACGGTGGTGGCGTCGGGGGGGATGGCGCAACCAAGTGATTTGACGGCGTTGGCAACGGCAGGCGTGACCAGCGCCATCGTGGGCAAGGCGCTCGCGGCGGGGCAGATTACGTTAGCCGATCTGGTCGTAGCAGAGGGGGCAGATGCATGTTAATGAAACGAATTGTACCGTGCCTCGATGTGGATCGCGGGCGGGTGAAGAAGGGCGTTAATTTCGTCAATCTCGAAGACGTCGGTGACCCCGTTGAAATCGCGGCGGCGTACGAAGCGCAGGGTGCCGATGAACTGGTGTTCCTCGACATCACGGCCACACTTGAGGGCCGCGCCGCGATGGTGGACACGGTGGCAGCCGTGGCGTCCCAGGTATTCATGCCACTCACGGTGGGTGGGGGCGTTAACACGGTGGCGGATATGCAGGCGCTGCTCAAGGCGGGCGCGGACAAGGTGGCGCTGAATTCAGCGGCGGTGCGCACCCCCGACCTGATTACGGCGGGCGCGGAGAAGTTCGGCGCCCAGGCAATCGTGGTCGCCATCGATGTGCGCTGGGAAGCGGCGAAGAATCGCTACCAAGTCGTCATCAGTGGGGGGCACACCCCCGTTGACCTGGATGCCATCGAATGGGCGCAAGAAGCCGTCCGTCGCGGTGCGGGTGAGTTACTCGTGACCTCGATGGACAAGGACGGCACCAAGTCGGGCTTTGATCTCGCACTCTACCAAGCACTCACGGCAGCGGTGAACGTGCCGATTGTCGCGTCAGGTGGCTGCGGACAGACCGCGGACTTTGTGGATCTGTTCACCCAAACGAACGTGGATGCGGGGCTGGCCGCGTCGGTTTTCCACTTCGGCGAACTGACAATTCCAGACGTGAAGCAACAATTACAGGAAGCGGAGGTGCCAGTGCGTGTCCTTAACTAACCCAGATTTCAGCAAAATTCCCGGTGGTCTGCTCACAACGGTCGTGCAAGATGCCACCACCAAAGACGTCCTCATGGTGGCCTACATGAACGCGGCCAGTTGGGCGAAAACCCTCGCAACGGGCGAGACGTGGTTTTGGTCCCGCAGCCGCAGCGAGTTTTGGCACAAGGGCGCCACGAGTGGCAACACCCAGCGCGTCGTGTCCGTGACGCTTGACTGTGACCGCGACACGGCGCTCATCACCGTGATTCCGGCGGGACCTGCTTGTCATACGGGGGCGACCACCTGTTTCTTTACCCCAGTTTCCAGCGCAACGAAATAAGGAGAAAATAAATGGCAGAACAGCAAACAATCGACGAACTGTACGCAATGGTCTTGAATCGGAAAGAAAATCCGGTGGCGGGATCCTACACCGACTACCTGTTCACGAAGGGGCTCGATAAAATCCTGAAGAAGGTTGGCGAAGAGAGCACCGAAGTTATCGTGGCGGCGAAGAACGACAGTGACGCGGAATTCGTCTATGAAGTCAGCGACCTGGTGTACCACATGCTGGTGCTCATGGTGGCGCGCGGGATTACGCTTGACCAAATCAAAACCGAACTCGCAACGCGCGAGGGCTTGATGAGTAAGACGAAGGAACGCGACGATATTCAGGAGCTCTAGGTGCGTTAACTACTATAGAAGAAAGAAGGATTGTGCGATGTTGAAGAAACGTGTTGAACAGTTGCAGCCGTACGTGCCCGAGCAGCCACTGTCGCAGTTACGTGCTGAATTGGGGATTCCTGAAGTGGTGCGGATGTCGGCAAATGAGAACCCGTTCGGCACCACGCCGGCCGTCAAGGAAGCGGTGCGTAACTGGAACTTTGATGACGCCCACTATTATCCAGATGGCGACGCGATGGCCCTGCGTGAGGCGGTGGCGGCGCGCCACGGCATTGATCAGGAACAGTTGCTGTTTGGCTGTGGCCTTGATGAAGTCATCGAATTGACCGCCCGCACCTTCCTGGAACCCCAAGATGAGGTCGTGGAACCGTGGCCGACGTTTGGCGAGTACAAGATTCACGCCGAAATCGAGGACGCAACGGTGGTGGATGTGCCGGTTCTAAGCAACGGTCAGGCAGATTTAGCGGGCTTACTGGCGGCCATTACACCTAAAACGAAGCTGTTGTGGTTGTGCAATCCGAACAACCCCACAGGTACGTTCATCGACGCGACGGCACTCGGCAAGTTCCTGGCTCAGGTCCCCGAACACGTCCTCATCATGGTGGACGAGGCCTACATCGACTTCGTGGCCGATGCCGAATCACAATCCGCCATGCAGTTCTTGGATCAATGCGATCACATGGTGGTGATGCGCACGTTTTCCAAGATGTACGGCCTCGCGAACTTCCGTGTGGGGTACGCGGTGATTCCTAAGGCGTTGGTGACCAAAATGCAAGCGGTGCGATTGCCGTACAACCTGAGCGACGTGAGCCAAACCGCGGCGTTGGCGGCGTTCAACGACACTGAATTTGTGACACAGACGCGGGCGCGGGTGCAGGCACAGCGGGATGGCTGGCACGCATTCCTGGCTGCAGAAGGGTTCGAGGCGTACGAGTCGCAAGCAAACTTCATTTTCTTCAAGGCACCCAACGCGCTGGCGCTGGCAGATTATTTGAAGCACCAGGGATTCTTGTTGCGCACGGGATTGCAGGAAGACTGGCTGCGCATCACGCTTGGCACCGCAGAACAGAACGCACGGGTGCAGGCGTTGGTGCGGCAATTTTACGCAATGCGATGAGTGGTTAAAGGTGCAGATAAGACACAGGACATATAAAAAAATATGCGCGGAATTTTTCCTGCGCATATTTTTTTATATGTCCTGTACTTTGTTTGGTCGTTTGAACGCGAATTGCGTGACGACTTGTTGATATGATTGCATTTTGTTCTAGCTGTACGGTCACGCAAAATGTAGGCAATCAAACAATGTTGGTATTCATCGTGTCAGCAACAAGCGTATACTGGTTAAAACTAAACGGGGGACACGATGATGGTAGCTAAGGAAACGACGAACGCGGCGGGCAAGTTGAAGCCGCCAGCACTGCAAAAAGGAGATTGCGTTGCGGTTGTTAGCCTGTCAGCCGGAACGATTGGCGAAGCGAGCAGTGCGCACCAGCTGGCACGGGGATTAGCGCGGTTGCGTGGCCTTGGGTTGGTCCCGGTCGTCATGCCACACGCACTGGACGGACGTGAACCGTTGGCGGCGCATCCCGAGTGGCGTGCGGCGGACTTGAAGACGGCGATGCTTGACCCAACAATTAAAGGGATTATCTGTGCGATAGGTGGAGAAGATACATTTCGTCTTGCCCCCTACCTGATGACGGATGCGGTTTTCCGTACGGCGGTCGCCACACAACCGAAGCTGTTTAGTGGCTTTTCCGATACAACAATCAATCACCTCATGCTATACCGACTCGGTTTGCAGACGTTTTACGGTCCGAATACCATGAATGACCTGGCTGAACTCGATGTTGAAATGCTGCCGTACACGCAACAGACAATCGCGCACTATTTCACGAATCCAGCGACAACGCCAATCGTGAGTGCCCCCGTGTGGTACGAAGAGCGGCGTGATTTTTCAGAAGCAGCACTTGATACGCCACATGTTGCCCATCAAGAAATGCGCGGTTATCAAGTCTTGCACGGGCGAGGAAAGGTCTCTGGACCACTACTGGGCGGCTGTTTGGAGAGTCTCGACGATTTATTGGTGGACCATTTGCCGGGAGAAGCAGCGACTGCCACTCGTTACGGGCTTTTTCCGACACCGGACGAGTGGGCGGCCAAAATTCTGTTCATTGAAACAAGTGAAGAACAGCCGACACCCGCGAGTTACCGTGCGATGCTGACACATTTAGAGAAGGCAGGCGTGTTTAGCCAGATTGTTGGCATTATCGCAGGCAAGCCGCAAGATGAAGTGCACTTTGACGCGTACCGGGAAATTCTGACGGCGATGGCAAGCAAGTACGATTTGCCGACCATGTTTAACCTGAACTTTGGCCACGCCTATCCACGCACGGCGTTACCGTATGGCGCAATGGCGACGTTAGACTGCGATGATGCGAGCTTAACCATTGATGAAGCGTATTTTAGTTTGCCTAATCGCGTTTGAGGGGAAACAGGCGGGGATGTCGGTTGGCGATTGTAGTCGCGTGGTTTGGTGTCTGACCGCGTGCTGAAAAAGTGTAATTTGACTTATTGAAAGTAAGCTGTATAATAATGACTATTCGCTACCGAAGACCATTAAGAATCATTTGGATGGAGGTAATATTTATGACTTACAGATTACAGCTTGATACAACGAACCAGCTGTTCATAGCAATTGACGCACGCGATCACAACCATGTGGGCACCGGTACCACGGTGGAAAAGGCCGTTGCGGCATTAGGCAAGTAGATTATAGATAGGTTGAGGCTGCGCCAGAAGACGGTTTGGCCCCGGTATAAAAGGTAGTCCCGACGGAAATCCCGAACTTAGGATTTCTGTTGGGACTATCTTTTATGTTAGGGGGCAGTCTTCTGGCGCACCCCCTACCAAATAGCAAAAACACCCTGTTTCCTGACTAACAATTCGTCGGGAAACGGGGTGTTTTTGCATTGTGGAGAAGATGGTCGTTGTTAGTGAACTCGCGGTAAGTAACAATGACCAATTCCTTTTTGCGAAAATCAATTAATTTAGTGTGGTTCTAAGCCACGAGGAAACGCTGACTCGCAGGCGTTCACAATCAATCTGAAATTGGGAGATATATCTGCTTCTATATAAAACATGGGGATACATCGTGACATCATCGGCAGTTCTTTTTCAAAAACGTGACCGAAGAGGGCCAAAAACTGCTTTATAACTATGTACGGCGCGCCGAACCATGACCGCGATTGCGACTTCTGCTCGGCCGGGCAAAGTGGCAATTGGTGGATCACCCAATTTAAAGGAGGAGCTATCATGGCTCAAAATTACGCAACTGCAAGTGTCACCTACACCTTCATCGCCCCCGACGACGAGGCGCAGAAGAAGAACAACCACATCATCAAGGACCTCATCGAGACGCCAGATGAAGCCAAGCTTGTCGCGATTGGGGATGTGCTTCAGAAGCTCATCACAAACCAATCCCTGACGACCATCACGCTGAGCACCGACACCGTGCTGGAAGGTGATTCTGGCGCTGAACCGGAGACGGAAGCACCACAGACAGAAGAACCTGGAACCGAAGAACCAGCCCCTGACAACGGAACGCAGGCAAAATAAGGACATCCAATAATAGGAGGTAGACAACAATGGCACGATCAGTTAATTTCAGCTTCAAGACGGCGGACAACAAGTCCAAGACCATTCGCATCAACAACTTCGAGGGCGACCTCACCGCGGACCTCGCAAAGGAATTTATGGACACGATGGTGAATTCGAAGCAGTTCATGAAGGCTGGCTTCGACCAGTACGCGACAGCAGTGGCTGCGCACGTGGTGGATACCGAAACAACCGTGATTTATGAGGCAGCAAAAGAAACGGGCGCTGCGTAACGGTTAAGTGATTGACGCGTCGTGGGTTACGCCTCGGCGCTACATAGGGAATCTTGGCCGTGACTTTGTTGAGGAATGGGTAAATTGGGGTGTGACGAACCGCATTGCCTGACGCTGTCCGGCAATGCGCGGAGGAATAGACGAGGAGGAGAATGACGATGAAAAACGGAACTAAGAATTGGTGGCAGACATGGGTGCGAGGCATGGCGAATTTGGTGCCACGGTTTGGCGGTGCGACACCTGCACCATTACCAACAGACGAAGAGGCATGGCTGGCTGATGAGGCGGCGATTGCCAGCGACTGGGCAGTGGTGGGGGCGGAATTGCGGGCGGCGATGCGCATGGTGCAACGTTACGGGTGAGAGTGTACTTGATGTGAAAATTGAGTTTTAATTGCCACGATGTTTTGATAACCCGCAGACTTAAGAAGCATTTCACCCTAATCAAAAAAGTGACCACCGTAGAAATCTAATCTGATTTCTGCGGTGGTCTTTTTGCGGTGCAATTGTGCTATACTCACCTTAATTTTAGTCTGTGTCTAACTGTGCGTCGTTTTATCGGGTACGGGATTGCTACCTGGAATAACGTAGCTAACGCTGAAACTGGTGATTGTGATGGCGACCGCAAGCAGACGCAGGATTTTTTTGAACATAGTAATCTCCTTATATAGTGAGGGTGACGGATATGGAATTTGGACAACGGTTTAGAACGCTACGTAAATCAAAACAGGTCACGTTGAAAGAACTTGCGGATGCATCAGTTTCAGAGGCCAGTATTTCCCGATTTGAAAATGGATTGCAGGATTTAGGTGTGCAAGTGGTTGAACATCTCCTTAATAAGATGGGTGTGACGATGCGCGAATGGTGTAACCAGAATGCAGAAAGCCCCAGTCGCTTAGGATCATTCAATAATATAATTGGGCAGTTACATATGCGTCGAGACTTAGTTTCATTACGACAACAATTTAACCAAGTATATGCGGCCTATCGACTTAGCAAGGATAAGGATAATTTGTTCAAGATGGGGGTGATAGCCAGCGCAATTGTCGATTTGGATGGAAATAATCTGTTGAATAGGCGGGAATGCCAACAACTATTTACATATTTATTTGATGTGGAAATATGGGATTCAGCTACCTTAACCAAAATGGGTGGCGTCATCATCCTGTTTGATGTTAATCAGATATGGACCATCTTTACATCAATCGTGGGCCAATTAGATGAAATTAGTCGTGCTGATTATATTGCGTACGGCGATGCGTGGGATATTGTCCTTAACTGTTATGAAGTGGTGATCCAACGTGATGTCGCTGTGGCGCAGCAGATGAAATTGCGACTTAATCAGCAGGAAATTCCGGCGTTGGCGGTCTCAATTCATTTGCGCCAGTATTTTTTGAACCAGTTGCTGACGATGATGGGAACAAGCGACAGGATGCAGCAATTTTTGGCACAGGAAAAGGTCGTGCGAATGACTGAACTGCTGCGAGAAGCGGGTGACCAGATGCTCGCGGTGCAATCTATGGAAATTATGGACAGAGTGTTGTCGGCAAGACCTAAGTAATTTATATAGCTAAACGTGTTTCGTAACGCAAACATTCCGTATATGTAATAAATCGAGTCGCTAGTGGGGAAACGGAGAAAATAGATACTGTTTTTTTCGCGGTTGAATTTTTTGAGGCGCACTAATCGTATGCTGGTAGAATTCAGCTAATCAATCAGCTTGGCGATTGATAATCAAAAAGGGCGGTTAGAAAGATGAAGAAATTTTTACTCATAGTGGTACTTCTCGGGGTGACAAGTGCATTTGCGACAACGGCTTTTAGTGAGGTCAATGCGGCGACGAACATGATGATTATTAATGTAGGTGAGGGTGGCCATGGTCATGGCGCTGGTTCTGAATCGCCAGACTTTGAAGGCCTTAAAAATGTTGGGAAAGGTAAGAATGGATAAGCGCTGTTAGCTAAGGAGGGAGGAATCTATGTCTTGAAAAAAAGAGCGTATATTCTTATATTCCTGTTTATTGTAGTCGTGACCGAATTTGTTTGGGATTTTCAACCGGATACAATAATAACGGTTCATGACTGGTACTTTGATGCGCAAGTGGGTGTTTCACTATTTATCATTGTGATGGCGGTTGTGATATCACGATGGCTACATATCCCCTATAAGCTAGGACGTAAGGGACTGCTTCGGGGACTTGCCATGGGGTGGCCGATTTTATTGTTGATTGCACAAGAGGCAGCGACAGGGGCAAGCATGTATCGAAATAATGACTATCGGGTGATGTTTTGGTTGTGTGTCCTGATGGCAATTAGAACTGGGATTGTGGAGGAAATCTATTTCCGCGGAACAGTGCAAGGATTTCTCAGAAGGATATTTACCGGAAAGCGGTATTCAAGTGCACCAATAATTTTGGTAACAGCAAGTATATTCGGGCTCAGTCACGCGACGGGTCTACTCTTTGGAAATTCAGATGCGCAGTCGACTGTAAGAACAGCACTCTTTGCATTTGCATCGGGTATTCTGCTTGGAACAATTTATGAACTAACGGGCAATTTGTTACCAGGAATCGTATTGCATGCGCTGATAGATGTGTATGGCATTAATGCTGAGGTCTATACGAGGTCTGATCTGAATTTTCTAAACCCCTATATCAACTGGGGAGCGTACGGGGAACTATATTGGTGGATTGCAGGGATGGTCGTGTTAATGGTGATTTATCTGAGCTTGCGTTACTGGCGTCGGCAGCGTCTAATAACGGTTAACTGAACAGGTGGACTTACTATAAACAAATAGGCGCAGGCGATAAATGCCGGCGCTTATTTGTTTGTGTTTTTTAACCAAGGGTGCGCCAGAAGACGGTCTGCCCCGATGATACAGGGCGGTTATCGCGGAGTTCCCGAACTTAGGCTGATTCTGTATGTGGGTGAGGGGTGTATTTTGCTAATATAGCCGTAACCTTTATGTACTTCGGACGACGCGCTCACGATGGTTTTAGTGGCTCGCAGGTGAATATTCAAAACGGATGCCGGGTTAATTGATAATGTCTATCACCGTGGTGACGTTGTGCGGATAAAATTAGTTTAAACTCATAAATCATACTAAAAGTTAAAGGAAGTTTTTGGGTGAAATTAACGTATGCGACGTTTCTGAAGACATGTGTTGCCTAGAAGTAGACAACACATGTTTTCAGAATTAAATTGATTCGAACGAAAAAAGACGCCGTTAACGAACAAAATGTGGCGAATTACAATGAAACGTGTGTTTTTTCATCCAAAGTCGCTGAATTCACCACAAAAAAGGACTTTAGTGGCATATTTGCATTTGTTACAATGATAAAACCTAAAAAACGGCTTTTTTGTGGATTAAAATTTTAATTGCAAATAAATTATAGAAAAACGAAAGCGCGTTGTTGATGTCGCGACCTGTACGACTTAAGTTATAGAAAACGAATTCTTTTATGTCACACCGGCATTATACCGTGAAGGAAAAATGATTTTTTTTTGAATTTGTGACCAAATTCGGTCTAAATGACGTTGACACTCAACTTTAATCTTTATATAATCTATTTAACTTCTGTACCGGTCAGCGGTGGCAGAGAGTAAATCATAGGTTGGAGGCTTATGTGATATGAAGATGAAGAAGAAAGGTTTAGTTGTTGCAGCGCTTGCTAGTGCCGCACTTCTCGCAGCTTGTGGTAACAGCAAGTCAACGTCAAGTAGCAGCAGTGATAGCAACCTCTCCGACAGCTATAACTATGTTTATACAACGGACCCAGACACCATGGACTACACGGTGACGTCCCGCGCAACGAACAGTCAACACTTACAGAACTTTGTTGAAGGACTCCTTGAACGTAACAGTTATGGCGAACTCAAGGGCGCCCTTGCAAAGTCATGGAAGGTCAGCAAGGATGGCAAGACCTACACTTACACGCTGCGTAAGGGTGCTAAGTGGGTCGACAGTAATGGTAACAGTCACGGCGATGTTGTCGCAGATGACTTCGTTACCGGTCTGAAGCACGCCGTTGCAGCAAAGTCCGAAACCCTCTACGTGGTTCAGAACTCCATTAAGGGTCTGAATGATTACGTAAACGGTAAGACGAAGGACTTCTCAACGGTCGGCATCAAGGCAGTCGGCAAGTACAAGGTGCAGTACACCTTGAACCAGCCAGAATCCTTCTGGAACTCCAAGCTTACATATGGGGTTATGTACCCAGTCCAAGCTAAGTTCCTCGCATCGAAAGGCAAAGACTTCGGGAAGATGGCAACGGATGGTATCCTCTACAACGGACCATTTACACTTGCCAACTTCACCTCGAAGTCTGTCATTGAATACAAGAAGAACGCTAGCTACTGGGACAAGAAGAACGTGCACCTGAACACCGTGAAGCTCACGTACAATGATGGTTCAGATCCAGATGGTCTGTACAAGAGCTTCAAGAATGGTGATTTCTCAGCTGCGCGCGTTTACCCAACATCCGCTCAGTACAAGACTGTTGAAAAGGAAAACGGTAAGAACATTATCTGGTCTGACCAAGATCAGTCAACGTACAACTTTACCTTTAACCTGAACCGTCGTAAGTACAACTTGACGTCTAAAAAGACAACAAAGGAAAAGACGGACACCCAGAAGGCAGTGCTTAATAAGAACTTCCGTTTGGCTATTCAGTTTGCCTTTGACAAGACGGCTTACTCCGCTCAGACGAACGGTAAGGCGGGTGCAACGAAGACATTACGTAACACATGGGTACCATATAGCTTTGTTCAGGCAGACGGTAAGGATTACGGAACGTTCGTTGAAAGTGACCTGAAGGCTGACAACTCTGCTCTTAGTGGTCTGAACCTTCAAGGCCAGCAGAATGGTACTTACAATAAGAAACTTGCTAAGGAATACATGAATAAGGCTAAGAAGGAACTCAAGGCTGAAGGTGTTTCCTTCCCAGTTAAGTTGGATATTGTCGCTGATGAAGCCTCTGCGTCAACGTTGAATCAGACCAAGTCATTCAAGAGCTCCGTTGAGTCTTCCCTTGGCACAAGCAATGTTGCAATTGACATTCAGGCAGTGTCAGAAGACAAGTACCTGGCTGCTACCTACTCTGTAACGACAGGGGCAGAAAGTGACTACGACATCTCGAATGCTTCCGGTTGGAGTCCTGACTACGATGACCCATCAAGTTATCTTGAAGTTTACAATCCAGAAGGCGGGTCTTCACTCCACACAATCGGTCTCGATGACACGGCTTCCTCTAAGGCAATTGTCAAGGAATTAGGGCTGGACAAGTACCAGAAGCTCCTGGCGAAGGCTGAAGCAATTACGACTGATGAAGATGCACGTTACAAGGCATTCGCAAAGGCTGAAGCTTGGTTACTCGACAGCGGTATCCAGATTCCTGTAATGTCTCTGGGTGGTACCCCATCCGTCACCAAGGTTGTGCCTAAGACTGGTGCTTTTGGTACTTCAGGTCTGAAGGGTGACGGGAACTACTTCAAGTTTGTTAAGGTTTCCAAGGACACAACTACCGCTGCAGAATACGCAAAGGCGAAGAAGGCTTGGACTGCTAAGCGCGAAGAGATTGCTAAGAAAGCAGCTAACAACTAATTCACGCATTGTGAATGTTTGTGGAGCTTAGATTCCATTTCTAGTAGTGTGAAAAAGGGCTGGCACGTGATGTGACTGGTCCTTTTTCTGTTACAATGCGATTGGAAAAAAACTACATTTTATTTGCAATAAAAATCGTGACGTTTCTTTTCGTCACACTCGTGAACTGGTAAAGTTAAACTATAAAGTTGAGTAACCCTCAGAGAAGGAGCAGTCACATGAAGAAATATCTTTTTTTCCGTGTTCTGCGGTCAATCGTCAGTATCTTCTTAGTTACGACGTTTACGTTCATCCTCATCTACTCACTTGTTCCGCGTCGAGATGTGTTTAAAGGGGACGTGATGGCGCAGAAGTTAGCGTCAACGCCTGATGCACTTCTTAATTACGAGAACAATGCGTACGAGAAGATGAATTACATTGACTTCAAGAACAATAAGGATTTAGTAACCGCTGTTCAAAAAGCAAATCCGACAAAGACGGTAACAACCGAACACAATGCTTCTAACGTTGCGCTCTTTGAAAAATGGGCAAAAGCGAATAACTATGAAATTAAACGTTATAAGCAGAGCAAAGATTATTATGCCGTTCGAGAGCTGCCATTATGGGAACGATTAGGACGCTTTTACGGATCGCTTATTCAAATTGACAATCCTTGGGCCGTTCACGATAAAAATAACCCACACTTAGCACGGTACTTAAAGGTGACGAAGGATAAGACAGTTGGATGGGCGCTAGTTGGTTCGGGGACTAAGTATCGTTATCAGATTTACTTCAATAGTTCCTTCCCATACATCCACCAGAATATTATTAAATTTAATTTGGGAACATCCTACCCAACGTACAGCGGTACTCCTGTATCCGAGGTTATTGGTGGTCGACAAGGTCAACAGGTGACGACAGAGATTACTGATAAGAACGGGAACAAGACATACACGTCCGACAATGTATATACGCGTAGTTACCAGCGCGTTGGTAAACAGGATGACAGTGCTAAAGCACGTTATGGCGACGACTATGTGAATGTTTCCCAAGAACTATCCGATCCATCAATGATTGGTACGTCCTTTAAGGCGGGTATTTTTGCCTTAATCATCGCTTATGCAGTATCGATTCCGGTAGCTATCTACATGGCGCGGAAAAAGGGAAAGATTTTCGATAAGATTGGTACCGGGATTGTAACGGTATTGATGGCGGTTCCTAGCCTTGCGCTAATTTATTGCTTCCGTTTCTTTGGGGCACGCATCTTCGGCTTACCAGATTCATTTCCAACAATGGGTGCGGGCGTAACGGCATCCTGGGTTCTGCCAAGTGTTATCTTAGGCCTTCTTTCCGTTTCAGGTCTTATTGTTTGGTTCCGTCGTTACATGATTGACCAGCAAAGTGCAGATTACATCAAGTTTGCAAAGGCTAAGGGACTGAACGAGGGTGAAATTTACCGCAAGCACATCTTTAAGAATGCGGCAATTCCAATTGTCAATGGGATTCCGGGTAGTATTATCGGTCTGATTGGTGGGGCCACCATGACGGAAGAAATTTTTGCAATGCCGGGGATGGGGAAGATGCTTCCCGATTCCATCATTGGCCACAATAACTCTGTGGTTATCGCATTGGTCTTCATCTTCACCACGATTGCGGTGCTATCAGTATTACTGGGTGACTTGTTAATGGCGATTGTAGATCCACGTATCAAACTTTCAGCGTCAGGAGATGATTAACATGGCAGAAACGAAAGAGAATAAGCAGGAACAACCAGCAGTCGAACTCCTCGATAGCGATTTTGCGCCAGTTAGTCTCGACGAACTGGCGTCAGAAGTTATCGATACGCCGAAGTACTCATACTGGAAGCAAGTGGCGAAGAAGTTCTTTTCCAACAAGGTCACTATTTTGATGCTTGGAATTATGCTGATTATTATGGGAATGTCCTTCATCCAACCTTTGTTTTCAGGATACAGTCTGAAGGATGTGTCGAACGTTAACGACCTAGCTGCGCGGTACAACTTTCCAAGTGCTAAGTTCTGGTTCGGGACGGATGCGGATGGGAAGTCACTGTTTGATGCCATCTGGGCGGGGGGCCGCACGTCTATTTCCATTGGGGTAATTGCAACATTGATTACGACCGTACTGGGGACTGTAGTGGGTGCCTTTTGGGGTGCATCGCAGAAATTCGACCGTATCATGCTTGAAATCTACAACGTGATTTCGAACGTTCCAATGCTGCTCATCATCATTGTGCTGTCTTATACGCTTGGGAACGGGTTCTGGAACCTGATTTTTGCCATGACGTGTACTTCCTGGATTGGCACGGCGTACTCGATCCGTGTGCAAGTCATGATTCAGCGTGATCGTGAATACAACGTGGCGTCTCGAACCCTAGGAACGCCAACGCCAAAGATTATTACGCGCAATATCATGCCTTATCTGACCAGTATCATTGTGACGCAAGTATCCATGTCACTGCCTGCCTTCATTTCATATGAAGTGTTCCTTTCATTCCTTAATGTGGGACTTAGCCAGGAAGTGCCATCACTGGGTCGTCTGATTCAGAAGTACGCACAGTACATGACCAGCTACCCATACCTGTTCTGGCTCCCCGTTGCCGCACTGGCACTTATCACCGTGCCGATGTACATCGTTGGGCAGAACTTGGCGGATGCAACTGATCCACGAACACACATGTAAAGCGTCGCGGATGTTTGCGTAACATCTCACGCGTAGCAAGCTAGAAGGAAGGCAATATTATGGCAGAACAGAAAGTCATTTTAGACGTCAATGACCTGTCCGTTAACTTCCAGGTTCGTGGTCGGACGCTGAAGGCTATTCACCACGTATCCATGCAGTTAATGGAAGGCGAAACCCTGGCGATTGTTGGGGAATCTGGTTCCGGGAAGTCCGTTTTGACGCGGACGTTCACCGGGATGCTGGAATCCAACGGTCGTATCGCGGGCGGGACCATTGAATACGACGGGCAGCACCTTGAAACGCTCAAGAAGGACAAGGATTGGGAAGGTATCCGTGGTAAGGAAATCGCCACGGTCTTCCAGGAACCCATGACCTCTCTTGACCCCATCAAGACGATTGGCTCCCAAATTTCAGAAGTTATCATCAAGCACCAGGGCAAGTCCAAGAAGGAAGCCAAGGCCGAAGCCATCGATTTGATGGACCGGACGGGGATTCCTGATGCCGCAAGCCGGTATAACGACTACCCATTCGAATACTCCGGGGGGATGCGTCAGCGTATCGTTATCGCGATTGCGCTGGCCTGCCACCCCAAAATCCTGATTTGTGACGAACCAACCACCGCGCTGGACGTGACGATTCAGGCCCAGATTCTTGATTTGATTAAGGAACTGGCGATTGAATTCAAGTTCACTACCATCTTCATCACGCATGACCTGGGTGTTGTGGCCGCTATCGCTGACCGTATCGCCGTTATGTACTCAGGGCGCATTATCGAATACGGAACCACGGACGAAATCTTCTACGATCCGCGCCATCCTTACACGTGGAGCCTCCTATCTTCACTCCCACAACTGGCGCAGAAGGGTGGCGAGCTGTACTCCATTCCGGGGACACCGCCATCTCTGTACAAGGATATCGTCGGGGACGCCTTTGCCCCACGTGACCCGTACGCACTGAAAGTTGACTTTAAGGCTGATCCCCCAATGTTCCAGGTGTCGGATACGCACTATGCGAAAACATGGTTGCTGGATCCCCGCGCCCCTAAGATTGAGAAGCCAGCCGCACTCCAGAACTTGCACGAACGTCTGGTTGAACAGACGAGCAGTGTGAAGACTGCTGATATTGTAGGAGGTGACAGCAAGTGACCGAAGATAAAGAAGTATTAATCTCGCTCCGGGATGTCGAAATCTCTTACGGGAGCGGTAAGGACAAGTTTGTTGCCACACAAGACGTCAACTTCGACATCTACAAGGGCGAAACGTTCTCCCTTGTAGGGGAATCTGGCTCCGGGAAGACGACGATTGGGAGTGCCATTCTCGGCATTAACAAGACCACGGACGGCACGATTAATTTCGAAGGCGAAACCATCAACGGCAAGATGCCCGAGAAGAAGCGCCACGAAATCGAACGTAAAATCCAGATGATCTTCCAAGACCCCGCAGCGTCCCTGAACGAACGTGCCACGGTTGACTACATCATCTCTGAAGGGTTGTACAACTACCACCTGTTCAAGGATGAAGATGACCGTCAGGAAAAGGTCCGTAAGATTATCGAGGAAGTTGGGCTCCTGCCAGAACACCTATACCGTTACCCCCACGAATTCTCAGGTGGCCAGCGTCAGCGTATCGGGATTGCCCGTGCGCTGGTGATGGAACCGGACCTGGTTGTGGCGGACGAACCAATCTCCGCGCTGGATGTGTCCATCCGTGCGCAGGTGCTGAACCTGCTCAAGAAGTTCCAGCGTGAGCAGGGCACCACGTACCTGTTCATCGCCCATGACCTCTCCGTTGTGCGGTTCATCTCCGACCGAATCGCGGTTATCCGCCGCGGTCGCATCGTGGAAATTGCCCCAACGGAAGAACTCTTTACGAACCCATTGCACCCATACACGCAGGCCCTGTTGTCTGCGGTACCCGTGCCCGATCCAAAGCTTGCACGGGAGAAGAAGCTCCTCGTGTACGATCCATCCCAGCACCACTACGAGACGGACAAGCCGAAGATGGTCGAGGTGAAGCCAGGTCACTTCATTTACGCGAATGAAGCCGAAGCTGCGCACTACCGCGAGATTATCAAGTAGGGTTTAAGTGCCCCATAGAAACCGCCCCCCAGACGCGAAATGCGTGCGTCTGGGGGGCGTTTTTTGTGGGTGGCGATATACCCATTCGTTGTAACGCGCCTAAGCACAACCGTCAACCTAACATCTGAACATTCCGAATGGTCTCTAAATTCAATTCCGTTGTGCCGATGATAACGTCCGTTTCTGTGTAGCCGCGCACCATCCCCATGATGTCTGGCCCCAACGCGCCGTCTGGGGCAATGGCGGTGAGTTGGACGCTAACGGGAGCGTTGCTGGCGTAAGCTGTTGCGAGCTGCGCGCCGATGACGGTAAGCGATTGGACGGGTCTGGGCGGGTACGTGATGGCAGCGGCGGCCTTCTCCTTGTTCAGCGCACTCGTGTGGTCGGAGAGGTAATACCCCTGCCACTTCGTCATCCCCCGGTCCCGATAGACGCGGTCGAAGTAGTTCTGAACGAGGGACGCGGACCAGCCTTCTTGGTAGTTCATTCGAGCCGCTCCCGCTGGTACTGAATGGTGCGCCCAGATTGTGGCCAAATCATCCCCGTGAACCCGACGAATTCCAGGGTGAGGGCCAGTTCGCGGCGGATGTCGGTGATGACGGTTTCGAGTGTGCCCAAATCGTATTGTGGCAACGTGTGGAGGGGGATGGAGCGGTGCCGTTTGCCGCGGGGGACGATATTGAAGAAGACGTTGAATTGGTGGTCGTAAATGTCATTGACTACGGTTATCCAGTAGTGTGTGTTCCGGTGGCGCGCGAATAATGCGTTGGCGCGTTCGAGGATGAGTTTGGTGTCGGTGTTTAAGGGTGCATCAGTCATAAGCGTTACCTCCATTATGCCCGCCAATCAAACTTGCACGGTCGATGGCGGTACCACCGTGCACTTTGCTGACGGCATAAACGAGTTTCTTGAAGCCGAATTGCTGCCGAATTCGGTCAACCGTGTGTTCCAGGTCAACGCGCTTCACCTGCTCCTGCACGGGTGAGAGCAGGTCGAGCTGTTGGCCTACATCATGGGTGAGGCGGCCACATCCCGCGTACAGATTACGGATGGGCTGTTGCTGCCAGTTCGTGCGGAAGATGTGGGTCAGTGCTGCCACGATGTCAGTGTTCCGGTTGGTGGCATCTAAACGAAGGCGACCGTGGAAACCTGAGCGACCGTCGACCGCCGCACCCGCGTAAGAGAAGCCGACGCCCAGACTTACCTCGGCGCACTGATAGTGATGGTGACGCAGGCGTGAGGCAACTTGTTCCCCAATCTCCTTAATGACAATCTCAATCTCCGGCTGCAACCGGTAATCCCGCGGCAAGACCTGGGAGTTACTGATGGACGGGTGGTGCACGCGAACCGGGGTCGAGGGATGCGCGCGGTCAATTCCCCACGCGAGGGCGAAGAGCTGCTCACCCGCAAGCCCCATCTCTTGCTTGATGGCGTAAGGGTTCGAGTGTGCCAACTCGTACATGGTGTGGATGTTCATGCGGGCCAGGTGTGCGGCGGTTCGGCGGGCGATCCCCCACACGGACGTCATGTCGGTAATGGGCCAGATTTTCTCCGGCACGGTGGCGTATGTAATCTCCCCAATCAGGTCGGGGCTTTTCTTCGCGTACAAATCGAGGGCAAGTTTGGCCTGCACGGGATTCTCGCCGATGCCCACGGTGGTATAGACGCCCACCTGCTGCCGGACGGTCTCCTGAATGCGGCGCGCCACGTCCCGAATGGTGGGGCCGAACAGGTGCCAGGAGTGGGTGAGATCCAAGATGGATTCGTCGATGGAGTACGGCCAGAGATCCTCGGGCGCAACGAACTGCTGGAAGATGGCGTTAATCTCGAGGTTCTTCTTGATGTACAGATTCATGCGCGGCGGCACCACGTACAGGTCGTTATCCTGGGGCAGGTCACGCTGACGGGAGACGTTCGACTGCAGGCCGAACTTACGCTTAGCAACGGGCGAGGTGGCGAGGATGAGCCCGCCATTGGTATTCTCCTGCTCCGACATCACCACCAGCGCCGTCTTTAGGGGATTGAGCCCCCGAAAGACACATTCAACGGAGGCGTAGAAGGACTTGCTATCAATCAAAAAGAAGACGCCATGGGGTTCGTTTGTGTAGTCAATCATGGGGGGCTCCTTTCTGTTCGCATCGATAGGGAACGTGTGTTTGTTTATAACCATATTATACGAACGTGTGTTTGTGTGTGCAATAGTTTTTTGCCCAAATTTTATGAGACTGGTCAGCACGTCCGCGCAGCGGGCGTGCTGACTTGCATTAAGAACTTTTCCTGTAAGCGTTGACGTCCAACATGCCACTGGTGACGAAGAAATTAATTGAGCGTGCCAGCGAGGAACAGGTACAGCAGATTGATCACTACACCAAGCGCGTAACGGATTTCTTGACGGGATTCAACACCATCAAATATGCGCTTGCATTCGGGACCATTTTCACCCAGCACAACAAAGTGAGCGATGCGCTATATGGGGCGCAGAAGAAGAACGCGAAAATTGAGAATCTCACGGCGGCGGTTTCTTACGCACTGAACGACTTGTCGTATGTGGGGTCGTGGCTGGTGGGCGCTGTCCTCGTCCAGCGCGGACAGATGGGCTTCGGGCAACTCGTGGCCTTCGCGAACCTCGTGGGCTTCCTCACCTGGCCCATGACGTCAATGACCACGCGTCTGCCAACCTTGATTGGGGGTGCGAAGGCGGCAACCGTCATCCGCGAATTTCTGGCGGCACCCGTGACGGGAACGGCGGCCACCCATCAGGTAAGCATGCAGCCAGCGCTTGCGTCGTTTGCGCACGCCAACTTCATGCCTGATGGGAAGCCGGTGCTGCAAGACATTAACCTGAACCTTGCGAGTGATAAGAAGTATTTGATGGTGGGCGCAAGCGGGAGCGGGAAGTCGACGCTGGTGCAGATGTTGTTGGGCGAAATCCAGCCGACAAACGGCCACGTGCAATTACTCGGGGAGGCGGCGTCATCCTTGGCGCGGGCCGACGTTTACGGAAATGTGGGCTTGTTGGCGCAAAAGGGGTATATTTTCACCGGCACCGTCCGCGACAACGTGACGTTATTCGCGCCGACCTATTCCGACGCCGCCATCGAGACCGCACTCGTGCGCGCGGGACTCGCTTCATGGCTCGCCAAACACAGCCTCGACACACCCATCTCGGACCGCGGCCCCGAATTGTCGGGTGGGGAGAAACAACGCCTGTCTGTCGCCCGACTGTTTCTGCGGGGCTACAATTTCTTCTGCTTCGACGAACTCACGACGGGGCTGGATCCACACATCGCGGACGCGCTACTCCGGGACATCTATGAATTCAAAGTTCATTAAAGTGATAAGGGTGGTTCTTTACGGATGGGCGATGCTTATGGCAGTTTGTGCAGGTATCTCAATCTTTCAATTTCGATTGACCTGGGGAATGCGCTATACGGATTGGCCACGGTTAGCTATGGCAATTTTATTTCTAATCTGGCGGGCTATCTACTTGGCGGGCGGATAAGTTTCGGTTCAAATAGTAAAAGCGAGAATTCTTGTTATTGCTGGTTATTTCATGCGCCTGTTCCACCGTTAACTTTTCCCGTCTAAGTGTTGGCAAAGTAGAGGGTGGCTGTTATACTTAAGGATGTTGTTGCCGCAATGGCGGAATTGGCAGACGCGCAGTGTTCAGGTCGCTGTATGGGAAACCATGTGCAGGTTCGACTCCTGTTTGCGGCACTAAATTCGGGGGAAACGTTGAAACATCAACGTTTCCCCTTTTTTTAAAACCCAAGCAGGACACGTGTTCAACAGCTATTTAAGCACGTGTAAGTACAAGCGACCTGAATCTCTGCGTTAACTTTTGACACCATTTTGGCACCACCACAATTTAATATCATGGAGGAATTACAAACTCATGGATTGGCCAACCTTAATTGAAACACTGAAGGCAATCATGCAGCGCGATGGTCTGAACGTCCAGAACGTTGCCCAGGAACTCAACATTTCCTCATCTAGCGTGCGCAACTATCTCTCTTTGCGTCAGCGTGCCTCGATTTCGAAACGTGAACAGATCGAAGCCTACGTTGCCGCCAAGAGCCAGCCAGCAAGTGACAAGCAGGCAGACAAGCCACGGCAGACGAAGAAGCAGGATAGTAAAAAGCAGGACAGCAAGAAGTCGGCAACCAAGCGGACCGACAAGAAGGCTGACCAGCAGGAGAAGACGACTGCCAAGAAGCAGACCAAGCGCGGGGCAAGCGTCAAGCAGGCGCAAGCAGATGACAAGTCTGCAGCCGACGCACAGCAGACGCAGCAGCGCGGTCGCCACACCAAGGCAGCCATTGCGGATGAAAAGGTTGAGAGCAAGCAGCCACGCCGCGGACGTAACACGCAGCGCCAGACGCAAGGTAACAAGAACGACCAGCAGAAACAGGCACAGCCCGTGACGCTTGGACTGGACAACCAGCCAGAAGCAAAGCAGGCACCTGCCAAGAAGCAAGCAGCCACGTCTGCCGCACCACAGCAGCAGGCACCTGCAACGAAGCCAGTTGTCACGGAAACGACCACTGCTACGGAAAAGGCCGATGTGAAGGCAACGACACAGCCTGCAACTACGCAGACACCTGCATCGACTAACGAAGCAGCACACGTGCAGCAGGAAGCCGCTGCGACTAAGGCAACGGAAACGGCCGCTCAGCCGGCACCACAGCAGGCCGCACCCGCTCAGGCGCAGGCAGACGTAGCGGCGAACGTGGCTGTGAACCGCAGTGCCACACCTGCACGTCGCGAGCCAACGCCCGTTCGGATTTACGTTGACGAATCATTCGGCCGCGTCCCTGAAAAGCCATTTACGATTGGGATGGTTTTGGCATCAACGGCACTCGGCGTAATGCCATTCAAGGAATTCACGGAAACCCTGTACCCATTCGGTTGGGCACCTGGGGATGAAGTTAAGGCAGCTGGGAAGGATTTGGCGAACGTCAAGAACATCCTCACTGGTTCCCAGAACGACGATATCCGCATGTTTGCTTTCCGCACAACGACGACGCCAACGCTCATTACCGTAACGGATGACGATTCAACGACACTTGCCATCTTCCCGTACGTTTCTGCCATCATCAACGCGATTGAAACGATGCAGCACGGCGGACTTGAAGCAACCGAGTTCCAGATTGTCATCGACCGGACCAACAAGCTCCCCGCTGAAGCACAGCGCGTGATGGAGAAGTTGCTGGGCGTTTACTTCCGTCTTTCCGGCAACAAGCCATGCACCTTCCACATCACGGACGGCGATTCCCGTGCGCAGAAGGGCTTGCAACTGGCAGATTTCGTTGCCCACTACGCATACGTGGAAGACGCGGACAAGATTAGCAAGTTCGCGCCCGTCACCGGCGTGTTGGACGACCCAATCGGCAACGCCCGCCGTTTCGCCTTCTACTCCGGCTTGCGGTTGCTCAAGTTGAAGCCAGAAGCCGAAACCATCTATGCAGAAGCCGCAACCGTCACGCCAGAACCTGACGTGGTGGCTGAATCTCCCGCAGAGACCGCCGCAGCAGAAAAGCCCATTGCCCGGGCAATGACGCTCGCGTGTGCCCTGAAGGAAACCATCATCGGTGCACAGGAAATGGGCTTTGGTGGCAAGCAGCTTGAGGCCGTTCGTAGCCGTCTCAAGGGGCTGTCCACGACAATCGGTAACTGGTTGCTCGACAGCCAGATGCCCCTCATCGAAGGCATGGCCAACCGCACCATCAGCGACTTCCGCGAACGGACCGTCGTGGTAACGCGTGTTGACAAGCCATTCCGTCCCGATCACGAAATCGGCGAGCAGCAGTTCCGCATCTTCGAGAGCCAATTGGAACGCGTCCGCGACCTGATTGATTCTTACAAGACGACGGCAGAAGCTTAGGTTTATAACGTAGAAAATAACGCATCCAGCCTCCCTGAATTCGGGGAGGGGGATGCGTTCTTTGTTTGGGTCATTCGTCCGCCAATTCCCGCATGAGAATCGGCAACTGGTGCGCCACATCGCTCGGCACCGCCACGTATTGGGTGCGGGCGATGACATCTGCGGCGGTGCTATGCGTCCAGACAGCGGCAGCCACGGTCTCGGGTGCGTCGCCGAATTGCGCACAGAAGGCAGCAATGACGCCGGTGAGGGTGTCGCCCGAGCCCCCGGTCGCCATTGCGGGGCTGCCACTCGTGTTGCGCCAGCTTGCGGACTGGGCGAACACGCGGGTGGGGGCGCCTTTCGCCACGAGGATGCCGGGTAATTCAGCGGTGGCGCGTTGAACGGCCGCGTCCGTTTGGTCGGTAACAGGTAACCCGGTCAGGCGTGCGAGCTCCCCTGGATGGGGCGTCCAAATTGTGCGGGTGTGGGTCAACGGTTGGGTACGCCCAGCCAAAATGGTAATGGCGGATCCATCCACGATGAGCGTTGTGGTGGGGTGCACCGCCGCGAGCACCAGGGTGAGCACGCCGGCTGCGGCAGTGTCGGTGCCCAGTCCGGGCCCCACCACAATCACGTCCGCATCGTGAAGCAAAAGGGGCAACGCCGCGTCATCCCAAGTCGTAACCATGGTTTCCGGCAAGCGAGCATGTAGTGGCGCGTGATTCTTGGCCGCCGTCGCAACGGTGACCAATCCCGCGCCAGCATACACTGCTGCGGTGGCACTCATAATGGCCGCACCACCGAACCGATCATTACCCGCGACAATAACGACGCGGCCGTTCGTGCCTTTATGTGCATGTGATGACCGCGGCTGGACAACCTTTGCGGCGTTTGTGCGGGTGAATGGGGGTATTGGCATGGGAAATCCCTCCTTGTTCTAGTTGTTACATTAATGGTAGGTGATTGCGCGAAGGAATGAAAGGGGAGCGCAATTACTAATTCATTTAAGAAGCATGTTTGTAATGTTTGATTAGGCGAATCATTGTTTACTTCGTGTGAGAATGCTATCGTGATTTGTGTGGATTGTCTTTTCTTGTGAAGGTCATTCAAGCCATTAGGTAAGCTGTACACGAAGGAGGAAATTATACATGTTGGAACAGATACTGGATCAGAATTCCGATCGTTCTATTTGGCTCTCTGCAATTTTTAGTTTTATTTAACGTATTAGGAAGCAAACTTAATATGTGCCACCTGATGTAAATTTTGGTGGGGGTAGCCTTTTTGCATTTGTTGGGAAACCTGTATCGTTACCTTGTCCGCTTTTTATCATGTCTTGCGGTATTGTAGTAAAGTTCTTTACTTTGATCAGGGACAGAAATACTTTTTCATTTAGTTCTTGTCAACCAATGTGAAACTTGGTACAATGATATCTGTTGTTGAGGATGACTCGATGGCAGATAGTGCTGCCGCAATGGCGGAATTGGCAGACGCGCAGTGTTCAGGTCGCTGTATGGGAAACCATGTGCAGGTTCGACTCCTGTTTGCGGCACTAGATAGAAGGACGTTGAGAAATCAACGTCTTTTTTTACGCAAAAACAGCTCACGTCAAGGACAAGACGTGAGCTGTTTTGCGAAATGTGGCATATTCAAGATATCCAATAAACAACAAAGATGGTGTCACGGGAACTTAAACGTAAATTGCCTGAGACTGTTCCCCTGAGCACCAACCTCACCAATTGCGCAAATGCTGAAACGCGAGGAGCGATATCGACGTTGCATCAAAGTGTCTTCAACTGTTGCCGCTTTTGAACGAGCTGTCGAACAGTGCGCAAAATCTGCGGCCAGAAGTGCCAGATAAGGCCAAGTGCGAGCACGATGAGGGGTGCTGGCTGGAACCAACTTAGGTACCGGTTGCTAGAAGTCGTGTAGCGTGGCAAGACGAAGAACCCGACAACCATGCCAATCAGAATGGCGAGCGGTTGTAGCTTGGAAACAACCAGTGCCAGCGATAAAGTTTCTGCGGAGACGTGACGGTAACCCCAAGCGCCCACGAGGAGGCAGAAGATGGCGGCAACAACGAATGCGGTGAGGACGAACCAGTAGTATTTGCCAGGAATGGTGGGGTCGAAAATGGCGGTGGATGGTTTGCCCAGCATCAACGTCACATTTTCAAACATAATGTCCATGCAGTAGAAGCTGGCGATGGACAGAACGGGCAACAACCAGAGGCGACCGCAAAGTAGCGCGAAGAGGTAACCTAACGCAAACGCGCTGGTGGCAAACACCACGTTGAGTAGGGTGGCGCCGAAGAGTTGCTGGCCGGTCATCACGTTATATTTTGCAGGAATAATCAGCGTGGATGCGAAACGGATGGCGAGGAAACTTAGCGTGGAACCCACGACAACAAGCGCGAGGTACAGGTTGGTTCGCGTCCAGTAATAGCGCGACCGTTTAATCCCACTGGCGAAGATAAACCGATCGAAACGATTGTAGTGGTCCCAACCGGAAGCGAGGAGGCCTAGAACAAAGATGGCGCCCATAAAGAGATAAGAAATGCCTTGGGGGCTGTTTGAAATATAATTCGCCATCATGTTGCTGTCCGTGTCAGTCGCGGAACTAAACTGGTCGAGCGATTCGTGCAGATAGGCAGTGTACGTGGTCTTATCGGTCCATCTTTTATCCTTTGGTCGCTGCAAATCCTTGTGAAATTTCGCGGGGGTCATCGTGTATTTCACGTCGGTGTGGTAGTCCGTTTGTAGCCGCTGAACAGCACGTCCTGCGTAGAGGATCATCAAAATAGCCGCAATGATGACCAGCCACTTGTGCCGTTGCCAGGTTAAACGCCAAACTTGTTTATTCATAAATTGCGTTCCTTTCTTGATGATTGAATTCGGTGCGGAAGATGTCGGTGAGCGTCACGGGGAGCGGCTCCATGAGCACTGGCTTCAGCGCCTTCAATTCGGCTTCGATTTCGGGTGTGTACGTCTTGAACAGCGCCTCAATCACTCGTCCTTGAATGGTGATAATCTGCCCGTGGTCGTGAATAACGTCGGGAATCGTGTGCTGCGGGAAGACTAACTGCAACTTCACCGCATGTTCGCGAATCGATTCAAGCGTGTAATCGTGGCTGATTGTCTCGTGGCGCAGGAACAGAATTCGGTCTGCAATCCCATCCAGCTCGATGAGGTTGTGGGACGCGATGAGAAACCCACGTGAGCCGTTTGCCGTTTCACCAATTACGAGGTTCACAATGGCTTCGCGGACGAAGAGGTCGAGCCCATCGAACGGTTCATCCAGAATGACGAACGGTGTGTTCACGCAGAGCGAAAGGAACACCACGATGAGCGCCCGGTAACCTTTTGACAGCTCGCTGTAGTGCTTGAAGGGGGACAAATGGTAGTCCTTCAGCAACTGGTTGTAGCGTGGCCGGTCGAAGCGAGGGTAGGCGATGGCGTAGAATTCCGCGAGCTGGCGCAGCGTGTACCGACCGAAAAAAGTGGTGGTGGGATCGATGAAAATGATGTTTTGACGCATCTTGGGATGTTCAACCGTATCCTTGTCATCAATCAGAACGGCGCCACTGTCCGGCACGTATTGGTGCACCAGGGTCCGCATCAGGGTTGTTTTCCCAGCCCCATTTTGCCCAACAAGGCCAATAATCTCGCCGGGTTGCCAATTAAAGTGCACGTCATGAAAAATCTGGGTATGCATTATTTGTTTGCTTAAATTATTAACGGATAATTCCATCAGTTACACCTTCTCTTGATAATTAATCTGTAGCCATTCTTGTAGCTGTGAAAATGGGATTCCCGCTATCCGTGCTTCGATTGTGAGGGTGTCGAAGCGCTGCTTGATAGCGGCAACTTGATCCTGAGAAGGTGCGGTCGGCGGTTCGGCAATAAAGGAGCCTCTTCCGGGACGAACAACGACTAAGTGATCGAGTTCAAGTTGCTTATAGGCCTTTGCGACCGTGTTGGGATTTAATTTTACTTGCTGTGCCATGTCGCGAACGGACGGCAACTTGTCGCCGGGTTGCAAAATACCGGTGACCACTTGTTGCTTAATCTGAAGCACAAGCCGTTCGTAGTAGGCAAGGTGGGTAAAGCCTGATTCATCCATGTTTACTTTCGCCTCCTTTGTGTGCTGTGTATTATGCTACACGGTACACCGAGCAAATGCAAGGACTGTTTGTTTGAGGTGGGTGTGGTGTGTTTAGGGCCGGTGCGGACTGGTGGTCTCCGTTACGGGCTTATGGGGGCCGGAACGTGGTGTGGCCGGCACTAACGATGTCCAGAGTTCTAGGCGGTAAACCGCTAAGAACTTCTGGCTCCATCCGCTCCGCGTATTCCGCCTAGATTGGAAGACTCGGCTCGCTGCGCTCCCGCGAGTCTTCCCATCTGCCAGTTCGCCCAAAACCCGGTCGAACTTCCACCACTTGGCCCCCAACGCCCTTCACTCCGACCACCAGTCCGCTCCTACATAGATTTGGAGAGATATTCCTCTTCTTTTTGGGGTTAAAAACATTTTCAGATAAGACATTCGCGGCTGCGCGCGAATGTCTTATCGAGGATTGGTTTGCTCACTGAGGTTTGATTTACGGGCACCGTATCCTCCGAGGTTCAATGTTACCAATCAACAAATGGATGCAACGCAAGGAGCGACAGCGACGTTGCGTCAACATCTTTTCATTCAAACTATAAAGATGATTAGCGGGAGATGTAGGCCGTTGTGGGGGAAAGTTCGGCGGAGGTTTTGGGGTGTCGTAAGTGGTGAAGGTATCTTGGCGGTTTACCGCCTAGATACGGGCCGACTTTGAGACTGGCTGACGTTTTTTGTCAGACAGGCTCAAAGCGAGGTGGAATACGAGTGACCCGCACTTGGTCACCCGTATGGAACCGTGCCCCACCACTGGAGACACGCCAAAACCGGAGTCGAACTTTTCCCCACAACTGCCGGCCCGTGCCCCACCACTGGAGACACCGCAAAACCGGAGCCAAACTTTTTCCCGCACCAGCCGTGCCCCACCCCGTAAGTGCCGTGACTAGAGGGGAACATAATGGTAGAATTAAACTCAGAAGTTTCTATATTAGAGAGGATGGGTGCGGTGAGTTATCAGGCATTGTACCGGGTTTGGCGCCCGCAGACTTTTGGGACCGTCGTCGGCCAAGACGCGATCACTCAGACCCTGAAAAACGCCGTCGTGAGTCAGCAGACCAGCCACGCATACCTGTTTACAGGCCCTCGCGGAACAGGGAAAACCTCCGTTGCCAAGATATTGGCGAAGGCGCTGAACTGTCTGAATCTAACAGACGGTGAACCTGACAACACGTGTCGGATTTGTACCGCGATTAACCAAGGTAGCCAGCCAGATGTCATCGAAATTGATGCGGCCAGTAACAATGGGGTCGACGAGATTCGTGAAATCCGGGATAAGGCGAAGTACGCGCCAACTGAAGCACGCGTCAAAGTTTACATTATCGATGAAGTCCACATGCTATCCACAGGGGCGTTTAATGCCCTTCTGAAGACGCTGGAAGAACCACCCGCTCACGTTGTCTTCATTTTGGCGACAACGGAACCCAACAAGATTCCCGCGACCATTATTTCACGTACCCAGCGTTTCGATTTTCGGCGCATTACGAGTGCCGATATTAAGCGGCATTTGGCAGAAATTCTGGATGAAAAGGGTATCACGTACGATGAAAAGGCGCTGGCCATTATTGCGCGTGCGGCCGATGGGGGGATGCGTGATTCTCTCTCCATCTTGGACCAAGTGCTCAGCTTCGGGGATAATCACGTCACGGTGGAAAATGCCCGCGATGTGACCGGCTCCGTTACCACTGCTGACTTGGGGAATTACCTGGCACAGGTACACAGCGGTGACGTGGCGAGCGGACTTGCGACCATCGACCGTATTTTGAGTGCGGGGCGAGACGCAGCCCGGTTGATTGAAGACCTCATCAGCTATACGCGCGACCTGCTTGTTTTCCAGGCAGCGCCCAAATTGATGGACGCAGCTGAGATGGCACTCATGGACGACCAATTCGAGACGCTTGCCGGGACACTGCCCGCAACGTGGCTGTATGGCGTCGTTGATTTACTCAACGGGACGCAGCAACAGTTGCGTGCCACCAACCAACCAGACCTGTACTTGCAGGTGGCAACAGTGCGCCTCGCCCAGCTAGCGCAGGCACCGCAACCCGCAGTGACAACGGCGGGACAAGTTGCGGTGCCAGCAGCAAATGATGACTTGCAGCAACTGCGGAATCAGATTAGCCAGTTGACAGCGCAAGTGCAAACACTCCAGCAGCAGCCTACATCACGTGCGGTAACAACGGCACCTGCTAGTGCAACCAGCAAGCCAACGCGCCAAGCAACACCGGCAAAGGGCAAAACCAAGACGAACGTCACGGCGATTTACCCAATTCTGGAACACGCCACGCGCGGGGATTTGAACGCATTGAAGGATGTCTGGCCAGACGTCCTGAACCGCTTGAGTACCATTAAGCGGAGCATGATGAACGTGTCAGAACCGGTCGCGGCGAGCCAAGATGGGGTGATTGTCAGCTTCGACAATGACTTTTACATCGAGCGCGTGATGAGTGATGCGACCTTACTGCAGGAAATGCGGGAAGGACTCAAAGCCATGACGGGTCGCGACGAGCGGGTCGTGCTGGTGGAACAATCAGAATGGCCCAAGGTGCGGCAGAACTTCATCAAGGAAGTTGGCTTCAAACATGCAGGCGCAGACGACAAGCCGGCCGAATCAGCGCCCGCAAAGACCGATGCATCCGTAACGCCCCAATCTGAAATTGCCGCAGAAGCCGTAGTAGAGGCAAAACCGGAAGAGACATCAGTGGTGAAGAATTTGGCGGATCTTTTCGGCGAAGACAACATCACTGTTCGTAACGACTAGCAGTTGCATTGAACTGAATCTAGTGAAAAACATTAATTAAAAAGGACGTGGGTGGTCAGATAACTGCCATCGCGTCACACTTAAAGCAAGAATGAAATGGAGATATAACAATGCCAAACATGGGAATGGGTAACATGCAGAACCTGATGCGTCAGGCAAAGAAGATGCAAAAGGATATGGAAGTTGCGCAGAAAGAACTGAACGCTTCAACCTTCACCGGTACCAGCGCGCAGGATTTGGTAACCGCAACCTTTACTGGCGACCGGAAGATGACCGGGCTGAACATTAAGCCAGAAGCCATCGATCCAGACGATCCAGATATGGTGGCTGACCTAGTGCTTGAAGCCGTGAACGATGGTTTGGCAGCAGTGGAAAAAGCCACGAGTGCCAAGATGGGGAAGTACACCCGCGGCATGGGGATTTAACTCGGAGGTGGACTTTTGCAGTATCCTGAACCAATTGCCAAGCTAATTGACAGTTACATGCGGCTACCGGGAATCGGGGAGAAAACCGCGACCCGGCTCGCCTTTTATACCATCGACATGGATCAAGATGATGTTGAAACCTTTGCCAAGAGTCTGATGGCCGCCAAGACCGAGCTGCATTACTGCTCCGTCTGTGGCAACATCACGGATGAGGATCCGTGTAGCATCTGCACCGACACGACGCGGGATCAGAAGACGATTCTGGTGGTCGAGCAGCCCAAGGACGTAATGAGTATCGACCGGATGGATGAATACCACGGCTTGTTCCACGTACTTCATGGCGTGATGTCGCCACTTGAAGGGACGGGGCCAGAAGACCTGAACATCGCGGCGTTATTGCACCGCCTGCAGGAGAACGATGCGGTGGAAGAGGTCATTGTGGCCACGAACGCCACGCCTGAAGGGGAAGCAACCGCAATGTACCTGTCGCGCCTGATTAAGCCAGCCGGGATTCGCGTCACGCGTCTCGCACACGGATTGGCCGTTGGGAGCGACATCGAATACGCTGACCAAATGACCTTAATGAAGGCCGTCGAAGGTCGAACCGAGATTTAGGAGGGAACGCCGTGTTTGGACGAAAGAAGCAAAAGGAAAAGCAACAAGTTGACGCCCAGTTGCTCAACCTGATTTACACGACACGTGATGGTATCGTCCAGCAGCGGGCACTCTTGAACGTGAACGCGGATGGTGCCAGAACGGAGCGGCAGAAGGCAAACATTGCCGTGCAGGAAGGTCTCTTTGACTTCTTGCACCGCCAAGCGCGGATGCGTCGGGTGAGTGCCAAGCAGGTGGAGGAGTTCTCCGTTCGCTATAACTTAGAGAACATTAATTAACGCGGACGCAACCATGAATGAAGAGAGGGGCAAACAACCCATGACAGGAAAATTCATTACGTTCGAGGGCCCGGATGGTGCGGGCAAGGACAGCGTGTTGGATGCGGTAATCCCAGATGTGCGCGCGCGCCTTGGCGAACAGCTCGTGGTTACCCGTGAACCGGGCGGCGATGCGATTGCGGAACAGATTCGGGAGCTGATTCTGGACCCGAAGAACACGGGGATGGACGACCGTACGGAAGCACTGCTGTACGCAGCCTCCCGTCGTCAGCACCTGCAGACGGTGATTGAACCGGCGTTGAACCGGGGCGCTACCGTTATCTGCGACCGGTTTGTGGATAGTTCCGTGGCGTATCAAGGTGCGGGGCGGCAGATTGGAGAAGAAGCGGTGTTCGAACTAAACCAGTTCGCCACGAATGGCCGCACGCCCGATTTGACCGTGTATCTAGACGTGCCGGCACAAGTGGGGCTGGATCGCATCAAGCAAAACCGGCAGGACACACAGTATGACCGGCTGGATCAAGAAGCCGTTGATTTTCATGACCGCGTGCGCGAATCCTATTTGCGTCTTGCCAAGCGGAACCCGCAACGGATTATTACGATTGACGCAACACAGCCGCTTGCGGCGGTGATTACGGAAGTAGAAGAATTGTTGCAACGCCATATCGGGTAGCCTTTTACCCAGCACTGGCGAAGAAGAAAGGTGGATGACAGATGAAGTTAGTATTAGCAATCGTTCAAGACCAGGATGCCGCACGTCTCAGTGCCGCATTCGTAGACGGCAACATCCGGGCAACGAAGCTGAGCTCGACGGGTGGCTTCATGCGTGCCGGGAACTCGACCTTCATCGTTGGGGTGGCAGACGAACGCGTGGATAGCGTCCTCGCCATCATCAAGGATAATTGTCAGTCACGCGATGAATACGCGACCCCACCGCTCATCAGTGTGGACGCTGCAGCCAGTGATTCGGCGGCAGTTCGCCCAATCGAAGTCCGGGTTGGCGGCGCCACCGTCTTCGTGATGCCTGTGGACGCTTTCCACCAGTTCTAATGGCGGACGGACAGAACCTGCCGGCGGGGCTCGTCCGGCAATTCAGCAACATGATTGACCGGGACCAGATGAGTCAGGCGT
Source organism: uncultured Lacticaseibacillus sp. (assembly GCA_934370925.1). Taxonomy (GTDB): domain Bacteria; phylum Bacillota; class Bacilli; order Lactobacillales; family Lactobacillaceae; genus Lacticaseibacillus. The sequence continues at coordinate 45,618 of CAKRNG010000001.1, read as the reverse complement.
ATATTTTCGTCGGCGCCACCGGATCGGGGAAACAGGCGCTTGCCATGTGGATTGCACAGCGTCTGTTTTGCACAAACTTGCAGGACGGACAGCCATGTCATCAATGCCCAGAATGTCTGCGCATTAGCCAAGGCAACAATCCAGACGTGCTAACGGTGGCGCCAGATGGGCAGAGCATCAAGGCGGAGGCGATTCGTGGACTGAAGGAAGAGATGGGCAAAAGTTCCGTTGAGGGGCACCGGCGTATCTTCGTCATTCAGGACGCGGACCGGATGACCGTGAGTGCGGCCAACAGTTTGCTCAAATTCTTCGAGGAACCTCTTCCCGGAATGCTCATTATTCTGACCACGACGGCGAAGAACCGACTATTACCGACCGTGCTCTCCCGTGCACAAATCGTCCAGTTCCCACCACCCGCTTGGCAAGCCGTTGCCGAAGCAATGGTCACGGGGGGCGTGAACCCGTCATTGGCATCGCTAATTGCACGGTTAACCAGTGATGTCGACGCCGGTGTGGCACTTGCTGCCGATGAGGACTTCGTGAACCGATTAGCGAGCGTGAAGCGGCTGGTCGGATTGCTAGCAGCGGGGGATGGATTGGCTTTTCCATCCGTCCAAACAGACTTGGTGAAGCAAGTGAGTGACCGGCAAGACCAGCGACAAGTGCTACGCCTATTTGCACTCTTTTACGCAGAAGCCCTGCACCGCGCAACGGGAGCCGAGGCAACACTGCTAGCGGGTGAGGCGAGTGTGGCGGCACTGGCAATGCAGCCCGTCAATCAGTTGGCGGACGGACTGGACGCGATTCTGACGGCGACCGTGCAGTTGGAAGGCAACGTGGCGTTTCAGGCTGATTGCGAACAGCTTGTGTTGAAGCTATTGCACCGGGGGAACGTGTAAACAGTGCGCGTATAATTCAGGTGGGAAAAAGCCCACGGAGGGAAGAACCATGGAACAGACAGACCTTTTAGAAGCGTTCATGAATCTGAGTAACCAAGCTGAAGATGTGAGTGTGAAGGTAGCCAGTCTTAAGGATGCCGTTACCGCCGCCCTGGAGCAAAATGCCGAGTTACGGATGGAAAACCAGCATCTGCGCGAACACATTGCGCAGTTACGGTCAGAAGTGGCGGAAAAGCAGCCACCCGTTGAGCACGTGAACAGCGAAACCGGCATGACCAAATCACGGCAAAACTTGGAGAACATCTACGGCGAAGGGTACCACGTCTGTTCCCAATTCTACGGCCAACACCTCGAACAGGGCGAATCATGTGCCTTTTGCGTCGATATTTTGTACGGCGACAGGTAGGGGTGCGTGGGGCGCTGATTATAGTCGAGCTCCGTGGGGCAGAAGTTTCCGCTTAACCCAGAATTGGTCGTGGTGGAAGTTCGCCACCACCACCAATTCTACGCTAATGCTCAACTTCAGAACGCCCCACTGCGCTCTGTTCGTAGTCGAGCTCCGTGACCCAGAAGATTCCGGTTAACCCGAAAATGACACAGGAAGAAGGGCGCTTCCTCTGTCATTTTCACGTTAATCCTCATCTTCTCCCGGGTCACTGCGCTCTGTGATAGAAAGGAATTTATTCATGCAGGTCCAATCGAGTTTTGCGACACATTCAACTGGAACGCTGTACTTAGTGCCAACGCCCATTGGGAATCTTGATGATATGACGATGCGCGCCATCAAGACGTTGCAGGACGTCGACATGATTGCGGCGGAGGACACGCGGAATACGGCGAAGTTACTCAATCATTTCGAGATTACCACCAAGCAGATTAGTTTCCACGAACACAATACGCAGCAGCGCATTCCCGAGCTGCTCGGATTCTTGCGCGATGGGCAAAGTATTGCGCAAGTGAGTGATGCGGGGATGCCGTCCATCAGCGACCCCGGGAAGGAACTCGTGGCTGCGGCGATTGAAGCGGATATCCCGGTCGTGCCACTTCCGGGGGCGAATGCCGGCATTACGGCACTCATTGCGTCGGGGCTCGCACCACAACCATTCACGTTCTATGGGTTCGTGCAGCGGAAAAAGAGTACCCAAGCGGAGGAATTAGCAGCGCTTGCGCACCATCAAGCCACGTTGATTTTCTACGAGGCACCCCATCGTTTGGGCAAGACACTGACCGCAATGATTGCTGCGTTTGGCGGTGATCGGCAGGCGGTGCTTGCGCGCGAACTGACAAAACGGTACGAAGAGTTTGCACGTGGCACCCTGACGGAACTTCTGGAACAGGCAGCGAATCCACGTGGCGAATACGTGATTCTCGTGGCGCCGGGACCATTGCCAGAAGCAACGCCAGATGAAGGCCCCGAATTGTCAGTCGTCGAAGCTGTGCAGGCACGCATCGACGCGGGCGATAAGCCGAACGCCGCCATCAAGCAGGTCGCCAAGGCACGTGGGTTAGAGCGACAGGCTGTGTACAACGAATTTCACGAAATTTAATGCGAAACGTGGTCGGCTTCTGCAATGTAAAGAAGCTGACGTAGAGCAGAATAGATGATAAAAGCAAGCTCATGTCCCGTTTTTTTGGAACATGAGCTTGCTTTTACGGGAGGAAATCATGCGCTATTCAGAAAAAATCACCGTGCCTTTCTTCATGGTTACGGAAAACAACACCCTGAGTCTGGCAAATTTGGTCAACCTCACCCAGCAAATTTCAGAACGCCAACTGTCCGGTCGCGCTAGTCAGATGGCGTTGGTGAAACAGCATAACATTGGCTGGGTCATCACGCAGTCCCAAATCGACGTGACGCGGATGCCGCGTGCGGAAGAAACGGTGACGATTTGGACGGAAGCCACGGCGTACAACCGGCTACTTTGCTACCGCGATTACGGGGTGGAGGACGCAGATGGCAACGAACTGGTCGTAATTCACAGTACATGGGTAATGCTGGACCTAGTGACACGCAAGATTGTGCCCGTGATTGATGAAATTGTGGAGGACTTTGGCGCCAAGAAGAGCACGAAGGTTAAAAGGCTGCCACGGCTACCACGCTTTGAGGCGGCTGAGGGGGAACAGCGGTACCGCGTCCGTTACTTCGACATCGACACGAACCACCACGTGAATAATGTGCACTACTTCGACTGGATGCAGGACGCGCTCGGTTATGATTGGATGAAGGCGCACCAGTTGCTGAACGTAAACATTAAGTACGAACGCGAAGTGGAACCGGGGATGGAGCTACAATCTCAGTATCGCATCGAGGAAAATGACGGTACCATCACCACGACGCACCAAGTTTGTGTGGGGGACACCGTGAACGCCGTCGCCACGATGACTTGGCGGTAAATCGTAATATGACGTAAAAAGGCACCAGAAATCCAAGTTCGGGATTTCTGGTGCCTTTTTAAGTACACAGATAGATTGTGACGCACGGCATGAAAAAAACAGTGGGTGCGCCATAAGTCCAAGGCACACGAACGTTACATCCTAGTCGAGCTACGTGCCCCAGAAGTCTGCGCTTAACCCAGAATTGATTGCGGCGGAAATGCACCGCCTCCATCAATTCTATGTTAATGCTCAACTTCTGACCGAGGCACTTCGCCTGTGATTCGTCGCGCGCCAGAAGACTGTCCCCTAACATACAAGGCAGGCCCGGTAGAAATCCTAAGTTCGGGATTTCCACCGGGCCTACCTTGTATACCGGGGCCAAACCGTCTTCTGGCGCAGCCTCTGTTGCATCAAGTTAATTATTAGTCAAATGTGGGCGAACTCTGACAACCGCTCGAAGGATCGAGGTGGCGAGGCCTGCTTGAATGGGAAAAACGATCAAGTTCTTCAGGACACGGGGCCAGATGATGACGTTAAAATTCATTCCCATCATGACGAGCCACAGTGTATCCATTCCGATGTTAACAACTAGAATAACCAAGAAAGATGCGAGAAAGACGCGCCAAACCTTGATTTCTTTGTTGTACAAGAACATCCCGTAAATGAACGCGCCAGCTGCTGCTGAAAGGGTGAAGCCAAGAAAATTGGCGCCTGTCCCCCAGAGCAAAAAGGCGAGCTGATCATTCAACATTCCCACAAGTGCGGCCAACCACGGGCCAAAATAATACCCCATAATCACCGTCGCAATAAATGCTGGGCTAATTTTGATCCAATCATTCCCAATCGACAACCGACCGAGAACCAATTGCATCGCCATCAACATAGCGAGGTACACCAAATTACGCGTGGTGAGTTTGGGGCTCACGAAACTAACTATTTGCATGTTGCCATCTCCCTTTTGGAGACGCCCTATTCAGGCGAATGCGGTCTCAGCACCGCGTTGCAAGCAACTTCGTCCAGTGTTCACATCCCGTTCCACTGGCACTTAACGCGCTGAGTCCTACTCCTTGTTTTTTGTAAGTGTCATACTTACTGATAAAGCGTACCACGTTTTGCGACATGTCTCAATAGTTATTCGGGTATAGATTGATAATCTATCCTTCTTTGCAGTTAACGTTCGTGTTTTTTGGGGGCGGCGGTTGTGGAGAAAAGTTCGGCTCCGGTTTTGACGTGTCTCCAGTGGTGGGGCACGGTTCCATAACTTCAGCCAAAACCCAGCTGAAGTTATTCCACCTCGCTTTGAGCCTGCCAGGAAGCCCATTCCGCTAATCGTCTTTATGTTTGAATGAAAAGATATTGACGCAACGTCGCTGTCGCTCCTTGCGTTGCATCCGTTTGCTGATTGGTAACATTGAGGCTCGGTCGTTCAGTGTTAGTAAATCAAACTTTAGTGAGCAAATCTATCCTCGATAAGACATTCGCGCGCAGCCGCGAATGTCCTGTCTGAAAAGGTTTTTCCTAAATAAAGAGGGGGATTAACTTATCCAATATATCTATGTAGGTGCGCACTGGTGGTCGTAGTGGAGCCAATCGTTCTTAGCAATTTATTGCCTAGAACGATGGACATCGCAGTGGGCGTTGAGGGCCAAGTGGTGGAAGTTCGACCGGCTTTTGGTCGAACTGGCAGATGGGAAGACTCGCGGGAGCGCAGCGAGCCGAGGCTTCCCATCTAGGCGGAATACGCGGAGCGGATGGAGCCAGAAGTTCTTAGCGGTTTACCGCCTAGAACTCTGGACATCGTTAGTGCCGGCCACACCACGTTCCGGCCCTCATAAGCCCGTAACGGAGATCGCCTGTGCGCACCGGCCTGTACCACACCACGTTCCGGCCCCCATAAGCCCACAATGGAGACCACCAGTGCGCACCGGCACGTCTCAGCCTTACCACACCAAGGCGTATCTGTGGTAAACTGGAGAACAGAATTGGGAGGAAGAATCGATGAATATTTTGGCACTGGATACGTCCAACAAGGCCATGAGCGTGGCTGTCGTTCAAGACGGCACCCCTCTTGCAGAAACGACGTTAAACAGAATGAAAACGCACAGTGAACAGCTGTTGCCGACCATCGATAACTTGATTTCACTCAGCGGACTTCAGCCAGAAGAAATCGACCGGGTCGTTGTTGCGGCTGGCCCTGGTAGCTATACCGGATTGCGCATTGGTGTGACAACGGCCAAAACGTTTGCCTACACCATGAACATTGAACTCGTGGGCGTCTCCAGCCTCGCTGTCTTGGCCGCCAACGTTCGGCGCGAAGCAGGGTTGATTGTGCCCATGATGGATGCGCGGCGCGAGAATGTCTTCACGGGTATTTACCAGTGGGATAACCACGAACTCGTGAATGTGTTGCTTGATCGGCACACCAGCGTGACACAGATTGTGGCGGAAGTAGCTGCACTCAACCAGCCAGCCGTATTTGTGGGCACAACGCCGGCGATGCGGGAACAAATTCGTGCACAGCTGGGAAGTCAGGCACGCTTCACGGATGCCGTAGACGATTTGCCCCGTGCCACTCGTGTTGCCGAACTTGGTCAGTCATTGCCGGCCGCCGATGTGGATGCATTTGTTCCCAACTATCTGCGCCTGACCGAAGCCGAGACGAACTGGCTGAAGAATCATGATGGTACAGACCGGAGTCACTATGTGGAAAAGGTTTAACGAGTGGCGTACGCGCAGAGAAACGATTCGTGCGTCATTTCCACATCAGGTGTTGCACGTTGACGGGACGGATTTTACTTTGCGTCGAATGCAGGCAAGTGATGTGGATGCGGCGCTAGCGTTGGAGCAGGATGTTTACGGATACCTGCCATGGGACCGCATGGCGTTTCTGTATGAGTTGCAGAAAACGGCGACGTCGCAGTATTTTGCGTTAACGTTGCCGGATGCGGCGCAGTTGGTGGCGTTCATCGGCATTTCGTTCAAGCGGACTGAATCGCACATTACGAACATCGCGGTGAGTTCGCAGTACCAGCGTCGTGGGATTGGACGTACCTTGATGAAGATGATGATTGATTGGTCCCGCACGCTGGGAATGAATGCCGTGTCCTTAGAGGTGCGACTCGACAATGTTCACGCGCAGGCGCTGTACCGCGAGCTAGGCTTTACGGATGGTCGGGTGCGGCGGAATTATTACACGCGGGAACGGGCGGATGCGCTCGACATGTTGTTGCGACTCGACGGGCAGTTAGCAGATGAAGATGCGCATTAAACGCGTGATGAAAATGTTCGGTTTGTTTAGATAGTGAGGTAAAGTTGTGTCTCAAGACGAAATTATTTTGGCATTCGAATCCAGTTGTGATGAGACCTCCGTTGCGGTGATTAAGAACGGGGATACCATCATGAGTAACATTATTGCGACTCAGATTAACAGCCACAAACGCTTCGGGGGCGTGGTTCCCGAGGTTGCGAGCCGGCACCACGTTGAACAAATCACCATCATTATTGATGACGCACTGACGGAAGCCGGAATCACGTACAGTGACATCGATGCCGTCGCGGTGACGTATGGACCGGGACTCGTGGGCTCACTACTCATTGGCGTGACGGCGGCGAAGACGATTGCGTACGCGCACCATCTGCCCCTCATTCCTGTCAACCACATGGCGGGGCACATTTATGCCGCCGCGTTTGTTTCCAAGCTGCAGTATCCGTTGCTGGCCCTGATGGTTTCGGGTGGGCATACGGAATTGGTGCTGCTGACGGGACCCGCTGAGTTTACGATTATCGGGGAAACCCGCGATGATGCGGCGGGCGAGGCCTATGATAAAATCGGGCGCGTGCTCGGCATCACGTACCCAGCCGGCAAGGAAATCGACCGGCTTGCGCACTTGGGAGAAGATACGTTCCACTTTCCACGGGCAATGGACAACAGTGATGACCTGGACTTCAGCTTTAGTGGGCTCAAGTCGGCATTCATTAACACGGTTCACCACGCCAACCAGTTGCACGAAACGTTGAGCCAGGAAGATCTCGCCACGAGTTTCCAGGCGGCCGTGGTCGAAGTGCTCGTTGATAAGACGATGACGGCGTTGCGCCAGCACCCCGTCAAGCAGCTTGTCGTTGCGGGTGGTGTGGCTGCTAATCAAGGCCTGCGCCATGCACTTGAGGAACGCCTCGCCGTAGAAATGCCAGAAATTGAACTCATCGTGCCACCACTGCGCCTCTGTGGAGACAACGCCGCAATGGTCGGGGCGGCTGCCCACATTTTGCGGGGCAAGAATGTGTTCGCGGATGAAACGCTGAACGCGGTACCGAACTTGAATTTTGAGCGGGCGTAGATTTATAACCGATATGTAATAAACGATGAAAAGGGTCATGCTGGTTGATTGAATCAGCATGACCCCTTTTTTTAATATATCTTTGAGGTGGGTGCGCCATAAGTTCAAGGCACACGAACATTACATCCAGTCGCGCGCCAGAAGACTGCCCCCTAACATACAAGGCAGGCCCGGTAGAAATCCTAAGTTCGGGATTTCCACCGGGCCTACCTTGTATACCGGGGCCAAACCGTCTTCTGGCGCAGCCTCAACCCATTTTCCTAACCATTTTTCTGTACTGTAATTATATTGACGTTTGTACGTCTTTCCGTCAACGTTCTTGAAGCGCCACCGAATAATTGCGCTTTTATAACCAATCGTAGGTGTTCCAGTTTCCTCAATGATGGATGTTTGAGACGAGGCTTGAACGGATAGTAGTGCTAAATGTTAGAACCGCTAATATTCGGCGAATTTTAAAACAGCCCCTAGTAATCGCGAAGAAATTTGTGCATGAAAAAAGTAACTGTACATAATACCAGTTCCACCAGTTACTTTTTTTGTTTATGATAAACAAAAGTACCAGGGTGCTACATACAGCAAGAATTCCTCCCCAGAAGAAATCCTTAACAAACGGAGACCAAAGAAATCTAAATATTAGGATATCGAAACTTGCTGTGAAAACAAACCATGGGAATTTGTGAGCACGCAATATGATCGCAAAAATCTTTTTAAAAAATGTCAAAACACTATTCTTAACGTTCAATCAAAACACCTACAGTTACTATGTAGTTCACACCGTCAATTTTTACGTAACTTGTCTAAGGTAAATCTTCGTCAGAATTATCAGCCACCAAAAGTGATGAGCTTGAGTTCTCTGTAACTGTTTCTGTACTTGATTGGTCATTTGTTGCTACAAGGGTTGTCATACCTGGAGCAAGGGGACCAGCAAGAGCCATTGCGCAGAATGAAGCGTAGATAATTTTTTGAAATTTCATGTTGGAACTTCTTTCGTTGCATAACAAGAGTGACAGCGTTTGCGAAAGCCCTTATTTAACGATATCAGATTGTCTTTAAATAATGCAAGGAAACAAATAAGCTTTCGCATGGATATGTGCAGTGGTATGATGACGGCAGTGATATTGATGATAACAATTTGTTAATGTAAAAATACATTCGAGGGCGGTGGTGACATTATGCACGTATGGACGCAACGGCGTTTGTCAGCAAAGTTATTAATTTTAGGATTTCTAGGATTACAACTTATATTTTTTCCAAGTGTAGTGGCTAGAGCGGACGACGTGATTTTGGCACCTGAAAATCATTTGCTGGATGAAAGGGGGAAAAAAGTTGGCCGAAATGTTGTGTTCGAGCCAGGAACGATTCATCACCTACAACTGCAAATAACTAATCCAGTGGGGAGCGCAACGGCGCGTATTCAGGTAACCGCTAATAATCAACAGACGACAGATGATGGGCAGATTGACGAAGCACCAGGAGTACCGACCAATCGTCTGCTTGCGGGGGCAAAAGATGCAACGGATGTTTTTATGCTTGAACCAAATGATACTGATTTTACGTTAAAGGCGGGAAAAACAAGACGTGTTGATATTGTGATGAAAGTACCAGATGAACAAATTAAGGGTAAGCAGATTTATCAAATCGAAGTTGATGCGTCTGCGACAGATCCGCTCGCCACGTCTGATGGCCAATTTGAAATATTTACGCTAGCTGTTCGTAACAAGGCATCACGAATTGAAAAAGCGAAACTGAAATTTGCGAGTTTTACAGCAACGGATTATGACGGTCGCAGGGGTTTTATTGTACGCGTTGAGAACCCAACTGGTGCAACCTATCGTCGACAATCGATAAGCGCGGTCGTTCAGGGGGAATCTACCGGAAGTAAAATTGCGAAGCGAACGTTGCGGAAGATAGAAGTCGCACCATACAGTTACTTTAATTTCTTCGTTCCGTATGTTGAGATGCAGGCTGGTGATTATCACGTGGATTTGCAGGTGAATAATAATCGAGTAAAGACATTACGCACAACCGTGAGCCAGTTGCCAGCAGGAAAAGAGAGCAGGCAAGTAACACGGCAAACACAATGGTTACAACGATTATTTGTGAGTGCCGCCGTTATCGGGCCAATTGTGATAATTCTAGTGGGAATCGGATACGAGCTGCACGGTAGAAGGCGGAGGATGACAAAATGATTCTAGAATTGAAGGATATCTGTAAGAAGTACCGGCAACGTGTGGTATTGAATCATATTAATTGGCAGGTGACGAAACCACAGACAATTGCATTGGTTGCACCCAACGGAACGGGAAAAAGCACGCTGCTAAATATTATTGCTAATGTTGAAACACGCGACCAGGGTAAAGTCATCATTAATGACTTGGTGAATACGGATGAACATGTTTACGAAGAAATGACGTTTATGCAGGACAGCTCGGTGCTTTATCCTGAAATGACGGGGAAAAGCCACATTCAGCTTATTGTGGAGAGTTATCACATTAAAGCTGAACGAGTTAACGAGGTAATTGATCGTGTTGGGATTGGTAATTACCTGTCAAAGCCCGTCAAAGCATATTCGATGGGAATGAAACAATTACTACTATTCGCAATGGCGATTTTACCGAATCCTAAATTATTGTTGCTGGATGAACCTTTAAATGGACTGGATCCGAAAGCAATTGTTATGCTTCGAGAAACACTACGGGAACTTGGCAACCAAGGAACGACGATTCTATTTTCTTCACATAATTTAGATGAAATTGATCGATTAACCCATCATGTCGTTTTTCTACATAATGGCCAATTAGTACCAGCATCGCAGGATGATGAACGTGGCTATGTAGTGATAATGGCTAACGCAGCAACTGTTCTGACCCAATCTAAGTGGCAGACAAATATAGATCACGTGCTAACACCAAACAAGGTGGCGTTAAATGCAACGCCCACTGAAATTACGCAGATTAAGCGTGATTATGAACACACTAAAACGCCAGTATTGGATGTTGTTTTAACGCATCAAGCAACAGAAAACCAGTATTTCAAGCTATTTCAGCGTAACCAGATTAGGTAGGAGGATGACATGGCGGCGTTCAAGTTTATCTTTATAAGTCATTGGCGAACCAGGAGTCGATGGATTATCCTCGTACTGGTTCTGGCAACCACCGTGGGGATGTGGTTTGTGTGCCAGAAGCAAACAAACGATGAAAATCGAGTAGCAGTTGGCGCATTCACGAAGAACAAAGTATTAATTGCAGGCGTTAAAGAAAAGACGTTGGCAAAAGTAGGTTTGGAACGATTACCCAAGCTAACCAAGCAAGCAGATAGTGCGCAAGTACAGCGTGAAGCAGTTTTAACAAGTGCTGCTTTGAAGGGGAGTTTTGGTGTTGCTGGTTCTAGCCTATTAGTCACCAATCGCTTTGGGAATATTAGTTTAACTAGTACCCTTTTGATGCGGAACCGATTGGCTAAGCGTTTAACCAATCAAGGTGGAAAGCTAAGTTCTGCGCGTTATGGCGTCAGGGATTGGCCGTTTATGGTGAGTCTCTTACCGGTTCTAACCTCAATTGCAGGCGTGTTCTTGGTAACATTCATGCTTATGTGGGAAGACTTGAGGGTGCTCTTTGATAATCGCCGCCAGATGCTTACGTTGTTACCTGCAAAGAAATCACAGTTAATTGGTGTACAAACACTAGTTTTCTTTTGTGATTTACTCATTTTCATTTTTGCTATCTTCACGAGTGCTTATCTAACGGCACATGTATTAGGTGGCAGTACCGCTACCAATTATCCGATTATCACACGAACAGGTGCCACGATTCACCTAATGGGCGCTTATCAGGTTGTGGCAATGGCACTGCTGCTTTATATGTGTGCCTGCATGGTGATGTACTTAGGAATTCGGTTGGTGATTGTCTTATTCAGAGGTGTTAGAACGCTTATTGCGAAGGAAATAATTGCACTTGGAACATACTGGCTTTTCTTAGGACAAGCAATGGTGTCACAGGTACCTGCATTATTTACCAATCATGTGCTTGCACTCTGGCTTCCAACAACGTATATGCAAGCAAGTCGCGTCATCTTCGGAACTGATTATTTGCAGGCGAGTCAGGCAATTTTAACATCTTTGGACATGTATGGTGGTAACGATGAAATGACAGCGCGATTAATGATGAGTATGAGTTTTGAAAACTTGAGTTATTATAATGGCGCAACGGTTGCGAGTCTTTATGGGGCAACTGATTCGCTTTTTATGCGAGCGGTGGGTTTGTTAATGGGAACGAGCATAATTTTTTATGTAGGGTTAGTGTGGCTGACGCATCGGCGAAATCGACTACTTTAAGGGGGGACGATAATGCGTTGGGATTTTTATATTTGGCGAAAGCAGTGGGTTAATTGGCTTGTTTTACCAATTGTTATTTTGACTGCTTTTATTGCTTATCACAGCGCGGTGCAACAAAAACAAGCGCAAATAACCCAAGAAGTGAATCGCCTTTTTAATGAAGATTCGTCACTGCAAGAGACACTACGTACACTGGCGAAACATAGACGGGTGAATCATCGTGAAATAAAAATTATTCGTGCACAACGACAACGTTTGACACGTTACGCGGTTGCTTTTAAAACGAATGCGAAAAATTTAGCTCAGACGCGTTTAGCCTATGAAAAAGGGGCCTTGAATCATGTGAATCTTTTGACGGTACAAACGAAGCAAACAGTTGCGCTAAATGTTAAACGAGATCAGTATCTTATTGCTAAACAGTTACGTGCAGATGAAGGCACTCCCCAGCTTAGTGCGGGTGCGTTTTGGCTAAGTGTTCAAAATGTATTTGGAATTGTGTTTTTACTCGTGCTGATTGTTTTTAGTACAGTCAGTTTGTACACACGTGATTGGTCGGATAATAGCTGGCGATTACGATATTGTTTACCCCAGAAAAGAAAGCAGCTGTTGAGTAATAAAAATAAATTGGCGGGATTCATTGGTTTTGCTAATTTGGGGTACATTTTCATCGTAACGGGATTGGTTTCAGGTATGAGTTCACATAACTTTGACGGCTGGCGTTACCCGGTCTTAGTTGAGGGGCGGACGTTGATGACACGTGGTGAATTATCGGTGCTGAATCTAGTGCTTGTGTTGGCATGGCTGGGATTACTTTTGGCTATCATAAAGGGAGTGGGATTGATGATTCATGACCGCTTTGTTGCGACTTTCGCCATAATTGCACTGCTAGTGATAGGGAGTACATTATTTAGTTCGACACAAACTGGAACGTGGTTTGTGTTGAACCCATTCAGTCAACTGGGGCTGATGCATTCTTATAGTAAGCTAGACTATGTTGGGACATTATTGAAGGCAGTTGGCATTGATATTTTACTGGTAATTGCTATAAATCTGGTAACGAGGCAGATTGTCGAGAAAAAGTTAATTATCTACTAACAATATAAATTACTCACCCTGACGTTTACGAACGTTTGTCCGGTTTTATTTACGCCGTGAACTTGAGATAATTAAATATAAGGATGAACGAAAGAAAAGCGTAAGCGAGAAGCAATGCTTGGGGGATTCGTTCAGTGAAGGCTTCTGAGGTGCATAAGTGCGACCGAAACGGGGCCTTTTTTTATCCGCTGGTGAGGGGGAGATTCAGTTGCGGGATTTAATTCAAACATTTATGGAACGGCGCGATGATCTCGTTCAGGCGCTCGTGCAACACCTGGAGATTTCGCTCATTGCGTTACTGATTGCCATGATTATTGCTATGCCGCTTGCGTATTGGGGCGTGAGTCACACGCGTGTGTCGGGGTTTTTGCTCCAGTTCACGGGCGTTTTGCAGACCATTCCGTCGCTGGCGCTACTGGGACTGCTGATTCCACTCGTTGGGATTGGGACGGTGCCCGCGATTATTGCGCTGGTGGTGTACGCGTTACTACCGATTTTTCAGAATACGTACCTAGGTTTGACGGGGATTGAACCATCGCTACTTGAGGCGGCCGATGCGTTCGGGATGAACCGGTGGCGGAAGCTGGTGAAGGTGCAGTTGCCACTCGCTGCGCCCACCATCATTGGCGGAATTCGCACGGCACTGGTCCTGATTATTGGGACGGCAACACTCGCTGCACTGATTGGTGCTGGCGGGCTGGGGTCGTTCATTCTGCTTGGGATTGACCGCAATAATACCAGTCTCATTATCATCGGTGCAACTACAGCGGCACTGCTTGCGGTGGGGCTGAATCTGGTGGTTGGTTGGCTTGCGCGGCACCGCTGGCAGTGGGCGGCGGGATTGGCGGCGCTCATCATGCTCGTGAGTGGTGGCGTGGCGGCCGTTCGCTTCGCCACCCAGACGGAGACGGTGACGATTGCTGGGAAGCTGGGGTCGGAACCCGATATTTTGATCAACATGTACAAGGAACTGATTGAGCAGGATAATCCGCGGGTGAAGGTGCAGTTGAAGTCCAACTTTGGGAAAACCACATTCCTGTATTCGGCGCTGAAGAAGGGCAACGTGGATATCTACCCAGAGTTCACGGGAACGGTACTGGAGACGCTGGTGCGGGTACCGGCGAAGCAGGCGGATGAGAAGCGCACGGCAAAGCAGACGTACCAGTTGGCGCGGCAGTTGCTGGGGAAGCAAGCAGATATGACCTACCTTTCCCCAATGGCGTATGAGAACACGTACGCGCTGGCGGTTCCCAAGGCGTGGGCTGACGCCAACCACGTGAAGACGATTAGTGATTTGCGGGCGCACAGTGCCGACTTAACGGCGGGCTTTTCGCTTGAATTCACGGACCGCCCGGATGGTTACCCAGGTATCAAGAACACGTACGGGCTGACGCTGCGGTACAAGACGCTTGAACCAGCGCTCCGCTACACCGCAATTCGGGATGGCCGCGTGAACGTGGTGGATGCGTACTCGACCGATAGCGAGCTGGTGCAGTACAAGCTACTGGCGCTCGAAGACGATAAGCATCAATTTCCTTCCTATCGTGGCGCGCCCCTGATGCGGACGGCCTTTGCGAAGAAGCACCCGCAGATTGTGGCGAGTTTGAACAAGCTGGCCGGTAAAATCTCTGCGCAAGACATGCAGGAAATGAACTATGCGGTCAACGTGAAGAAACAGTCGGCGGCCCATGTGGCGCACCAGTATTTGGTGAAGCACCACTTGTTGAAGGGGGGGGATTCGAATGACAGATGAAGCAATGGTGACGTTCACGCATGTGCAGAAGCAGTTTGCGGGCACCACGGTCATTCCAGATTTAACCCTCACGATTCCGCGGAACCAGATTTTTGTGCTGGTGGGACGCTCAGGCAGTGGGAAAACCACCACCCTGAAGATGGTGAACGCGCTGGTACGCCCAGACGCGGGCACGATTACGTTCGACGGCAAGCCGTTGTCAGCGTATAACGTCCGGCAGTTGCGCTGGCAAATTGGGTACGTGTTGCAACAGATTGCGCTTTTCCCCAACATGACGGTGGCGCAGAACATTGCCGTGATTCCAGAGATGCAGCACGTTCCGGCAGAAAAGGTGGCGGCACGCACGAAGGAACTGCTTGCGGCGTGCGGGTTGGACCCGGATGTCTACATGTCCCGGCGAACGGACGAGCTATCTGGTGGGGAGGCGCAACGCATCGGCATCATCCGGGCGCTGGCGGCTGACCCACCAACCATCTTGATGGATGAACCCTTCAGCGCGCTCGACCCCTTGTCCCGGCGACAGTTGCAGGACCTCGTGTTGGCGTTACAGGAGAAGCTGCACAAAACCATCATTTTCGTCACGCACGATATGAATGAGGCCCTGAAGATGGGGGACCAAATCGCCGTGATGGATGCGGGGCAGCTGCTTCAGGTCGGCACGCCAGATGAAATTCGGCTGGCACCCGCCACCGAATTCGTGGCGGACCTGTTCGCAGGCACCACACAGGCGGATCCGCTGTTGTTGCCGCTCAAGCAGGTGGTAACGATGGGCGACGCAGAACTTGCCACCCCAGACACACCGGCAGGGCACCACGTCTCCGCCCACCAGGCACTAGGCGACGTGCTCCCGCAATTACAAGCAGGCGCGCACCTTCTCGTAACCGTCAACAAGCAGACGTACCTTGTGGATGCGAAGGTGGCGTTGAAAGCAATAACACAGAGTGCAGTGGGGCGCCCGACAGTTGAGCATTAACGTAGAATTGGCGGAGGTGGTGGGTTTACCACCGCAGCCAATTCTGGGTTAAGCGGAAACTGTTGCCCCACGGAACTCGACTAAAAACAGGGCGGAGCGACCCGGTAGAAGATGAGGATTAACGTGAAAATGGTAGAGGGGGTGTACTTCCCCCGGCACCATTTTCGGGTTAACCGGAATCTTCTGGGTCGTGTAGCCCGACTAAACACAGCGTGCAGTGGGGCGTCCGACAGTTGAGCATTAACGTAGAACTAGCAGACTTTGACAAAAAACGGAGGTTAGACCAATGGCATTTGACTATGATGTAATCGTGATTGGCGCGGGTCCTGGTGGCTTGGCAGCGGCGCATGCGTTGGCACCAAAGCAGCGTGTGTTGGTCGTCGAAGGTGATTTGTGGGGTGGCACCTGTCCGAATAATGGGTGCGATCCAAAGAAGATGTTATATGGGGTCGTTGAAGCGGTACGGCAAACGACGCGTTATGCACAATCGGGAATTAAGGGGCAAGTGACGGTCGATTGGGCGGACATGATGGCCTTTAAGCACGCGTATACGGATGGTGTGCCATCAGGAACGGCGCAGGGATTGGAAAGCGCGGGCATCGACCACATTCACGCGCACGGAAAATTCGTGGACGCGCACACGTTGATGGTTGGTGAACAGCGCATGACGGCAACAACCATTATCATTGCAACGGGTGCGCACGCGGCTCGGCCAGATATTCCGGAAAAGGAATTGCTGGAGACGAGCACCGACTTTCTGAATCTTCCTGAGAAGCCCCGCGTGATTGGCTTTATCGGTGCGGGCTTCGTGGCGGTCGAGTTGGCGAATATTGCAAATGCGGCGGGGGTTGAGGTGCATGTATTCCAGCACAACGACCGAATCCTACGTGGTTTTCCAGAGCGCTATACGAAGCAGTTAGCTGCAGATTTAGCTGAAAAGGGCATTGTTTGGCACTGGAATACCAACGTGACGGCGGTAGAAAAGACGGCCTCAGGTGTGGCAGCTACCACCTCGACGAATGAGGTGGTGCAATTTGATCACCTTTATACCGCAATGGGGCGGCCTGCCAACACGAATGGCCTCAACTTGGCTGCGGTCGGCGTGACGACGGCGCGTGGTGGCATTCAGGTGGACGCACATTTGCGGACGGCTGTGCCAACGATTTATGCAATCGGGGATGCGGCTGATACGGCGGTGCCGAAACTTACGCCCGTTGCGGGGTTAGAGGGACGTTACGTGGCGGGCCAAATTTTAGGCGAGGATGCCGCAATTACGTATCCAGCAATACCGCACATTGTCTTCGCGGGTCCCGAATTGGCGCAGGTGGGCGTCTCGCTTTCTGACGCTGAAGCAGATACGGACACGTACCGAATTGAGACGCAAAATGTCGGTAAATGGTACACGTACAACCGTATTCAGGACCAGCAGGCGCGCGTGACCACCATTCTGCATCAGCAAACGGGTGAACTTGTAGGCGCTGTTGTGTACGCAACGAACGCCGAGGAACTCATCAACTACTTCAGTCAGATGATTGGTGAGCACCAAACTGCGGCGGATTTAGCAAAATGGATGCCAGCTTATCCAAGTGTGGCGAGTGACTTGGGATATTTTGTGCCATGAGAACCAAAAAATGACGTGTAAGAACGACGGTTGAAGACGGTTTGGCCCCGGTATAAAAAGTAATGCGGGGGTGCGCCATAAGTGTTACATCCAGTCGCGCACCAGAAGACTGGCCCCGGTATACAAGACGGTCCCAGCAGAAATCCTAAGTTCGGAATTTCCGCCGGGACCACCTTGTATACCGGGGCCAACCCGTCTTCTGGCGCAGCCTCCAGTTTTGCGTATAACTGCTTAACCCGGTACAATTAGGTGAATGATTCGCGCGGCGGATTCTAAAAATAAAGGGCAGAAAGGAGGACAATCACCATTGAATAGTGAACAGAAGGCAAAGTTACAGGCAGTGATTGCACAGAAGAAGCAAGCTGGTAATAATCAGCAGAAGACTGTTGCCAAAAACGACCGTAAGAATATGCGGAAGGGACCGAAGCTATATAACAAGTAGTACGTGCAGGTTTAGCGTAGCATTACGTTTTAGACTATTTGTAACAATGAAGTCAGGCCAAAAACAAAGGACTCGTTAAGGGGTCCTTTTTAATTTGCGATAGTTAATTTCATGATTAAAAAAACACGTCTGTAACCGCTGACACGTGAGGCTGTGCTATGATAGAAAGCGTCAACAATTCAGAAGTGTTCTTAATGTCACGATAGGTAAATCAGTATTTTCAATCAATATTTCCCGGGAAATAATCGGGTAATGAGGGGGTAGGTGCAAATGGCAACCATTCATGACGTGGCGCGAATAACGGGCTTTTCTTTGGGGACGGTATCGAATGTCATTAACCGTCCAGAACGGGTTGCGCCTGCAACGCGAGCGAAGATTGAACAGGTGATGGCGGAACTGAACTATACGCCAAACGCAATGGCGCGTGGCCTAAGTCTGGGGCAGAGTCGTAATGTTGGAGTGGTGCTACCAAACAGTCACCACCCTTATTTCGCGCACATTGTGGATGGCATAACGGAAGCAGCCTTTCCAACGGGGTACCGAGTGACGCTCCTGCCGACGAACTATGATGAAATGATTGAACGGCAATACCTCCGCGAGTTTCAGCAGAAGATGTATGCGGGGATGATTTTCACCTCGCGTCAACTACCACTGGACGAATTGCAGACGTATGTTCGGTATGGTCAAATTGTCACGTGTGAGAATGTGGGCAGCGCACCCATTACATCGGTTTACTCGGAGCGAACTTCCACGTATCGGGCTGCACTGCGCTGGATATACGAGCGTGGCTACCGCAATGTCGCCATTATGGGGCTACGGGGGCCAGAGCGCAGCGAAACAACGCGCGATCTATTAGCGGCATACAAGTATGTTTTCCACGCGCCACTTCCGGAAGGCCGTTTCCGTGCGGGCGTCGCAACCCGCCAGGACGGTTACGCGGCGGCGCAATATTTAGCAATGATGTCACCAGAAATCGATTTTGTAATGGCGAATGGAGACGATATCGCGGCCGGCGTCTACGCTGCCTACCAAGAAATCAGCGGTAAAATGCCCGGTGTAATGGGGACAGAAAACCAGTTATCGAGCCAGCTACTACACTTGCCAACGATTAACCACCACTTGGAGACGCTGGGACATATTGCGTTTAACCAAGCCATTCGTCCGGGAATTAGGCACCAGCTGGTTAAATCCGACTTTATTGCGCGGTGATTTTTGGGGCAGGGAAACACGGAAGCCTGTCAGAAGTGCGGATAGGCTTGGGGGAAGGCGTTGTGTTGTGGGATGGAGCGGCTGAAAAGAATGTCGCGGTATGCCGGAAATTTTGAATATGCAGATATGTTTTTGTACAGCGCCGCAAACAATGGCAATGGGGTTGGCATATGCACGCGTTCTGCTTTCAATGTGCGACAGTAATCTTTAACGATGGTGTACTGTCCGGTGAAGCCGCGTTTTTGAATGAACTTGAAAATAGACATGATGGAACAATTTAGCTCAAGCTTTGCTTCAATGATTTCTTTGAAGTCGTCCAGCAGGCTAGGACGAGATTTACGACTAACGGGTGCCACCGTCAATTCTGCTTTAGCTTCCAGATAAGCCCGTTTGGCAGTTCGATAGTCCACATTATATTGCCGGGCTAATGCGGCGTAGTTTGGTTTTACATTATTATCCACAAATATTTTCGCTCCTTGACGAATATCATTTCTCACATCATTGACCTCCTAGGTTGATGTGATTCATGTTATCAAAAGATGGAGTTATCAAAAGATGGCAAAAGATGTAGGAAAACCGACATTTTTAAACCGCCCGTTTCCTACATTTTAAGACCGCCATGGACATGTGGCACTGGCTTGACCAGCAAGGGTGCCAAGAAGTGCAACTGGTGCAGAGCCATAATGCCGTCGCAGCGGGGGAAATGTACGCTCGCCTCGGATTTACGCAGTTACGCACGGTGCAGAGTGCCAAGCTAGAAGTGCAGACGGCGATGGTTGAGAAGGCAAACGCGCTGGTTAAAAAGTATCAAAGCGCCATGGACTATTTGGCGGACAAATAAAGCAACGTCACACCCCACGGAGGTCTTCCTATGCACACCCTTATCAGCATTTTTTGGTGTGTTTTCAAGGTCGCGCTAATTTTCAGAATATTTTATATCGTCCTCAAAAATCCTAATTCACGGTTTGCACGATTCATCATGTACGTGGTGTTGCTGATTTCGATTGTGGGCATTGGGGTGTCAGTCGCTGCGGTTATAGGAATCGCGATTGCCGCCACACAGCACCATGCTTGGTTGGGAATCGGCACCTACGTATTGTTCGCGTTGTGGGGTTTCTGTGGCCTTGCGTTTGTGTGGGTTAGTCGACGTCTCTTCAGGACAATTCGTCATTAATCGTTAGGAGAATCACATGAAAAAATGGCAAAAACGCCTCCTCATCATCCTCGCCGCGTTCGTCGTCCTCATCGCGGGTGGCTTGGGTTACCTCAAGACGCAGATGTACGCGCCGAATCGAGCGGCAACGACCGCGGCGAAAGCATCCGTGACGACGGATTATGGGATGTTGTTTAAGGCAAAGAAAGCAGTTGGGCCGACCGTCATCTTCTATCCAGGCGCGTTGGTCGCGCCGGCCAGCTATAGTGTGTGGGCGAAAGAAGTCGCCGCGGCGGGTTATCCGGTGGCCATTGTGCAATTTCCGCTGAATCTCGCCGTGTTGCGGGGGAATCAGGCTGCGAAAGTGACCACGTCCGCGCAGGGGTACGTCATTGGTGGACACTCGCTCGGGGGCGTGATGGCTAGTCGGTACGCCGCCGCGCACGCGTCTAGCAAGTTGCGTGGTGTGTACTTTATGGCGAGTTATCCCGATAAGAAGGGGGCGTTGCGCAAAACGGACCTGCCCGTGCTCTCCCTAACCGCGTCCCGTGATGGGGTTCTCGAGTGGGATAAGTGGCGCGAGGCCAAACAATACCTGCCTGCGAGCGCCCAGTTTGCGCAGTTCGCCGGTGGAAATCACGCGGGCTTCGGTAGTTATGGTGCGCAAAAAGGGGATAAGAAAGCGACAACCAGTAACGCCGCGCAACAACACTGGGTCGCCACCCGGATGATTCGGTGGTTGCGCCAGTTAAAGTAGCACGACCTGAATCTGGGTTACCTTTTCCCTACACGTTTTAGCAAACACAAAGGCGGCAGACATCATTCCACAATGATATCTGCCGCCTTTTTATATCTGAGAATGCCGTCATTTTTGATTTCAACGATTCTTGTTGGATTATTTGAGTCACCACATTTTCCGGTGGGCGGTAGTGAATGTGGCTAATTAACGTGTGTTCGCGATTCGTAGACTGCAATCGACGTTTCATAACACGCGTAATGAATGACAAACCTTTGTCTGACAACGGTTTGTCAGGTGAACGTTGATGCCGGCAACGTAGCGGTTGTTTGTGACACAACCTAATTGTCTCACAATCGCGAACAAATTTATTTATGAGAAAACGCCACGCTTATTTTAAGAAAGACGCTCATGCCTTGCTTAATTAACGCCGAATTCTGAGCAAAATGCTTTTCTGAAACTGTTGAACTTCTTAGGGGATGCTTAGCGCATTTTTCTTGCTGGTAACTGGGGCAGCAGTTAGTATAGTTAATGAAATGAGGCAGGGCGCACCGGGCGCTCAAACGCGAGACAGATTGACTGCTCGGCGCGCTGTGTACTAAACGAACGGGTCAAGGAAAGACCTTTGGCAAATAGGAGGAATTGAATCATGATTTTGGCTGTTGTAGGCGCTGTTGTTTTGGGAGTAGTTGTGATTGCAAGTAACCAGCGGATTGATGATGTGGAAACACCATTCCTTGCGAACGCATCTTTCCAGCGCTAATCAAATAAGGTAAGCAAAAAGGATCGACATTCAGGTTCCTGACGCAATCGTCGCGTTGGGAAGCTGGTGTCGATCCTTTTTTTAGTTTACTTCAACGCATACTTCGCAATTGCCTTGGCCACACCGTCTTCAATATTGGTGGCTGTTTCGACGTCCGCAACTGCCTTGACTTCGGCGGTCGCGTTACCCATCGCCACACCGGTGCCTGCCACCTTCAGCATTGGCAGGTCGTTGGCTTGGTCCCCAATGGCCATCACTTCAGCCATGCTGTAGCCGAGATGCTCGGCAAGGGCAGTCACCGCATTGCCCTTGCTGACGTGTTTGTTCATGAATTCGAGGAAGAATGGTTCGGAGTTCACAATGTAGTAGTCATCACGCACGTCTGCGGGAATGTTGGCTTTTGCCTGCTCGAGTAAGTCGGGTTCGTCAATCATCATTACCTTCACGAACTCACTGTCAGGCGCGAAGTCGGTGGCTTGGCGGTAGAAGAGGGGCATGTTGACGAGGAAGGATTCGCGCACGGTGTACCGTGAAATGTCGGCGTTGGGCGTGTAGAGGTGGTTGCGGTCGAGCGCCTGGACGTGCACACCGAGGTCATCCGCCAAGTTGAATAGGCGACGGAAATCGTGGTAGGTCAGTCCGTGCTGCACCAGAGCCTCCCCCGTATCCGCGTGCTGCACCATCCCCCCGTTGTAGGAAATGGCGTAGTCGCCGGGTTCAGTGAGGCCAAGTTCATGCAGGAACGTCTGCAATCCAGTGAGGGGACGACCCGAACAAAGGACAACCGTGATTCCTTGTTTTTTAGCTTCCTTGATGGTTTCAACCGTTGCGGGATTAAGTGTGTGGTGTTCATTTAATAAGGTACCATCCAGATCGATGGCGATTAGGCGAATTGGCATAATAGTTGGTCCTTTCCGTGCGTCAGGTGAGGCGCTTACAGAATCCATGATACGAGTTGGATTGGCGGTGCGTCAAGTATTAGGCGACCCGACAGCTTCGACACAAAGGACGTGTCGAAGCTGTCGGGCAATGAAAAAGAGACCCACTTCATTAGAATTGGTCTCTTTTCATTGATTTCTATATTAAGTTGATTAAGGTGCGACTTCCTGTTCAATCGCGTAACGGGTCAGCGCGACAACGGGTTCGTCAATCATGTTTTCTGGCATTACCTGCACCGTTCCACCTTGTGCGATGGTGAGGTCAGCCAAATCGTTCAACAAGTTGTTGTGCTTTGCGATTTCGCTCGAGGTGTCGAGTTCGTCGTCGAGCAAGCGCCCGTTAATTCGTGCACCCTGGCGAATCACGAGAGTGTCGACAGCTTGATGGGAAAGGGCATCGATGACGAGTCCCAGGTCAGCTGCGTAACGTTCGCGCCCGCGTGCTTCGTTCACGAGTTCGAGCAGTGACTGGCTCTGACGAATCGTTGCGTCGCGGCGCATCAGGTCAAGACTCTGGCTGATCTGTTCAGTCGTCATCCCCCCTGGGTTTACTTCAACGTGCGCGTCCTTGCTCAAGTACTGGTTACGGCTGACGTCGCGGAACAGCGCGATGTTTTGTGGTAACCCGATGAGGACGAGGCGTTGTTTGTTAGGCTTCGAGAAGTTATCCGCAATGTAGGTATCTACAGCCTGGTAGTAACGGTGGCTGTCGATGTCTTCTTCATATGACTTGTCGTTGTGGCCGTGGTAGGAAACGCGTCCGCGACCCTGACCAACTGAGTTCAAGGAACCGCCACGGATTTCTGTGCCGAGTGTGCCCTTCAACGTGAGGGGGGCATCTTCCGGTAAATCAACCTTCGTGAGCAGGTCGCCCGCGTTGTGGTACAGCGCAATTGAATCGCCTTGGAGTGCTAAGAGGTCGAATTCGAAATGGCGTTGCATGTCCAGCAAGATAGGGAGCACTTGTGGCATTGCCGTCACCATTGCGGTTTCTGCAACGGGGTATTCGAGATCATGCAGGTACAGACGGGTGCCATCTGTGATAACCCCGAGACCTTGGCCAGACATGCCGGCAATCAAGTCGGGTTCGTCCATCAGTGGCTGCAGTTTACTGCCATATGGTGCCCATGCCGTCTCGGGCCAAGCATCCGCCATCACGTCTTTTGCGTGATTGGTGAGGTGGCGAACCATCAACTTGGATTTCTCCGCGTTCTGGTTCTTTTCGAGTGGCATGTACAGGGTGACAAAGGGGCCATCCCCGGACTCGGTCAGAAACTGCTGAAGCGTTGTGTCGTATGTGGTTGTCATAATAGTTGCTCCTTTCGTCTTTACTGGTACAAGTTAAGCATAACAGGATGACCCGCTTAGGCGCAACTTATTGTGTAAACGAATTCTAAACTTATTATTTGGAGGCCTTTAATAACAATGAATTGTGCGCCATTAATGAATCGATGACGAAAAAGACGTGTTTTACTGAAAATGAATTCTACAGAGAAAGCGTTCAAAGGCTTGGGATTATGCTAAAGTCCTTTAAAATCGATTTACGTATACTGCCAATGGTACTACTATTGGTAGTGCGAAAAGAGGTGCTGAAATTGACAGTGGATGCGAAGAAACGATTACAATTTAAGATGAACCATGAATTAGCAGATGAAGCAAACGCGATTTTTGAACAACTTGGATTAACGCCAACAGTAGTTATTACTGCCTTATATAAACGGGTTGTTGCTGAGGGGAGAATTCCTTTTGAGTTTGGCCTCACGGAAGATGAAAGAGCTGCTATCTCATTAGCTAGAACAATTTACAACAGTGACATTCCGGTACTTGATGACCCTGACGAAATTGAACAGTACTTATCCGAGGATGACGATGATGAGTTTTAAGCAAAGCGATATTGTTTATGCATATGTTCGATTCCGAGGAAAAGTCAATGGTGGGAGGCAACGACCGGTATTGATTTTTCAGACACCTGATGGCAAGTGGATGGGATTACGGATTACCTCAAAATATGAAGGAAAGCCCGAAGCAATTCGCCATTACTTTTACGAAATTCGTGATTGGCAGAAAGCGGGATTGGCTAAGCCGTCTTGGATTGATACAAAATTTCAGATAAATGTTGCTAATTTAGAAGTCATACACGTGTTTGGTCATTTGACGCTGCGGGATAAGCAAGAATTCCGGGCTTTTTTGCAAAATGTTTTTTGATTTGTTAAGCAAAGTGACATAGGATTTTTAGCGTCACTGTCGACGATTCATGGAAAATTTTTGCAAGGTTTTAACTGTACCAAAGTGATGTTACGTAGGCCGTTGTGGGGGAAAGTTCGGCGGAGGTTTTGGGGTGTCGTAAGTGGTGAAGGTATCTTGGCGGTTTACCGCCTAGATACGGGACGACTTTGAGACTGGCTGACGGGTTTTGTCAGACAGGCTCAAAGCGAGGTGGAATAATTATGACCGGGCTTTGGTCATAATTATGGAACCGTGCCCCACCACTGGAGACACGCCAAAACCGGAGCCGAACTTGCCCCCGCCACTGCCGTCATCTACCGACAAAATTTCCAAATGGCGAAACCAATGGGGTATAATGAACGTAATCTTATAAACTCTGGAGGAAATCATGGCTGAATCTAAACATTTCTATAATGCATTCCACCCTGCGCACTACGATGTCTACATCGACATCAACCGTGCCGCGAAGGAATTTAACGGGAAGGTAACGATGACCGGTGAGGCGTTGACACCTGCAATTCGCGTGCACCAGAAGTTCTTGACGGTGACGGGCGTTCAAGCAAACGGCCAGGATGTGCCATTTACCACGGATGACGCAACAGAAGCCATCAACATCGAGTTGCCTGAAGCAGGCGCCACGACCGTTACGATGACTTACAACGCGAAGTTGACGGACACCATGATGGGGATTTATCCATCTTATTACGAAATCGATGGGGAAAAGAAGGAATTGATCGGGACGCAGTTTGAAACGACTGCGGCACGTCAGGCATTCCCATGTATCGATGAACCTGAAGCCAAAGCAACCTTTGACCTTGCCATCAAGTATGACGAACACGAAGGCGAAACCACGCTCGCAAACATGCCTGAAAACCGTGTGGAAGATGGCGTGCACTACTTCGACACAACCGTGAAAATGTCCACGTATCTGGTGGCCTTTGCGTTCGGCGATATGCAGAGCAAGTACACCGAAACCAAGAGCGGCGTGAAGGTCGGCGTGTTCGGCACGAAAGCACACGCGGCAAACGAGCTCGATTTTGCCCTCGACATTGCGAAGCGGTCCATTGAGTTCTTCGAAGACTTCTACGAGACACCATACCCATTGCCACATTCTTGGCAGCTTGCACTCCCTGACTTCTCAGCCGGCGCGATGGAGAACTGGGGACTTGTGACCTACCGTGAAGCTTACCTGTTGCTTGATCCTGAAAATACAGCACCAAAGATGAAGCAACTCGTCGCAACCGTAATCGCCCACGAACTGGCGCACCAGTGGTTTGGGGATTTGGTAACGATGAAGTGGTGGGACGAAATTTGGCTGAACGAAAGCTTCGCCAACATGATGGAATACGTGGCAATCGATGCCATTGAACCTGATTGGAAAATTTGGGAAATGTTCCAGACGTCCGAAGTGCCATCTGCATTGCGTCGTGACGCTACGGATGGCGTGCAGTCTGTGCACGTGGCGGTTGAAGACCCTGCCGAAATCGATTCCTTATTTGATGGCGCCATCGTTTACGCGAAGGGTTCCCGGATGCTCGTGATGGTTCGGTCCCTGATTGGCGACGATGCGTTGCGTAAGGGACTCAAGAACTACTTTGATGCGCACCAGTACGGTAACGCACAGGGGACAGACTTGTGGCAGGCACTCGGTGATGCGGCGGGGATGGACATCGGTGCCATCATGACATCATGGCTCGAACAGCCTGGATACCCCGTTGTTTCAGCCTTTGTGGAAGATGGTCAGTTGAAGCTCAGCCAGCGCCAGTTCTTTATTGGTGAAGGGAAGGAAGTTGGCCGTCACTGGCAGATTCCGCTCAACGCGAACTACGCAGAAGCCCCAACCATCATGTCCGATATTGAGGTTAGCCTTGGTGATTACGAAACGTTGCGTGCGGCTGCCCCTGAACCATTCCGCGTTAACGTCGGCAACAATTCCCACTTCATCGTGAAGTATGACGATACGCTTCTGAACGACATTTTGGCACACGATGAGAACTTGAATGCGGTTGGTCAGTTGCAGTTGCTTCAGGATTTACGCTTGCTTGCGGAAGGTCGTCAGATTTCGTATGCAGAAATCGTGCCACTGCTGAAGCGGTTTGCGGACAGTGACTCCCCACTTGTGAACGATGCGCTTTACAACATTGCTGGTGCATTGCGCAAATTCGTGGAACCAGAATCCGAAGATGAAGCTAACTTGCGCCGGTTGTTCGACCAGTTAAGTGCGGATCAAGTCGCACGTCTTGGCTGGACGAAGAAGGCGGGCGAACCGTATGATGACCAGTTCATCCGCCCATATGTTCTCAACGCTTCCCTGTACGCAAAGAATCCAGAGACAATTGCGTCTGCACACGCGTTGTTTGAAGCAAACAAGGATAATCCAGCGGCACTGCCTGCTGATGTGCGTGTTTACATTCTCGCCAATGAAGTGCAGCACTTTGGTAGTCAGGAGTTGGTTGATCAGTTCTTGACCGCTTACCGGAAGACATCTGATGCCAGCTACAAGGCAAACTTGCGCGCCGCATTGACGGGCACGGATGATCCAGCGGTCGCACAACAACTGGCTGCAAAGTTTGAAGATGCGGATACCATCAAGCCACAGGATCTGCGTGCTTGGTTCTATGGCGTACTGGCGAACCACAAGGGTGAACAGGTTGCCTGGGATTGGGTTCGTGACGAATGGTCCTGGCTGGAAGCAACGGTCGGTGGTGACATGGAATTCACAACGTACATTACCGTCATTGCGAATGTCTTCCGCACCCCAGAACGTTTGGCAGAGTTCAAAGCCTTCTTCGAACCAAAACTCGATGTTCCTGGCCTTGGCCGCGAAATCACGATGGACACGACAGTCATTGAAAGTCGCGTGAACCTCATCGCCGCTGAACGCGAGGCCGTTACCGCGGCACTCGCTGACGTGGCACGTTAAGTTACGATTTTAGACCCGTTTTTATCAACCCGGACTGGCTTGCCAGCCCGGGTTTTATTTATTCTTGTTTAGTGGCAACTTCAATGAAACGCAAGAACCCGGCGTGCACGACGCCGGGTTCCGTTTTTTTTACATTGTTTGATTAGACTGATTCTTGTTGCACGTTTCTACTTGTGGCGTTTTTTGTGCTGAATTGGGTGTTGGCCCTTTGCGCGTTCTTTTGCCGCCGCGTGCATTCGGTCCCGCCTTACCAACCAAACATTGAGAATGACCGCGATTAACATGACGATGACCGCTGCGATTTGGTGGTGCAGCGCTAGAAGAACGAAGACGATGATGTAGAGAATGTAATAAGTGAGTGATGCAGGATTGAACGATTTCTTCATGGGGGATAACCAAATTTCTAGTATAGGATTAAGTGCACATTTAGCGTAGCAGTTTCAATCAGGGAGTGCAAACGGTTTCCGGGAGGCAAGGAGGTGTTCCGAAAGCGGAATGAAGACTCGCCCGTCACAGGTTGCTGTTTTTTTCATAAAAATTAGATATAATGTGACCAGACTTGTAATTTAGTGAGCACGCCCACGTTGCCAAAGAGCGAACAAGTCATTTACCCGTGAGTAGGGTGGATAGGCGTGCAGGATTGAAGCTCATCAATTAAGAATAGAATAATGAGGAATTGATGATGCAAAAAGTATCGTTACAGGCCGCCAAGATTTTGGTGGTGAAGTTTGCCGGGACATTTGGCAGTGGCATGCTGTCATTTGCAATCGGTTTGTATATCCTTCAGCGAACGGGTTCCGCGCTGAGTATGGGAATTAGTTTGATTACAGGACCACTCGTCACGGTTTGCCTGACGCCTTTTGTCGGGTATGTCGTGGATACAAAGTCACATAAGTTAGTCATGGCGGTGGCGCAAGCAGTGACGATTGGTGCATTAATCCTGTTTGCATTGCTGTTTAGTGGCTATCCGGCACGATATTATCCGGAACTGATAGGTCTGATTATCGTGTTACAGGTGACGGATAACTTCCTGTACACCACGGTGCAGGCGAGTTTGGTGCAACTATTTGCGGAAGATGAGCGTCAGCAAGTTAATTCGCTCAATCAGTCAATGTCTTCATTAGCGAGCTTTTTAGCACCGATTATGGGGGCGCTTGTCTACACTCTGGTTAGCATTGATAAATTTGCGTACATTGAAGTGATCTTCGAATTGGTTGCGTTGGTTGCAATCTTTACGTTGCGGTTTCAGCCATCGAAAGTTGCGGAAAAAGTGGCAGAAGTGGAACCGAAACAATCGGTGGTGCAGAATTTCGTGGCGGGTGTGCGCTACATGATTAGTCAACGGTTGGTGATGGTCTTGAGTCTATCTTCTGCGGCCATTAACTTCTTCTTTGCGACGTTGAATCTAGGGCTGCCATACTTGTTGGTGCACACACTCCGGTTATCCAATACGGAATATGGCGTTACGGATTCCGCGTTTGCCGTGGGGATGTTTATTGGTGGCATTTGGCTGAGTCAGCTCAAGCTAAAGCATCATCCG
The DNA here is from genome assembly GCA_934370925.1 of uncultured Lacticaseibacillus sp. GTDB lineage: Bacteria > Bacillota > Bacilli > Lactobacillales > Lactobacillaceae > Lacticaseibacillus. Next base: position 16,301 of record CAKRNG010000001.1, on the reverse strand, counting down.
GTAAAGGTCTCGTTCTTCAACCTAGGCCTATTCGCACTCTTACTGGCGTTCATGGGGGTGCCGGTTCTGTTCAGTTGGACTGCCCCAATGAATACGGTGCTCTTCGTTATTTTGAACACGGTACTGGGCATTATCTTGGTGTTCGTGAATACACCGTGGGAAACGTTCATGCAGAAAGTGATTCCGGAACAGATGCAGGGACGCGTATTTTCACTGGACGAAACGATTAGTACGGTATTGATGCCGGTGGGAACACTCTTCTACGGGGCGCTGTTTGACCATTATGGTGCGGTACCGATTTTCGCGATAACGGGTGTGTTGATGTTGGGGATGGTGGTCGGATTTATGGTACTCATTACCAGGAAACGGCTGTTGCAGTCGGTGTGATTGCATAGAGAGTGAAAAGAAACGAAAGAACCTGGCGCAGTGCACGCCAGGTTCCAGTTGGTTTTGAAACTAAATCGTTAAATCATGTGAGACGACGATTTGGCTCCGATATATGAAGAAGGACCCGCATCAATCGAACTTAGATTGATGCGGGTCCTTCTTCATGTACAACTTCGTTTTGATTATGGCGTTAGGTTACTGTCGTTTTCGGCTTCAATGCGATTTTGTTCCGCGAGTTGTAACGTGCGAATACGCTTCTCGAGGGTATCCTGAACGTAATCAATGATGATATTGGTGAATGGAATTGGGTTGCCCTTTGTTTGGCTGAGATGTAAGGCTTCCATGTAGGCGTGTCGACTAGCTTTGTCAGGTTGAATGTTGATGACGGGATAGCCAGCTTGGGTTAGTGCCATGTTCATGAGTAGCCGTGCCGTCCGCCCATTTCCATCAGCAAACGGGTGAATCGTTACGAAGCATCGGTGTAACTCGGTCGCATATAAAACTGGATGCAAATTATCTTGGGCGTTGTGACTCCAGTCGATAAGGTCATTCATTTCTGGGCGAATTGAAAATGGTTCTGTATAAGGCGTGTTTTCGAATCCATTTGGCCAAGCATCGACAGCGCGGTATTGACCTGCTTCTGGGTTATCAATTCTCTGGGTTGCCATACGGTTAAGGTCACGAATAATTGTGGCAGTCAAAGCCTGGGGACGTGACGCTAAATCCAACATGTAATCATAGGCGCGATTGAGATCCATGGTGTCGAGAATCTCGGCAACGGGTGCACCGTGAACTGTGATTCCGCGGTTGATGATGGACGCTGTTTCGTATTTAGTCAGTGAACTACCCTCAATTGCATTAGAAGACCAGACATGTTCAATTCGAATATTCGATTCTAGTAGACGAACTTCAGCAGCGCTCAGTGGACGGTAGGTATCCATGGTTTGCTTCAAATCAGATAGATGTGCAAGTTTACGGTTGACGTCAGCAGATTGCATGGGAACTCCTCCTATCGTGTTGAGTTATAGATGTGCCTATTATACCGTGTTTTATAAGGACGTGAAAATGCAAGGGTCCTTCTTTATATTTGAGGCGCCAACTACTTTAGCAAAGGCGATAAAACTTGTTGATATTCCCCGCTGCCTAATCCTGATTAAGGTAGGCTACCGTTGCTGTGCCCACTACTTTTGCTGCGATTAAGAGGCAGCGTTCGTCCAGCAGGAAGTTCGGACTGTGGTGTGGGTGTGTTTGACCGTCCGCTACGTCACAACCAATGTAGAAAAAGCTACTGGGAACAGTCTGTGCAAAGTAGGCGAAATCTTCGGATGGATCTTGCGGGCCACAATCGAATACAGAGGTGATTTCGGGAATGTTAGCGTCACGGATATGCGTCATTGCGTTTTCTGTTAGCGTCTTGTCGTTGTAGAGAACTGGATAATTATCATCGTAGGCCAGTGTTGCTGTGACGCCAAACATGGTTTCGATACCGTGGGTGATTTGTTCAATCTGGTCACGAACCGTCTTGCGGGTGGTTTCCTTCATAATTCGCACATCGCCTTTTAGGGTGACACTTTGATTGATGGCATTGAATGAACCAGCACCGTCAAACGAGCCAATCGTCACACTGGCCGTATCGAACGGATCGATGCGGCGGGAAACGACTGTTTGAAGGGCCGTCACAAAGTAGCTTCCCGCCACAATTGCATCGTTTGCGAGGTGTGGCATGGAGGCGTGACCACCTTTACCCGCGAAAGTGAGGGTGAAGTTCGCCCGTCCCGTTTGTGTTTCTTCAACATGGTAACCAATTGTGCCGGTTGCCATGTTTGTCATGACGTGCGCGCCGAGGACGTTATCAATGCCATCAAGAACGCCCGCCGCAATCATGCCCTTTGCGCCACCGGGTGATACTTCTTCGGCAGGCTGATGAATAATCCGCACACTCCCGGTCAGTTGGTCGCGCAACACGTTCAGTTCACGCGCGAGGATCATCAAATAGGCGGTGTGGGCATCATGACCACACGCGTGCATGACACCTGGATTTAGGGATTTGAAGGGTAAATCATTGTCCTCTTGAACGGCAAGGGCGTCAAAGTCGGCACGCAACGCGAGATGTTTGCCGGGGCGTCCAGAATCAATGGTGACGGCAAACCCATAGCCATCCCCATAATCCTGCATGGGTAATCCGAGATGTTGGTAAAACCCCTTGATGTAGGCTGCCGTTTCCTTTTCAGCAAATGAAACTTCAGGATGGGCGTGTAGGTGTCGCCGAATCGTCTGAATGTCAGCGGCAGATTGGTCAAGGTGGCGCATTAAATCTGTTTGGAGGGTCATAAGAAAGAGTCCTTTCTGTCTTGTATGTGAGGAGATAGTCTTCTGGCGCGTGACGAATCACAGGCGAAGTGCCCCGGTCAGAAGTTGAGCATTAACGTAGAATTGATGGAGGTGGCGCACTTCCACCGCAATCAATTCTGGGTTAAGCGCAGACTTTTGGGGCACGTAGCTCGACTAGGATGTAACGTTCATGCGCCTTGGACTTATGGCGCACCCACTCACCTCACCTTTATACTACGACCGGTGAATCAACCGCCGAATGGGGTCGCGCAACTGATTGAAAATGGCTTCGGAAATGACGAAGCCGACTGCCAGGGCAATCGCAATCGTCAGGGTTTTGATGAGGTACTGCGCCGCGGCGGTTTCTTGCCCCAGGGTGAAGTCCTTCATGCTCATGTAGATGATGGCGCCAGGCACGAGGGAGACGAGGCTGGGGATGTACATGACGTTAACCGGCGCCTTCACGATGAGGGCGGAGACGTTGGCAAAAATACCAATGGTGATCGCTGCCAGTAAGTTAGGGAGGATGGCGCCCGTGGTCACGTGGGTCATGAGGACGTACACAATCCAGGACGCGGCGCCCGTAATGCCAGCGGGGAGCAGCGTGCGTTTGGGGATGTTCGTGATGATGCCAAAGCCAACACTTGAGGCGAAGCTCACGATGGCGTGAATGAGTAATTCGGTCATAGCACACCTCCAAGCAAGCCCTTGATAATGGCACTGCCGACGACCACGCCACCCCCGATGGCACCGGCAGTCAGGACGGCGTCGATGGCGCGGACCGCCCCAGAGATGGTTTCTTTGCCGATCAGTTCGCGCAGGGAGTTCGTGATGGCGACACCAGGTACCAGCGGCATGAGGGCGCTCACGATGATGTTGTCGGCACTATTCCCGATTGCCAAGAGTTGCAACGTGGTGGCGAGGAGGCCAATCACCACACCCCCAATGCCGGATGCAATATAGGGCGTGCTCACGTGCGTGTCTGCCCACATCGCGGCGAGGTATCCCGCAATCCCGACGAAGAAGGCGAGGCCGAGGTCGCGCCAAGATGCCTGAAACAGCAGCATGGGTGCCACGGACACGAGACCTGCGCCCAGAATTTTCAGTGGCAGGTTGAAATCATCGGGTGTGTGGTCGATGTGCGCGATAGCTTCGCGCAAGGCGGCAAAATCAATCTGCCCCGCAGTGAATTGCCGGGACAACGTGTTCACCGCGTCGACTTTGCGCAAGTTGAAGTTCTTGGTGCGTACTTTAACCAAATGGGTGTGTGTGCCGCTATTCGCGTCCACAAAAACAGCGGTCATGGTCGCGTGGCAGGAGACGGGGACGCCCGCTGACTGCCCGATATATTCCGCGGTTCGTTCGACACGACTGGTTTCGGCGCCGTTTTCGAGCAATAACTTGCCAACTTGGCCGCAAAGCCCGATGACTTCTTGTTCTTCCAAGGGATTTGCCCTCCTGATATGTATTCTTACGAGGTTTATTTTATGCCGTTTTGCACGCGTTGTGAAATGAAATCTTCTGAGGCGGGGCATTCGCGGCTTTGCGCGAATGCCTTATCGAGGTCAGGACCGCTCATGGAAGTTTGATTTTCTGAGCACAAATGTTGTTCGGTCAGCGAGACGACAACATGCTAGGCGCAGCAGTGACGTTGCGTCAACAAATGCGCCTTTTGCATTTGTTCCTCCGTCAGAGGCGTGAACGAAATGGTATAGTAGAAGAAACAAACAACGAAAGAGGACCTAAAGTGCCGAAAAAAGATCAATTGTTTACCCGCGACACCGTGCTGATTCTGATTGGCGCGTTTGCTTACATGTCCGCATCCATGCTCATCAACCCGCTGATTGTGGGGTTCACCCACAGCATCGGGGCCAGCGCGTTGCTTGCCGGAATGGTGGCTGCGACCATGAATCTGTGCTCCCTCTTGTTTCGGCCATTTGCGGGGCAACTGACTGATCAGATATCGAAGTACAAAATTGCGTTTATTGGCGGCGGCCTGCTCCTGATTGCCAGCGTTGGGTACGCAATTTCCGTGTCCGCCTGGATGGTGGTCGTGTTCCGGGTGCTCAATGGGTTTGGGTTCGCGCTCTGTTCCGTCTGCATGGCCACCTGGCTGTCGGGGTTGCTACCCCGGAATCGCGTGGGAACGGGGATGGGTTATTACGGAATGATGAACGCGCTGGGAATGGCCATCGCGCCAGCGCTCGGGATTTTTATTTACAACCATTTCGGTTACCGGCAAGCGTTCTTGTTCGCATCCCTGTTCAGTGCCTTCTTAATCATCCTGATCCAGTTCGTCGTGAATCGCGGGGAACCCAAACTGGCACCGCAAAAAGCCACCAAGAAGAAGTTGCGCATTGTGCAACCGAAAGTCGTGCCCGTTGCCATTATCATCATGTTGCTGTCGATTCCGTATTTTGCCACGCAATCTTACATTGTGGAGTACGTAGCGGCGCGGCACCTGCACGTGATGGTGGGGAACTTCTTCATTATTTATGCCGTCATCCTGCTTGTCATGCGGCTTGCACTCAAGGATTATTTTGACCGGGTGGCGTTCAAATGGTTCTTGTTGGCCGGGATTATTTGCAACTTGGTCGGAATGGTGGGCCTCACGATGTTGGTTAACAACTGGATGATGTTCATTGCCGCGGCTGGATTGGCGGGCGGGTACGGCCTCATGTACTCGGTGTGTCAGGCAACCGCACTCTTGATTGCGCCGCTCGATGAACAGGGGCTGGCGAACAGTACCTTCTACATCGGCATGGATACGGGGATGGTGCTTGGCCCAATCATCGGTGGGGCGCTGTTCGATGGGTTACCCCAAACCCTGTTCTACCCAGTTTTGATGCTGACGCTACCCATTACGGCGGTGGTTTACGTGATTTACCGGAAACAATTGGCGGTTAAGTAAGTGTAGATCGAGATGATACGAGCGATGACAGTTATTCCTAAGTTTGGGAATTAACCGTCATCGCTTTTTCTATCTACTTTGCGTTCAACTACTAGGATGAAGTGACATCGTAAATGCAGGCCAAACCACGGTCCTCGGCGCGCCGTACGCCGAGGACTTGCTTGTCGCTTTAATCAAACGCACCTGTCGATATACGTTACATTTGTTGGAGAATATAAACTTTACATCTAGTCCTTGAAACTATATGCTTTAGATATCACATTACACGGAGGCGCTCCCATGACCGAAAAAATTGCAATTGTCGTTGATTCAGGTTCTGATGTACCGCAAACAGTCCTTAAGGCAAATGAAAATGTTGCGGTGGTTCCGCTCAACGTCACGATGGATGGTCAGGATTACCAAGATGGCGTAAACCTAACACCCGCAGCGTTTTACGCACGGTTGAGTCAGGGTGGCGAGTTGCCACGGACAGCGAGCCCTGCACCATACACGGCGGAACAGGCGATGCAGGGATTGTTCGATCAGGGATATACACACATCATCGGGATTACCATTGCGAGCGGATTGTCCGCCACGCACCAGACGTTCAAGGTGGCTGCCGCACAGTTTTCCGCTGACAAGGTGACGATTATTGACACCAAAAATATCGGGATTGGGAGTGGCTTGCAGGCAGTTTACGCATTGCAGTTAATTCGTGAAGGCCTCAGCTATGCAGACGTTATTGCGCGCATCGAAGCGTCTGTGCCGAAGAGTCGCGTGTACTTCTACGTCCCAACGCTCAGTTACTTACAGGCTGGCGGGCGAATTGGTCGTGTTGCCGGCATCGTGGGGAGTGCCCTCAAGATTCGGCCGGTCATTTCGTGTGGTCCAGATGGCATCTATTACGTTGTCAGCAAGTCCCGGTCAGAAGCAAAGGCCATGAAGAAAATTACGGGCTTAATTGCGGATGATTTTGCCAGTGGTGCGGATGGAAAAATTGCGGTGGCACACGGGGCAAATCCAGACCTCATGAACCAGATTTCTGCAGATCTCGAAACTGCCACGGGCCACCCTATCGATTACAAGGGCGATATTTCCCCATCGCTCGGTGTACACACGGGTCCCGGACTCATTGGGGTTGCGATTCAGATTCCATAATATTTAAACACAAAAAGACCTCGGCGATTGGTTCACCGAGGTCTTTTTGTGTTTAAAATAATGATTGAATCGCAACGACCTAAAACAATCCCATGACGAGGACGCCAACGATGGGGACGACCAGCGCGGGCAACAGGTTGAGCGTACTGATTTTTTTGATGTTCAAGATGGCGAGGCCACTTGTCATGATGAGAATGCCCCCAACGATGGACACTTCATTAATCATATTGGTGCTAATGGCGTTTTCCATTAATTTAGCGCAGAGATAGATACTGCCCTGCCAACAAAACAGGACGGGTGCGGCAAAGACCATCCCGATACCGAACGTGGAGGCGAGAACGGTGGCGGTCACCAGGTCCAACATGCCGTTGGTGAGTAACATTGTGATGTCACCTTTGAGCGCGGCCTCAATTGGGCCAACGATGGAGAGGGTGCCGATGCAGAAAAGCAGAATCCCGGTGGACAGTCCCTGCTGAAGACCAGAACCATTATTGAAGCGCGCCATCAGGTGGTTGAAATGTTCCTCAATATGTAATGCCTGACCAATGAGTGCGCCGAGCGCGAGGCTGACGATGAAAAGGACGGGGTAGTTACTTTTTGCGGCGGCGGACAGCCCGGTTTTGATGCCGATGAAGACGACGGCAACGCCCATCGCGTCCATCATGGCCTGGTGGTATTCCTTTTTCAGCCCCTTACCGAGAAGGGCGCCGAGACAACTGCCGAGAATAATCATGGCGGTGTTGAAAAGTGTTCCTAACATAATATGCTCCTTTTACCGCACGAATGCATGTATCACGTTCATGCGGGGATATTAAGTCCATGATAGCTGTTTACGGTGTGCGCGTCATCCGAAGTGTTGCTCACCATCAGATTTACCCAATATTTACATTCATTGTGTCCAATGTTTACACCGCGTTTACATGCGCTTGGTATCGTTAGGGTAAACAAACGGGTGGCCTGCACCAAGGACTGCTTGAAGAAGGGGAATGGCGCAATGAACGAGGAATTCGAGCAGAAGCTAAAGACGCTCGACATGAGCTTCTTGGAGTTGGGGATGATGGTCAACGTTGCCGTTTATCGCGCGGTTCAGGCATTCACGACGCACGATAAACATCTCGCCTATGAGGTCATCGCGAGTGATGAGCAAATTAATTCGCGGCAGATGAAAATTGAACGTAAATGTCTGGAATTGATTGCGTTACAGCAACCCGTGACCACTAGTTTGCGGCGCATTGTGACCGCGATGAAGGCAAGTTCTGATTTGGAGCGAATGGGGGACCATGCCGTGTCGATTGCCAAAGCGACAATTCGGCTCAAGGGTAATCCGCGTGTTTTCAGCATTGAGTCGAAATTGAACAAGATGTTCACCGTGGTGCGCAAAATGTCGGATGAAGTGATAGATGCCTACGTTCACAATGACGCCCACCGCGCTGAACGTATTGCGGCGCGGGATCACGTGGTCAACAAGTATTCGGAGGACATCTATCTGGCCTGCATCAACAGTATGCAGGCAGACACGGAAACGGTGGTTGGGGGCACAGACTACATGTTGGTCGCTTCCTATATTGAGCGCATTGCGGATTACGTCACGAATATTTGCGAACGGGTCGTTTATCTGCAAACCGGGAAGATGGTGGAACTCAACTCTAGCGCCAAGGAAGATGAGTTTTGATGGGTGCGCAAAAATAAAAATGAACGAGGCAAGTCTTTCCGCTTTTCAGGAAAGGCTTTTTTGCGGACGCGTGTGGTTCATTCGTTGTTGACAAATGTAAACGAAGGCGATATGCTGTTTTTGTAAGATGACAACTGTAAACGTAAAGGGGCGAGACAATGAACTTAAATGCAACAGAGATGACGCCCGCCGAATGGGAAGTTATGCGCATTATCTGGACGAAGGGGGATGTCGGCAGTAACGACATTATCGCCGCCGTTCGGAATAAGCGTGATTGGAGCGAGTCGACGATTAAGACGTTGCTGCGCCGACTGGTGAAGAAAGAAATGCTCACAACGGTTGCAACCGGTCACCGATTTACGTACCACCCTGCGATAAGTGAGCAGGTCGCGATGGCGCAGACGACAACGCACCTGTTCGCCAGTCTTTGTGCGATGAAGAAGGGCGCTGCCCTCGTACACCTCATTGAGGAGACACCGCTGAGTCGTGCGGATATTGAAACCATGCAACAAGTGTTGGCACAAAAGTTAACGACGGCACCCGAATCAGTTCCTTGTGATTGCTTAGCCGGAACGGATGATTGCTGTGATTAAGCAGTGTTGCAGCCTGAACGTCATGTTTTGGCGAACTGGAATTTTAAATTAGGAGGAAACAAAAATGATTCAGATAATTGCGATGATTGTTGGTCTTGCGGTAATTGGGTTTATTGCCTGGTGGTTCTTCGGCAAGCATGAACAAAATGCTGCCGTTGCGGAGGTTTCAGATAACCAGCAGAACGTGGCCATTGACGTCAATGGGGGTTACTCGCCTGAAACCGTTGTGCTAAAGCAGGGTGTGCCCGCCACGTTGAACTTCACGCGTCGCGATCCATCAAGCTGTTTAGACCACGTGGTTTTCCCCGACTTCGGGATTAACCGGGCATTACCAAAGGACCGGACAGAGGCCATCGAAATCGATACCAGCAAGCCCGGCGAATACCAGTGGGCTTGTGGCATGGACATGTTCCACGGTAAGCTGATTATTAAGTAGAACACAGGGCGTAGCGGGGCGTTCAGAAGTTGAGCATTAACGTAGAAACAGTAGTGGCGGTGGTTTTCCGCCAGTACTGTTTCTGGGGTAAGCGGAAACTTTTGCCCCGCGGAGCCCGACTAAGCACAGGGCGAATCGGCGCGCTCAGAAAGGCAGGCACACGATGACGGTGACGAAACGATTTTGGATTTCACTCATTCTCTCAGTCCCAATGCTCATCAACATGATTTTGATGCCATTTGGGGTCATGATTCACGGGAGCGAGTGGATTCAGTTAGCACTAACGACTGTGATTATGATTGTTGCGGCGGGACCATTTCTGCAGAGTGCATGGGCATCCTTCAAGAAGCACCACGCGAACATGGACACCCTTGTTGCAATCGGAACGGCAACGGCTTATCTCTATAGTCTGTACGCAATGGCAACGGGGCAAGCGGTCTTCTTCGAGAGTGCGGCGTTCGTCATCACGTTTGTCCTTTTGGGGCAGGTCTTTGAGGAACGCATGCGCAATAATGCGTCCAGCGCGGTTGAGAAGCTTGTGGACTTGCAGGCGAAAGACGCTGAGGTCATTCGTGATGGGCAGACCATTCGGGTACCGCTGGATGAAATCAAAGTGGGCGACCTGATTCGTGTTCGTCCAGGACAGAAGATTGCCGTGGACGGGGTTATTACGGACGGTCAATCGAGCATCGACGAATCAATGGTGACGGGTGAAAGTATGCCGGTCACCAAGCGGACGGGCGACAAGGTTATTGGCGCCACCATGAATGGCAACGGGACTTTGACGTTCCGCACGGAGAAGGTGGGCAAGGAAACCATGCTCGCCCAAATTGTGGAATTAGTACGAAAGGCCCAAACGAGTCACGCCCCCATCCAGAAGCTGACGGATAAGGTTGCGGATATCTTCGTGCCCATTGTGTTGATGATTGCGGTCGCGACCTTCTTAGTGTGGTATGTGCTTCTTGGCGCAACCGTCGCCCACGCGTTGATTTTCGCGGTGGCGGTGGTCGTCATCGCCTGCCCATGTGCCTTGGGACTGGCAACCCCCACGGCTTTAATGGTCGGAACTGGTCGGAGTGCAAAAATGGGTATTCTGATTAAGAACGGAGAAGTCCTGGAAACAGTCAATGATGTCCGTACCGTGGTGTTCGATAAAACGGGGACCATTACGGCGGGAAAACCAACCGTGACGGACGTTGTTGGGGATGAATCGCACGTTTTGGCGGTAGCAGCGAGTCTGGAAGCCGCGTCGGAACACCCACTCGCGAGTGCGATTAATGCGGAAGCAAAGGCGAAGAACCTAGACGTTCCGGTTGCGCGTGATTTTACCGCGGTTTCAGGGAAAGGCGTTGAAGCAACGGTTGACGGTGAAACGGCCTTTGTCGGTAACGAAAAGCTTCGTGCAGATAATGAAATGACCGCAGAAATGACGCAGGAAATGCAGCGGCTGCAAGATGAAGCCAAAACGGTGGTGCTTGTGGGTGTTGGTGGTACTGTCATTGGCTTAATTGCCATTCAAGACGCACCGAAGTCGACGTCAAAGGCCGCTATGGCAGCGCTCAAGGCACGTGGCCTCAAGACGGTAATGCTTACGGGGGACAATGAACGTGTTGCAAGGGCCATTGCGGATCAAGTTGGTATTGATGACGTGGTGGCAGACGTACTTCCGGGGGATAAGGCAGACCACATTCGGGATCTGCAAACGTCGGGGAAGGTTGCTTTTGTGGGGGATGGCATCAACGACGCGCCCGCCCTCACGACGGCAGACGTTGGGATTGCGATGGGTTCTGGGACAGATATTGCGATTGAATCTGGGGGAATCATCCTCGTGAAGAATGATTTACGGGATGTGGATCGTGCCCTCGCGCTCAGCAAGAAGACGTTCAACCGGATTAAACTGAACCTGTTCTGGGCGTTCATTTACAACGTTTTGGGCATTCCCGTGGCAGCGGGGGTCTTCGCTGCTTTCGGAGTGACGTTAAGTCCAGAATTGGCGGGACTGGCGATGGCGTTCAGTTCACTCTCCGTCGTCACAAGCTCCGTCCTCCTGAATCGCGCAAAGTTGGATTAGATTGCGGCTCGGGCTGGCAGTCTTCGCGCTGGGCTTTTGGGACCGGAACGTGGTGTGATAAGGGCGACACGGAAAGGGGGTGCGCCATAAGTCCAAAGCACACGAACGTTACATCCAATCGCACGCCAGAAGACTGTCCCCTCACATACAAGGCAGGCCCGACAGAAATCCTAAGTTCGGGATTTCCGCCGGGCCTGCCTTGTATACCGGGGCCAAACCGTCTTCTGGCGCAGCCTCAACCATCGCACTTTGACGGTGTGCCAACATAAATAGTATGATGGTCGGGTTGTGATTTTGTTTTCAGAAAGGACTGGCTAGTGGATAAGCAGCGTTACATTTTATTTTACGGGATGACGATGAGTGCCGTTCTTGGGTTCATTATTGGTGGCTTTTACGTTTTGCAAAGCACCCTCATTGAACTTATTTGGCCTGGTCCCACATTTCGCCCGGTGTTCAACGCGGTTTGGTTGCTCATCGTGGGGCTGCTTATCTATAGCGCACACTTTTTCCTCGGCGGGCCCTTGCCGAAGACGCTTGGGCGAATTCGGGCAGAGTTGAAGCAGACGGGGTGGTCGGATTATCGGCACGTCTTGTTTCAGATGGTGGTGCCCGCCATTATTTTGACGAGTGGGACGAGCCTGGGACCGGAAGCAACGCTGGTGAGTTCGACGATTCTTTATGGCTTGTGGTTAACGGATAAAGTCCGGTATATCACGCAAAATTACGAGGCCGTGCGGGCACAGTCTTGGTGGCGGCAAGCGGGCATCTTGGTGGCACCACACCGCTACCTCGTGCGGCGGCCCATCACGGAAAAAGGTAAATCACTCTGGACACCACTCACCATCATCTGGTTCGCGGTGGGGGTGCTGTTCTTCTGTCTCGCCTTCAACATCGGGCAAGAACCGTCACTAATCATTCGGCTGGGACAATCAAGTTGGCAACTGACTGACCTATATTGGTTTATTCCGTTGATGCTTCTGGGCCATCTTTTAGGGCGCGTTTATTTGGTGCTCATGATTGAATTACGCAAAATCATCCTGGGCCGCGTCCGCCAAACCTGGCAACTTATCTTGTTGGGTGGCGTCGCAATCTACGTGGCAAGTCTGTGCTTCCCGGCCATTATGTTTTCTGGTCAGCACAACTTTCACTTATTGGCGGGGGCATGGCAGGCAAAGGGAACCGGATTCCTGGTGTTGCGGTCGATACTGAAGCTAGCGCTACTGACCATTTGCCTCAACACGGGCTGGCTTGGTGGGGATATCTTCCCTGTCCTTTTCGCATCTACCGCGCAGGGGATTGCCTTGAGTCAGCTACTGCCGCAAGTGGACCCCATCTTCTTAATCGGCGTCTTCGCCATCAGCATGGGTGGCACAATTCTCGAATCTCCAGTCATTGCGGGCAGATTAATGGTCATTCTATTCCTCCCACTTAACCTCATGGGTGTCGGCATCCTGGCAACCCTTGTTTTGATTGGGGTTGAAAAATTGAGGCTGCGCCAGAAGACGGGTTGGCCCCGGTATACAAGGTAGACCCGGCGGAAATCCCGCACTTAGGATTTCTGTCGGGACTGCCTTGTATGTTAGGGGGCAGTCTTCTGGCACGCGACTGGATGTAAGGTTAACTTGGATAGGACTTCGGGAGTGCCTTGCTTCGTATCGGCGGCGCTGACTTCATTGGTTTAGTGGTTACGGTTGTGCGGCCCAACGTGTTTTGTTTTGATTATCTCACCACCACCTGCCTCGCCCATGACGACTCGGTGGACACGCAGCTCATGACGGGTGCCCTGTCATGAGCATCAGGTTCACACCATTGCGTTGCTTGTGTTTACTTTGATTTGACCGTGTTCGTCTGATCGCTGTGCCGTTCGGTTACGCGTCATAATGAAGGTGGCGAACAACTGCAACAAGATGGCCTCGTTATCAAGCGGTGACGAATCCCGAATACGGGGTTTGTATGCGAACGACTAGCCCCTTAGTTCATTGCGGGGCACCCGCAATGAGAAGCGTGTCCAACAAGCAGGAATGTACGTGGCCAATTTTGGTAACACCATCCGCGGTTATTAAGGTGAGCCGATCAACCGTGACCATTAAGCAAGCGGACGCAGCGCCCCCGATGCGAAGCAAGGGAACCCCGTATCAACTGCATCGTAGCAACAAACGTGAGCGTGTGTTAAGGTAGGGTATCGCAGAGAGGAGAGGGTACAAAATGTATAAAGCAGCACTGGTTCTTGAAGGTGGCGCCTTACGTGGGGAATATACTGCGGGCGTTTTGGACGCTTTCTTGGACCATGATATTGAATTTGAAACTGTCATTGGGGTTTCGGCAGGCGCACTTTGCGGGACGAATTTCATCTCCAAGCAGCGCGGACGAACCAATGATGTCAACGTGAATTACCGGCATGACCGTAACTATATTTCAGTGCGGCGGGCCTTTAAACGGCAAGATATCATCAATTTGGATTACCTGTTCTCCCCACACGGTGACACGTGGCAGAACTTCGATGCCACCACGTATCGGCGGTCGGCGTCCAAGTTCGTGATTGTGGCAACGTCACTTGAGCTGGGGCGGGCCGTGTACTTTAACCATCCAGTTGGTCGAGAAATGGTGCAGACCCTGAAGGCATCCTCGTCCATGCCGTTCATTTCAGCGCCCGTAAAGACGAAGCAGGGGCTGTGCTTAGATGGTGGCATTGCGGATTCGATTCCATATGCTTATGCCCAGCTATCGGGCTACGACAAGATTGTGGTCATTCGGACGCGCGAACGGGAATACCGGAAAAGTCGGACGCCATCACCATTGCGGCATGCGTATGAACACGCCTTTGCGCAGTATCCTGAATTCGTCAAAGCAGCGGCTGCACGTCCCGAGATGTACAACCACCAAGCGGACAAGTTGGATACGTTAGAGAAAGCTGGGCACATTTTTGTCCTAGCACCGAACGAACCCGTCACGGTCAAGCGGCTGGAGGGGGATACCGACAAACTGGCAGCCTTATATGAAAGTGGCCTCCAGGATGCGAATGCTGAAATGGCATCATTACGTAGGTATTTGGGCGCGCAGACATTATAGAAGAAATGCGACAAAAGTAAAAAAGTTCCCCATCACCAACGTTGAATTCAGCTGGTGATGAGGAACTTTTTATTTTAATTACAGAATGTGGATGCCTGCAGCGTCACACTGGTCGCGCATGTCTTGTGGCCAAACGCTGGCCTGAACTTCACCAACGTGCGCCTTGCCGAGGAGCAACATGCACAGACGGGACTGACCAATTCCCCCACCAATCGTGAATGGCAGTTCTTCACTCATGATGGCCTTGTGGAATGGCAGGGCCAAACGATCTTCCTGGTCCGCAATCTTGAGCTGGCGTGCCATCGCGTCGGCGTCAACGCGGATACCCATGCTAGAAACTTCGAGGGCCTTCTGGAAAGGTTCGTACCAGAACAGGATGTCCCCGTTAAGCTGCCAATCATCGTAGTCAGCGGCACGGCCGTCGTGAATTTCGCCACTCTTCAGGGCGCCCCCGATTTGCATCAAGAACACGCAACCAAGTTCCTTGGTGATGGCATCTTCACGCTGCTTTGGCGTGAAGTCTGGCCAGCGGTCTTCCAGTTCCTGGGTCGTGACGAAGTGGATTTCATCAGGCAGGTGGTAAACGGCGTCGGGGTACTTGTACCAAACTTCATGTTCCATGTGTTTGATGACCTTGAAGATGTCACGAACGGTTGCCTTGAGTGTTTCGATTGTCCGTTCTTCCTTCGTGATGACCTTCTCCCAGTCCCACTGGTCAACGTAGATGGAGTGGATGTTGTCGAGTTCTTCGTCCTTACGAATGGCGTTCATGTTGGTGTAGAGCCCTTCACCAGGCTTGAACCCGAAGCGGCCGAGGGACCAGCGCTTCCACTTGGCGAGTGAGTGGACGATTTCCATTGTTTCATCCGGCATTTCCTGCATGGAGAAGGAAACGGGGGTTTCGTAGCCGTTCAGGTTATCGTTCAAACCGGTAGACCGGGGCACCATCATTGGGGCGGACAGACGGGACAAGTTGAGTTCCTTACCGAATTCATCCTGGAAGGTTTCGCGAATGTAGCGAATGGCTTCTTGGGTTTCGCGAACGCTGAGCTTTGGGTCGTAGTGATCTGGGATAATGAGTTGCATGTGTATTTCTCCTCTCGAGACGGGCTCGATGTATAAGTGGGTGACGGACAACTGAGGCATTGGGACCGCTTTTTGGGAATAAAAAAAGTCCCCGCAAGCAGCTTTGCTGTTTACAGGGACGAAAATTATTTCGCGGTACCACCCAAATTGTTTATCTAAAATAAACCACCTCATAGAGTACTAACATACTCCGCCGATGATAACGTTCCGGTAACGTCTAAGCCTACTCAGGCAGTGCCTTTTGGGTTAGAGACATAAGAAAGGGTTATTCGGGTAGGTTAAGCACTGGATGGGTTCTCACTATTCCCAAGTCACTGTCAGGTTAACGTACCGTACTGGTCTTCCTTGTTGTCTTGAATATTTATCTTGAGGTTATACTAGCACGAATTTTAGAAATGTCAAAGAAAAAATTAATCAAGGTTACATTCGACGTCGTTTTTCGCGTCATGTCGAATTTATAAATAGTACCCAATCGCCCGATGATGCCGGCCAGCAGCATTAGAAAAACGGGGTTCACGTGCCATCTGAGGTCGAGGCTGCGCCAGAAGACGGTTTGGCCCCGGTATACAAAGCAGGCCCGGTGGAAATCCCGAACTTAGGATTTCTAC